>JBBDML010000039.1:0-9155 GCA_040878345.1 Acidimicrobiia bacterium | reverse complement strand
CCCACACCCATCTTGAGCAGGGAGGACCGACCGATATACTTCGTCGGTCGCACCCGGGTTCCCGGGTAAGTCACGGGAGCGTAGAACAGCCTGGAGTGTTCGCCGGCCTGTCAAGCCGGAGGTCGCGGGTTCAAATCCCGTCGTTCCCGCCAGCCCCATCCGCTTGGATAGGGCCAACCCGGTCAGGTAGCTCAGTTGGCAGAGCGCCGGTCTGAAAAACCGGAGGTCGACGGATCGACGCCGTCCCTGACCACCAATTCCCTACCAGGGTGAACACCCAGTCCGGGGAGAGCCAGTGGGATGAATCGGGCTCCTCGTCCTCGTCGACCCGAGTGTGGGCCAAACCGGGGTCGGAAGTTCGACCGCGAAGAGTGGAGCACATGGCGACTTTCGACTCTCCGCCCAACACTCGAGATGCGTAGTGTTCGATCAGAGGGAGTCTGGGAGGTAACCATGAAGATTCGAACGAAGCGACTCGGGGGTGTAATCAGTGCGTTGACGCTGCTGATGGTCACTGCGCTGCCTGCGGGTGGCATCACCTGGGGCGAGCCGGATACCACCGATGCCTACCCCGCCGTCGGCGCCATCATGATCGACTGGCGTGTGATCGGTGTGCCCGAGTTTGGCCTGGGCATCTACTGCAGCGGAACTCTCATCCATCCCCAGGTGTTCTTGACCGCAGGTCACTGTGCTGACGGTCTCGTCGCCGACGGCCTCATCGAATCGAATGGACTCCCTGTCCTCGGCGAGGGAAACGACGCCGACATCTGGGTCAGCTTCGATGCCGACCCGTCGGATTTCGACCCACCGGACACCAAGACACGATGTGATACGTGTCTCGACATCGTTCGGGTTGTGAACAGCCCTCTCTATCGATGGGGCCCATCATCCGATCCCCACGACATCGCAGCGATCATCTTGGACAAACCGTCGATCATCACCCCGATGTCCTACGCCGGGTTAGGAGACCTCGAAGACCTCCGAGGGTCGACTGACCCTCGAAACGGTGAATCTCGAGAACGATTCACCGTGGTCGGGTATGGAGGGAGCTTCGTTGACGAGCCGCCCCCCTGGGGCATCGAATATCTCGACCATCGGGCGATCGCGCACTCCGCATTCCAAAACCTGCAGAATGCCTGGCTACGGGTGTCCCAGAACCAGTCGAAAGGCGACGAGGGAACGTGTTACGGCGATTCCGGAGGTCCGATCCTGCGCGATGTTGAGGGCACGGAGGTCGTCGTCGGAGTGACCTCATGGGGCGATGTGCCCTGTGCATCGATGGGCTTCTACTACCGCGTCGACATAGAGCACTCTCAGGAATTCATCGCAGACGTGATCGCCGAGGCCGGCTGAACAACTGAACGCCTTGCTTGGCCGGGGATTACCGGATGGCGAATCGGCGCCCGCTAGTGAGCCTACTTCTTGGCAGTTTCGCCGGCTCTCGGGTTCCCTAGGCTTTGTGGGCAATGAGCGGTGACCAACGTGGCTACTCCCCTGGGTTGAAAGATGTCGTGGCGGGGGAAACCTCCCTGGCGCTGGTCAACGGCGAGCGGGGCACCCTCCACTATCGGGGCTACCCGATCGGTGAGCTCGTCGAGGGCGGAACCTACGCCCAGGTGGCGGAGCTGTTGTGGACCGGCGAATGGCCGGGGGAGGCGAGTCTGCCTTGCTCCCTGCTGTCAGAGAAGGTGGTGGAGGCGCTGCGTCTCCTCCCGTCTGGTACCGGGGCCATGGACGCCCTGCGCACTGCCATCTCGGTGTGGGGTGCCGAGATGGGTACCGTCTGGCCTCCAACAGTCGAGCAGGCCCGTGCCGTTACCGCCCTTGCTCCGTCGGCTCTGGCCGCCTTCGCCCGGCTTCGTGAGGGGAGCGAGCCGATCGACCCGGACCCTTCCCTGGACCTGGCGGCCGGGTTCCTGTACCAGCTGAGCGGGGTGCAGCCCGACAAGGCGGCTGCCAGCGCCCTCGACGCCTACTTCATCGTCGGTGCAGAGCATGGCTTCAACGCTTCCACATTCGCGGCCCGGGTCATCATCAGCACCCACTCCGATATCGCCTCGGCAGTGGTGGGCGCCATCGGGGCCTTGAAGGGCCCCTGGCATGGCGGCGCTCCCACGGAGGTGGTTGACCAACTCCATGAGATGGGCACGGTCGACCAGGCCGAGGATTGGATCCGGGAGACCCTGGCGCGGGGCCAGAGGCTGATGGGCTTCGGTCATCGGGTCTATCGCGCTCACGACCCCCGCGCCACCGCCCTTCGCAAGGTGGCGGAAGGGCTCGCCGGGGTCGCCGACTGGCTCGACAAGGCGGTAGCGGTCGAGGAGATCGCCCTGCGCCTCCTGGCCGAGCACAAACCCGATCTCACCATCAAGACCAACGTCGAGTACTACACCGCCGCCGTGCTCCAAGGCGTCGGCCTTCCTTCTCAGCTCTTCCCGGCCACCTTCGCCGTGGCCCGTCATGCCGGCTGGACCGCCCATTGCCTGGAGCAGGCCCAGGCCAATGTCCTCATCCGACCCGACGTGCTCTACGTTGGGCCGGGAGAGCGCCACCTCCCGGCCTGACCTACCTGCAGGTTGTCCCGACGCCATGTGGCGTGCCCGAGCCTCGGGATCTAGGGTCGGCGGATGCGAGTCGGGCTCATCAATCAGCTCCACGGCCGTCCGAATGGCGCCACACCCGCGCCTTCTTGGGAATCGATCAGGCAGCGGGCAGCCGCGGCGGAGGCGGCTGGGTTCGACATGTTCGTGTTCGAAGATGCCCTGCTCTACCGCGGCGAAGAGGTCACGGATGGAGTGTGGGAATCGGTGGCCATCGCTGCCGCGTTAGCGGCGACTACCAATCGGATCAATCTGGGCCAGTCGGTTGTCAATTCCCCGTACCGCTCTCCGGCCATGACGGCGAAGATCGCTGAGACGATCGATGAGATATCTGGGGGGCGGTATGTCCTCGGCATCGGAGCGGGGAACACCGCAGACTCCGACTACGAGGCCTTCGGGTTCCCGACCGACAAGCGGTACTCGCGGTTCGCTGAGGCAATCGAGATCATCCACGGCCTCCTCAAGAACGGAGAGGTCGATTTCGAAGGCGAGTTCTACTCGGTCAAGCAGGCTGAGTTGGTGTTGCGCGGTCCTCGGCAGAACGGTCCACCGATCAACATCGCCGCCGGCGGCCCGAAGATGCTCCAGTTGGTTGCGAGATACGGCGACGCATGGAACTGGTGGGGCTGGGACGAGACACTCGAACAGGTCAGGACTCGGCTGAGGCCCATCGTCGACATGTTGGAAAGGGCCTGTGAGGCGGAGGAACGAGACCCCTCCACGCTCGGCCGGACCTTTGATCTGTACACCGTCGTGCCCGAAGCGTTCAGAGACCAGATCGGCAACACCGAAGGGCCCCAAGTGAAACAGCCTGTGACGGGCACGTCTGCAGAGATAGCTGAGTACATCCTGTCCTTGGGCGAGCTCGGCCTCGAAGAGATCCGGTGTGACGTCTGGCCCAAGATGACGGCGGCAGTGGAAGCCATGGAACCTGTCGTGGAGATAGTCCACACTGGTTGAACCGACACCGCCGGTCAGATCGCCCAGTGAAGCTCGACCGACCACCCTCGGCGAGGGACAGGGCGCTAAAGGCGTCTCAGGTAGTCTCGATGGAACCACAGCTTGGCAAGCACACCATGTCGGACGAACGTAAGCAACGGGCGCGGATCCCTCCTCGATGGTTCGTCCGCCTCGCCTGGTCAACCCACCGCGGCCTGTACCGCGTCACTGGTGGCCGAATCGGGCTGTGGCCTCCCAAGGCCAACCGCTGGGGCACCATGCGTCTCACCACCACCGGGCGTCGCACCGGCCAGGACCGGAGCGTGATCCTCGGGTACATCCAGGATGGCCCGAACCTGATCACGATGGCGATGAACGGCTGGGCTGAGGAGGAGCCTGCGTGGTGGCTCAACCTCCAAGCGAATCCCCTCGCCGGCCTCGGCCTCGCCGACGGCCCACGAACGGTCAGGGGAAGATCTGCATCGGGAGAGGAACGGTCGCGGCTATGGGCCCGGTGGCGCGAGATAGATGCGAAGTTGGACGCATATGCGGCGCTCCGATCCGGGGAGACCGCAATTGTGATCCTCGAGCCATGGTCCGACCCAGGGGGCTCGGAGCGATCCCGTAACCCCGATCGCCGATGATGGAGTATCGGAGCAAAACCGGTTTCGAAGACGCACCCCCTTTAGAGGTGGAGGATGGACTTTGACGATCCTGCCTATCGCGGCCAGGCGGGATACACACCCTGGTTCTTGGCGGTCTATGACCCTCTTGCACTTGGGTTCATGGCCCGAGTCGTATGGCGGTCCCCCACCCCACAAGTGGTAGACCGCTATCGCCACCACCTCGGAGCCAGACATCTCGATGTCGGTCCCGGCACCGGATACTTCCTCGACAAGGCCGGGCTGCCCCCTGAGACGGATTTGACCCTGCTGGACCCGAATCCGACGGTGCTCGCTCACGTCTCCCGTCGGCTGGCTCCGATGAACCCGACCACCGTCGAAGCCGACGTCCTCAAACCCCTGCCGGTGAGTGGTCCGTTCGACTCGGCTGGGCTCAACTACGTCCTCCACTGTCTGCCCGGTCCCCAGCCTCACAAGGCTGTTGCGATCAGAAACGTCGCCGCAGTGCTCGCACCGGACGGTGTGCTGTTCGGGGGGACTGTCCTTGGGACTGCCGGACAACACACACCGCAGGCGCGGGCGATCCTTTGGGCATTCAACCGGCAAGGCGCTCTCGACAACCTCGGGGACACCGAGGAAGGGCTGCGCGAGATCCTGGAGGAGTCGTTTCGAACAGTCGAGATCGACGTGGTCGGCTCCGTCGCTCATTTCACCGCCACCGGCCCGCGCTGACCCGGGCCAGCTCGTTGTCCGCGGCCCTCACCGCACCCTCTATCCGGGACAACCCTCTTGACTCTGTCCCAGGGGTCTGATAGCTATACGAACATATGTTCGGGGAGGGACATGAGTGGTTTGAGATCCGCTCTCGATGAGTGGACGACACAGGATCTGGCCGAGGCCCACGTCGACCAGCTGGCCGAGGATCTTGTCGAGCTGGAGTCGGCGGCGAGTGCGATCGAGGTTGAGCGGGCCCGCCGTCTCACCCGGTACGCCGAGAGAGCCGGGCCAGCCACACATGGCTACCCGTCGCTGACCGCTTTTCTCATCGACCGATGTCGGACGGCAGGAGGGAGGGCCCGAAGGCTGGTGGCCCTGGCACACACCGTCTCACGGTGCCCGCGAGTCCGTGAGGCCTGGGTCGACCAGCGGATCTCCATCGACCAAGCCCACCGGCTCTTGGAGGCCTCCGACTCGGCGCCGGGCCCATTCGCCGGCGTCGAGGGCAAGCTGGTCGAGATCGTCGAGCCGTTGACGGCCGGCGACACGAGGCATGTGCTTCAGTACTGGAGACAGAGTGTCGTCGGTCCCATGGAGAATCCAGACGAGCAGGAGAACCTCCGGGGCCTGGACCTATCCCAGACAATCGGTGGAATGGGGCGCATCGACGGATGGCTCACACCAAGCGCTTTCCAAGCCATGAGAGCCACGATCGGTGCCTTGTTGCCCCCACCCGCTCCCAATGACCATCGCACCGCCCGGCAGCGCAGACACGACGCATTGGAGGATCTCGCCCGAGACTTCCTCGATCACGCAGACACCCCGACAGTGGGAGGTGAGAAGCCCCACCTCAACCTGGTGTGCGATCTCGATGCCCTCAAAGGCATCGCCGGCGGTCACCACGAGTTCCAAGGTGGAGAGGTGATCAGCATCGCCACACTCCGTCGCATGAGTTGTGACTCCTCGGTGTGCCGGATCGTCTTCGGGCCATCCTCGGAGGTCATCGACGTGGGAAGAAGGACCAGGACCATCCCAACCGGGCTGAGGAGGGCCGTAATCGCCAGGGACCGCCACTGCACCTACCGGGGCTGTGACCGCCCCGCCCGCTGGTGCGATGTCCATCATCGGACCCATTGGGCCGACGGTGGCACCACCCAGCTCGACAACTGCGTCCTGCTCTGCAGGTTCCATCACACCCTGGTCCACCGGAAGGAAGCGGCCCAACGTGCCCAACCGGAGAGAGGGGAGAACGGTCATGAAGACGCACCGGCCTTCGAGCGGCGAGGATTCCCACGATCCGGGGCCGGTTCGAACCGCCCGCCGCCGTGAAAGACCGCACGCTGTGCCCATACGGGAGGGGCTCATGAGCCAACTGAAGGTCGAAGTGACCCGCAGTCAACGACGCAAGAGGACCGCACAGGCCTTCGTGGCCAACGGGAAGCTGCGGGTGCTGATCCCTGCCGGTCTCGGCCCGGACGAGGAGGCGAGACTCATCGACGACATGGTCGCCAAGGCGAGTCGCAGGCTGTCGACGGCGGAGATCGACCTGGAGAGGCGGGCGCGTGACCTGGCCCGGGAGTATCGGCTCCAGACGCCAGCCACCATCGAGTGGTCCAGCCGCCAGATGAGGAGATGGGGGTCATGCACGCCATCGACAGGGAAGATCCGCATCTCCAGCCGGCTGGCCTCCATGCCCTTGTGGGTGCTCGACTGGGTGATCATCCATGAGCTGTCTCACCTGGAAGAGGCCAATCATGGGCCCCGATTCCGGGCCCTGGTCGGACAATACGAGTTGGCGGAACGAGCCATCGGTTATCTCATGGCGAGGGGCGACGATCCCACCTGAGACACCCCGAGACGGCCCTGTCCGGGGTGAAGGTATCTCAGAAGGTCAGAGTCCTGACCCTTGACTAGAGCGGTTCGAGAAAGCTCAGGACCCTTTGGGTAAGGAGCGCTGCCGCCTTGGCGTCGTAATAAGGAAGACTGGAATCGGCGAAGTAGTGCTGGTCACCCGGATAGAGGAAGAGCTCGGCGTGCTCGGTGGACGCAACGATCTCGCGGGCGGCATCGATGTCCCCCTCGTCGACGAAGTAGGGGTCGGCATCCATGCCGTGGATCTGCACGGGCACCCCATCCGGCCACGACGATCCGAACTCCTCGACGGGAACACACGAGTAGAACAGCAACGCGCCGCGTGCACCCGGTCTGGGCCAACTTCTGGGCCGGGAGCACACCGAGCGAGAAGCCCGCATAGACCAGCGCATCGGGAAGCCCGTTGGCGGTGTGCACCCCGCGGTCGATGAGCTCCCCGAAACCGACCTCGCCGGCGAAGCCCACACCCTCCTCGATGCTGCCGAAGGTGCGCCCGTCGAAGAGGTCGGGGGTATGCACCACATTCCCGGCTTGTCTCAGCTCCTCGGCGAAGGCGTGGAATCCAGGCGTCTGGCCCTGGGCGTGGTGGAACATCAACACTTCAGCCATATCAATCCTGTCCTTTCATGTGATGACACCCCGACTACTCGATCGGCCACGCGATGGATCGGACCTCATCCTTCGGACCAGGCCGCCCAGCTCCCGTCGGATACCCGGACCGCATCATCACCACCCACCAGATAGACCCAGATCCCGGGCTCCCCTTCCACGGCGCCGGGGAGGGTCACCGCCGCCGAGTCTGGTGACCACAGCTGGAGAGATTGGGAGTACTGGTCGAAGAACTGGAGGACATCCCTGATGAAGAAGGGATGGGGTGACATCACACCCAACTGTCTGGTCTCGCCGGCGCCCCACATGAGGACACGCACCTCGCCGATCGTCGAGGTTGGTTCCAGGATCAGGAGCGACTCGCCGTCGGGGCTCCAGAAGAACCCAATGGAAGGTGCCGAGGTGATCGTCTCGAGCCGACCGCTCTCGACATCGATGAGGACCACGACGTTCGTTGGAAGTGGGGGTGTGTCCTCCAGAGCGACCTCGATCCCACCCTCGCCCTCGGGGAGCACCGCCTGGACCGCCAATCGGGTTCCTTGGTCATTGGCCACCATGACCAGGGGCCCGGTCGTCCTGGCCAGGACCCGGGTTTCGCCATCGACGATACGGAGCTCCAGGCCCTGGCCACCGAGATGGAAGATCCCGGCCGGGGTCCAATGCGGAGCCGGGTAGGCGACTGCTGTCTCGCCCAGATCGGTGGGAGCCCCGTCGAGGTCGAGTATAGCGAACTCCAAACCACGGATATGGACCACCAGCTGGTCGCTGGCCGGGCTCCATGAGAAGTAGAACGGCGACCCGTTGGCGACGACCCTGGTGGTGGCGGCAGCGGTGTCGACCAGCTCGAACTCGATGGCCCCCTGACTCCCGTTGTGGAGGACACCCATTCCCCGGCCGTCGGGGGACCAATACATGAAGAATGGTGGCGCGTCCATGGCAGCGGTGGCCCGCTGGGCCCCGTCCGGGTCGCTGAGCCCGACTCCTGTCCCGTTGGCGACGGAGATCTCTGACCAGGCGAGGCGGTCCGATCCCGGTGACCAGGAGGGTTGGGAGTAGCGCGCCGACTCCCCGGCGTCATCGGTCACCGAGACCGGGCTCGAGCCATCGGGCTCGATGACGATGATGTTGCCGGTGTCGTCGATGGTGACCAGACGCCCGGCGAGGTCTTCGACACCGATCGGCCCGCCAGAGGCCACCGGGTCGGGAGGAGCTGTCGAGCCCGAGCCGGAGTCGCCGCCGTCGGTGCAGGCCACCGAGATGAGCACGCCGGCCGCACAGATCAGCGTGCGTCTCAGCATGATGTGAGAGTACCCATCTGTGAGAGAGCCCCATCTGGGGCCGCCACGACGCCTCCGGCTACCCCTCGCCGATGTCCTCGTTCCACAACTCGGTGCTGGTGGCGATGAAGTCGGTCATCATCTCGATGCAACGCCGGTCGTCGAGGACCTCGACCACCACCCCACGGGAGCGGAGATGATCCTCGGCCCCCATGAAGGTGCGGTTCTCACCGACCACGACTCGGGGGATGCCGTACAAGAGGATCGCACCCGAGCACATGTCACATGGTGAGAGCGTGGTGTAGATAGTCCCGCTCCGGTAGGCAGATGCCGGCAGCCGCCCCGCCCTCTCCAGGGCATCCATCTCACCATGGAGGATCGCCGAGCCCGACTGGACCCTCCGATTGTGGCCCCGGCCGACCACCTCGCCATCGATGACCAAGGCCGAGCCGATGGGAATTCCTCCTTCGCCCAGCCCGAGGCGAGCTTCCTCGATGGCCGCCTCCATGCCTATGTCG
>JBBDML010000038.1:0-47292 GCA_040878345.1 Acidimicrobiia bacterium | reverse complement strand
CATCGTCCTCGCTCTCGGCGGCTGGGCGGTGACGGCCAGGGCGCCCGACCGGTTCGGGAGGATGGTCGCCGCCGGGATCACGGTTTGGTTGTCCTTCCAGGCCCTGGTCAATATCGGCGGGGTGTTGGGTGTCATGCCCATCACCGGGATCGCCCTTCCTTTCATCTCGTACGGGTCCACTGCCCTTGTAGTGGCAATGGCTTCGATCGGGATCCTGGTAAACATCAGCCAGAGCGGGGTCAGCGAGGTCAACAGGGGGAGATGACCTTTCTCATCGCTGCCGCCGGGACAGGGGGTCACGTGTTCCCGGGGCTCTCGGTGGGCGAGGCCCTGGTCGACCGGGGCGTTCCCCGGCATGACATCCTCTACGTCGGCGGGTCGAGGCTCGAGGCCACCATCTATCCCGAGGAGGGCTTCCCCTTCCTGGGTGTCGAGATCAGGGGCCTGCAGCGGTCCTTCGCCCCCCGGAACCTGACGCTGCCTCTGGTGGTGCGGCGGGCACGAGGGGAGATCGTATCGGCGATGTCCGAGAGGAAGGTCCGGGCCAGCCTCGGCGTAGGCGGGTACATCACCATTCCCACAGGTCTGGCGGCCCGAAGGCTCCGCACTCCTTTCTTCAACGCCGAGCAGAACGCCCATGCCGGCCTGGCCAATCGGGTGGCGGCTCGTTGGGCCCGACGCACCTTTGGTGCGTTCCCGTCCACCGTGGGACTGCCCGAGGCGGAGTGGGTGGGTAACCCGGTTCGGGAGCCCTTCTGGCACTTCGACAGGTCGGCGCTGCGTCCAGAGGCTCTTGGTCGCTTTGGGCTTGGTGCAGATCGGCCGGTTCTGGGCGTGGTCGGGGGGTCGCTGGGAGCGGGAGTGATCAATCAGGCGGTGATGAGACTCGTCGCCGATTGGGAGGGGCCCGATATCCAGGTGCTCCATATCACCGGGAGGCGGTTCATCGACGAGACCACTTTGCTTGAGCCCGGCCCCGGGGTGACCTGGGTGCGAACGGGCTTCGAGACCAGGATGGAATCGTTCTACGCCGTCTCCGACCTGGTCCTGGCCCGGGCGGGAGGCGCTGTGGCCGAATTGACCGCGACAGGCACACCATCCGTCCTGGTGCCCGGTGAGTTCGGGTCGGGCGGACATCAGATCGAGAACGCCCGCTTCCTCACCGAATCCGGGGCTTCGGTTACCGTGCCCGAGCCCGATCTGAGCCGTCTGAGAGAAGTGATCGCCGCCACCCTGTTTCGACCTGAGACCCTTTTGACCATGCGTGAGAAGGCACATCGCCTTGCCAAACCCCATGCAGCCCACGTCATCGCCGACGCCATGATCGAGGCGGCCGGATGAGACTCGAGCACCAGCGGATACACATCATCGGTGCCGGCGGTGCGGGTATGAGCGCTCTGGCCAAGGTCCTGGTGGGACTGGGTCATGCCGTGACCGGGTCGGACCTCCGCGGGGGCGCCAGCCTCGAGGCGCTGGCCGACATCGGCGTCGAGATCGCAACCGGGCATGCCCCCGACCTGGCCCTGAGAGCCGACCTGGTGGTGGCGTCCTCGGCCGTGCCCGAGTTCGACGAGGAGCTGCTCTCGGCGCGGGGGGCGGGGATACCGACCTGGCGACGACCGGAGCTGCTGGCGGCTCTCTCCGCAGGGATCGAGACCATCGGTGCCACCGGGACCCATGGCAAGACCACAACCACCGCCTTGTTGATCACGGCCCTTCGTGCTCTCGGAGGTGATCCTTCCTTTGTGATCGGTGGTGATCTGGTCGGGCTCGGGACCAACGGCCATCTCGGCGCCGACCCGCTTCTGGTCATCGAAGCCGACGAGGCCTTTCGGACCTTCGAGTCGATCCACTTGTCTGGCCTGGTCGTGACCAACGTCGAAATCGACCATCTGGATCACTTCGGAGACGAGGAGGGGCTGATGCAGAGCTTCGTGGGGGTCGCCACGGGGGTCGACGGTCCGGTCCTGTGTTGCGCCGACAACCCCGGGTCACTGGCCGTGGCCAGGGCAGCCGAGGCTTCTACCTACGGTCTCGCCTCCGACTCGACGTGGCAGGTCGGTGATCTGGTGTCGGGCAAGGAAGGGAGCTCCTTCACCCTGGAGGGGCCTGCGGGCCCGGTGACGGTGAACGTGCCCAGGCCGGGAAGGCATGTCGCCATCAACGCTGCCGGCGCCCTCGCGCTCCTCGCCGAATTGGGTCACGATCTCCAGACCCTTGGGCCGTCCTTGAGCGGGTTCCGGGGTGTGGAGCGCCGCTGGGAGCATCGGGGGACCATTGGCGGGATCACTCTCTACGACGACTACGCCCATCATCCCACCGAGGTGAGGGCCACCGTCGACTCGGCCCGCACCTATGGCGCAGCGCGGCTCTGGGCGGTGTTCCAACCGCATCTGTACTCGAGGACCGAGCGATTCGGTGAGGAGTTCGGTGCAGCCCTCGCCGGGGCGGACGTGGTGGTGGTCACCGACGTCTACGGGGCCCGCGAGGACCCGGTGCCCGGGGTCACCGGGGAGCTGGTTGCTGCCGCCGCCGAGGCCCGGGGAGCACAGGTCCACTATGTGCCCCATCGAGCGGATCTCGGTGAGTTCCTGGCGCCGTTGCTCCGCTCCGGGGATTTGGTGGTGTCGATGGGGGCGGGCGACATCACCCTTCTCCACACCGAGCTCGCCTCGCTGCTGGCCGGCCGATGAGTCCGACGATCGAGGACCTCGTCGAGTCGGGGCTGGTCACCCTCGACGTCCCGTTGGGGCCGCTGACCACCTACAGGGCCGGTGGCCCCGCCCGATTCCTGGCCGAGGTCGCAGACCAGGAGGACCTGGAACGGCTGATCGACTCGGGGCTGAGCCGGGAGCACCCATTGCTCATCATCGGCCGGGGCTCCAACCTGGTGGTGGCGGACCGCGGCTTCCCCGGTCTGGTCATAAGGCTCGGCGATGGGTTTGCCGGCATCGAGTTCGATGACGATGGGGTCGACGCCGGCGGGGCGGTTCCATTGCCCCGGCTGGCCCGGGCATCGGTGGATCACGGGCTCACCGGCCTCGAGTTCTTCGTCGGGGTCCCTGGGTCTGTCGGTGGCGCGGTGCGCCAGAACGCCGGCTGTCTCGGCACCGAGACCAGAGAACGTCTGATCGAGGCGGTGGTCGTCGACCTCCACACCGGGTCTGTGAGCGCGTTGACACCCACAGACCTCGATCTCTCCTATCGGCATTCGATCCTCGAGCCGCACCAGATGGTGACCACGGCCCGGTTCGCCGGCCATCGGGGAGACATCGAGGCGGCAAGAGAGCAGATCCGGGTGATCACCCGCTGGAGGAAGGAGAACCAACCCGGCGGAACGCTCAACGCAGGCAGTGTCTTCAAGAACCCTGAGCACATCACTGCCGGGGAGTTGATCGACACTCTCGGCCTCAAAGGGCTGGGCGTGGGGGACGTGACCGTATCGACCAAGCACGCCAACTTCTTCGTGGCTGGTCAGGGAGCAAAGACCGCCGACATCTATCGGCTGGTCCAACTGGTCAAAGACCGGGTTTTCGAGCTGAGCGGGACCAAGCTGGAGCCCGAGATCCAGTTCGTCGGGTTTGAGGAATGACCATCGATCCCAGATTGGCCGAGAGGCGGCGGGAGGTCGCCGAAGACCATGCCCATCGCAACGTCAGGCGCCTCCTCCGGTTCCTTGCGGTGGTCCTGGCCAGCGGCGGCCTGGTCTGGTTCGCCCTGTCACCATGGATGAGTGTCTCCCGGGTGCGGGTGGCGGGAGTGGTGTCGAGCCAAACCGCCGCCATTCTCGTCGAGCACGATGTGGTTCCGGGCAGGCCACTGGTCCTGATCGGGGCTGGAGAGGTGGAGGAAGCGATCGAGGCAGACCCCTGGGTGATGGTCGCCGAGGTCGAGCTGGATTGGCCGAACGACGTGATCGTGAGAGTGGAGGAGCGAGTTCCGGCGGCGTGGGTGGAGACCTCCGGAGGTTGGTCCCGTCGGGCCGGTGACGGCGAAGCGGTCCCAAGTGGCGTCGAGCCCGACAACAGCCTGGGCTGGGTCCGGTTGCCCACGATCAACGACGATGAGGCCTCCGACTCGGACCTGGTCTTGGGGTGTATCGAGTTCGTGGTTGCGCTGCCTCCGGAGATCGCCAAAGCCACCGCGGTGAGACTCGACTCTGGCGAGCTCTGGGCGGTGGTGGCCGGGTATCAGGTCAGGTTGGGGCGGGCCACCGAGATGCGGGAGAAGGCGATCTCCTTGGTCTCCCTGATGGCGGAGGACATCCCGAGGACGTCAACGCTGATCCTGGTGGCGCCGACCCACCCGGCGGTCAGTCCCGCCGGTGGTGAGGGGACCGGGAGCGAAGCCGGGGGTAGTGACCAGGACAGCGAGGAGTCGGAGGAGCCATAGACCAGATCTCTAAGTCTCAACAAGAGACTGAATGTTTCGGGGTTTACTAAGTTCTCCAACAACGGTAAACCTCTACTTCAGCTTTCGATTCCCGTGGAGGTTCTTCAGTGAGCAGCAGCAGCAGTGGCGGTTATCTGGCCGTGATCAAAGTGGTCGGCATAGGTGGAGGCGGTGTCAACGCCGTGAATCGCATGGTGGAAGCCGGTGTCCGCGGTGTCGAGTTCATCGCCCTCAACACCGACGCCCAGGCCCTGCTGATGAGCGATGCCGACGTCAAGCTCGACATCGGTCGCGACGTCACCCGCGGGCTGGGCGCAGGTGCCAACCCCGAGATCGGCCGGGCCGCCGCCGAGGAGCACCGTTCCGAGCTGGAAGACGCCCTCAAGGGGTCAGACATGGTGTTCATCACAGCCGGAGAGGGTGGCGGTACCGGGACCGGTGGCGCCCCGGTGGTGGCAGAAGTGGCCCGTTCGGTCGGTGCGCTCACCGTGGGTGTGGTGACCCGTCCCTTTGGCTTCGAAGGTCGTCGTCGGGCTGTCTACGCCGAGGAGGGGATCGATGCTCTCAAGGGAGCCGTGGACACCCTCATCGTCATCCCCAACGATCGACTCCTCGATGTGGGCGATCCCACGGCACCGATAACCGAGACCTTCAGACTCGCCGACGAGGTCTTGATGAGCGGGGTCACCGGTATCACCGATTTGATCACAACCCCTGGTCTGATCAACGTCGACTTCGCAGACGTGAGGACGATCATGGCCGACGCCGGCTCGGCGGTGATGGGGATCGGTCGGGCGACTGGTGAGAACCGGGCTCGTCAGGCGGCGGAGCGGGCCATATCCAGCCCCATGCTCGAGGCATCGATGGACGGGGCCAAGGGTGTTCTCCTCTCGGTCTCCGGGCCCTCATCGATGACCCTCCACGAGGCCACCGAGGCGGCGCGGGTCGTCGCCGACCATGCCGACTCGGAGGCAGACATCATCTTCGGGGCCATCATCGACGACGATCTGGGCCAGGAGATGAAGGTCACGGTCATCGCTGCCGGGTTCGAGGGACGTCGCCGAGCCAATCGACCGGCGACCAAGTCCACCGCAGAGCCTTTGAGGCGGCCCAGGATGTTCGACGACGACGATCTCGAGATCCCGAGCTTCGTGCAGGGATGATCCTCCCGCCAAGCGTGGCGGGGGTGGCGTTCAGCGAGGCTGCTGATGGCGACATTCGCAACGATGCCGGCGCCCATGCCCGTCTCAGCAGCCGTCTCGGTCTGAGCGATCAATGGGCCACGGTCCGCCAGGTCCATGGCTCTGCGGTTCGTCATGCCGACGACCCCGGGTTCCAGGGGGAGGCTGATGCAGTCTGGACCACCCGTCCGCGGCTCCCGGTGGCGGTGTTCACCGCCGATTGCTTCGGAGTGGTGCTCCGGTCCCCGGCCGCAGTAGGAGTCGCCCATGCCGGTTGGCGGGGGGCGGCCGCCGAAGTGGTCGGACGGCTTCGACAGGAGATGATCGGCGGTGGCCACGAGCCGACCGGGGCGGTGATCGGGCCGGGGATCAGGCCGTGCTGCTTCGAGGTCGGCGAAGAGGTGGCCCAAGTCTTCCCGACCCATACCGCCATCACCACCTGGGAGACGATCTCGGTCGACCTGACTTCCGTGATCGCCGCCCAGCTCGAGGGTCTCGATCTGGAGATCGTCGATGGCTGCACCCGGCATGAGAACAGGTTCTTCAGTCACCGTCGTGATGGCCTTCCCCGCCGCCAGGTCGCCATCGGCTGGGTCTCATGAGCTATCGGTCGGTGCTCGACGCCATCGCCGAAGCCGCCGAGGGTGCCGGTCGTCGCAGCGAGGACATCACGCTGGTGGTGGTGTCCAAGGGTCAGAGTCCTGGCGCGGTGCTCGCCGTCCACCAAGAAGGGCATCGCGACTTTGGGGAGAACCGGGCGGGCGAGATGGCCGACAAGGCGGCAGTGTTGCCGACTGACATCAGATGGCACTTCGTCGGGGCGCTCCAGACCAACAAGGCCCGAGTGGTCCGGCCGATAACCACCCTCCTTCATTCCCTCGATCGTCGTGCCCTGGCGCTCGCCTGGCTGAAGGGTTCCGGCCTGCCCCCACCGGTTCTGATCCAGGTCAACCTGGGTGACGAGTCTCAGAAGGCAGGAGTGCCCGAGGACCGGGCTCTCGCCACGGTCGAGATGGCTCACCTCCTCGGCCTCGAGGTTCGGGGCCTGATGGCGATCCCCCCGATCCCGGACAACCCCGAGTCGAGTCGCGGCTACTTCAGACGGCTCCGGGGGATCGGATCAGAGGTCCGGCAGCGATTCCCCACCGCCGATCAGCTCTCGATGGGTATGACCGACGACTTTGCGGTGGCGATAGAGGAGGGTGCATCCATCATTCGCGTGGGACGGGCTATCTTTGGCCCCCGCAAGTGACGGGAGTCTGATGTCTTCTCTGTTCTCCAAAGCTCTCGTATACCTCGGTCTCGTCGACGAGGACCAACTCGAGGACGAGCCGTACTCCAACGGCTATGAGAACCAAGCCTCGGCGCCGATCGCAGAGGCCCTCCCCCAGGGTAGAAGGGTCGAACCGCCTCCCACCTCACGGACCGCCATCCGCCCACAAGGACGTTCCGACAGTGGCTTCGGGGGGTCGATGGTGAGGCCGGTGGAAGTCCAGTC
Source organism: Acidimicrobiia bacterium (assembly GCA_040878345.1). Lineage (GTDB taxonomy): Bacteria > Actinomycetota > Acidimicrobiia > Spongiisociales > ZC4RG35 > ZC4RG35. The sequence goes on along the minus strand of JBBDML010000038.1, from coordinate 40,221 downwards.
GGACATCCTGTTGGTCGAGGAGTTCAGCGACGCCCGGATGCTGGCCGATCGGGTTCGGGACCGGACCCCGGTGGTCCTCGACCTGCGCAACACCGACCCCGACATGGTTCGGCGAGTGGTCGACTTCGCCTCCGGCCTGATCTACGCCCTCGACGGATCGATGCGCAAGGTCGGTGACGGGCTGATCGCGGTCCTACCTCCGCGGGTCACGCTCAGTCGCGACGAGAAGAGAAGGCTCTCCGGTCTCGGCGCCTATGAGCTAGACGACATCGACTGATCCTTGCTCGACATCCTCGACACCGCGCTCTACATCTACTTCCTGGCGGTGTTCGCCTGGGTGGTTCTCTCCTGGATCCCGATGTCCTACGGGCACCCGCTGGGGCGGGTCAAGCACTTCCTCGACAGGATCATCGAACCGGTCATCCGACCGATACGGCGGGTGATCCCGCCGATCCGTCTTGGCGGCGGGGCGCTGGATCTCTCACCGTTGATCCTGATCATCGGGATACAACTGCTTCGCGGCATCATCTGATTCTCAGGCGAGATCGCGGTTTGAGGTGCCGACACCGGCCAATACGCTTATCCTGCCGGGACGAGAGCCGAAAGGTTTGGGAGATGCTATTGAAGCCATCCGACATCGAGCAGAAGACGTTCTCAACCGCGCTCCGTGGTTACGACCTCAACGAGGTCGACGACTTTCTCGACGATGTGATCGCCACCATTCGCGATCTCGAGGAGCAGGTCAAGGCAAAGGGCGGCAGGCAATCGGCGTCGTCATCCGACCCCGCCCCGGACGAGAGCGCAGTTGGCCGCGCCCTGATCGCGGCTCAGAACGCTGCCGACCAGATGCTGGCGAGCGCCCGCGCTGAAGCCGAGCGCATCAAGGAGGAGGCCAAGGACGAGACCGAGAGTTGGGTCAAAGAGCGAGACCAAGAGAAGGCCGAGGCCCAACAACACATCGGGGAACTGAGACTCAGGGTCGACAACGTACGCCGGGAGCTCGCAGTGTTGGCGACCGTGGTCGCCGACGGCCTCGACGAGATGGATGTCTCGATCACCAAGACCGAGTCGTCGGTCGCCGCCACCGGCTCGACGGAGGACGACCAGTCCGCCGACCTCGACGACACGCCAGCGAACGAGGTCACCCAGGAGTCCGGCGGAGACGAGCCATCGGAGCTGATGCCCGACGAGGGTGAGATGGACCACGAGGATCTCGGCGAGTCCCCGGACCGCGAACCGGCCGCTTCTGAGGTCGAGGCCGAAGTCGACACCCTCGAGGAGTCGGGCGACGAGACGGGCTCCGGTTCCCACGGCAGCCATGAGCTCTCAGATGACATGGGCATGGGAGACGATGACATGCGCATGGGCGACCTGAGCATCGATCTGGACGACACCGAGGTCGAGGAGACCGTCAACTCCGACTGAGACTCAGCCGGCCCGGCTCACCTCCAACCAGACCTGTCTGCCCTGTATCGAGACACTGGTGCCCGAACCTTCGGTTGCCCTGGTGATCCCGCTGGCCAGGACCTCGGACTCGACGTAGTCCTCGTGGTTGTCGAAAGCGTCGGCTATCTCGTCATCGTCGCTGCTCCAGCGGAGGGTGATCCGGTCCGAGACCCGAAGACCGGCTTCCCGGCGAAGCTGCTGCACCTTGCTCACCAGGTCCCTCGCCAGCCCCTCCGACCGGAGGTCGTCGGTGAGGGTGGTGTCGAGGGCACAGGCAAAGTCGGGCCCGGCCTCGACGATCACCCCTTCCACCGGGGAGCGCTCGATCATCACGTCGTCCAGCGTGATCGGGTGACCCGCCACCTCGAGCGCCGCCCCATCGAGTAGCTCGACGACCCGATCGGGCGGGAGTAGAGCGATGGCTTCGGCCACATCCCGCATCCGGCTCCCCAGCACCGGGCCCAGGCGCCGGAAGTTGGCCTTCGCGGCGAGCCGGACCAGATCGGACTCGTCTGGGCTCACCGACACCGACCTGACGTTGAGCTCGTCGGAGATGACATCGCCATGGCTCCTCACCGCCGCACTGAGAACCGGGTCGCGGGTCAGAACCGTGAATGATGCCAGGGGCTGGCGCACCCGATGGCCTTCCCGCTTCCGAAGGTTGCGGCCGAGACGCACCACCTCACGGACCGCGGCCATTGCCTCCTCGAGCGGCCGATCGATGAGCTCGATGTCTGCCGTTGGGAAGTCACGGTGATGGACCGATCGGGGCAGGTCCGGGTGATGGCGTGCCATCAGATCCTGGTAGATGTGCTCGGTGAGGAAGGGGAGGACCGGCGCCAGCACCTCGATGAAGGTGGTCATCACCTCATATAGGGTGGCGAACGCGGAGAGCTTGTCCGTCTCGGCGGCGGCGCCGTCGTCACGTGACCGCCAGAACCGGCGCCGAGACCGGCGCACATACCAGTTGGTGAGGTGGTCGATGAACCCCAGCGTCGGTGGCACCACGTTGTACAGGTAGTAACCCTCCATCTGGGTGTTGACCTCTTGGATCAAGCTCTGGAGGACCGAGAGGATCCAACGGTCCATCTCGGGGCGGTCCGCAGGTGCAGGTGCCGCGGCCAGGTCGGCGATGGTGATCCGGTCAGCCTCGGCGTAGGTCGTGAAGAAGCTGTAGGTGTTCCACAGGGGCAACAGCACGGTCCGCACCACTTCGGCCACCCCGTCCTTGGAGAATCGGAGAGGCTCGGCCCTGAGCACCGGCGAGTTGATCAGGAACGCCCTGAGGGCATCGGCCCCCTGATCGTCGAAGATCTCCGAAGGATCGGGGTAGTTCTTGAGGCTCTTCGACATCTTCCGGCCGTCCTCGGCGAGGATCATCCCGTTGACCACGCAGTTCTCGAAGGCGGGGCGATCGAAGAGGGCGGTGGAGAGGACGATCAGGGTGTAGAACCACCCCCGGGTCTGGTCGAGGCCCTCGGCGATGAATTGGGCCGGGTAGGTGGCCTCGAAACGCTCCTGGTTCTCGAAGGGATAATGCAGCTTGCCATAAGGCATCGAACCCGACTCGAACCAGCAGTCGAGGACCTCGGGCACCCGCGACATGACACCGTCGCATTTGGCGCATGGCCAATGGACCTCGTCCATCACGTGCTTGTGGAGGTCATCGGGCCTCTGCCCCGACAGCCGCTCGAGCTCGTCCAGCGACCCCACCGCCACCCGATCGTCGCAGTTGTCGCACTCCCAGACAGGGATGCATGAGCCCCAGTAGCGGTTCCGGCTGATCGCCCAGTCGCGAGCGCCCGCCAACCAGTTCCCGAAGCGGCGGGACCCCACATACTCGGGGACCCAGTGGACCGCCCGATTTCGCTCCACCATCCGGTCACGGAATCGCTCGACGGCCACGAACCAGGTGGGTATCGCCTTGTAGATGAGCGGGGTCCCGGTTCGATAGCAGAACGGATAGGAGTGGACGATTCGCTCGGAGCCGACCAGCTTGCCCGCCGCTCCGAGCAACTCGATCAGGGTCCGGTCTGCCTCCTTGACGTTCTGGCCGGCCACATCGGGAACCGCTTCGGTGAAGTTCCCCTCGAGGTCTATCGGGTCGACGATGACCTCGAGCCCGGCGCCCTGCATGGCGTAGAAGTCGGTCTCGCCGTAGGCCGGCGCCATGTGGACCAGTCCGGTCCCTTCGTCGACGGTGACCTCATCGGAGGCGATGACCCTGAAGGCCCCCGCATCCCCAGCTCCTGCGAAGTAGTCGAAGGGGGGCTGATAGCGCACCCCGATCAGGGCTTCGCCACTGGCGGTGGCCACCACGGTGGTGTCGCCGGGCACCACAGACAGACGCTCTTCGACCACCCAGTAGGTGTCATCGCCCGACCTGACCCGGGCATAGGTGTTGTTGGGCCCGACGGCCACTGCCAGGTTCCCGGGGAGGGTCCATGGGGTGGTGGTCCAGATCAGGAGATAGTCGCCGGGCTCCACCACCTCGTTCCCTTCCGCCACCAGGAGCCGCACCGTGATCGAAGGGTCCTCGATGTCTCGATAGTCGAGGTTGGCCTCGAAGTTGGACAATGGGGTGGTGGCCCCCCACGAATAGGGGAGCACCTTGAAGTCCTTGTAGATCAGGCCCTTGTCCCAGAGCTGTTTGAACACCCACCACACGCTCTCCATGAACTCGGGGTCCATGGTCCGGTAGTCGTTCCTGAAGTCGACCCATCGCCCGATGCGCTCGGTGAGGGTCTCCCACGCCTCGGTGTTGGCCTGGACCTCGAGCCTGCATTCCTCGTTGAACCTGGCTATCCCGAGCTCGGCGATCTCGGCTGGCCCCGAGATCCCCAGGCGCTTCTCCACCTCCATCTCGATGGGGAGCCCATGGGTGTCCCAGCCGAAACGACGCTCCACCCGGTACCCGCGCATGGTCCAGTAGCGGGGGACCATGTCCTTGATCACCCCGGCCAGGAGGTTGCCGTAGTGGGGGCTCCCGGTGGGGAAGGGAGGCCCGTCATAGAAGACGTACTCGTTGTCGGCGGGGCGCCGGCGCACCGACTCGGCGAAGGCGTCGGTGGCGCGCCACAGCTCGAGGACGCCCTGTTCCAGTTTTGGAAACCTCACCAACGGCTCGACCCGGGTGAATGTCGTCACTTCAGATGTCACCAACGCTCCGTACTGCTTGATCGAGGGCGGAATGCTAGGGCAGGCCAGATCGTTCACGAATGACCGGAAACCCGCCTTTCAGCGCCGACCTTGGTAGGGTTCCGGCCCTTTCAACAGAGAATCACATGGCACGCAAGCTGGCAAAGACCACCGTCGAACGGTTCCAAAAGCGTCTCGAAGCCGAGCGAAACCGCTTGGAGACCCAGATCTCCGAGTACGAGCGCGAGATCGAAGAGGCCAGGCTCACAGAGAGCTCGTCGGATCGGAGCCCTGACCCGGGGAACGCCGAGGCAAGCTCGATGAAGCTCGAATACGCCAAGGAGCTATCGATCGAGCAGAACACCCTCGATCTGCTTGGCAAGGTTCGGAACGCCCTCGCCCGGATCGAGGCAGGAGGGTACGGGTTGTGTGAGAGCTGCGGGAAGTCGATCCCGTTGGAGCGCCTCGGCATCCTCCCTTACTCGACCCTCTGCGTCGAGTGCGCCGCCAAGGCATCTTGACCCGTCGCTACCTGACACCGGTCCTGATCGGCCTCGGGGTGATCGCCCTCGACGTGCTCACCAAGCGAAATGCCGCCAACCGGTTCGCCGAAGGCGATCTGGAGATCATCCCGGGGTTTTTCGGGTTCACCTTCACCGAGAACTCCGGAGCGGCCTTCTCTATGTTCCAGAACGCCGGCCCCTTGCTCGGGGTGGCCGCGATCCTGGTCACTGCGGCGGTGGTCTGGGCCCTCAGACGCCAGCGGCCGGTTCTGGAGATGGTGGCCTTCGGCCTGATCATCGGTGGGGCGCTCGGGAACGTGATCGACAGGGTCACTCGGGGGGATGGGTTCCTCGATGGCAAGGTCATCGACTGGATCAACCTGTGGTGGATCCCCACCTTCAACATCGCCGATTCTGCGGTCACCCTCGCGGTGATCCTGTTACTGATCCAGGCGTGGCGGACAAGAGAGAGCTGACAGTCCCCGACCTCCTCGACGGGGTCAGGGTGGACAAAGCCCTTGCCACCATCCTTGCCATCAGTCGCTCCCAGGCTCGCCAACTGGTCGATCGAGGTGTCACCGTCGACGGGACCACGGTCGGCCCGGCGGACAAGGTGAGGTCGGGATCGGTGATGACCAGCCCGCTCCCGCCTGAAGCCATCCCCCTGGCGGCGGAGCCTGTCGACTTCGTAGTCCTTTACGAGGACGAGGACGTCATCGTGGTCGACAAGCCCGCCGGGGTGGTGACCCATCCCGGCATCGGCCGGGTGGCCCCCACGCTGGCCGCCGGTCTCATCCACCGGTACCCCGCGCTCCAGGGCGTCGGCGAGCCGGGCAGGTGGGGTCTGGTCCACCGTCTCGACAAGGACACCTCGGGTGTGCTTCTGGTGGCCAGGACCACCGAGGCGTTCCGCGCATTGGTGAGCGACCTGAGGAGACGTCAGGTCAAGAGGGTCTACCTTGCCCTCGCCCATGGGGTCTTCGGGTCGCAGACCGGGACCATCGATGCCCCGATCGGGAGAGACCCCAGCCGGCCAATGCGACGGGCGGTCACACACGACGGCAAGCCGGCCCGCACCCACTATGAAGTCCTCGCGGTGTTCGACGATGCCGACTGCACCCTGCTCCAGGTCGAGTTGGAGAGTGGTCGGACCCATCAGATCAGGGTCCACCTCGCCGCCATTGGTCACCCGGTGGTTGGTGACCCGACATATGGCTCCCGACCCCGTCACATCACCTCTCCCCGCATCTTCCTGCATGCCGCCGAGATCGCCTTCACCCACCCCCGGACCGGAGAGGCCATGAACGTGGCCAGCGAGCTGCCCGAAGACCTGCGCGCGGTTCTCGACTCCCTGCGCTCCATTCCGTAGGCCCCTGGATTCGATACCGTTTCTCCCGTGACCCAGGATCACACCACCGACTCGGCAACGACCGCCCCCGTTTGCTACCGCCATCCGGACCGGCACACCCTTCTCACCTGCAGCAGATGCGAACGACCGATCTGTGCCTCGTGCTCGACCGATGCAACGGTGGGCCAACGATGCCCCGAGTGCATGCGGGCGGAAGGCACCCAAAAAGTGATCCCCACCGGTCCGAGACGCCGGGCCACGGCGGGTGCTCCCGGAACCATGACCTTCATCGGCCTCGCCGTCGGGTTCTTCCTGATCACCGGGATGGGTCGGACCGATAGCACCCTGGTCATCGATCTCGCCCAGATCAATGCCCTGGTTGCGGCGGGGGAGTGGTGGCGGATATTCACGCCGGTTCTCCTCCATGCCTCGACGATGCACATCCTGTTCAACATGTGGGCCCTCTGGGTGCTCGGCCCCCAGGTGGAGAGAGGGGTCGGCACCTGGCCGTTCGTCGGTCTCTACCTGGCAGCAGCCGGGGTGGGTGGGGTCTTCGCCTTCTATCTGGGAGATCTGACCGACATCGCAGTCGGGGCGTCAGGGGCGATCTTCGGGCTCTTTGGGATCTGGCTCAACTGGGCCTTCAGACGTAGGAACACCATGCAGGGTCGGGCCATGCTTCGCCAAATCGGTTTCCTCCTCCTGATCAACGCCACCATCCCCTTCATACTCAGGGGAGTGGCATGGGAGGCGCACCTCGGGGGCATGATCGCCGGTTTTGTCATCGGTGAGATCTGGTCCCGGATCACCGGCCCCAGGGTCATCGCCCTCCGGACGGCTGTGGCCCTGGCAGTGGCAGCTCTGGCTATGGTCGCCGTGATCATCTGATCCCTGGCGATGTGTCGGTGTCGTATCCTCGGCGGGTGGACCTGGTCGTGCTGCCCGCCACCACCGACATCTTCCCGGCCATGGAGACTCTGTTCTCCGAGGGCGGGGACCCGAGCTGGTGTTGGTGCATGTCATTTCGGGTGCCCGGTAAGGAGACCGGCCGCGACCAGGACAAGAGGGAGTTGAATCACGCCCGCATGCGTGATCTGGTGGGAGAGGCCGAGATCGCACCTGGTCTGATCGGCTTTCTCGACGACCGCCCAGTCGGATGGGTCAGCGTCGCGCCCCGGCAGGACTATCTGCGCCTCCAGAGATCGGCGGTGTACGCCCGAGTCGATGACACCCCGGTCTGGTCGATCGTGTGTTTCGTGGTGTCTCGGGCAAGCAGGGGCCTGGGTGTCTCCCATGCCCTTCTGGCGGCGGCCATCGAGTTCGCTCGCGGCCACGGCGCCACAGTGATCGAGGCCTACCCCCCTGATGTCGGGGACCGGCGCCTCAACGCGGCCTATGGCTACGCCGGCTTCAAGGGGATGTACCAAGCGGCGGGTTTCCGGGTGGCGGCGACGCGCCGAATGACCCCCACCTCCATGCCTCGTCTGACCATGCGCCTCGATCTCAACCAGTCATGACCCGGGCGAGACCCGGATTTCGCGCACTGGCAGGGTCCTTGACCCCGGTGGTACTCTCCAGAACTACACACGTGTAAGTCGCTAGGCACCCCCAATTGTCCTTCGCCCATCTCCATCTCCACACCGAGTACTCCCTTCTCGACGGTGCGGCACGGGTCGGTGACGTGGTGGCGGCGGCAGCCGCCGACGGCCAGTCGGCGATCGCCATCACCGATCACGGCAATCTCTACGGCGCCGTCGAATTCGTCAAGACTGCCAATCAGGTCGGGATCAAGCCGATCGTGGGCATGGAGGCCTACTTCGTGGACGGGTCCCGCTTCGACCGACCCCCCTCGTCGGCCAACCGCCGGTTCCACACCATCCTCCTCGCCGAGAGCCAGACCGGTTATCGGAACCTGCTCCAACTCTCGTCGAAGGCTTTCCTCGATGGCTATTACTACAAGCCGAGGATCGATCTCGAGCTTCTCGCCGAGCACTCCGAGGGGATCATCGCCACCTCCGGGTGCCTTGGGGGCCAGGTCCCCCAATTGCTGGCCCCTGAAGCCGGCAACGAGGAAGGAAACCATGGCGCGGAGCGCGACTTCGAGGCCGCGGTCCGGGCCGCCGCCCGGTTCCAGGACGTCCTGGGCCGGGACAACTTCTTCATCGAGCTCCAGGATCACGGGATAGATGCCCAGCGAAAGATCATGCCGGACCTCCTCGAGATCGCCCGTCGGATCGATGCCCCGCTCCTGGCGACCAACGACGCCCACTACACCAGACGTGACGAGCACGACACCCACGACGTCCTGCTGTGCATCCAAACCGGGTCGCTGCGCAACGAGCCGGGGCGGCTCCGTTTCGATGGGTCCGAGCACTATCTGAAGACCTCCGCCGAGATGCGGGCCCTGTTCCCGGAGCCCGATTTTCCCGGGGCCTGCGACAACACGCTCTGGATCGCCGAGCGGTCAGAGCTCAGCATCGAGTTCGGCCGGATCCTCCTCCCGCAGTTCCCGGTGCCTGGAGGCGAGACCGAGGTGACTCATCTCCGGCGGCTGGTGGAACAGGGGGCCCGGGAGCGTTATGGCCACGATGCCGGGGGCGAGGTCTGGGAGCGCGTCGAGCACGAGCTCAAGATCATCGAGGAGATGGGTTTTCCCGCCTACTTCCTCATCGTCTGGGACTTGATCCGTCACGCCCGCGAGAGCGGGATAAGGGTTGGCCCCGGTCGAGGGTCGGCGGCCGGGTCGATCGTCTCCTACTGCCTACGGATCACCGACATCGACCCACTCCGATACGGGCTGATCTTCGAGCGCTTCCTCAACCCGGGTAGGAAGTCGATGCCCGACATCGACATGGACTTCGACGAGCGATACCGGAGCGAGATGATCCGATACGCCGCAGAGAAGTACGGGTCGGACCGGGTGGCCCAGATCATCACCTATGCCACCATCAAGGGGAAGCAAGCCATCAGGGACGCCGCCAGGGTCCTCGGCCACCCCTACTCACTGGGCGATCGGGTGGCCAAGGCGATGCCACCTTCGATCCTGGGCAAGGACCCCACTCTCGATCAGGTCCTGGTCCCGCCCGGGGCAGGAGCCGCCTCCGAGGTCCGCGATTGGTACGCCAACGCCCAGGGTCTCCGGGAGATGTACGAGAACGACTCGGCGGTGAGGGAGGTGGTCGACGCCGCCCGGGGGCTCGAGGGCCTCAGACGCCAGGACTCGATTCACGCCGCAGCCGTGGTGATCGCTCCCGAGCCCTTGATGAACATCGTGCCCATCCAAAGGAAGGGTGAGTCCGCCGAGACGGTCACTCAGTTCGAGATGCACGCGGTGGAGGACCTCGGTCTGCTCAAGATGGACTTCCTGGGGTTGCGCAACCTCTCCATCATCGAGCGATGCCTCGAGTTGATCGAGATCACCACCGGTCAGCGGGTGGACATCGACTCGATACCACTCGACGATCTGAAGACCTTCGAGTTGCTCCAGAGCGGGAACACCATCGGCGTCTTCCAGATGGAGGGGACTGCGATGAGGGCCCTGATCCGCTCACTGGCGCCGGACAGCTTCGACGACGTCATCGCCCTGGTGGCTCTCTATCGCCCCGGCCCGATGGGGGCGAACATGCACAACCTCTACGCCGATCGCAAGAACGGGCGGGCCAAGGTCGAGGAGCTCCACCCGGCGCTCACCGAGAAGCTCGCCGACACCTATCAGATCATGGTGTATCAGGAGCAGGTGATGATGGTGGCCCGGGAGATGGCCGGGTACACCATGGCCGATGCCGACGAGCTCCGCCGCGCCATGGGCAAGAAGATCAAGTCGGTGATGGTGGCCGAGGAGGAACGGTTCGTCAGGGGATGTGTCGAGCAGGGACACCCCGAAGAGGTCGGCCGGGAGATCTTCGGCCTCATAGAGCACTTCGCCGGGTACGGCTTCAACAAGTCCCACTCGGCGGGTTACGGGCTGGTGGCGTATCAAACCGCCTATCTCAAAGCCCACCACCCGGCCGAGTACCTGGCGTCATTGCTCACAGCCACCAAGAGGGACAAGGACCGGACCGCGGTCTACCTCAGCGAATGCCGACAGATGGGGATCGAGGTCCTGGTCCCCGACGTCAACGAGTCGGACTCCGATTTCACGGTGCACGACGGACGGATCCGGTTCGGGCTCTCCGCCATCAGGAACGTGGGCGAGGGGGTTGTCGAGAAAATCGTCGAGGCCCGCCAGGAGGGCCCAATCACCTCGTTCTCCGACTTCATCCACCGGGTCGACACCTCGGTGCTCAACAAGAGGACCATCGAGTCCCTGATCAAAGCGGGCGCCTTCGACGCCACCGGCGGCAGTCGCCGCGGCCTCACCCTGATTCACGAGCAGGCCCTCGACGCCGTCATCGAGCGGCGCCGCAACGAGGAGATGGGCCAGTACTCGTTGTTCTCCGGTGACGAGACCTCGGGCCCGGAGACGACCCTGGAAGTCCCCGACTTGGAGTGGCAGTCCAAGACGCAGCTCGCCTTCGAGAAGGAGATGTTGGGCCTCTATGTCTCCGACCACCCCTTGCTCGGGGTGGGGGCAGCCCTGGCCGCGGCCACCACCAACCGCATAGCCGAGCTCGAGGAGCTGACAGACCGGGCATCGGTGTCGTTGGGTGGGATCGTCGGCGCCATCACCAGACGCTGGACCAGGAGCGGGGACCCCATGCTGTTCTTCCAGCTCGAGGATCTCGAGGGGTCGGTGGAGTGCATCGCCTTCCCAAGGACCGTCCACGACTACGGCCCGCTGATCGTTCAGGACGCAGTCCTGGTGGTCGCCGGCAACCTCGACCACCGTGGTGACGAGGTGAAGGTGATGGTCCGCGAGCTCAAGGAGCTCGAGATCAGGGACGAGTCGGTGGTCAGATTGGGGGTGCCTGCGGGCCGGCTCACCCCCGAGGTGGTGGCAGCCCTCAAGACGATTCTCCGCAACCATCCCGGCACCGCCCCGGTTTACCTCCACATGACAGACAACGGCGACACCAAGGTCCTCAGGCTGAGTGACGAGCACAAGGTTGAGCCGAGGTCGGCACTCTTTGCCGAGCTCAAGGAGCTGCTGGGGCCTCGAGCCCTTCTGTAGACCTCTTCAAGCGTGAGCAGATGAGGTGGTACAACGACTTCATCTGCTCACGCTCGAGCCCGTCCGTTACCGATTGGCGGCTGCCCGACCGTCGCGACGGCCGAGGGCGTAGGCGAACGCCGCGGTGGCCAGCACACCGGTGGCGACCCCTCCCATGGCCAGGGCGCGCTTGGTCTTTTGGGCGAAGATCACAATCGGCCACCCTCTCTGCCGGGCCACCGCCGCCAGCTGGGAATCGGGGTTGACCGCCACCGGGTGACCCACCAGCTCCATCAGTGGCAGATCTGATATCGAGTCGGAGTATGCGTAACAGAGGTCGAGCTCGTAGCCCCGGTCGGAGGCCAGCTTCTCCACCGCGGCCGCCTTGCCGGGGCCATAGACGAAGGGCCCGTCCAGCCTGCCGGTGTAATGGCCGTCAACGATCTCGCCCCGGGTCCCGATGGCACCGCTCATGCCCAACGACGCTGCCAGTGGCTCGACCAGGGCCTGCGGGCTGGCGGACACGATCCAGGTGTCACGATCCTGCTCGTGATGCATCGACACCAGGCTCCGTGACTCCGGTCGCACCCGGGACACCAGGTTGGGGGTGACCGCAGCCTCCAGGGCCTTGAGTGACTCGACGGGGACCCCTGCAATCCGCATCAGCAGGTCGACACGGACGTCCTCGAAGCCCTCTCCCTTGTCGCCGAGCAGCCGGAACCGAATCGCATCGGTGATCCAGGAGACCAGCTCGCGGTTCTGAGCCAATCCTTGACGCCAGGCAGCGACGCCGAGCGGGAATGCTGACGCCCCGGAGATCAGAGTCCGGTCGAGGTCGAAAAAGGCGGCAGCGCCGGTCATGACGATCAGCTTATGCCAAGTCTTTCCCAAGGGATCCCGACCGCCCTGTCTGCCAAATCTGCAAGGCCGTCGAGGTCGGTGGGCGGGTCTGACGACCAGGGGATGATGGCTACTCGGGCCCCGTAACGCGCAGAGAACTCGTCACGGAAGTCCCGCTGACGCAGGGTCTCGGCGGCCCACATCTCCACCACCGGCTTGACCACCGGGTCGAGGTCGGGCTCACCGGCGTGGACCCAGCCATCGGGGAGGGAGCGGTTGAAGATCACAGCCTCGGGTGTCGAGGCCAATCGGGGCAACTCGCGGTAGAAGCGGATCGCCTCGTTCATCGGAGCTGGGTCGGCGGTGGTGATGACGAAGATTGAGGCCTCTCTCATCACCCGCTCGATCTCCCTCCCTCTCTGAGCGACACCGTCATAGGTGGTGCGGAGGTCGAGAAGGAACTCGGCGACTCGCTGCAGCAGGTCGGAGCCCAGCACCGAATCGGCCACTTTGAGCACGGGCCGAGCGGCGCGGTCGTAGAAGAAGCGACGTCCCGGGAAGGGCCCACCTGTGATCCATCGCAGGAGTCGTCCGCCCACCAGGTCGGCCATCTGAGCCGGGGCGGTGAAGAAGTCGATCCCTCCCCCCGAGGGAGGGGTGTCCACCACCACCAGGTCCCAGGCCCGAGCCTGGACATAGGTTGCGGCTTGGTCGGCGGCGGCGTACGACTGCGAGGCGGGGAAATGCTCGGCGGCGGCCCGGAAGAAGTCGTTCTCGGCGAGCCTGACCGCCACGTCGGGGTCGGCATGTCGCTCTGCCACCGCCCGCCAGGACGCACCCGAGTCGAGCATGGCGGCCCACAGGTCCGGCTCATCGGCGTGAGGCTGGGGCTCGTCCCCGAGATCGGCTAGCCCGAGGGCCGAGGCAAGCCTTCGAGCCGGGTCGACGGTGACCACCAGGGTCCGCATCCCGTGCCTGGCTGCGCGCACCGCCACCGCGGCGGCCACGGTGGTCTTCCCCACCCCGCCGGCACCGGTTACCAGGAGCGTGGCGGTCACAACAACCCCTCGAGGGAGTCGCTGAGGTGGGCCGCGACTTCCCCCGGAGTGAACAGGCCGAACAGATAGGGGAGTGCCATGTCGCCAGGGAGCACCTTCATCCAGTGCTCCTGCTCTGCGAGGAGCGACCGATGGAGATCGACTATCTCGCCTGCCGTGCCCCCCGGTCGCCCGGCGTAGGCCAGCTCGGGCAGAACCCGGTTGACCATCACCGTTGGGGGGCCCACCACGTCCTCCTCGCCGAGCCACTCGATGGTCTCCACCGTCTCGGTGGTGGGCAGCTCCTCGGGGAGCGTGACCAGAACCAGACGGGTCAGCTCCGGGTTGGCGAGAAGCCCGGCCATGGCATCGCCTTGGTTCCTCACCCTCCCGCTCGGCACCAGCTCGGCGATGCTCCGAGGAGCCCGCAGATAGGAGCCGAGCTGACCGACGGGTGGGGCGTCGGCGATCACGATGTCCCATCGATCGGCCTCGACCTCCCAGTAGATCTTGCCGACGGTGATGATCTCCCTCACCGCGGGGGCGGCTGTCGCCAGTGCGTCGAAGGCCCGGGCTATCGCCCCGAATCGGCCGATGCCAGGGAGCCTCAGCTGAAGGGACAGGTACTCCAGCAATGCCGCGGAGCGGACCACCATCATGGCATGGAGCCCTGGGCGCACCTCGCGGGGCTCAAACCCGAGCTCACCGGTCGAGAGATGAGTCGCCAGCCCGCCCGAGGAGCCCATCTCCACGGCGAGGACCCGCTTGCCGCGACGTTGGGCGAGAAGGGCGAGGCTGGCGACTACCGCCGACTTTCCTACTCCTCCCTTGCCCGAGACGATGACCAGGCGCGAGTCGAGCATGTCGGGGGTGGTCAGCCTTTACCGGTGAGCGTGATGCGGAGGACGAGATGATCCTCCTCCACTGCCCAAAGGGCATTGGCGATCAAGGAGAAGTCGGTGAAGTCGTTTTGAGCCTGGGCGATGAACTTCTGCCGCTCGGCTCCGGCCACCGGCGGTAATGGTCGGTCCTTCACCGCCAGGGCCCGCTCCGAGAACCGGCGGATCATCGCGTCGACGTCGAACTCAGCCATCCTCTGACACTAACGAGCAGCCGCCGATTTCGGTCTTCCGCCAAACCCGAGACAGCCGGGGAGGAAGGTCAGCGAGCCGTCTTTAGTGGTCTGTCGCCCAATTGATGCCTAGCTATTTGGGCGACGGGCCACTAGGTGGGTCCCTATCGGGTGACCTGATAGGTGTGTTGGAGCCTTCGGGCCAGTCTCATCAGCAGTCTGATGGCCACCACCACCAGGAACAAGGCGAGGGTGAGCAACACGATCAACTCGGCACCGGTGGTGTAGGGGCGATCGCACGCCTCGAGCCCGCCGGGGCACAGCCCGTAGCCGTTGCCCCCACTCACCAGGTCGATCATCACCATGATGGGGACCACCGCGATGGCCACCGCAGTGAACGACAGCAGGAACACCAGCACTCTGATCGCCAGCACAGCCATGACAACGAAACGCTAACCGGGCCCGGTTCCGGGTTATACAATCGCCACGCCTTGCCGCGCTACCACCAGGAGCCCTTCACCGACGAGGAGAGAGCGGTCCTCGACAGGTTCTTCACCAACACCGACCTACCGGTGTTCGGGTTGGTCAATCTCCCGGAGGTGGTCAAAGGGGCCCTGTTCGCCCGCTACTCGAGGTCACCCAAGTCACTGCGTCGGCTGTTTCTCGACGAGTTCGTCACGTCGCCCGAATCCGGGATCGACCTGATCGCCTCCAGCCTCGGCGAGGACCCTCTGGTCTCCACCCGCAAGGCGGAGCAGCTCTACGACCGAATGTTCTTCGACTACGGGGATGACTCGGTGGCCCAACTCGGAGGTGCCCATCTCGCCTGCGAACAGGCATCCAACCTTCTCACCAAGGTCCTGGAGTGGGGGAGGCTGGCGGCATACCTGGAGCAGTCGACCCGGTACATCAACTATGACGCCAGGCTCGGCGATGGCTACCGATATCTGGTACCCGATGAGATCGCCCGGTCTGGGCTGGCCGTGCGTTACAACCGTCACATGGAGCGGGTTTTCGACACCTATTCGCGGATGGTCGCCGAGATGACCAACGTCTTCGAGGAGCGTCATCCACATGTGGAGGGCGACCCGAAGTGGGTTTGGCAGTCGACGATCCGGGCCAAGGCGTGCGACACGGTGAGGGGACTGCTCCCGGTCGCGACCCTGTCCAACGTGGGGATCTTCGCCTCCGGCCAGGCCTACGAGATGGCGCTGGTCAGGATGCGGTCCCATCCATTGTCCGAGGCCAGGGACTATGCCGACCTGATGCTCACCGAGCTCCGCAAGATCATCCCATCCTTCCTCACCAGGGTGGACCTCGAGGAGCGGGGCGCCCGATGGTCGCAACACCTCGCCGACGTGCGTCACGAGCTCGAGAAGATCAGTGACAGCCTCGAAGCCACCACCGTGCCCGACCTCGGGCCCGAGGTCACCCTCACCGATTGGGACCCTGAGGCCGAGACCAAGATCGTGGCAGCCGCCCTCTATGCGGTCACCGAGCTCCCGGACACCGAGCTCCAGGCCATGGCCCGGGCGATGAGCCCGGAACGGCGAGCCGAGGTCATCGCTGCGATGGTGGGCGACCGGGCCAATCGGCGGCACAAGCCGGGACGGGCGATGGAGCGAACCACCTACCGCTTCGATGTGAAGTGCGACATCGGCGCCTTCAGGGACCTCCAGCGGCACCGGCTGATGACCCTCGAGTGGCAGCGTTACTCGACACGCCTCGGGTACGACGTCCCTCACCACCTGGCGGATCGGGGTTTGGAGGACGAGTGGTGCAGCCTCATGGACGACTCTGGTCTGCTCTATGAGACGGTCCGGGACGACCTGGGTGCGGAGGTCGCCCAGTACGTGGTCCCATTCGCATACAACATTCGATTCGTCATGGAGATGAACCCGCGAGAGGCCTTCCATCTCATCGAGCTGAGAAGCGGATCATCAGGCCATCCGGCCTATCGGGAGGTCGCCCATCGGATGCACCATGCCATCCGGGACGTAGCCGGTCATCGCCTGCTCGCCGACGCCATGAGCTTCGTCGACTACAGCGAGGTCGATCTGGAGCGGCTGGAGGGTGAGCGTCGCTCGAACCAGAGGCGCCAGACGATCGGTTAGCCCGTCCAGGGATCGACCAGGAGAGAGCGGAGCCTGGCGGGCCCGGGCCTCAATGAGCCGGGGTCACCGCTTCGGCCCGCATCGAGGCTCTGTCTTCCTGACGGGTGACCACCAGGAAGATGGCCACCACGATCAGGGCGGTCCCCGCCCACCCGGCGGTATCGAGGCGCTCGCCGAGGACCACCCAGGCGGTGGCCACTGCGAAGGCCGGCTCGGCGGCCAGGATCACCGCCGCGGTGCTCGGCCCCAGCACCGTCTGAGCCCACACCTGGAGGAGGAAGGCGCCGATGGCGACGCCGAGCCCGGTGAGGATCAGGGCGCCCCACACCGAGCTGGCCGGGAAGCCGCCACCCTCGACCACCATCGCCACCGGGAAGGCCAGCACTGCGGTCACCGTGAGCTGGACGGTGGTGAAGGGCACCACAGGGTGGGCCGGCGCCCATCTGGCCAGGGCGATGATGTGGAGGGCGAAGACCACCGCGCAACCCACGGTGAGCAGGTCTCCCCGGCCGAGGGCGAGCCCATCGGCACCGGTGAGGAGGAAGATCCCGATGAAGGCCGCGACCGCCGCACCCGTCATCCACGGGCTGGGAGCCCGCCTCTTGAACAGGGCTGCCAGGATCGGGGTGAAAACCACGTAGAGACCGGTGATCAAGGCCGAGTTGCTGGCACTGGTCACTGCCAGCCCGGAGGTCTGGAGGAGATAGCCCACACAGAGGGCGAGGCCGGTTATCGATCCTTGGATCCAGATGTCACGACCTTTCGGTAAGGCGACGACCAGGAGCACCGCGGCCCCGATGACGTAGCGCCAGGCGACATAGGAGAGCGGGCCGATGTCGGCCAGCGCGGACTTGATGACGACGAAGGTGGCTCCGTAGACGAAGGCCGCCACCACCAGGGCAAGGACGGCGCGAGTCGAGGCCTGGCGCAGCATGGAGCCGTCGAGGTTAGATCCGGCCAATACCATGTCCCTGGCATGCCAGGGGCCCGAGCCAACGGAACGATCCCATCTCCCTCAGAGAGAGGAAAGGCCCGCGCCGTCTTCAACCTCCTGCTTCGCCGTTACCCGACGATCCGGACCGCACTCGACTATGCCAGCGCCTGGGAGCTGCTGGTGGTCACGGTGCTCTCAGCGCAAACCACCGACGACAACGTGAACAAGGTGAGACCGGTGCTCTTCACCCGTTACCCCACGGCGCGAGACCTGGCGATGGCACGGCCCGAAGACGTCGAGCAGATCGTGTTCTCCACCGGGTTCTACCGTCAGAAGACCAAGTCGATCATCGAGTTGTCCCAGGACATCGACGACCTCCATGGGGGCGAGGTCCCGCCACGGCTCGACGAACTGGTCAAACTCCGAGGGGTGGGGCGGAAGACGGCGTCGGTGGTGCTCGCCGAAGTCTGGGGAATCCCGGCCATAGCCGTCGACACTCACGTCAAAAGGGTGACCACCCGGCTCGCCCTCACCAAGGAAACCGACCCCAAACGGATCGAGACCGATCTCAAGGCCCTCTACCCCATGGAGGTGTGGGCCGGTCTCTCGATGCGCTTCATCCAGTTCGGGCGTGACATCTGCGACGCCCAGCGACCGTTGTGTGGCTCATGTGAGCTCTACCGCCACTGTGAGTGGCCGGAGAGACAAGCCAGAGCGGCGTCGACCCTGAGATGACGGGCCCGACATGACGGCGCCGGTCGCCGCGTCCCGGAACTGGCGGGACCTCGACCGCGCCATATTCAGGATCGCGGTGCCGGCTCTGGGCTCGCTGGCAATCGACCCGTTGCTCACCCTGACCGACTCCGCCTTCGTCGCCCGTCTCGGGACCACCGAGCTGGCCGCGCTCGGGGTCGACGCCGCCATCCTCACTTTCGCCTTCTTCGCCTTCAACTTCCTGGCATTCGTCACCACGCCTCTGGTGGCCAAGGCGATAGGAAGGGGCGATCCCGATGAGGCGAGACGTTACGTCGGCACCGCCCTGGTCCTCGCGGTGTCATTGGGCCTGGTGGTCACGGCGGTGGTCTTGGCCCTGGCACCATCGTTGGTGTCGGCGATGGGGGCGACGGGGGCGGTGGCCTCGGCGGCCATCAGCTATCTCCGGATCCGGGCCTGCGCCTCGGTGGCGGTGCTGGTGGTCACGGCAGGTCACGGTGCATTTCGGGGTCACAAGGACACCCGCACCCCTCTCATGGTGGCGCTGGGCGTCAACGCCATAAATCTGGTCCTCGACCCCCTGCTCATCTTCGGGCTCGGCCTCGGGCTCGAGGGCGCGGCATGGGCGACCGTGGTGGCACAGGTGTCCGGTGCTGTCTGGTTTCTCTTCCTCATCAGGAGGAGGAACATGGCACAGGCCCCCAACAGTCTCGGGGAGGGTCTCCCCGTCCTGCTCACCCTGGGGCGTAACGGGGCCCTCCTCATCATCCGCTCCGCTTTCCTCCTCGCTGCCTTCACCATGGCTGCCTCTACCGCGACCCGTCTCGGACCCGACCGGATCGCGGCCCACCAACTGGTGGCCCAACTGTTCCTGCTGTCGGCGATGGTGGCCGACGCCCTTGAGGTCGCCGGCCAGGCCCTGGTGGCCGAGGAGTCGGCCCATCGTGACATTCATCGTCTTCGTGCCCTGACCCGCCGGCTGCTGTCCTGGGGGGTGGTGGTGGGGCTCGTGCTCTTCCTGGTGGTCGGGCTGGGGAGACACGTACTGGCCCTTCTCGCCAGCGATGACGTCGTCGCCGGTCTGGTGGTGGCGACCGGGGGGGTCGCCACCCTGATCATCCCATTGGCGGCCCTGGTGTTCGTGGCCGACGGGGTCTTCGTCGGGTTGTTGTCGCTAGGGACCATGGCCGTCTCCACCGGTCTGGGCGCCGTGGTCGCCATCTCATTGATGCTCTGGTCGCCGCTGGGGTCGACCCTCGAGGGCATTTGGTGGGCTCTCGGGATCTTCATGGTCGGGCGAGGGCTGGTGTTCCTCGCCGGTTACAGGAGATCCACCGAGATGGCGGTGAGGTCCTGACCCCTGGTCTCCGGGAGGCGGAGAGTCAGGAGAGCCGCGATGGCCGCTCCCACCCCGAGGATCATCACCGTGGAGGTCAGGCCCAGGGTGTCGATAGTGAAGATCCCGAGTATCAGCCCGGCAGCGGCACCGGCCAGTGAGAAGTTGGCTCCTGCCGTGGCAGCGCTCGACCGGAGGCTGGTAGGGAAGAGCTCGGCGCGGTGTGACCCGCCGGCAGGGACGAATGCGAAGGTGCCGAACGCCGAGACCAAGACCGCGGCAACGATCAGAGGGACCGACTCGATGACGTAGAGGCTGATCCCACCGACCAGGGTCAGGCCAAGCGCCAGCGCCGAGGTGAGCCGTCTTCCCCAGGCATCGGCGAGGTGCCCACCGACGAAGAACCCGAGCCCGCCGATCGTCCCCCCCAGCAGGAGGATCAGGACCGTGGTCCCGGTGTCCAACCCGACATGGGCGATCAGCCTCTCCGTCGAGAAGGCGGCGCCAAAAGCCCCATAGGCGGATGCCAGGAACCCGATGGTCGCCACCAGCCAGAACCGAGCCGCCCATGGGCCCCTCACCAGCTCATGCCATTTGCCCCCACCCGGCGCTCGCTCATAAACGCCCGTCTCGGGGACTCGGCGGACCAGGAGGGGGATGGCCAACAGCCCTATTGCGGTAAGGAGGTGGGGCACCCTCCAGGCATCGCCGCCGCCCTCGGCCAGCGGGAGCGCCATCAGGGCGATCCCGCTCCCTAACGACACCGCCGCCCCGTAGAAGGAGATGGCGTAGGCACGTATCGAGAGCGACACGGTCTCGGCGAGGATCACCACTGCCAAACCGGAGATTGCCGCCGTCCCGGTTCTCAGAATGGCGTGGGACATCCCGAACTGCCAGGCCTCGACGGCCAGCCCTGCCACCGACCCGCCTATCACCACCAGGGTGATGGCGATCAGGAAGGGCCGGCGCCTCCCGCGGTGGTCGCCGAGCCAGCCGAGGGGGAGTGCGGCAAAGGCGGCGAGACGGGCCAGGCCCAGCATCAGGCTCATCTCACCCTCACTGAGGCCGAGGCCCGACCTGGTGAATGGAAGCGAGGCACTGGCCTGGGACTGGGCGAATCCCTGGATCACCCCCGCCACCCAGATCGTGATGACGATGCGGCGGTCGGCGAGGGTGAATCTCCCTACGGGCAGAAGCGGTTCGAGGGCCCGTTGCAGAAGACGCCGCATCCGGGAAGGCTAGGTCGGGCCTGTTCCCCTCTCGAAGGTATCCAGACCGTGTCGAGCCGGGCATGGGAAGATCAGGGTGGCAGCGACCGGTTGAGGTTGACGATGTTCGATGGTGTGGCCGATGCGGGGTATCTGATCCAGTTGCTGGTGGCGTTCGGCGCAGGGGTGGTCTCGTTCCTCTCCCCATGCGTGCTCCCCCTTGTCCCCGGGTATGTCTCGATGATGTCGGGCTACTCGGCGACCCAAATCGAGGCCGGCGACTACTCGACGGCACGCCTCCTCCGGGTGATCCTGCTCTTCATCGGCGGTTTCACCCTGGTGTTCACCGCCATCGGGGCGGTGGCCTCTGCGGTGAGCCGGTTCCTGATCCGAAACCTCGACACCTTCACCACGATCGCCGGGTCGGTGATCATCGTCTTCGGTCTGTTGATGGTGGCGATGGCGGTTTCACATCGTGGATTCCTCGGCGCCCTCAACCAGGAGCGGAGACTCGATGTCAGGCCCAGCCGTCTGGGACGATGGGCGCCCCCGGTGATGGGTGGCGCCTTCGCCTTCGGGTGGACCCCTTGCATCGGGCCGGTGCTCACCGTGATCATCGCCACCGGCTCCACCCAGGAGACTCTGGGCCAGGGCGTGCTCCTTCTCGTCGTCTACTCGATTGGGCTGGGGGTACCGTTTCTCCTCGCCGGGCTCGGCCTCTTCAAGGTGTTCGGGAGGCTGAGACGTCACATGCGGACCATCACCATCGTCTCCGGTGCGTTATTGGCCTCTTTCGGGGTGGTGATGGTGACCGGGAACCTCTCGGTCCTGGCGGCATGGTTCACCGATGTCCTGATCTCGGTGCCCTGGCTCGAGGACCTGGCGACGGTATGACCGGCACTCCCGCCTGGATCGCTCCAGAGAGCGCCGACCTGGTCTGGTTCTCGGGGGCCGACGCCGTCAGGTTCCTCAACGACATCATCAGCCAGGAGATCGCCGACATGGCCCCGGGTCAGGTGCGGCGCTCCCTGCTCCTCGGGGCGAGGGGCAAACTCGACCACCTGCTCTGGGTGCTCAAGGGCGATGACCTGGTGGGGCTGGTCACCGACCAGGAGAGAGGTGATGAGCTGGCCGCCACCCTTGGCCGATACCGGATCAGGGTCGAGGTTGCCATCGAGGTGGAGATGCGGCCGCTGTGGCTGGTGATGGGCCAGGCCGCCACCGGGGGTTGGTCGGGTTATCGCAACGGTCGTCTGGAGGCTGATCTGTCGTGGGCCGGGACCACCCGGACCCTGATCTCCGGTAATCGCCCCGACCTCGCCTCAGGGACCGTCGAAGAGTACGAGCAGGCCCGAATCAGCTCCGGTGAGCCTCAGTGGGGTGTCGACGTCGATGAGAAGACCATTCCCCAGGAGATGGGACTGGTCGATGCCACCGTCGACTTCGACAAGGGGTGTTACCTGGGTCAGGAGTTGGTGGCTCGGATCAACAGCCGGGGGCACGTCAACCGTCATCTCCGTCTCCTCGATCTGGAAGGACCCGTGGAGCCAGGGTCGATGATCGTGTCTGAGGGCAACGAGGTGGGAACGGTCACCTCGGTGACGGGCCGATTGGGCATGGCCCTCATCCGTCATGAGGTGGCACCCGGGGACAGGGTGACGGTCGGCGGTGTCGGGGGAGTGGTGAGGGATCTGCACGGGGTCCGCGCTTAGCCCTCTCTCAGTCGGGGGTGGGGGCGACCACCCAGGCCCCGCCCTTCATCACACCGACGGGACGCTCCAACAGCCTGATGTCGGTGGTCGGATCGCCGGCGATGACCACCAGATCGGCATGGTGCCCGGGTTGAAGCGACCCAACTCGCTCTTCCCAGCCCATGAGCTCGGCCGCCCAATGAGTCGCGCTCTGGATCGCCTGGGCCGGGCGAAGTCCATGCTCGACGTAGTAGGCGAACTGGCGACCGTTGGTGCCGTGGGGGATCACCCCCGAGTCGGTGCCGAAGGCGATCCGGACCCCGGCCTCGACCGCTTTGCGGAACCCGCTGCGTTGCGCTTCGGTGGTCAGCCGGGTCTTGGCCATGACCTCATCGGTGTAACCCAGGGCCGGGCCGACCTCCTCGATGTAGTCGCCGTCGTAGAGGTCGGCTACCAGGTAGGTCCCGTTCTCCATCATCAGCTCGATTGCCTCGTCGTCGAGCATCGAGCCGTGCTCGATCGAGCGGACCCCGGCTCGGACAGCTCTCTTGATCCCTTCGGTCCCATGGGCATGGGCGGCGACAAAGGTCCCGGCGGCTGCGGTTGTCTCCACCGCGGCGCGCAACTCTTCCTCGCCTAGCTCGGGTGCGCCAGGGTTGGTCCCCGAGGTGAGAACTGCCCCCGTGGCCAGGACCTTGATGAAATCGGCCCCGTAGCGGAGGATCTGGCGGACGTTGGCCCTCATTTGATCTGCACCGCTGGTCACCCCGAAACGGAGCTCGCGGGGCAGCACCTCGTCGACGTCTACGGCCAGACCGGTGATGTCGCCTCCGCCACCGGGGCAGGTGATGTATGCGCCGGCGCACATCATCCGAGGGCCTTCCACCCATCCGCCCTCGATGGCCTCACGAAGGGCGACGTCGGCGAAAGCGCGAAAAGTGCCGATATCGCGAACCGTGGTGAATCCGGCCCTCAGGGTCTCTCTGGCGTGCTTGACCCCGATCAGGGCCTCCTGGGCCCCGCTCCGCTCCACGAGCCCGGAATAGCCGCGCCCACTGTCGACCTTGCCCACCAGATGGGTGTGGACGTCGATGAGACCGGGGATCACCGTTTTGCCTTCGAGCCTGGCCACCGGCTCATCCGTGGCCCCGCCGGGCCTCACCTCGACCACCCGGTCTCCCTCGATGACGACGAGGTGGTCGTTGAGCATCACCCCTTGGACGGAGTCGAAGACCCGGTCGGGGTGGAGTGTCAGGGTCACCTGGGCGACGCTAGCCGTCGGCAGTCTGCTTGAGAGGTGCCCTAAAATGGGGTCTACGCCGGAGTGGAGAAATTGGCAAACTCGATGGACTCAAAATCCATTGCCCTAACAGGCTTGCGGGTTCGAGTCCCGCCTCCGGCACACTGAGCCTCCCCGTCCAGACCGGCCGGGCCCGCCGGGCCCGTTCTGTGCCCGGCCGGGCCCATTCTGTGCGGATCCTCGCGAACCCCTCCGTCACAAATCCGCACAGAACGAACTCAGGCACCATTCTGTGCGGATCCTCGCGAACCCCTCCGTCACAAATCCGCACAGAATGGTGTCGGCGTCCCCTAGTACCGTCGGGGTCGTGCCAACACTGGCCCTGATCGACGGCAACTCGATCGCCTACCGCGCCTTCTACGCCCTCCCCGAGGACCTCGCCACCAAGTCGGGACAGGTGACCAACGCCGTCTTCGGGTTCACCCGGATGCTGATCCGGCTCATCAAGGACTTCCACCCGGACGGGATCGCCGTGGCCTGGGATGTGTCACGTCAGACCTTTCGCACCGAGTCCTACCCCGAGTACAAGGCCAACAGGGCCAAGGCCCCCGATCACTTCCGCAGCCAGCTCCCGTTGATGGACGAGGTGCTCCAGGCATTGGAGATCACCCAGCTCCGGATGGAGGGGTATGAGGCCGACGACATCATCGCCACCCTCACCCGACGGGCCATCGAGGACCGGTGGGAGGTGCTGATCGTCACTGGTGACCGTGACGCCTTCCAGTTGGTGGGTGGCCCGGTGCGGGTGGTCTACACAAGACGGGGCATCAGCGACACCGTGCTCGCCGACCAGGCCTATATCGAGGAGCGCTATGGGATCGGGCCCTCCCAATACGTCGAGTATGCCGCGCTCCGGGGCGACACCTCCGACAACCTCCCAGGCGTCCCGGGGGTGGGGGAGAAGACGGCCTCCCGACTCATCGCCGACTACGGGACGCTCGAAGGGGTCTATCAGGCCATCACCGACCTCACCCCCAAGCTGAGGGAGAACCTCGCCGGCCATCGCGACCAGGCGTTCCTCAACCGAGACCTGATGCAACTGGTCGACGATCTCGAGGTCGGCTTTGCCACCTCGGACTTCGGGACCCGGGAGTGGGACCGAGCAACGGTGAAGGACCTCTTCGACAGTCTCGAATTCCACTCGATGTGGAACGACCTCGAGGATGCGTTGCCCTCGGCCGCGGGGGCCACAGAGACGATGAGCGTCGAGACCGAGCTGGTGACCACCGCCGACCGGGTCGCCGCCCTTGGGGGTAGAGGAGATCTGGTCCTGTCCGTGGTGGGCATCCCGGGCGACGACTACGGGATCGCAGTGTCCACCGCCCCGGGCGAGGCGGTGGTGATCCCCTTCGACGCCGCCGAGCCGCTGCTGGCCGGGTTAGGAGAGGGCAGGATCGCCGCGATCGGCCACGACCTCAAGCGGCTGGCGAGGGCCCTGCTCGATCATGGGCACGACTTGACCCGGCCCGCGATGGACACCGCCCTGGCCGCCTACATCATCAACCCGGCGCAGCGCACGTACGACCTGGCCGAGCTCGCCGAGCGTGTTCTCGGGTTGGAGATGGTGTCACCCGACGCCGAGGAGGCCACTGGCACCCTGCCCTTCGACATGGGCCCCGACCTCGAGCTCGAGGGGCGGAGAGTCGAGGTCATCCGTCGTCTTGCCGACGCCCTCCACGCCGATCTCGAAGGCAGGGATGAGCTGGAGCTGTTCTCCGAGTTCGAGCTTCCCCTGGTCCCGGTGCTGGCCCGGATGGAGCACGCCGGCATCGGGGTCGACCGCGCCTATCTCGAGGAGATGGGCGACGACCTGCGGGCCCGTCTCGTCTCCCTGGAGAAGGCCATCGTCGAGTTGGCGGGTGAGCCGTTCAACGTCAACTCCACCGACCAGCTGCGGGCCATCCTCTTCGACAAGCTGGCACTCCCCGTCCTCAAGAAGACCTCCACCGGGAAACCATCCACTGACGCATCGGTGCTCAAGAAGATCGACCACCCCCTGGTGGAAGCGCTGCTCGAGTATCGGGAGCTGGAGAAGCTCCGCTCCACGTATGTGGACGGCTACCTGCCGTTGATCGATATCGATGGTCGGATCCACACCCGCTTCAACCAGATGGCGGCCACCACCGGCCGCCTCTCGTCGGACCGTCCCAACCTCCAGAACATCCCGGTGCGCTCCGAGTCGGGCCGGACCATCCGCCGAGCCTTCGTCGCCGGTGAAGGGAGCCAGTTCCTGGTCGCCGACTACTCCCAGATCGAGCTGAGGGTGCTGGCGCACATGAGCGGAGACCCTTTCCTCATCGAGGCCTTCAAGGAGGACCAGGACATCCACACCGCCACCGCCGCCCGGGTGTGGGGTCTCGACCCCTCCGCCGTCCGCCCCGAGCAACGCCGGACCGCCAAGATGATCAACTTCGGGCTGCTCTATGGGATGGAGGCATTCGGTCTCGCCGATCGGCTCGACATCCCCCGCGAGGAGGCCCGGGAACACATCGATGCCTACTTCTCCCAGTTCCACCAGGTCGAGGAGTACATGGCGTCGGTGGTCACCCTGGCGCGCAACCAGGGCTATACCACCACCCTGTTCGGGCGTCGGCGTTATCTCCCCGAGCTGAAGTCGGACAACTTCAGGATCCGCCAGATGGGGGAGCGCATGGCGCTCAACGCCCCAGTGCAGGGCACGGCCGCCGACATCATCAAAAAGGCGATGATCGATCTCGACTCCGCCATCCGCACCGAGGGGTTGGCGACCACCCTTCTCCTGCAGATCCACGACGAGCTGATCCTCGAAGTCCCCGAAGAAGAGTCGGAGGTCGCCGAGAAGCTGGTGGTCGAGACCATGGAGGGGGTCGCCGGTCTGGACGTCCCGTTGAAGGTGGACATCGCCTGGGGTCACGACCTCGCCAGTGTCAAGGCCTGAAACCCAATACTCCCTTGGCGAAACTGTCTCCCGATGCGTAGACTCCTCCACGCCTGTCGGCCCGCGCCGGCAGAGCCCACTTCTGAGAGGTAACTATCCACACATGTCATTAGAGCCAGAGAACGCGTCTATAGGCGCTCCTGAGGAGGAGAAGCCCCAGACGCCCGAGACCCCCGAGGCCATCACCACGGACGGGGGAGCCACCAGCGACCAGACGGCCACCCTCGACCAGGCCTCCAACGGGGCCACCACCCCCGGAGCACCGCCAGCCGCCGAAGAGCCGGCACCACTCGAAGCCCCCCAAGCCCAGGACGCTCCAGCAGCCGAGCCGGAGGCCCCAGCTGCCGAGCCGGACGCTCCAGCTGCCGAGCCGGAGGCCCCAGCTGCCGAGCCGGAGGCCCCGGCAGCCCCAGCCGACATCATGGACGACTTCGAGGCCGCCATCGAGGCCACGGTCCTCCAATTCCGCGAGGGCGACATGGTGGAAGGGACCATCGTCAGCGTCGACGCCGAAGGTGCCATGGTCGACGTCGGGTACAAGTCGGAGGGTCTGATCCCGACCCGGGAGCTCTCGATTCGCAACAACGTCGACCCCAAGGACGTGGTCGCCGTCGGCGATACCGTCGAGGCCGTGGTCCTCGACATGGAGGACGACGAGGGCCGGATGATCCTCTCCAAGAAGCGGGCCATGTACGAGCGCGCTTGGGGGCGGATCCAGGAGATCTCGGAGAGCGAAGGGACCGTGGAGGGGACCGTCATCGAAGTGGTCAAGGGCGGTTTGATCGTCGACATCGGGTTGCGTGGGTTCCTCCCCGCCTCACTGGTCGACATGCGCAGGGTGAGGGATCTCGACCCCTTCATAGGGCAGACGATCACCGCCAAGGTGATCGAGCTCGACCGGGCCCGGAACAACGTCGTCCTGTCGAGACGAGCTCATCTCGAAGACGCCCTCGCCGAAGAGCGCACCGAGTTCATGGACAACCTCGCCGAGGGTGAGGTCAGGGAGGGCACCATCTCGTCGGTGGTCAACTTCGGGGCCTTCGTCGACCTGGGAGGCATGGACGGCCTGGTTCACGTCTCCGAGCTCTCATGGCAGCACGTCAACCACCCCGGTGAGATGGTCAAAGTGGGCGACAAAGTGACGGTCAAGGTTTTGGAGGTCGATCGGGACCGGGAGCGGATCTCTCTCTCGATGCGCCAGACCAGCGAGGACCCATGGGATGTATTCGCCGGTGCCCACGAGGTGGGCGACGTGGTCGAGGGAACCGTGACCAAGACGGTCCCGTTCGGGGCGTTCGTCTCGGTGGCAGAAGGCGTCGAAGGACTCGTCCATGTCTCCGAGATCGCCATCCATCGTGTCGAGTCGCCCGAGTTGGAGCTATCCATCGGCCAGAAGGTGAACGTCAAGATCACCGAGAAGGAGGACGAGCGCCGCCGGGTCTCGCTGTCCATCAAGCAGGCGCTGCCCGATTACACGGAGCGCCAGGAGAAGGTGGTGACCGAGGACAAGCGCAAGCCACGAAAGCAGCAGCGTGAGTTCGAGAGGGAGTTCGGGGCCGAGGTGGAGGAGCAACCGCCCATGCCGGTGGACGCCTCTCTCGAGGCGATCCTCAGGGAGCTCAAAGAGCGGGGGATCGGCCGGCGCTGAGGTGATGTGTCAGCAAGGGGCTGAAAGGGGGGGAGAGGGCGGTCGGGCCTCGACCAAATGGGTCTCAGTCCCCATAGATATGTTGTCGAAATCCTCAAGACTGGCCGATGCAGGTCCGACAATCCTCTGTGAAATTGGACCTGAAGCTTATGGCGGGCTCAGTCCCGCCGGTACTATGCCCTCAGGCAGCCACCGCGGCAATGTCGGTGGCTAAGCGAGGGGACAACCGAAGGGGACTCAATGGGTAGGAGAGCAATCGTTCTTCTAGTGGCCTTGGTGCTGGCCGGACTCGCCGCATGGGCGATTTGGAACTTCCTGCAGAACGTGCAGAAGGAGGCCCAGGCCGATCAGGAGATCGTCACAGTGTTCCGGGCCGGGCCCGTCGGGATCGCCGAGGGTCAGGAAGGCTCGATCATTCTCTCGGGGTTCGACTCCGACGTCCGTTGTCAGGACGCCGACTTGGCTCTCGACGCGGCCGGCAACTGCCCGATCAAGCAGGACGTCGACCAATTGGGCGACGTCCCCACCGACGTCCTGGACAGTGCCGAGAAACTGCGCACGGTCCTGACCGGCAAGGTCGCCGCAGGTCCCATCTCCGCCGGATCGATCATCACCGCGTCACAGTGGGTCGCCCTTTCGGTCGACATCAAGCCACTCGCGGAACAGATCCCCTCGGGCAAGCAAGCCCTGACGGTCTCCACCTCCAACGTCCAGGGGGTCAACGGCTTCATCGAGGCCGGCGATCGCATCAACATGATCATCACCCTCGACATCGCCTTCAACCAGCTCCCCGTGGAGTCCGAGGGTGTGACCCTCCCCCCCGAGGGAACTCCCCCAGAGGGAGAGGACCCCGGGGCGACCGTGGTCACCTACACCCGATTCGTCCTGCAAGGGATCCCGGTGATGGCGGTCGGCGCTGACGTGCGGGTCGAGGACACCGAGGACCAGACCGGACAGATCCCGGCGGCGACTCCGGTCGAGGGGGAGGAGGCCGCGGCCGAGGATCCGGCCAATGCCACCATCTTCACCCTCGAGGTGACGCCTGAGCAGGCCGAGCGAATCGTGTACGCCTTCGAGAACGGCTCGATGTGGCTTACCCTGGTTCCCCCGGACTTCGTCGAGGTCGAGACCAATGGTGTGGTCATAGACAACCTCTTTGGCGGCGATCTGGTCGACCAGATCTTTGGCAGCTGAGCAACCTGGAAACTGAGATAGCAAGAGGACATTCCGATGTCGATGGCTGAGCACAATCTCCTGGTCGTGGATCAGGACGACGACTTCGTCTCCAAGGCGAAGGAGCTCTTCGACGGGCGTCTCCCCGTGGCCCGAAGCATCGAGGAGGCCCTCTCCTCCATCGAGTCGGGTGGGGTCCGGATGGTCCTGTTGGGCCCGTCCTACAAGGACGACGCCGCCATGGACGAGATACGGACCCTCCACAACTCGGATCCTGGGCTGGTGTTGATGCTGATCGCCGAGGAGGTCACCGCCGACCTGCTCCGGCGTGGGATGCGAGCCGGTGTTTCCGACGTGCTCGAGGCCCCACTGGACGAGGCCAAGATCGAAGCCGCCATCGAGCGGTTCGCCCACGATGTGCTCAACCGCAAGACGGCGGCGGCGACACCCTCATCGGCGTCACACCCACGAGACAAGGGAGGCCGGATCGTCACGGTGATGTCGGCCAAGGGGGGAAGTGGCAAGACGGTCCTGGCCACCAATGTCTCGCTTCTCCTCAATCGGATCCCCGACATCAAGGTGTGCCTGGTCGACGCCGACCTCCAGTTTGGCGACGTCTGCCTGGTGCTTCAGCTCGAGCCACGGTTCACCATGGTCAACGCCTCGCACGAGCTCCATCACCTCGATGGCGAGCTCCTCGACTCTTTGCTCACCGAGCACCCCAGCGGGCTCAAGGTGCTGGCGGCGCCCTTGGAGCCCGCCTTCGCCGATGACATCACCACCGCCGGGTTGATGCAGATGCTCGACGTCCTCAAGGAGAGCTTCGACTACGTGGTGGTCGACACCGCCTCGATGCTCGACGAGCTGATCCTTTCGCTAATAGAGAAGTCCGACGACATCCTGATGCTGGTCGATATGGACCTGCCGTCAGTTAAGAACGCCAAGCTGGCACTGGAGACCCTGAGGCTGCTCAAGTTCACCACCTCCAATGTCCGCCTGGTCATGAACCGGAGCAACTCCAAGGCCAAGCTGGACAACAAGGAGATCGAAGGGGCGTTGAAGATGCCGATCTCGGCATCCGTCCCATCCGATGCCATGGTGGCAGCCTCGGTCAACGAGGGCCGCCCGGTCGTGGAGTCCGAGCCCAAGTCGAAGGTGGCCAAGGGTTTCGAATCAGTTGCCGAACTGATCGCTGGCAAGATTCCCGAGGAGGCCGGCAAGACCGGCCTGTTCGGGCGAAAGTAGACAAAGGGGTTAGTAGTGCCATCGCTATCCGAGAGAGTCGCACTTGCACGTCAGACCGAGTCGGTCGACTCCACCAGCATCCGTTCGGACGCCCTGTCCGAATTGCGTGGCCGTCTCCATTTCAAGGTCGTCGAGGAGCTGGGGCCGACTCTCTACGACCGTGGGATGTCGGACGCCGAGTTGCGTCTTCGCGTCATCGAGATGTTGGAGTGGGCGGTCGACCAGGAGCAGGCTCTTCCCCTCACCTCGGCCGATCGGCGTGCGCTGCTCAACGAGATCGCGTCCGATGTCCTCGGGTACGGCCCAATAGACCCGTTGCTCAACGACCCCGAGGTCACCGAAGTCATGGCCAATGGCCCCTACGACGTCTACTTCGAGCGCTCCGGGAAGATCCATCGCTCTGACGTCCGTTTCGTCGACGAGGTCCATCTGCGTCGGATCATCGACAAGATCGTTGGCCAGATCGGCCGTCGTGTCGACGAGGCCACCCCCATGGTCGACGCCCGTCTTCCCGACGGCTCCCGTGTCAACGCCATCATCCACCCCCTGGCCATCGGCGGGCCTTTCCTCACCATCCGGAAGTTCGCGGTCGACCCGTTCCAGGAGGCCGACCTGATCAGCTTCGGAACGCTCACCCAACGGGTGGCCGACTTTCTCCGGGCCTGTGTCAGGGGCCGTCTCAACCTCTTGATCTCGGGCGGCACCGGCTCGGGCAAGACCACCACTCTGAACGTGGTCTCGGCCTACATCCCGGGCGATGAGCGCATCGTCACCGTCGAGGATGCCGCCGAGCTCCAGCTCCACCAGGAGCACGTCCTCACGCTCGAGTCCAGACCGGCGAATATCGAGGGCCAGGGCCAGGTGACCATCCGCGACCTGGTGAGGAACACCCTTCGCATGCGTCCCGACCGCATCGTCGTTGGTGAGGTCCGTGGCGCCGAGGCGCTCGACATGCTCCAGGCGATGAACACCGGTCATGACGGCTCGCTGACAACGGTTCACTCCAATAGCCCCCGTGACACCCTCTCCCGTATCGAGACCATGGTGCTGATGGCCGGGTTCGACCTCCCGGTCAAGGCCATCCGCGAGCAGGTGTCATCCGCCGTCGACCTGATCGTCCACGTCTCCCGTCTCAAGGACGGGACCCGACGTGTCACCCACGTCACCGAGGTCGAGGGCATGGAGGGTGAGATCATCACACTTCAGGACCTGTTCCTATTCGACTTCGGGATGGGCGTCGACGACGAGGGGGCCTACAAGGGCCGTCTCAAGGCCACCGGGATCCGACCCAGTTTCTCGGAGGACCTGGAGAACCAAGGCATCAGGCTCCCTGCCGACCTCTTCGACCCGGAGCCATTCGCCCGCAGATGAGAAGGGCACTGGTAGTCATTGCGGCTCTGGTCCTGGGAGCCCTCCCGGCTCTCGGGCAGACCACAGACCAGGCTGTCGAGATCGTCGATTTCAACGGGTCGCGCTATCCCGACGGTGGCCAGTCCCTGCTAGTCATCGAGTTCCGCAACTTCACCACCGCCCCCGACCCGGCGGCCCTCGACATCACCGTCAACGGCGAAGAGGTCACCGATCTCGAGGTGGCCACCCTTGGTGAGTCGTCTGTCCCCGTCGGGGTTGCTCTCGCTATCGACGCATCCGGGTCGATGGCCGGGGCGCCGCTGGAGGCGGCCAAGGCGGCGGCGACCAGTTTCGTCAACCAGGCAGGGCCGACCGATCAACTTGCCCTGCTCACATTTGCCGACACGGTCCAGGTGGTGTCGGGGTTCACCAGTAACAAGGATGACCTGATCGCCCAGATCGCAGCAATCGAGGCGGTGGGTGAGACAGCCTTCAACGATGCGGTCGTCCAGGGAGTGGGGCTCTTTGGCGCCATCTCGGCACAGGAGCTCCTTCCCAACCTGATCGTACTCAGCGACGGTGATGACACCGCCTCTACAGCCACCCTGGAGGAGGCCGTTGCCGCGGTGGCCGACAGTGATGTCAGGGTGTTCGGTGTGGCCCTGGAATCGCCCGACTTCAACCCCCAGCCGTTGCAAGCGGTGGCCGACGCCGGGAACGGCCTGTTCCTGTCGACTCCTGATCCATCCACGTTGTCAGCGCTCTACGGGGAGATCGGGCGTGAGATCTCCAACACCCTGGTGGCCCGTTTCCGATCTCCCGCGAACGTGCCCGGCGAGGCCGAGTTCGTGGTCGCCTACCAAGGATTCACCTCCACCGCCACCTTCTCGGTGTCAGGATTCGCCACCACTACCACCACCGTCGCCGGGCCGACCACCACCTCCACCCTGGCCCCGGTGACCACCGCAGTCATCGAAGGTGGGGCTGCCCTCGATTTGGGCACACTGGTCTTGGTCGGCGCCGCCGGCATGGGCCTCACCGTCTTCCTGTTCCTGGTGATCCTGTTCGGGCGTGAAGATACCGACGATCCCGGGAGGTTTGCCAAGCGTCTTCAGGCCTACGGCCGCAGGGGTCGCCCGCTGGAGGAGAAGAGGGCTTTCCTGGAGCGGATCCCGATCCTCAACCGATTCAGCCAGGCTGCCGAGGAGGAGGTGCGGCGACGTGGCCTTCTATCCGGTGTCAACTCCGCCCTGGAGCAGGCCAACATTCCGATGACCTCCGGCGAGGCGATCCTCGCCATGATCGGGCTGGCAGCGGTGGGCGGGGTCTTCCTCGGGATCTTCAATGGTCTGACATTCGGTGCGATCGCGTTCGGTGGCCTCCTCCTCCTCTTTGCCGGTCTGGTCAACTTCGCCGGGGGTCGGGAACGGACGAGATTCGAGAAGCAGCTCCCCGACACCCTCACCCTGATGTCGACCTCGCTCCGCGCCGGTTACTCCTTGCTCCAGTCCACCGAGGCCGTGGCCTCCGAAGCCCCCAACCCCACCGCCCGTGAGTTCGGTCGGGCCATTGCCGAGGCCCGGTTGGGCCGCACCGTCGGCGACTCCCTCCGGGGGATAGTGGACCGAACCCAATCGAAGGACTTCGAGTGGGCGGTGATGGCCATCGAGATCCAACGCGAGGTCGGCGGGAACCTGGCTGAAGTGCTCCAGACGGTGGGTGACACCATGAGGGCCAGGAACCGGCTAAAAGGAGAGATCCAGGCTCTTACCGCCGAAGGACGCATCTCCGCCTTCGTGCTCGGGATCCTCCCCTTCGCCATGGCCCTGTTCCTCTGGACCACCAACCCGGAATACCTGCAGCCGCTGCTCGATACCAATTTTGGGCGAATATCGATTGGAGTGGGCGTGTTGATGATGGGCGCCGGAATCTTCTGGCTCAAGAAGATCGTGGACATCGAGATATGAGCGACCTGGGATCCGTCGACGGTGTGATGCTGGCGGTTGTCGCCATCTTCGCCCTTGTTCTCTTCATCGCGGTCTGGGTGGGGATGGGTGTCACCCGGGCCCGGGAGGACATGAACAACCGTCTCGCCCTCTATGGCCGCAACCAGGCGATCCAGACCGCCCGCGAGGAAGAGTTGGCCAAGCCTCTGGCGCAGCGGACCATCGGCCCGATAGTCATCGGCATCTCCGGGTTCCTCAAGAGGTTCACCCCGATTGGGTATCTGGAGAAGAAGCAGCACGACCTCACCCTGGGTGGGAGCCCGGGGAACATGGACGCCGCCTCCTTCGTGGTCATCAAACTGATCACCACCGCCTTCGGGCTCCTGGCTGCGTTCTTCCTGGTCGGCTTTGGCGCCGATGCCCTCCAGCGCACCGCGCTATTCGCGATGCCAATCGTCCTCGGCTTCTTCGGGCCTGACGCCTGGCTGAAGAGGAAGATCGACGATCGTCGCAAGGCCATGCTGAGAGCCCTCCCAGATATCCTGGACCTATTGGTGATCTCGGTGGAGGCCGGTCTCGGTTTCGACTCAGCGCTCTCCAGGGTGGTGGCCACCGTCCCCGGCCCGCTCTCAGAGGAGTTCTTCAGGATGCTCCAGGAGACCCGAGTAGGTGTCAGCCGCCGTGACGCCATGCGTCATCTCATGGAGCGCACCGACCTCGACGAGCTCCGCTCCTTCATCCTGGCGATGATCCAGGCCGAGGCCTTCGGTGTCACTATTTCCCGGGTGCTCAGGGTCCAGGCCGACGAGATGCGGGTGAAGAGACGTCAGCGTGCCCAGGAGAAGGCGTTCGCGGCACCGGTCAAGCTGGTGTTCCCACTGGTGTTCTGCATCTTCCCTTCGCTGTTCATCGTCCTTCTCGGCCCGGCGGCCATTCAGATAGGCGAGGCGTTCGCCGGTCTATGACCGGGACGGCAGAGCAGCCGTCATCGCCCAGGATCTCGCTCCTTCACCTTGTGTTGCTCGCACCGTGGGTAGCGGTGGTGGTCGCCGCCTTCGACACCATCAAGGACAACTCGTTTCTGTGGCACGTCACCGCCGGGCATCTCCAGAGCTCCGCCGCCGAGGTGTTGACTATCGATCCCTTC
Source organism: Acidimicrobiia bacterium (assembly GCA_040878345.1). Taxonomy (GTDB): domain Bacteria; phylum Actinomycetota; class Acidimicrobiia; order Spongiisociales; family ZC4RG35; genus ZC4RG35. The sequence goes on along the minus strand of JBBDML010000038.1, from coordinate 5,025 downwards.
TCGTTCACGGTCAGGGGCGAGCCCTGGCTGACCCAGAGTTGGCTGGCGGAGCTGCTCTATAGCGTTGGGGAATCGACCTTCGGCATCGGATTCGTGGGCCCGATGATGGTGCTGGTCGGGTTGGTGGCGATGTTCGGGATCGGCCTCGTGGCCTATCGAAAGTCGTCGAGCCTGCTGGCAACTGTTTCCGTGCTACTCCTAGGCACCCTCCTCCTCCTCCCGGTCCTGGTGCCTCGTCCCGCCCTCTTCTCCTACGCCCTCTTCGTGCTGGTGATCCTCGCTTGGGAGAACCCCTCGACTCGCTGGGCCATCCCCTTCCTGATGTGGCTGTGGGCCTCCATCCATGGGACCTTCGCCATCGGTCTGGTCTATCTCGGGGTGGTGGCGGTCTCGCATCGGCATTGGAAAGCGATTCCCCACCTGGTCGCGGCCGGGATTGCCACGCTGCTCACCGCTCACGGTCTCGGTGTTGCGTCCATGCTCCTCGACTTCGCCGGCGCCGGACCCTATCTCGCCTTGGTCTCGGAGTGGGCGACTCCCGACTTCCTGACCTGGGGACTCGCCCCATTCCTCGTCTCCCTCGTCATCCTGGTCTGGGGCGGCATTAGACAGAGCCTCGAACCCCGCCACTTGTGGGTCATCGCCGCGTGCCTCGCCTTGGCCATGTCAGCGACTCGGGCCGTCGCCATCGCCTGGATCGCCTTGACCCCGGTGCTGGCGCTCTCCCTGAAGGGGGTCTCCTGGCGTTGGGGTCGTGGGTTTCCCAGGGCAATGGCCGCGGCCCTTGCCATCGTCATCCTCTTTGTCCCGTTCCTTCTCGTCTCCCCGGTGGAAATCGATGCGGAGATCTTCCCGGTCGCAGCCCGCACCGCGCTCAGCGACGTTCGGACCTTCCATGACGACTCAGCCGGTGGGTACCTGATCTTCGATGAGCGATTCACCGAGGGTGTGTTCATCGACGACCGAGCCGAGCTCTACCTGGATCGGATCGAGGAATTCGTCGAAGTTCGCTCCGGAAGAAGGCCATGGGAGCCGGTCTTCCAGAGGGACGGTGTCGAGCAGGCTCTCCTCAAGAGGGGGGAGCCGCTGATAGATCGACTCACCGATGCCGGTTGGAAGACGACCTACACCGACGAGTACTGGATGGTCCTGGCCCCGTCGTCCTCTTGATTCCCAGCCTCATCTCTGACCCAGAGTGGCGCCCTGATTCCTTAGAGACTGAGCCGCCACCGATATCCGCGAAACGGCTGCAGGTCCAGGTACCAAGTACAGAGAACGGCTCGCCTTCAGGCGAGCCCCTGAAATGAGAGAAGGGCCCCGAAGGGCCCTTCATCTGCTAATTGTGCCTGACCTGGATCAGGTCTGGTCCTGGAGTGCGGTCGCAATGGTTTCGAAGGTCGAAGAGACCTGCTCACCGGCGAGCGACACTGCAACGAGAGCGACGATGGCGATGAGGACTACGAGGAGGGCATACTCCACCATGGAGGCACCCTTCTCATCCTGCATCCAACTCGTCACCTTTGTCCACAGAGCAAGCATAAACCCCTCCTTGGGTCCGCTATCTTCCTTGCAGATGGGCAAACTAGCCCATCCTCCTCCCGAAACCATGGGTCTCGGGAATCATCACTGTCACGATCCAGCCTGGCCCAACTGATCTGCTATATCGGTGTAGGTGCTGCTCAGCGTTTCGCCGGCCAGCTGGACTGCGACAAAAGCAACTATGGCTATCAAGACCACCAGGAGGCTGTACTCGACCATCGAGGCCCCTTGGTCATCCCCCCAAACCTTGTTGATCAGCTTCGTGAACATCCTCTTCTTCCTTCGGCAATCCTGAGGTCAGACTAAAGGTCGCGCCATCAGCCGATGATGGGTCGCAAGACCCAATGACTCCGGGGCTAGCTGGGCCTGGCGATGCCCAATCTGATGGCCTCGATGGCGGCCTGGGTCCTGTCGCTGACGGCCAGCTTCTGGAAGATGGAAGCCAAGTGGTTCTTGACCGTCTTCTGTGAGATATAGAGCCGATCGGCGAGCTCGTCGGTGGCAGAGACCCCGATGGCGAGCAATTGGAGGATCTCCCTCTCTCTTGCGGTGAGTGATGCCGCACCGGGGTCGAGTTGAGCCTCCCGGTAGGTCTCCAACACCTGGTCCCGCTCCTCGTCGCTCAACTCCGTCAGGTTCTTCCCGTCCGCCACTGCCCGGACCGCCGCAGCCAGCGTGGTGAGTGGCACCGCCTTGGAGAAGAAGCCCCTGGCACCGGCCCGGGCCGCCCTCTCCTTTTGCTCATCGGAGGCATACATCGAGACCACGATGGCCCGAGTCCTCATCCCAAGGGCATCGATGGTGGTGATGCCGTCACCTCCTGGCATCTCGATGTCGACGATCGAGATCTCGGCTGGTTGGGTCTTGAGTGCCTGTTCCAGGGCCGGTCCGGAGTTGACCACCCCCACCACCCTTGCGTCGGGAAGGGAGTTCAAGGCCTGGCTCAGCCCTTCGGCAAAGAGTTGGTGGTCGTCGGCGATCATGATCCGGATCATTTGTTCCCCCATTCAACCGTAACCACGGTGCCGGTCCCCGTCTTTGAGTCGAACTTGACGCTGGCCCCGATCTTGGTGGCTCGCTCTCGCATCCCGATCAGACCGAAGTGTCCCTCGGGCTCGTGCTCGGGATCGAACCCATTCCCGTCGTCGACCACGGCGCAGATCCCGAAACTGCGGTCGACTTGACCGGTGATCACGATCTTGGAGGCTCCCGAATGGATGTGGGCGTTGCGGGTGGCCTCGGTGATTATGGAAGTGAGATCGCCGATGATGGCGGCACGGGGCGGGCGACGCTCCTCGATGTCGACCACCACCGGGGGCGACCCCTCCAGCACCGAGGTGCCCTGCATGATCCGGGCGGTGAGGGTGGGGCCGGGGGCGCTACGCAGGTCGGCCACCGAAGCCCGGACGTCCTCCACAAGCTTGGTGACGTTGGATCGCAACACCTGGAGGTCGGCGGCGACATCGGGGTGCTCGGTTTGCTGCATCGCCGCCAGGTCGAGGGCCAGGCCCAGAGACGCCAGCGAGGGCCCGATCTCGTCGTGCATCTCCCTGGCAAGGCGAGTCCTCTCCTCGGCCACTGCCGAGCCCACGATCTCCTGGAGTAGCTGGAGGTTGGCGAAGGCCAGGCTCACCGGGTAGATCACTCCCGCGATCTCGTCGATCTCGGCCGGGAGGAGCTCATTGGGGGCTATCAGCTCGAGGGCCCCCACCTCGGCGTCGTTGGTAGACAGGGGGAGTTGATAGACGTGACCGCTCTCGTCGGGGATGCCCCGAGCGGCCAGCACCACCGGGCCCGAGTCGCTGTTGAGGGACAGTTTCCCCGCAGAGCCAGGGAACAACTCGAGGATGGTGTCCAGGGTGTCGGCGGCCACCTCGATGGCGTTGAGACGACCTGCGGAGACGTCCTCGGAGAGACGGAGCAATGCACCATGGATCTGCTCCAGGCGCTCCAGCTGTTGGGTGGCGGTCTCTTTTTCAAGGGCCAGCTCGGTGGCCTGTTGATGGATGTCCTCGAACAACTTGCGGATCACGCCGACCAGGAGGACGAAAACCAGGTAGAGAGCCGCCCCGGGCGCGGCCTCGATCAGGTCGGACCCCTGGGCCAGCGTGACCAGGGCGAGGAGGCCGGCGGAGAGCAACCCGGTGGTGAAACCGGACCGAAGACCCCCATAGAGGGTGGCGAAGATCGGCGGTCCCATGGAGAGCAGTAGGTAGGGGCTGGCAGGCCCTCCGCTGAGGGTCAGGGCCACCGCCACCAGGACTGCACCCGCCAGGGTTATGGTCTCGGCCCCGAATCGGGCGGTGTAGCGATATTCAGGGATCAGGGTGGACCCGATGACGTAGACCGCGGCCAGCGCCAGTGCCATGAAAGACGATGGGGCCCCGCCGGTGACGAGCGCGTCGGAGATGATCCCGATGGTGAGGGCCACCCACTGCCCGACCACGATCGTCTTGTGAACCCGGGTTTCCCAGGGCGCCAGGGAGGCCATCACCAGAGGCTACCGTCCCAAGAAGTGACCGAATCGACGCATAGATGGCTGCTCGGTGGGGGTATCGGGTGCGGGAAGAGCACGGTGCGAGTCCTTCTCGAGGGTTTCGGGGTCAACACCATCGACTCCGATGCGATCGGGCACGACGTCCTGGAGCCCGATGGCCCAGCGTTCTCCGAGGTCGCCGGGACCTGGCCGGACGCCCTTCGAGATGGCCGCATCGACCGCAGCGTGCTGGCTGGCATCGTGTTCTCCGATCCGGTGCAGCTAGCCACGTTGGAGTCGCTGACACATCCTCATATCTTCGGCAGGATCACCAGCATGCTTCAGGGAATCGGTGGCCCGGTGGTGGTCGAGATCCCCCTGCTCCACAAGGCCCCGCCGGGGGAGTGGCGTCGTCTGGTGGTCGACTGCGACGACCAGGCGAGACTTCAGCGGCTGGTCGATCACGGGATGACGGGGGATCAGGCCCATGCCAGGATGAAAAACCAACCGTCGAGGGCGGAATGGCTCGCCCTGGCCGACCTGGTGGTCCCCAACCATGGCGATCTTCCCGAGTTGGAAGGCGCGGTGAGCGCCATCCTCACCCATCTCTGACCGGGAAGTTGCCTCGATGGCGAGGGGATTCTTGTCGGATTCCAGCTGTACTCTGAGCCCGTGCCCAAATTCGAGGTGGTCTCCGACTTCGCCCCCGCCGGTGACCAGCCCAAGGCGATCGAATTGCTTGCCGAAGGCGTGAATCGGGGCGACCGTTTCCAGACTCTGATGGGGATCACCGGGTCGGGGAAGTCGGCGACCATCGCCTGGACCATCGAGCAGGTCCAGAGACCGACCATCGTCCTCGCCCCCAACAAAGCACTCGCTGCCCAACTGGCCAACGAGTTCCGTCAGCTCTTCCCCCACAACCGGGTGGAGTATTTCGTCTCCTACTACGACTACTACCAGCCCGAGGCCTACATCCCCCAGACCGACACCTACATCGAGAAGGACGCCAC
>JBBDML010000037.1:0-10270 GCA_040878345.1 Acidimicrobiia bacterium | reverse complement strand
GGCCCTACTGGACTTGAACCAGTGGCCTCTTGCGTGTCGAGCAAGCGCTCTAGCCGGGCTGAGCTAAGGGCCCTTGGAGGCGACGACCGGAATTGAACCGGTGTGACGGGTTTTGCAGACCCGCGCCTAACCACTCGGCCACGTCGCCAGTGGCGGCCGAACCGACCGTCTCGAGCGGAAGACGGGACTCGAACCCGCGACCTCAACCTTGGCAAGGTTGCGCTCTAGCCAACTGAGCTACTTCCGCGAAGACAAGGCAGTCTACTAGTGGCCCTGAGCCAGCCCCAAGAAGGCTCAGATGCCGGTCGAGCCGAAGCCGCCCTCTCCGCGCAGGGTCTCATCGAGCTCCTGGGCTTCCTCCCAGATGACATTCGGCACCGCCACCAGGGTGAGTTGTGCGATCCGGTCACCAGGCGCGAACGTCACGGTTTGGTCACCATGATTTATCAACAGCACCTCGATCTCACCCCGATAACCCGAGTCGATCAGACCGGGCCCGTTGACCACCCCGAGGCCTGCTCTCCTGGCGTGGCCGCTCCTGGGGAGGACCAGGCCGGCATGCCCCGGAGGAATCGCAACCGCCAACCCGGTGGGCACGGCCTGTCTCTCCCCCGGTGCGAGGGACACTGCGATCCGCGTCTGAAGATCGACCGCGGCGTCGCCGATATGACCTTGGCTGGGTTTGCCCACTTGTGGATCGAGGAGTTTGAACTTAACTTTCATGGTTTGGGGCATCCGGGCGGATGACCGGTCGACTGTAAGCGAGAGCGGCGATGACAGCGACAATCCCCATCACCAAAGTACCGGGCGGGCCTGGTCGATTCCGGCTCTCCACCATGGAGGTGCTCGGGTTCATCGACGCCCCGGGTGTTGCCACGGCATCGGCCCCGATTGTGGCGGCCCCGATGTCTCACCCCGCCCCCAGACTGGCGCCGCCAAAACACATCCAGACCACAGCACTCGACCCGTTCGCCGACTGGCTACCGCAAGAGGTGGGACCGCGATTCGCCAGAGGACGGGTCCGTTGGGGGCTCCTCATCTCGATCATCCTCCTCTTGGCGGTGGTGGGCGCGGCCGCGGGTTGGCTCTATCAACGCCCCCAGATCGAGGCCGCCCAGGCCCGAGCCGTCGTCCAGGCGGCCGCGGCGACACTCGAGCCCGAGATGGTCGGCCTGACAGAGCTCAATCAGACCCTCGCCGGTCCCTCGACCGACGCAGCTGCGATCAATCAGGCCATGCTCGATCTCGAAAGGGCGGTCAGGGCCCTATTCGAAGCCGGTGCCAACCTCGACCACCCCGACGCGGTGGTCAAGTCGACGGTTCTGGAGATCGCAGGTGAGGTCTCGGAAGCCCAACGGCTCTTCTCCGATGCCCAGGCCTATCGGGCCGCACTGATACCCGTCCTCGCCCCACCCGACCTCGAGACCGACCCCGACCTGGTCACCCTCGAGGACGCCGCAGCCTCGTTCTCGGAATGGCAGGCCCGATTCGAGTCGGTGCGGACCGCCCTCCCGAGTGGAATCCTCCCTGAGGTCAATGCGGGCCTGGACGGGCTGGCCGCCGAGATCGGACAGGTGCAGAGGCTCTACCTGGACGCCCTCGGCGATCGCGACCTCGAAGGAGCCATGTTGGCCGTCGGTCGGATCGAAGAGGGGCTGGGTGGGGTCGAAGACATTCTCTTCGCCTCTCTCGCCGCGACCAGTGACCAGGTCGATTCCCTGATAAGGAAGGCGACCGAGGGCATCGAGGCCTTGCCCTCGCTACTCGGCTGATTCCAGCTCGGCCATCTCCTTCTCGAAGTCGGTGGCGTCCTGGAAGGCCTTGTAAACGGAGGCAAAGCGGAGATAGGCCACCTCGTCCAGGGTCTTGAGCCGCTCGAGGACACGACGCCCGACCTCCTCGGATGTGACCTGCCCGGCGCCACCGGCCCTGAGGGAGTCTTCCACCTCTGCGACCAGGGCCTCGACGGCGGACCCGGACACGGGTCGGTCGGCCAGAGCGGCCGAGAGACCTGCCGCCAGCTTGGTCGCGGAAAAAGCCTCCAACCGCCCGTCCCGCTTCCTGACCATCAGCTGGGGTTCGAGGCGCTCGTAGCTGGTGAATCGGTGGCCGCACGACTCACACTCCCGCCGCCGGCGGATCGATCTACCGCCTTCGGCAGGTCTGCTGTCGATCACCTTGGTGTCGGAAACACCACATGTCGGGCAGAGCATCGGCGAAGGGTAAACGGGTTTGCTCCCCGATTGCCCTTGCTCAGCCCGGAACGACCAGGACCTGGCCGGGATGGAGGTTGCTCGAGTCGAGGCCGCTGAGCGTCTTGATGGCGGAGACCATTACCCGGACGTCCTCGCTCGTATCGACCAAATCGCCCGCAATGGCCCAGAGGGTGTCGCCGCTCTGCACCACATACTCGGTGGTGGGGGGCAGCGGCGCACCGGCATCGGCGGCCCCTCCGATCAAGAGAAAGGCGCCGCACACGGCGACGAGAAACATGGACAGCCGGACGGATAGCTGCTGGTGTCTCGACGTGTGGGTGAGCCTTCCTCCTGACCGGGCCCGCTGGGCTCTATCCGTTGGAGCGCCCGGACCGCGTACGGGGCGGGCCCGACCGGCGGTCGTTGGGATGGCATGAGCGCTCGAACGCATGTTCGATACTCTATCGAACGACAGTTCGTTGTCAAGTCGAACAGATGTTTGGATCGGCTCACCGTCCCGGGTAGGATCAGAACATCAGTTCGACAGAGGAGTCAGGATTGCTCACCGAACGCCAACAACAGGTGCTGGACTACATCAGGGAAACCGTCGTCAATCGGGGGTATCCCCCGTCGGTGAGGGAGATCGGTGAGGCCGTGGGTTTGAGCTCCCCGTCGACGGTGCACTCCCATCTCAACTCGTTGGTCGAGGCAGGCGCGATCAGACGCGACCCCACCAAGCCAAGGGCGATCATGATCCTGGACACTCCTTCGACCAGGCCCGCCGGCGACCGCCGGACCCGTGACATCCCCTTGTTGGGACGGATCGCTGCCGGCACCCCGGTGCTCGCCGCCGAACAGGTGGAGGAGGTGCTGCCGCTTCCGGTCGAACTGGTCGGAGAGGGGCCGGTGTTCCTCCTCGAGGTCAAGGGTGACTCGATGATCGACGCCGGGATTCACCCCGGAGACCTGGTGGCCATCCACAAGCAGTCCGATGCCAATGACGGCGAGATCGTCGCCGCCCTCATCGACGGAGAGGAGGCCACCGTCAAGCGGCTGAGGCGGCGTGACGGGAGGGTGATCCTCGAGTCGGCGAACCCGGCCTACGAGCCGATGGTGTTCACCGATGGCGTCGAGCTCATCGGTCGGGTGGTCACCGTTCTCCGACGCTACCCCTGAACGAGTAGGCCACCGGGCCTTTCATCCAGGCAACACCGTCTCGTATCTCCAGGGTCGCCCGACCCCCGGGGACGTCGACCTCGACCTGCCCCGAGATGCCGTGGGCCACACCGGCGGCCGCCACCGCGGCCGCCATCCCGGTGCCGCAAGCCAGGGTCTCACCGACTCCCCGCTCCCAGACCCGCATCCTGATTCCGGAATCGGTCACCGCGGCGAACTCGACGTTGACCCCTGACCCGAACCCGCCCTGCAGCGACCTCCCGATGCCATCGACGTCGATGCCCGCAGTGTCTTGCACGAAGGTGACCGCGTGGGGGTTGCCCACGTCCACCAGCAAGAAACGGTTCCCGTCGATGACACACTCCTCCCCCACGATCACCCTCCCCAGCTCGACCTCGATGGTGTCCTCGAGGACCCGGGCCCCCTTGGCCCCCATTGGCGTCTGAACCGCGAAGTTCCGGTCTTGGACCCATCCGCGGTCGTAGACGTACCGAGCGACACACCGGAGCCCGTTGCCGCACATCTCGGCAGCGCTGCCATCTGCGTTCCAGTACTCCATTCGCACCGGGTCGAGGCGTGTCACCGCCAGAACACCGTCGGCCCCGATCCCGAATCGCCGGTCACAGATCTCGGCGATCTCCTGGCTGGTGAAACTCAGTGGGCCCTCGACCAGGACGAAGTCATTGCCGAGACCTTGCATCTTCGTGAAGTCGAGGGTTCTCAATCCAGTGTCTCCATGACTCGACGGGCACGGTCCTCGGGGTCGTCGAGCCAGGGTATCCAACGGATCCTTGGGTCACGCTGAAACCAGGTCCGTTGCTTCTTTGCCAGCCGCTTGGTGGCCCTGGCAGCATCCCGGAAGGCGGTGTCAGCATCGACTCGGCCCTCCGCGTGCGCTGCCATCTCGAGATAGCCGACCGCGGTCCGGGCGGTCCGACCCATCCGATGCCATAGAGCCCGCACCTCTTCGACCCACCCCCCCTCGCGCATCTCGGCCAATCGACGATCGACGCGCTCATCCATCATCCCGCCGGGGTCGACACCCACCGCCACGAAGGGGATCTCGGCAACGTACCTCCTCAGGTCCTCGGCCTCGGCGGTCTTGGCCCGAGACGTTGGGGTGGCTCCGGTGAGCTCGTACACCTCGAGCGCCCGCACCACCCTCCGGTGATTGGCCAGGTCGATATGGGCCATCACATCTGGGTCTGCGGCGCTGAGCCGCTCCACCAGCGACTCGGGGGCTTCGGCTTCGAGGGAAGCGCGCAGACCGGGATCGGTTGGAGCGAAGCTCATCGGGTCGACCAGCGCCCTGAAGTGCAGACCCGACCCACCAGTGATCACCAATGGCCCGCCGGCGGCGGCCATGACCTGACGGCCCATCCTGGCGAATCTGGCGACCGTGAAGTCTTCCTCCGGGTCGGCGACGTCTATCAAGTGATGGGTGATCCCTCGTCGCTCGATCAGCGTCGGTTTGGCGGTGCCGATGTCCATTCCCCGGTAGACCTGCATCGAGTCGACGGAGACGATCTCGGCGCCGAGACGGTCGGCGACACGGATGGCGAGGTTGGTCTTCCCCGAGGCAGTGGGACCGAGAATCGCCAAGACCCGGTTCAGACCGGGCTCCCCACCAGATGATGCTGGGCCGCTCGATCGACTCTGACCTCGAGAAAGCGCCCGGGCTCGAATAGCCCGGCGACGTGGACCACCTTCCCGGTCCGGGTCCGGGTCGTCGCCATGCCAGCTCGCTTGGAAGGGCCCTCGGAGAGAACTTCCACCACCGAGCCCACCAGCGCCTCGTTGCGCTCTGCCGAGATCCGGTTCTGAGTCTCCGCCAAGACAGCGAATCGCTCGTCGATGACACTCTTGGGAACGAAGTCATCGCTCATCGATGCCGCCGCAGTGCCCGGCCGTGGCGAGAAGATGAACGTGAACGCCTGATCGAAACGGGCCTCCTCGACGACTTCCATGGTGAGGGCGAAGTCTTCGTCGGTCTCACCGGGGAAGCCGACGATGATGTCGGTGCTCACCGCCAGACCTGCGATGGTCTCTCGCGCCATCTGAAGCCGGTCGAGGTACTTCGTCCGTGTGTAGCCGCGGTGCATCCGGCGGAGCACCTGATCCGATCCGGATTGCATCGGGAAGTGAAGCTGCTCACAGACCGCCTCGGTCTCGGCCATGGCAAGGGCGACATCCTGTCTGAAGTCGTTGGGATGGGGGCTTGTGAACCGGACCCGGCGGATTCCATCCACGCCTCCCACCCGTCTCAGCAGGTCACCGAAGACGGGGCGCCGTTTCCCGTCGATGGCCAGGTCACGCCCGTAGGTGTCGACGTTCTGGCCGAGGAGTGTGACCTCGACCACACCTTCGGAGGCGAGCCGCTCCACCTCTCGGACGATGTCGCCGGGGCGTCTCGAGATCTCGACGCCGCGAACCGAGGGAACGATGCAGAAGGTGCAGGTGTTGTTACACCCGATCTGGATCGTCACCCAGGCCGAGTGCGCCAGCTCGCGGCGAGTCGGGAGCGACGACGGCATGGCCTGGAGCTCGTCGACCACCTCGGTGATCGGCCCCCAATGCTCGGCGTGGTCCATCAAGTCGAGCACCCGGTCGAGGTTGTGTGTACCCATCACCACGTCCACCCACGGGGCCCGTGACCTCACCTGATCCCGGTCCTTTTGGGCGGCACATCCTCCGACAACCAGGAGCATCCCCGGGTTCAGGTCCTTGATCTCCTTGAGCTGACCGAGGTTCCCGTACATCCGATTGTCGGCGTTCTCCCTGATGGTGCAGGTGTTCACGTAGACCACGTCGGCCTCGCCGTACCCGCTCGCCGGGATCATGCCGTCCATCTCGAAGAGCCCGGCGATCCGCTCCGAGTCGTGCTCGTTCATCTGGCAGCCGAAGGTCCGGATGAAGTAGCTCTTCCCGGAGCGGGTGGCGGGCCGGGTGGGCGACTGGCGCAGGGTTGGCGCCGGGAGCAGGACGGTGTTGGTCATATGGGTCCGGGACTGTCAGCGCGCATAGTCGGTCGCCCGGAACTCCCGGATGACCGTGACCTGGATTTGGCCCGGGTACTGAAGGTCGTCTTCGAGTTTACGAGCGATCTGGCGAGACAGCTCCCTGGCCTCCAGGTCGCTGACCGCCCCTGGGTCGACCAGGACCCTCACCTCGCGGCCGGCCTGGAGGGCGAACACCTCGTCGACGCCGCCGAACTCCATGGCGATGCTCTCCAGACGCTCCAGACGCTTGACATAGCCCTCGAGGCTCTCGCGTCGGGCCCCGGGCCGGGCCGCCGAGACGGCGTCGGCCGCCTGGACCAGAACCGCGAGCACGGTGCGTGGCTCGACTTCGTTGTGATGGGCCTCGATCCCGTGGACCACCGCCGGGTCCTCATCGAACCGGCGGGCGATCTCTGCCCCGATCAGGGCGTGTGAGCCCTCGACCTCGTGGGTCACCGCCTTGCCGATGTCGTGGAGCAATGCCGCCCGTTTCACCGGGGTGGGGTCGACCCCGAGCTCGGAGGCCAGCATCGAGGCGATGTGGGCCGTCTCCACCAGGTGGTTGAGGACATTCTGGCCATAGGAGGTTCGGTACTTGAGCCGGCCCATGAGGGTGATCAGCTCCGGGTTCATTCGCGAGAGACCCACCTCGACCAAGGCCCACTCTCCTGCATCGCGGATGCTCTGCTCCACCTCGTCCTTGGCCTTCTCGTAGGCCTCCTCGATCGAAGCCGGGTGGATCCGACCGTCGGCAACCAGTCTCTCCACGGTGATCCGGGCGATCTCCCGGCGCACCGGGTCGAATGAGCTCACCGAGACCGCTTCGGGGGTGTCGTCGACGATGAGGTTGGTTCCGGTCACCGACTCGAGGTGTCGGATGTTGCGACCCTCACGACCGATGATCCGGCCCTTCATCTCGTCCGATGGGAGCGCGACCACCGAGACCGTCGACTCGGTGACCACCTCCCCGGCGAGTCGCTGGATGGCTGTAGCCAGGATCCTCCTGGCTCGCCGATCCGCCTCCTCCCGGGCCTTGATCTCGAGGTCCCTCACCACGATCATCGCCTCCCGGCGGGCCTCGTCCTCGACCTGGGCCAGCATCTCGGCCTTGGCGCTGTTGACGTCGATACCCGACATCTTCTCCAACTGGTACCGGGCCTGCTCCTTGAGCTGCTCCAAATCTCCGCGCGACGCGGTCAGCTCGGCTTCACGGTCGATGAGGAGATTCTCTCGGTTGGCCAGGTTGGAGGCCCGCTGCTCCAGGGTCTCCTCCCTTTGGCCGAGCCGGGACTCGAGATTGGAGAGCTCGAGCCGACGGTGGGCCATGGCAGCCTCCTCCTTCTCTCGATAGGCGTCCGCTTTGGCCCGGCCCTCGTCCTCGGCCGTCGCCAGGATTCGAGTGGCGTCGATCCGCGCCGCCGACACCATCTCCTCGGCCGAGGTCGTGTTGCGTTCACGACGCCGAGCGATGGCAAGACGCGCAATCAGGTAGCCGAAGCCGAGCCCGACGGCAACCCCAAGGACTATCAGTCCGATCACCACGGTGTTTGACATCGCGGTCCCCTTCCACCGGTGTCCTCGGAGGTCTGTAAAACATTGTGGCCGGACCTACCAAAGGCCCGGCACACGAAGGAAGCAACTGTCGGATCAGGGATCGATCACCCTATCTTCTGCTGCTCCTCCTCACATGTCCTCGGGGTTCCGGCATTTCGTTTCAAAGCTTTTTCGTGTGTCTGAGGCCGATACTAGCCACCGACGCGCGGTGCCTGGTTAGGTTTGCGCATGTGGACCGAGCGCGCGCCGCCACCCTGAGTCTCTTCATCGTGGTGCTCGTGATCGGCGGCTCCAACTTCGTGGCCGTTCGTTTCAGCAACGAGGAGCTCGAGCCGTTCTGGGGTGCTGCCTTGCGGTTCCTCCTTGCCGGGGCGCTCTTCATCGTGATAGCCCTCTCGTTGCGACTGACCTGGCCCAGGGGCAGGAGCCTGGCCCTCACAGCTCTCTACGGGTTCTTCAGCTTCACCTTGTCATATGCGTTGATGTACTGGGCCCTGGTACAAGTGACCGCCGGCCTGGCAGCGGTCGTACTGGCCATCGTTCCCTTGGTCACGCCCCTCCTGGCTGCTGCGCAAGGACTCGAAACCCTCAACCGCCGGGCCATGGGCGGGGCCGTGCTGGCCCTGGCGGGCATCCTCTGGATGACGGTCGGTGACGATGGTCTTGTGATCCCGCTCGGTGGGCTGGTGGCGATGCTGACGGCCTCGCTGACCATCTCCCAGAGTGTCATTCTCAGCAAGAGGGTCTCGATGAACCATCCGGTCATGAACAATGCCGTCGGTCTCGGCGTGGGTGCACCGCTGCTGCTCGTCGTCTCGCTCGTCGCCGGTGAGAGTTGGGTGCTGCCCTCCGAGCCCCCGGCGATCTGGGCCGTCGCCTACCTGGCGACCGTCGGGTCGATCGGCCTCTTCGTGGCTTTGCTCCTGGTCATTCGGCAGTGGACGGCGAGCGCGACCGCCTATGCGTTCGTATTGTTCCCTGTGGTCACCCTCTTGCTCGAAGCGTGGCTTCTCGACGTGCCGCTGACTGCCCGGTCTGTCATCGGAGCCGTCGTGGTCATGGCGGGGGTCTGGTTGGGCGTGTTGATGCCTACATCGAAGACCCGAGCCGGGACCGGATGATCACTCCTCTGCCTGTGCTGTCTCCTCGACATCGATCTCGACGGTCAGCTCGGTCTCGCCGGAACGCTCCTTGACAAAACCAACCGCCTCGAACACCTTGGCCTGGAGTTGGAGGGCGACCTCCGGGTTCTCCCTGAGGAACTTCTTGGCGTTCTCCCGGCCCTGGCCGAGCTGATCCTGGTCGAAGGTGAACCATGCCCCGCTCTTCTTGACCACGCCCTCGTCTACCGCCACGTCGAGGAGGCTCCCCTCACGTGAGATCCCGTGGCCGAACATGATGTCGAACTCCGCCAGACGGAACGGGGGAGCCATCTTGTTCTTGGCCACCTTGACTCGAGTCCTGTTGCCCACGGCCTCGGTCCCCTCCTTGATTGACTCGATGCGCCGGATATCGAGCCGCACCGAGGAGTAGAACTTGAGTGCGCGCCCACCGGGGGTGGTCTCCGGTGAACCGAACATCACTCCTATCTTCTCCCGGAGTTGGTTGATGAAGACCGCGGTGGTCTTCGACTTGCTGAGGGTCCCGGCCAGCTTGCGGAGGGCCTGGGACATCAACCTCGCCTGAAGACCGACATGGGTGTCGCCCATCTCACCCTCGATCTCGGCACGAGGGACCAGGGCGGCGACCGAGTCGATCACGATCACATCGAGGGCACCAGAGCGGATCAGCATGTCTGCGATCTCGAGCGCCTGCTCCCCGGTGTCAGGTTGTGAGATGAGCAACTCGTCGACGTCGACACCGATCGCCTTGGCGTAGATGGGGTCGAGGGCATGCTCGGCGTCGATGAAGGCGGCGATGCCACCGTTCCGCTGTGCCTCGGCCACGATATGAAGGGCGAGGCTGGTCTTCCCCGAGCTCTCCGGCCCGTACAACTCGACGATCCGCCCCCGAGGGACCCCGCCGATGCCGAGGGCCAGGTCGAGGGACAACGCGCCGGTGGAGATGACGTCTATCCGTCTCTGGGCGGCCTCTCCCATCTTCATGATGGCGCCTTTGCCGAACTGTCTCTCGATCTGGCTGACCGCCATGTCGAGTGCCTTTTCACGGTCACCTGTGTTCCGTTCCACAGCCTTCTCGCCTTCCACTCTTGTGTCCTTCCTTACTCATCGCACCGTATCGGGTGCTGGTGACACATTCGGGTAACCATACCTCGAACACATGTTCGTTGATTGTATTTACCCACCCAATCCGATGGTTTCAAGGGGGTCGTATCGGACCCCACCC
>JBBDML010000036.1:0-50495 GCA_040878345.1 Acidimicrobiia bacterium | reverse complement strand
CCCATTTCAGTGTCAACCACCCTGCCAGTCCGGTGACCGAGGGCCTCAGCCACAGGGGACGAGGAGCGCAGAATGCCGGATATGCGTGGGTGGCTCGGCTGGTTTTTAGGGTTGGCCGAAGCGCGTTATGCGCTGTGAACGAAACCCCTTTGGAATGATCTTGTCGTGGGTCTTGGGACAATCCGGGGCCGTGACAGCATTATCCGACCCTGTGTCGACGCGACCAGGATTAACGGCGGGTTAGGCATTGATTGACTCGACCGGCACGTCGTCGCGATTACCCCATTCGGCCCATGAGCGGTCGTACTCGCGCACGCTGGGGTAGCCCAGGAGCTGTGTGAGTACGAACCAGGCATGGGTGGATAGGCCTCCGCGCACACAGTACGTGATGATGTCCCGCTCGGGAGTGATCGCCAGGTCTCTGACCAAGGCCAGCAATTCTTCGTGTGATTTGAAAGTGCCGTCCATGTTCACCGTCGGGACTCGCCAGGCGCCAAGGCTGCCATCCGGCTGCACTTTCCGGTAGGCCGCCAGGTTGACGGCGCCTGGGATGTGGCCGCCATGAGCCGCGCCAGCCGTGTCCTGGCCTGCAAACATTTCCGGCGAGCGCGTATCCACCAGAAGTGTGTTTGCCTGCCCCAAGCTGGCCAGCACCTCGCTGTATCTTGCGCGCAGCCTCCAGTTCGGCGTCGGCGCCGGGTAAGGCATTGGAGCTATGGCCGGGGCGACAGTGCTGGTCGGTCGGCCTTCATCCAGCCACTTGCGCTTGTCGCCATCCAGCAAACGCACATTGTGGTGGCCATGCACTTTCAGCAGCCAGAAGGCGAACGTGGCAAGCAGATTGCCCAGCCCGCTGTACAGGACCACGATCGTCTCCGGCCCAACTCCCGAGCGTGATAAGAGTTCCTGCATGTCCTCCCCTTCCACGACGTCTCCGGGTGGGCCGGGTGTCTGGGGATCCCGGGCAAAGTCCCAGGCGAGCGCGCCGGAGATGTGGCCCTGGTCGTAGCCAGGCTGACCGAAGTCCGGGCTGTCACCCCACACCACCTCGACGACCCTTACATTGTCGTCGTGCAGGTGCTCTGCCAGCCACTGCGGGGTGGCGAGGCTCTCGGGATGCGCGTAGCCTGTCACTGTCGGGCCTCCTTGAGTCTATGCAGAGGTCTGCCCAGCAATGCGATCATCCCTGGGGCGTCGTCGCCGGTCACGCAGCTTCGGTGCGACCGAGTTTCCGAACTCGAGGCAGAGGTGGTCTCGAGCTTTGGCTTCGGTGCGTCCCGGCACCGAAGCTCATGAACGTGCGAGAAACCGCCGCGAGAAAGCAACGCACGAGCGGCGGCAGCGCATATCGACAATTCCGAGTGGAACCCTCTTGTATTTCAGACCGTCCGCCATCGGCATCACTTATGCGGGCGGGCTGTTACGAGTTGAGGCTGGCAATTAACGTTCCCGGTCGTGAGCGTGCGGGAGATCTCCTTCGAGGGCGCCCGGATGCTGGTCCTGCTTGGTGAGGATGCTGGCGCTGGGCTGACCGTCCTGGGCGAGACCGCGCCACCAGGTATGTCGCCTCCTCCTCACGCACACCGCGAGGTGCGCGCTGGCGAGCTCGTCTCGGTTCCCCCTGGAACCACACACTGGTGGACAGCGGGTTCACACGGTGCTCGCTCGCTTATCCTTTTCGTTCCCAGAGGCATGGAGGGTTACTTCGTCGACCTGGCACGCCCTGAGTGCGGCAGGCGACGCGCCACTCGAAGAAGCGTTCCACGCCCGGATGCGCGACCGGTACGGCATGGAGATACGGAGATAGGAGGTCCGCGCCGGACGATTCGGGGTCCCTATCTGATCGCTCAGGATCACCAATTCCGTTGCGGATCCGCACATCTGATTTATGTGCGCGAGATCGGCACGTATTGGTTGGGCTGGTCACATCGGGACAGTCTGGATGCCAACTCAAGTCAGCGGCTCCCTGGCCTGGGTCCCAGTTGTCGAGGCTCGCGGCCATTCAGTTGGATGCAGCCTCGAAAAGTTCCACGACGTTGCCGGAAGGGTCTTCTACGAGGATCTGACGGCCGCCCCTGCCCTCGACTAGATCTCCCCGAAATGAAACCCCCGCAGCTTGGAGGTCAGCGACCAATACGTCGAGGTCGTCGGTCTCTAGCTGGAACCGGTTCCAGCCTCCAGGTCGCGGATCCCCGCCAGCCCGGCCGGCTCCGCCCACGCCAGGAGTGTTCAAGAGCAGAACCAGATCGCTCCGATTCAGACGGGCAAACCCCGGGGCCGGTTGCATGTCCACCTCGAACCCCAGCCGATCACGATAGAACTCGATCGCCGCATCAACATCGTTGACGATGTACCGGACGCTCAACGCCACGAGAAATATTCCATGTCCGCAGGCTCGCCCACCACGTCACCGAAGGAAATCGGACTCAAACGTTTCATAACTTTTATGATACGCCAGGGTTTCATAGACTGTCAAGAATGGACCCTCGTATCGAGCGAACCCGAAACTCGGTCCACCACGCGACCCTGTCGGTGTTGGGGCGGGTGGGCTATGCCGCCTTCACGATCGAAGGCGTAGCCAGCGAAGCAGGAGTGGCCAAGAGCACCATCTACCGTCACTGGCCAACCAAGTTGTCGCTCATCTCGGACAGCCTCGAGCTCCTCAACCAACAACCCCGCCCAGACATCGACGCCGAAAACATCCGCCAACAGATCCGGCAGCTGATTGAACACCTGGCCCAGGCATTCAACGATTCGCTGCTCTCCGCCTGCATCCCAGCTCTCATCGAAGCAGCCGACCAAAACCCAGAAGTAGCCAAATTTCTTCACACCTACAGCGCCCGACGCCGCCAGACTCTCGTCGACACGATCCAGCGGGGCATCGACTCCGGCGAGCTCCCACATCACCTCGACGCCGAACTGACCGCCCTCGCCCTGAGCGGACCGATCATCTACAACCGAACGATGACTCCAAAAGCCATGACCAGTCACCAAGCCAGCCAACTCGTGGACATGATTCTCGGCAAGCCGTCAGTAGGAACAAGCCCCACCCCTAGTTGAACGTCCCACTCATCGGCTGCCACAAACACGCTCCGCTTCGTTAAGAGGCCCGCACTCGATCAACAAATATGAGCGGTCGGCAGGTTCTCAATGCAGTGCGCATGAACGGCACCTCGGCGTGTGTTTCAGATCTCGGCGTTGCAGGTGATGGTGGTGATCTCACCGGTGCTGGTGCTGATCTCGATCACGCTTCGTGATGCGTGCTCGAGAAGGTCGGCAGCGTACTCCTCGATGGTGAGTTGGTTGAGACAGAGGATCTCCACGTCTGGAGCGAGCCGGAAACCGAGATCTCCCTCGACGATGAGCGAGTCTTCGACCAGTCGGACAGGGCGACGGAGCAGTTTGGATGTTGGATCCCCCGCGCGGTACTCGGCGGCGATGTCGAACCATGCCACCTGCCCACCTGGTGTGAGCGCCCCGTAGATGAAACAGTCGTAAGGGATGTCGTTGCGTCTCAGCTGCTCCAGGGTCGGGTTCTCAAGGCCCGTGATGGCGGCCCAGTCTTCTGGTCTCACCAACTCGATGCAGCCGTTGCCTCCGGGTGTACCGGCTGGGACTTCGAGGGTGGTGCCGTCGTCGAGGTGCAGGATCGCCGGACCGACCGTGGTACCGGCGGCAGCGCCGGGTGTGACGGCGACATCGGACGGGGTGATCGCCCATTCGTCCCCGAACTCGACGCTCACCACCCTCCCAATGAACGCTCCATCACCAACCGTCAGGAAGGTGGGCTCCCCACCACTCAACGTCGAAGTCGATCCTGACTCCGGCTGCTCCAGGTGAGTGGTCGCCGTGGCAGCGTCCACGGAAGGATCGGTGCCATTTTCGATTGGTGCGGAGACGGTGCCCGGTCCGGACACACTTGAACTTCCACCGCAGGCCACCACGAGGGCTCCAAGCACACCGATCGCCGCCAGTCGACGCACCGCATCCTCCTCAATCCTCCCTCTTGGACGAGCACCGACATGCAGTCGGTTCCCGCACCGATCAATCAATCTCGGTCAAGAACGCTCGCATGACCAAACCACGCAGATCGGCACGTCTCGCTCGTGCCCGGAGGATCAATCAGTTGCTCCGAGGTCTGTTGGATTTCGCTGCAGATGGTCGGGGCTTCTCACGAGCGACGGTTCGATCGGGTTGTCATTTCGGGGAACTTCTCGACCGTCTGGGAAGTCATAGTGTGTGAGGTCTAGGGCGTTGCTCGAAGGCCAGCGATCCCGACTGTTGACCTCACCGGTAATCGGGATAGATGTATGTAGCGTTACGTGGGCTTCCCTCGTTGCTTTGCCTGGATGGGGGTTTGGAGTGTCACTATCCAACTCTTGGGGTCTGGGCGGTCTGCTCGGTGCTGTGCTGATTCTGGGGGCGTGTTCTGGGAACGAGGCAGTAAATCAAACATCCTCTACGTCGACGGCTCACCCGTCATCGACTACCACTTCGACGTTCGTTCCAACCACCTCCACCACCCTCGCGAGGCAAGGTCTCGACCTCTCAGGGGTCGTGTTGGTGACTCATGGATTGGGTGGGATTCGCCTTGATGGTGAGACTCTGGTTTGGGAGACACAACCCTTTCCAGCTGACGTTGCTCGGGACCGTGAAGGTGGCCTGGTGTTCACTGACTCGACTGGTCTCTGGTGGTTCCGGGCCGGGAAGCAGGAACCAATTCTCATTCGGGATGATGATGCTCAACTGGTTTCTGTGATCGCCACCCCGACCGGACCCGTCGCGATGACTTTGGGTGACCCCACCTTCTATGCGCTATTGGATGGCGAATCGGTGGAAACGCCAGATGATGTCCCAGTCGAAGTGTCGCCCGAAACTCCGTGGCTGTGGAAGTGGACAGCGGCCAATGGGCTCACAGCCTGGGTGACCGACCCCGAAATTGAAACGGACCAAGAAGGTCAACCCTCCGAAGTACTCGAACCAGCGCATCTGATAGTCACCGAAGGAGAGGAGGTCCTTGTAAACACAACGATCGGCACAGTCGATGAAGCATGGGTGAGAATCCACGACTTCGACGGGCAACGGCTCATACTGTCCCGAGGCCCTTTCGAGCCAGCAATGCCCGAAGAGACCTTCCTCCTAGTCGACCTCGCCACAGGAGACACGACGGAGGTGTTCGTTGCCGGGGGCACCAGAGCAACCTTCACCGGAGCGGACACAGAGTGGACCGGCCCAGTCCAAACACCAACCCCCTCCAGCTGATCACCGGCAACGGGCCGCGCTAGATCAGCCATTATGGGCGAATAACAAGCACTTCAGCGAGTGCGCGAGAACGGCACGTATCGAGTGCTCCGGGTAGGTTCAACACGGTCCTGAAGCAGGATGAATTGGATGACCCACCTGAACGTCGCTCTCGTCGCCAAGGCCTACTCGGCCTTGAACCGAAGAGACCTTGACGGCTTCATATCAGCCTTCGCAGATGATGCCGTGTTGTATGGCGCTGACGGGCAGATCGAGGGCAAGGAAGCCATCCTGTCGGTCATCCGCCAACTCATCGGCCTATCAGAGAACAGTCTCGAAATCGATGTCCATGACATCCTGGCAAACGATGCCCACACGGTTGTCCTGCAGACTACCAAGGCGCAGTTGGGCGAAAGGCAACTTGAAGATCGAGTGGTGTACGTGTTTCACATGAGCGAGGCGGGGCTGATTCGAGATGCCTATTTCATAGGTGACCCCAGAGTCCAACAAGAGTTCTACGGGCTTACCTGAACCACGCATATCGATTCATCTGTAGCGGAAGCGCCCATTTCTGACACCGAGCGATATCGGCACTTATTGCTCGGGATGGCAGCCCCGATTACGTGGTTCAGTACGGGTCTATTTCGCGATTTCCACCGTCACGGCGAACGCCGCCTCCTCGCCGTACTCCAATCGGAGATTCAGGACGTGGGAGCAGAACGGCACGTATGCGCTCGTTAGGTGATGCTCAGGTTTGCCGGGCGTGAGCGGTGTCACGACGGTCGACGAGGTTGTTCGAGCGCGACCGGAGTCTGGCTCTGATGGACCTTGTCAGTCCGACCCTTCGACAGCCCCGTTCCAGTGTTCGACGACTCTTTCGATGAATTCGCCTATGGCTTTGTCGTCGTCCCAGGCCGCCGTCGGCACGCGGAAGTAGCACCGAGTCTGAGCATCGGAGAGTCCTCGAACGACGGTCTCGTCAGTCATGTCCCACGCCGGGATTCCTCGGCGCCTCGACTCCCGACGAAGCCACATCCTCGAATCGTCCTTCGGCATCTCCATCCCGTACTCGACTGCGACTCCGAGATGGGACGCCGGAGTCTCGCTCTCGGACTCGGAGGGGTCGGCGAAAAAGCGGACTCGCGCCATGCCAGGATTTAAGCACCGCCCAAGTCGTGGGAATCTTGATTGAATTGAGCGTGGCAGCAGCGCCGCGTCTTCAGAGTCACCACACGTAGTGGCTAGGTGGCTACGCGACGGTGTAGCGATCGGCCGCCCAGATCACCCTGTTCTCGGGCGATAACTCCCCCTTCGCGGAACCGCCCGAGATCGGCACATCCAGAGCGGCTATCCGGAGGAGGGCCGCCTCTATTCCTCCGGCAGATGGAACACCATGATGGTGACGCGAACACCGCGACTCGGATCCCCGGGAAGACAGAAGTCATATCGGTATGTGCCATCCAAGGAGTCGTCGTACGTATGAGTCCACTGAGGATGCGAGGGGGTCGTCTTCACGATGTCATCGAAGACACGCTGAATGGTCTTGAGTCGAGCGAATATCACGATCGCCACCTTGGAGTCTCGCCAAGTGAGGTAGCTGAGCGCCTGGTCGATCTTCTCTAGGTACTTCTTCTTCCCGTACCAGACCGCACACTCGGCAACGAAGACATTCGAGCCTTCATGCCGGATCAAGATGTCGGTCTTTCCCGCCCTGTTGAAGGTCTCACCGGTGGTGCTTTCGAAATTCGGCGTCAGCGCCATCAACAGAAAATCCCGAAGCATCTCTTCACCTTGTCGTGCGTAGGTCGCGGGATGCCGTTCCATCTCTCTCCCAACGTGCTGGATGACCTCCAGGATCTCTGAGTAGCCCTTTTCGTGGAGTGTCGGTTCAGGTTCGTAGTCCGAAGACGGAGCTTCGGGCTTCGTTATCAGCCTGCGTTTTGGCGCGTCGATACTGAAGGTGCTCGGTACGTCTTCGCTTTTTCTGACTGGGACCCCAAGGTCATGAAGGAGTTGCCGGTTCTCGAGTAGCTGGCTCCTTCGGTGGTCGACAGTCGACTCCACCCGGGCACGGAGGCGTTCATTGAATTCGTTCACGTCCTTGCGGCTGTACTCAGACTGTCGTTTGAGATGTGACGTGAAATATTCAGCTTTGCTCTTGATCTCGTCGGGTTTCAGGTTGATGTTCATGACTTCAAACCAGATTGCTGGATCTGAGACCTTCAGGTCCTCAGTCCACATCACACGGGTCCTCGGAGTCAGCCTGAGCAGCTCTCTAGTACCGGTGTACGGAACCTCATACACGAGCACTTGCCGGGGATAGGACTTTCCTGGATATACATTCCATTCAAAGCCGTGCTGTTCAGCCGGAATCATCCGCTCGCTCTGGTCGACAGTCATCTCATCCCAGAGAAAGTCGATCGCTTCGACCTTGTACTTGTCTACGAGATAGTCGACGTACTGAGTTCGATCGACATTGAGCAGCTTGTTCTCTGGCTCTCCCTGGACCTCCTTGGTCATTTTCCGAATCTGCCCATCCAGAAACTCAGAGAGTTCTCCTTCATGGAAGATCCGCATGACCACAGGGAACCACGTAGGTACGACAAAAAGCTGGTCAACGGCGTGGATGGATACCGCTCACCGTGGGAGTTGAGCGAGATCGGCACATAGCGTGGTAGTACTTGGGGTCCTGGACTGATGCCACTGGATCGGAATTGGCTATGTGGCGTGCGGAACTTTGTGGTCTGTTTGATCGTCTTCTGGGTGTGAGGATCAGGGCTCCGGTCCTATGTGCATGCCTGCTGATGCTTTCGGCGTGTTCCGGAACAGTTTCTTCTCCGTCGACTGTCCCTCAGGTCACGACCACGACCCTCGGAGCGACGACGACCTCGACGAGCCCGCCGTCCACATCAACGTCGTTGCCGGGGGCGACGTCATCGCTGCAACGATTGGACGAAGCCACCCTGCAGCCAGTGGGGTCTCCACTGCTTCTCACCGGGTTCTTGGCAGATGAGCACGTGTCATTGCCCGATGGCCGCCTGCTCCTGTTCACCTTCGAGGAAGACGATTGGACGGCGATCGTCTTCGATCCGGAACAACACCGAGTCGACTTCGAGGTGGAGGCACCGTTCACTAGCGGTGTTCGGACATTGGGCTATAGCCCCGCATTAGATCGGGTCGTGGTGCACGGATTCGATCTCGACACTCAGCACCTCTACCTCTTCGACCCGAACACTGGTTCTTTCGATGATGGAAGTCTGTTCGGTGAAGCTGAACTCGGGTGGATCCATGATGCGGCCCTCATCGACGGAGGTCGCAAGGTGGCTCTCTACGAGACCTTCGGATACGCCGAAGATCACATCGGAGAACCGCCCCAGGTACGTGTCGGCGACCTCACCACCAATACTTTGGGAGAGGAGATCGAGGTGACAGGCGTCATCCATGGACACGCCGAACTAGCACCGGAGGCGATCCGCGATCCAGCTTGGCCCTACGGCGAAGTAGAGCCGGCGATCGCGTTCGACGAGACCCACAGCCGGCTGTTTGTCGTTCATGCCGACGGTGCGGGTCTTACCGCTGTCGACCTGTTGGAAGGAACAACCGAGGTCGCTGACTTCGCTGAGCCTCCCGGGTTCTGGACCAGTGTCATGTCCTGGCTGATTCCGCCCGCCCAGGCGAAAGGCAGCGAACCCTCCGCCAGGCTCTCCGCCTGGCTTAACGCCGACGGAACCGAACTCCTGGTGACCGGGGAGGCAGGTGACGCATGGCGCGACGAAGAGAAGAAGCTCCACACAACGCGCACCGCCCTCGGTCTGATGGTCGTCGACACGGAGGCGCTCGAACTCGAGAGAACCCTTGAGCTTCCTACCAGCCGGGGGTTATCGACATCTGACGCGGTCGTGCTGACCGGCTCGGAAGGAACACAGGTGTGGTGCGACGAGGAATGCAAGCCAGGCAACAACGAACCAGAAGTCGAAGGCGAATACGAGAGCTCGGGATTGATCCTCCTCGACCCGACCAGTCTCGAACTCCGCCTCCAATATCTCCCGGGCGACGGTTTCAACCCCCTAGGAGTCTATGAAGACTGGCTTCTGGTCGAAACGAGCTCCGAGGACTGGTGGGGGTACGAGACAATCAACCTGGTCACGGGTCAACCCGGCGGACGGACCAACGAAGTCTCAGGAACCAGCTACCTGATGGTCACCGACCAAGGCATCTACCTCAACGGCCAGAACGGTCCGTAGCTAGCGCAGATCACCCTGTTCCCGAGCGATAACGCACCTCTCGATAACCCGCCCATATTGGCACTTATTGTGCGCTCGCCTGGGGGGCCTGTGGTCGCGGCCACATGGCGAGTGTGATGCGCCCCGCCTTCATCGTCTGCAAACTCGAGGGTGTCGGACGAAGGACCCCGACTGGCAACTGCCGTCAGCTGAGGACCTCGGCCAGGGCCCGATAGGCCCAAGCGAGGTCATCGATCCGGACCGACTCCCCGGGTTTGTGTGCCAGCGCGGTCTCGCCAGGGCCGAAGTTGACCGCTGGGACCCCATGCTGGGCGAATCGAGCCACGTCGGTCCATCCCTGTTTGTGGCCGAGACCGGCCCCCGATGCCTTAGCCAGGGCGATGAAGAGAGGGTGGGAGGCCTCGGGATAGGCAGCAGGCGCGGCGTCGGAGACCTCGAACCCGTCGGCGGCGCGGCACACCTCCCGCAGCTGGGCGATGGCCTCCTCGACCGACCGATCCGGCGAGAAACGGTGGTTGACGTTGAGCTCGAATCGGGACGGGATGATGTTGTTTGCGACCCCGCCACGGGCCCTGGTCACCGAGATCACCTCTTTGAAGGGCAGACCCTCTATGAGGTGGAGCTCGGGCTCGAGGCCCCCCATGTAGCTGAGGAAATCGCCGGCCTTGGTCACCGCATTGACCCCGAGCCAGGGACGGGCGGAGTGGGCAGCCTCGCCCTCGAACCAGACGAGGGCATTCACCGACCCCTGGCACCCGGCGTGGAGCTCCCGGTTCGTCGGCTCCATCACGATCGCCGCCTCCGCCTGGGCCACACCGGGAAGGCGATCGAGGATCGGGCCCAGCTGATTCCCCTGGAGCGGGCCCTCCTCCCCCGCATAGAACACGCCCACGATGCGGTCCGACCCCAGATCCTCGAGGAGATGGATCATCACCGCCAGGCCTGACTTCATGTCGGTGGCTCCGAGCCCGTGGAGCCGGTCACCCTCGACGCGGGCCCCCACATGCCCCTGGAGGGGCACGGTGTCGGTGTGACCCGCCAGGATCACCTTTCCCGGGTCGGCGACGCCGACCACCAGCGAGTCGGCGACCCTGGTGATGTGATGCCCTTCGAGGCGGGCGGCGATGGCCTCCTGGATGGCCTGCTCGTTGCCGGTCTCCGAAGGGATGTCGACCAGCCAGGCCAGGGTCTCGACCAGATCCGGCATCCGGGCAAGGTAACAGGCGACCGCTACCCTCCCGATGGTGTCGACCGTTTCCGCCACCGGCATCGCCACCTACTCCGGGGACAAAGTTCTCGATGTTTGGTTCCCCGATCCCCTGTCCACCGACGACACCCCCTTGGGCGGCCTGGTGGGCAGCGATCCGGCGCGGGGGGTGATCCGGAAGCTGGTCACCACCACCATCGATCCGGTCGCCCCTCCGGCGACACCTGACGACGCGTATCTGCGGCTCCACCTCCTCTCCCACCGGGTGTACCGGCCCCACCAGGTGAGTGTGGAGGGGATCTTCGCCGTCCTCAACAATGTGGTCTGGACCTCGCAGGGGCCCTGCGACGTCGAGGGCTTCGCCATGACCAGGGCCCGTCTGATCGCGGAAGGACGAACTCCGTCGGTCACCGCCGTCGACAAATTCCCCCGAATGACCGACTACGTGGTCCCCGACGGGATCAGGGTCGCCGACGCCGACCGGGTGCGCCTCGGCGCCTATCTCGGCGAGGGAACCACCGTTATGCACGAGGGCTTCGTCAACTTCAACGCCGGCACCCTGGGCAAGTCGATGGTGGAGGGTCGGATCAGCTCGGGTGTGGTGGTCGGAGACGGGAGCGACATCGGCGGGGGCGCCTCGATCATGGGGACGCTCTCCGGCGGTGGCACTGCGGTGATCAGCATCGGGGAGCGCTGCCTGCTCGGGGCCAACTCGGGGATCGGGATCTCTTTAGGCAACGATTGCGTGGTGGAGGCGGGGCTCTACGTGACGGCGGGGTCCATCGTCACCCTTCCCGACGAGACCACGATCAAGGGGCGCGACCTCTCCGGGGTGGACGACACCCTGTTTCGTCGCAACTCGGTCACCGGGAGGGTCGAGGCCCTCTCCCGGTCCGGCTCCTGGGGCGGGCTCAACGAGGTGCTCCACAGCAACTGAGCCGAAGGCAAGCCAGGCCGGCACCGCTACGGTGCCGGCAAATGCCATACCGGCTGATCTATTTGGGACTGGGGCTGCTGGGGCTGGCCGCCATCATCTTCGCCTTGGTCCTCTCACCCGACGGGGTGGTAGTCGAGCTTCCGGGAGCGCTCGAATCGATCTCACCACTGCCTGGAGACTTGGTCCTTCCACAGACCGCGATCGAGATCGATCTCGAGGTCGGATATCAGGCTCAGATCACCGTCGACGGCTGGCCGATAACCGACTTCACCTTCGTCGAACCCACCGGTGTCTACCGGTGGGCGCCTTCCCCCTCTCACCCCACTATCCAGAGTTGGACACCCGGCAGGCACACCGTCGATGTGATCTGGGACACCTACACCGGGCTTCCCGACCCGGGTTCGTTCAGCTGGTCGTTCCGCGTCGGCTAGGGGCTCAGGACCGACAGCCCCTCATCGAGCACTCGCCGGAAAGTGGCGCCATCGATGACCGGTATCCCCAGCACCTCCGCCTTCTTGGCCTTCGAGGCTCCCGGCGAGTCACCCACCACCAGCGCGGTGGTCTTCGACGACACCGACCCAGCGGCCTTGCCGCCTCGTGCCTCCACCGCCGCCTCCGCCTCCTCCCTGGAGAGCCCATCGAGAGTGCCGGAGATGACGAAGGTCGCCCCGGTCAGGGCCCCGGGCCCGGCGGTGGGCTCGACTGGATCGGCAAGGCGCACTCCCGCTCTCGCCAGCTTCTCCACCAACTCTCGGTTCGCCGGGTCGACCGACCAGGCGCGGACCTCGGCGGCGATCACCGGCCCGATCCCCTCCACGGTGGCGATCTCCTCCTCGCTGGCGTCGATCAGTTCCGGGAGCCCCCCGAATTGGCGGGCCAAGGTGCGCGCCACGGTTCCCCCGACATGACGAATCCCGAGGGCGGTGAGCACCCGGCTCACCGGGCGGTCCCTGGCAGCATCGATGGCTCGGGCGAGATTGGTCACCGAGGTCTCCCCCCAGCCTTCGAGACCCCGGAGCTCATCGGTGTCGAAGGTGAAGATGTCGGCCGGATCGCGTATCAGCCCTCGCTCCAGGAGGAGGTCGATGGTCTTGTAGCCGAGGTGCTCGATGTCCATGCCGCCGCGGCCGGCGAAGTGGGAGAGCCACTCTCTGACCCGGGCCGGGCAGTCGAACCCACCGGTGCACCGGGCCACCGCCTCACCCTCACCTCTGAATATGGGGTTGGCGCAGAACGGGCAATTGGCCGGCATCTGCCACTGCTTCTCCTTGCCGGTGCGGGCCGACACCACGGGCCCCACCACCTCCGGGATCACGTCACCAGCGCGGCGGACCATCACCCGATCGCCGATGCGAATGTCCTTGAGCGCGATCTGATCCTGGTTGTGGAGGGTGGCCAGGCCCACCATGGCCCCCCCGACGAAGACCGGCTCGAGCACGGCGTAAGGAGTCACCGCCCCCGTGCGGCCGATGTTGATCCCGATATCCCTGAGGACGGTCACCTGCTCCTCGGGGGGGAACTTGTAGGCGATGGCCCACCGGGGCGCCTTCGAGGTGTAGCCAAGGGCCCCCTGCTCGTTCAGCCTGTCGGCCTTGATCACCACGCCATCGGTCTGGTAGGCCATGGTGTGACGCTCGGCCTCGGCGCGGGCCACGTATTGGTATACGTCGTCGATGGTGGCCACCCGACCGCTTGCCGGGTTGGTGCGCAACCCCAGCGATCGCAGGTACTCGATTGTCTCCCAGTGGGTCTCGAAGAGCGGCCCGCCTTCGATCAGGCCCAGCTGGTAGACCCAGATGTCGACTCTTCTCGCCGCGGTGACGCTCGGGTCCTTCTGCCGCACCGACCCGGCAGCTGCGTTCCGGGGGTTGGCGAAGATCTGGCCTTCCCTCTCGGCCTGGCGCCGGTTCAGCTCCTCGAAGGCGTCATATGGCATGTAGACCTCACCCCTCACCTCGAGCACGTCGGGGACATCGGGCCCGAAGAGCCGGAGCGGGATCGACTGGATCGTCCTCAGGTTGGCGGTGATGTCCTCGCCGACGGACCCGTCCCCACGGGTGGCCCCGGTGATGAGGGCACCGTCCCGGTAGGTGAGGACCACCGCCAGCCCGTCGATCTTGAGCTCGCAGACATAGCCAGTGGGAGCCGAGGCCAGCTGGCGCTCCATCCGTTGCTCCCAGCCCTCCAGGTCCTCACGGGTCTCGGCGTTGTCGAGTGAGAACAGTGGCCTGAGATGTCGCACCGGGCGGAAGAGCTCGCCGACCGGGGTCCCGATCCGCTGGGTCGGGCTGTCCGCCGTGACCAGCTCGGGATGCTCCTGCTCGAGGGCCCGGAGCTCCTTGACCATGGCGTCGAACTGGGCGTCGGAGACGGTGGGGTCGTCGAGTATGTAGTAGCGGTGGGAATGCTCCCTTATCTCGGCGCGCAACTCGTCGATGCGATCGGAGACCTCACTCATCGCCGCCCGACCATACCTGTGCTCCGTGACCGCTCAGAGGAGCGGATGGAGAGACCCGGGGTTGACCCCGGTGAAGACCTGGGTGCGATACGCATGCCGGATGGTGCCGCCCCTGGCGTCGATGAAAGCCTCCAGAGCATCCAACAGCAGGTGGCGGACCATCGCATCCAGCATGATGTGATCGCTGTAGGTGGAGTACAGGAGCCGAGTGTCGACCGCGGTGAGCTCGGCGGTCCACTCATGGGTGAAGACCCCTACCCGATCGAAGCCGGCGCCAGAGAGGTCTTCGAGCCAGGTATCCGAGTCACGGCGGACGACTCGCTGGTCTCTCTCCTTCAGCAGCTCGGGGGCATGGGCCGAATAGACCTCGGAGAACGGTCCATAACGATCGACGGGGACGTTCCACATCAAGGCCAGCGCCCCACCAGGGCGGAGCATCTCCTTTGCCCGCTGATAGGACGTCTCCCGATCCACCCAGTGCCAGGCCTGTGCGGCATAGACCAGGTCCACCGGGCGGCCCGGCCCCGCCCAGTCCTCGAATCTGGCTACCACCACCTCCACCCCGGGGAGGCCACGATCGCTCAGCAATCCGGCCATTGCCGGGTCGGGCTCGACACAGATGATCGACAAACCCTGGCGGGCGAATCCGGAGGTGGCTTTGCCCGTACCGGCACCAACTTCGACTGCATTCGTGATCGGGGTCAGCCCCAGCACGTGATCGATCGCTTCGGACGGGTAGTCGGGCCTGACCCGGTCGTAGGTCTGGGCGGCTTGCCCGAAAACCACCGCTCTCTCCCCCGGGGCACCCGCCGTCATCAGACCGCCCGATGGGCGGAGTCGATGATGGCGCCGCCCAGCACCCGGTCTCTGTGGTAGAAGGCGATTGTCTGGCCGGGGGCCACCGCCGTCTGCGGGTGGTCGAAGACCAGGGTCGACCCGCTCAGTGTGGCGGCCACGGCGTCGCCGTGGGCCCGATACTGGGCGACGACGCTTCCGTCCAGGTCTCCGCCCATGGTCGAGGTCAGGTCGGTGAGCTCGATCGAGGTCACCCCGAGCTGGTCCCTGCTCCCGATCACCACCGTGGAGGTTGCCGGCTGGATGTCGATGACATACCTCGGCTCACCGACGGCCACTCCTAGACCGCGTCGCTGACCGACGGTGAACCCGGCTATCCCCTGGTGAGACCCGACCTCGGTTCCCGCATTGTCCACCAGTGGCCCTGGCACGAATGCCGCCGGGGCCAGACGGCCAATGAATCCCCGATAGTCGCCTCGACCAACGAAGCAGATCTCCATCGACTCGGGTTTGTCTGCGGTCCGGAGCCCCATGTCCCTTGCCATGGCCCGGACGCTCTGCTTGGTCATCTCGCCCACCGGGAACCGGGTCATCGCCAGCTCCCGCTGGGTCAGCATCGAGAGCACATAGGACTGGTCCTTGGCCCGATCGGCCCCACGGTGGAGCTCCCAGCCGCCACCCTCGCGACGAATCCGGGCGTGGTGCCCGGTGACGAGCAAATCGCAGTCGAACTGGCCAAGGCCACTGAGGAGACGGTCGAACTTGACCGTCCGGTTGCACTCGATGCATGGGTTGGGGGTGCGCCCCGTGACATAACCCTCGACGAACCTGTCGACCACCCCCTCCCTGAACTCCTCGGTGTAGTCCAACACGTAATAGGGGATATCGATGGCGGCAGCCACCCGCCGGGCGTCTTCTGCGTCGGAAACGGTGCAGCAACCTGCCGTCGGGGCTTCGCCATTCGGCCCCGACCACAGCTTGAGTGTGACTCCGATCACGTCGTGACCCTGCTCTCTCATCAGGACCGCGGCCACCGATGAGTCGACTCCACCCGACATCGCCACCAGCGCCCTCATCTCAGCTCGCCCACCAAGTCGATCAGAACCGAGGACGCCTCCACCGCCTCATCGAGCGTCGAGCTCCAGCCGAAGCTGAAACGCAGGCTCTCCCTGGCTTCGGCCGGGGTGAGGCCCATCGACTCGAGGACATGGGAGACGGTTGCCGCACCCGACTGGCAGGCAGAGCCCGCCGAAGCCGCGACACGCGCCTGATCGAGACGCAACAACAGGGTCTGATTGCGGACTCCGGGGACCCTGAGGTTGAGATGATGCGATGAGCGGGGGGCATCACCCGTGTTGATCTCGGCACCGGCGATGCCCTCGACGGCCCTCTTCTCGAAGTCGTCCCTGATCCCACCGACCACCGAACGGAACCGGGCACGGTCCTCCACCGCCTGTTCCATGGCAGTCGCCAATCCAACGGCGCCTGCGACGTCGTGGGTCCCGGAGCGGCGGCCCATCTCCTGCCCGCCGCCATGGAGGAGGGGCTCGAGCCGGGTGCCTTCCCTCACATAGAGGAGGCCGGCTCCTTTGGGCCCCCCGAACTTGTGGCCGGTGATGGTCATCAGGTCCACTCCAAGGACTCGGACGTCGATCTCCTCCGAGGAGAAGCCCTGCACCGCATCGGTGTGGAACAGGACCTCGGGATCGGCTCCCTTGACCATGTCCACCAGGCGACGGACATCGCTGACCAGGCCGGTCTCGTTGTTGACCATCATCGCCGACACCACCACGGTGTCGGCCGTGACGGCCTCCGCCAGCTCATGCTCCATGACCTGGCCGGCCCGATCGACCCCTATCACGGTCACCCCGTGACCCATCCTGTGAACGAAGTCGGCGGTCTCCAGCACAGCCTCGTGCTCGGTGGCCACGGTGATCAGACCGCTGCGGGATGATCCGTTGAGAACGGCTCCCTTGAGGGCCAGGTTGTCGGACTCGGTTCCACCGGAGGTGAACACGATCTCTATTGGAGTGGCCCCGATCAGAGCCGCGATCCGCTCCCTGGCCTCCTCGAGTGCGTTCTTGGCCCGCCGAGAGACCTCATGCACTCCCGAGGAGTTGCCGAACCGGTCGTTGGCGAAGGGGGCCATCGACTCCCAGACCCCGGGTCGCATCGGGCTGGTGGCGGCGTGGTCGAGGTAGATCATTCCGCCTTCATTGTCGCAGCCCGGGACGGTTTACCGTTGCCGCCGATGGCCGGCGTCGTGGTATCTCAACGGATCGATGCCGGGCCCGAGAGGGTCTGGGAGGTCCTCGCCGACCTCGAGCACCATCCGTCGTGGATGCTGGATGCCCGCTCGGTCGTCATCACTTCTCCGATGAGACGGGGAGTCGGGACCACGATGGAGGTGGCCACCCGGATCGGCCCCTTACGCGCCATCGACGTCATGGTGGTGACCGGCTGGGAGGAGGGTCGTTCGATTCGTGTCGCCCATCGGGGGTTCGTAACCGGGGAGGGCGAGCTCTCAGTCATCCCCGAAGCCAAGTCGTCATTGGTGATTTGGGCGGAGTCGCTCCGATTCCCCTGGTGGGTTGGGGGCGGCGTGACGGCCTGGGTGGCCCGGCCGATCCTTCGACGGATGTGGGCCAAGAACCTGAAAACCCTCGCCGATCTATTTGCCTTCGAACCGCGGGGCCCTCTTCTCGACGAAGGCGGTGACACCTTCCCTGGCGTCGTCTGAGGCGAATGCCCTCTGGAAGGCGGCGGCCTCGATTGCCATCGCCTCGCTCAAGGGGACCCCCCGCCCGGCGATCATCGCTTTTTTTGCCGCCGCAATGGCGACGGTTGCCTTGGTGGCCCATTCGGCGGCGTCGGCCATTGCCAGGCCGAGCAGCTCATCGGTAGGGGCCAACTTGTCGGCGTAGCCGATGGCCAGCGCTTCCTCGGCGCCGACGTGCCGCCCGGTGAGCACCATCTCCTTTGCCCTCTGGAACCCGATGAGCCGTTGCAGGCGTTGGGTGCCCCCGGCGCCGGGGATGATCCCCAGCTGGATTTCGGGCTGGCCGATCCGTGCGTCCTCGGCCAGATATCGGAAGTCGCATCCCAGCGACAGCTCGCACCCGCCCCCCAGGGCGAACCCGTGGACTGCGGCGATCGTTGGCTTCTCCAATCCCTCGAGCACGGCTATCGACTCCACCAGGGTGTTGGCGGTCGCCTCCCGGCTCCCCGAGTCCAGCGTCTCCTTGAACCCTTTGATGTCGGCTCCGGCGGCGAAATGGGGTTGACCGGTGACCACCACCGCCCTGATCTCGGGTCCCCGGCAGGTGGTGAAGGCCTCACCCAGCTCGATTGCCACCTGGGCCGAGAGTGCGTTCACCGGGGGGCGGTCGAGCCGGACCAGTGCCACCGCACCCAGGACCTCGACCGATACGAACTCCACGGTGCCGACCTTATACCGAGGCCCTCGAGGTGACGCCGGGAAGGTCACGCATGGTGGGTCGCAATCGCGGTGGGAGGGGATGGAGCCGGATCCGGGCATCTACCACCCAGACCCCCTCCCCTGGTGGGAGCACTTTGACCGGGTTGAGGTCCATCTCCACCAGCTCCGGTATCGCGGTGATCAAGCCCGAGACCCGGAGAAGAGTCTTCTCCAGGGTCTGGATGTCTCCTCGAGGCTGGCCTCGGTAGCCCTCGAGGAGCCGGTATCCCTTGGTCTCGCGGAC
Organism: Acidimicrobiia bacterium; assembly: GCA_040878345.1. Classification (GTDB taxonomy): domain Bacteria; phylum Actinomycetota; class Acidimicrobiia; order Spongiisociales; family ZC4RG35; genus ZC4RG35. The sequence continues at coordinate 31,891 of JBBDML010000036.1, read as the reverse complement.
CATCTCCGAGGCGTCGACGTCGGTGAGGGGGTGAATCCGGAAGGCAACGTCCCCGAGCAGCTCGACGTAGACCCCGCCGAGCCCGAAGACCACCAGCGGGCCGAAGTTGGGATCCTGGGCCATCCCGATCAGAACCTCATGGCCACTGGCGATGAACTCCTGGACCAGCACCCCTTCGGCGTCGTCGACCACCGCCCGGACCCGGGTATAGCCGTCCGCCACCTGATCGGCCCCTTCGACTCCAAGGATCACACCACCCACGTCCGATTTGTGCAGCGCCGAAGCCGAGATCACCTTCAGCACCACCGGTCCCCCGATGTCGCCGGCCACCGCCACCGCCTCGTCTACGGATGTGGTCACACGGGTGATCGGGGTCCGGAGCCCGGCGCCGCGAATGCAGAGGTCGACCTCCGCGGGATCGAGCCACCCTCCCTCCGCTCCGAGCCGGGCCATGGCTTTCTCGACCACCTCCCTGATCGCCTCCACCTGGTCGTCTTCGAGACGAACCTCTACTCCGGGGTCGCGTCCCCGCCACTCACCGTGCCTCACGGCCCGGGCCAGGGCCACCGCAGCAGTCTCGGGGAAGGCGAAGCTGGGGATGGTCCTCTTGCCCTCGTCACCCACGAACAGGGCGCCGGAGGCCGCCGAGTGCATGAACACCGAGAGCAGGGTCACCGGCCCCCCGTGGAGGTCCTGGCATCTGCGGACCGCCGCGGCCACCTGGCCTGCCCCCTCGGTCGAGGTCGGCACGTAGATGACCATCACCGAGTCCACCTCACCCGAGTCGAGCAATGCGGAGGTGGCGGCCTCGAACTCGGTCGGGCCCCCCGATGCGATCAGGTCCACCGGGTTGCGAGTCGACGCCTCGGGGGTGAGATGGGCAGCCAAGGACTCCCGCAGCTCGACCGACAGCTCGGGGATATCGAGCCCGTTGGCCTCCAGAGCGTCGGCGGCCAGGATCGCCGGGCCTCCGGCATTGGTCACGATCCCAACCCGGGGCCCATTCGGGACCGGCTGGCTGGCGAGGAGGCTGGCGGCGGCAAAGAGCTCCTCGATGGTCTCCACCCGGATCACGCCGGCCTGGCGAAACAGGGCGTTGACCGCCACATCCGAAGAAGCCAGCGCCCCGGTGTGGGAGGAAGCCGCCCTGCTCCCGGCCGTGGTCCGGCCCGACTTGACCGCGATGATCGGCTTGCGGCGCCCGATGCGGCGGGCGATGCGCGAGAACTTCCTGGGGTTGCCGAACGACTCCAGATAGAGGGTGATGACGTCGGTCTGGGGGTCGTCCTCCCAGGCCAGGAGCAAGTCGTTGCCGCTGACGTCGGCCTTGTTCCCCACCGAGACGAACTGGGAGATCCCTATGTTGTTCCTGGCCGCATAGTCCAGGATGGTGATGCCGAGGGCGCCGGACTGACTCGACATGGCGACGTTCCCGGCGGGTGGGTAGACCGGGGCGAAGGTGCCGTTGAGGCGAACGGCGTCGGCCGTGTTGAGCAGGCCCATGCAGTTGGGCCCTACCATCCTCATCCCACTGTCCCTGACCTCCTTCAACAGCTCGGCCTCGAGGGCGGCGCCGGTCTCGCCCACCTCGGAGAAACCGGCCGAGATCACCACCACCCCTCGCACCCCCTTGTCACCACACTGGCGAACCACGTCGAGCACGAATCGCTGTGGCACCACCACATAGGCCAGATCCACCTCGTCGGGGACGTCGAGGACCGTGGGGTATGCCCTGACGGACCGCACCACCTTCGAGGACGGGTTGACCGGGTACAGGGGCCCGGTGAAGCCCGTCCCCAAGAGGTTGTTGAAGAGCTTTCCCCCGATGGAGCCCGGATCGTTCGAAGCCCCGATCACGGCCACCGAGCGGGGGAAGAAGAGAGGGAGCAGGGAAGCGGCCACCGCCCTCTTCTCGTGCTCTGCCTCGGCGCCCAGCGACGTCTCGCTCTCCCGCACCGGGAAGTCGACCGTGTAGACCCCCCGGTCCATGGTGCGGGTCAACTCGTATCCCGAGTTGCGGAAGACCCGCATCATCTGACGATTCTCACCCAGGACGTAGGCCCGGAAACCGTCGACCCCGTGGTCGCGGGCGTGGTTGGTGAGGAGCTCGAGGAGCCTGGTGCCCAGACCTCTTCCCTGGTGCTCGTCGACCACGGCGAAGGCGACTTCGGCAGTGCTGGCTCCGGGCCCTTCCCGGTCGTAGGTGCCGACCGCGACGATCTCTCCCTCGTGGAGGGCGACCAGCGCCATCCGTTGGTAGTAGTCGACATTGGTGAAATGGCTGATCTCTTCGTGGGTCAGGGTCTGCTTGACGCTGAAGAACCGGAAGTAGCGTGACTCGGGCCCAAGACGTTCGAAGAAGGCACGCGCCCCCTCGGCGTCGCCGGAGCGTATGGGGCGGACCCGGGCGACTCCACCGTCACGGAGAACGACATCGAGCTCGTACTCAGACGGGTAGTCGGCCATGAGAGGGGCAAGCTAGTGGCGCCGAAGGAACCCCAACGGCGTCGGCTGTCCCCGGTCAAAACACCTGCCGGGTATACACTGGGGCCACTGGGTTGATCAGTGGTGGACACACACCAGGTGTCGCTGGAGAGGAGGATCGATCGACCCGCATTCTTCGTGGGGCCCGGGCTCGGTTCCTCTCCCCTCCCCCACCCACCGGTCCGGGTCCCACGGCCTAACCAGCACCGACCGGTCATCTTCGCCCATATTTTCTTTGGGGCTTTTCCGCGATCGTGGGCAATGGGTCACAGGCGCAGTGCTTCTGTGGGTTGTATGCGGGTGGCGCGTCGTGCGGGGGCGAGTCCGGCAAGGCATCCGGCGCAGGCGCCCATGAGAGGGCCGAGCACGGGGACGGCGCTGGTGATGGTGGGGGTCCAGCCGCTCATGGTTGTTAGGGCTACGAGGGTGATGATGGCGAGGCTTGAGCCGATGGTGCCGCCGATTCCTCCTGTGAGTCCGGATTCGGTGAGGACTTGCAGCCAGATGTGTGAGGGTCTAGCGCCGATAGCTCGACGGACTCCGATTTCGCTGGTTCTTTCGAGGACCGATATGAAAGAGGCGTTGGCGATTCCGAGGAGTCCGATGATCAAGATCGTGACGCCGAGCGCGAGGAGCGATGACCGAAGGCTGGTTTCGATTCCTTGGCGGAAGGCGGTGGCGTCTGGTGGGAATGTGGTTTCGAGTGTCTCGGGTGCGTGAGGGCTGATAGCCACGGCGACCTGCTGGGCTACGACTGACGCTGCGCCCGGTGCGGTTTGTATAAGGAGTTCTTCGAGGTTGCTCTCTGTCGGAGATCTGGGTTCGTTGGTGAGCGGGATGATGACCACTCCTGTGTAGGCGGGTCTCCTAGTTACTTCGTCCGCGATACCGATGATCACGTGGGGTTGGTCGTTGATAAGGACGGCTGCGGTCCCGTCTGGGCTCTGGATTCCGAGTCGCTGTGCGACTCCAGCACCGAGGATGACGACTTGTGGTGCTTGGGTGGTGTGGAAGAAGTCGAAGTGACGGCCGTTGCGTAGGGTCAGTCCGAGAGCGTCTAGGGCCCCTGGTGTTACGGCGAGCACGTCAGCGGAAACGGTGGGTTCTCCTGTTTTTATGGTGGTTCGCCCTATTGCTGCTGGTCCGAGTCGAACGATGGTTCCAAGTCTCTCCACTCCGTTGATCCCACTGACTCGTTGCTCTGCAGAGGCGGCGAGGTTCGATCCGCCGAGTGCCGGTCGGACCACAACTTCGGTTGCTCTTAGGGCGTCGAACTCGTCGGACACTTGACGTGCGAGTGTGTCAGTAAGTCCAACGGTGAGCACCAATACACCGACGCCCAAGGCGCTCGCGGTGGCTGTCAAGAGAGTCCGACCCGGCCTTTGCGCCAAAGTCGCCCACGCTTCGCGGACCGGGTCGACCACAGAAGAACGCAGGTTGGCCACCAGTTGGCTCGCCCTTTGGCCAGTCACGAAGTGTCTGCTCCGACCATCTCGAGGTTGCCATCGGTCATCTCGTAGTGAATGCCGGCCACGGCCGCCACGTCGCGATCGTGGGTGACGATGACGATTGTAAGTCCGGCCCTATTTAGGCCAACGAGTACGTCGAGGAGTTGAGTGGTGTGACGTGTGTCGAGGTTCCCGGTGGGCTCGTCACACAGCAGCACCTCGGGTTCGCCGACCAGGGCCCTTGCAATAGCGACTCGTTGCTGTTCCCCTCCGGACAGGGTTCCGGCGTGCGAGTGGATGCGCTCACAAAGCCCGAACTGCATCAGAGCCTCTCGAGCGCTCTCCAATCGTTGCCCTCGCGACCTACTCGAGTACAGCAGGCCCATTGCGACGTTCTCCAGTGCCGTCCGTGCCGGGAGTAGGTGGAACGACTGGAAGACGAAGCCGATAAATCGGGAGCGGATGCGGGCGCGTTCTCGTTCTGTGGCCTTGGTCGCGTCGACTCCCATGATTCGGTGAACCCCGGCGTTCGGCTTGTCGAGCAGGCCGAGCATTGCTAGCAGGCTGGTCTTGCCTGACCCAGAGGGTCCGGTGATAGCTATCAGCTCACCTCGATTTACGGAGAGCGTGACGTCTCTAACGGCAACGATTCCGCCGGGGTGCCAGCGAGTGAGGTCATGGCATTCCATCAGAGGCGCGATGCCGGACACTTCTACCCCTTGTTCCCCACCTCGACCATGTCTCCCGCTTTCAGGGAACCTCCGACGGCTTCGATTTGGATGTAACCGCTGGCGGTTGCTCCGACCTCGACGTCGATCCTCTCCTGCCTGCCGTCCGGGCCGACCCGGCGGACGTACGACTGTGTGGAGGCATCGGCGTAGATCGCTGAGACGGGGACCGCTAGCACAGGTCCTGGACTCCGTTCGAAAACAGCTGTGACCCTTACATTGAGGCCTCTCCAGTCGGCCGGTGGTTCGTCGAGGAACTCCATCACGATTGTCGAGCTAGTCGCCTCTGCAACGGAAGCGGGTATCAGGGCCACTACTTCGGCCTTGAAACTGGTTGAACCGCTTGCGATCTCGACAACTCGACCCGGCGTCAGGTCTGAGATGAGCCCGGTGTCGACGACAGCCACCGCGCGAAGGTCGCCGTTTGAGAGGGTCAGCAGCGGCAAAGCAGCATTGCGGAGGTCCACGCCAATACGCAGCCCTGAAGTGGCCACCTGCGACGGAAGTTCCGGAACGAAGATGAACCACTCGCGTTCGATCATGACGCCGCCTTGCTCCTCGTCGATGACCAGCTTTACACCACGATCCCTGAACATGGACCGGACAGCCCTCTCGGTTGCCCAGTCGAACACGCCCGGACGTCCCACGGCATACCCGAGGCGGACAAGGGCTTCCTGCAGTTGGGCGACATCCGGACCGCTCAGGCCGGGCGCCAAATCGCGGTATGGCGGAAACAGTCCTTGAAGGACGAAGCGTCGCGTCCCATTCACCGCCAGCAGCGCGGCCCCCTCCTCGACCGTCTGGCCTTCCTCGACCAGCACCTCGGTCACGATCGGGATCTCTTCAGATATGGGGATCCCGACATCGTGGGAGGCGCTCAGCTCGACATCCGCCCGAAAGACAACCGAATCCACCAGTTGACGTAGCTCGACTGGGACCGTAAGGACGGTGGGATCGGGCGGTTGTGCCTCCGCTAGAGCCTGCTCAGGCGACTGAACACTTTGTCCGAGAGCAAACGACCCGGCCGCAACAGCAAGCAGCACCAGAGTGCCCCAAACAAGGTTTCTCGCTCCCCTCCTCGCTCCAGGGGAAGTGCCGCGCCTTGGTCCTCGGTAGGACTGAGGACTGGATGCGGGCGTATTGGGCTGGTCATCAGTCGTTTTAGCCTTGGGTGCCAATACCCATCTCCCTCAAGGCAGCACTGAACCTGCCCTCGGCCTCGACCAGGTCGGCCCAGTGGTCGTCGATGTAGGTCTCGCGTAGGTCGACTCGAAGATCTTGTCGAACGGCTTCAACAGGCGCCATGCATTCCACCAGGTCGGTGACCACGCGAGCGTCCGTCTCTCGTTGTTCGGCAGGATCTTCAGACTCGAATACCACACCTTGTGCCGCGCCCAGGAACGGATCGATCGAGTTGTTCTCAGACCCGTCGTCTCGGCTCGTATCGAAGTCCCATCCGCGACCGCGGACACATGCTTGGAAGTCATCGAAGGCACTAACAACGTCGGGATGCGAATTGTCCAAGTCACGCAACAGGAGCTCGAAGTTCCCTCCGAGGAGCTCGTAGTCCCCGTCAAAGACTGTGAGGAGCGATCCGGTGGAGTTGGGATCTATCCCCGAGGCCTCGGATGAGCAGTCTTGGTAGGCGTTGACGATTGCCCTCGCCTCCGCCGCGGAGACACCTTCTGGGAAGGGAACGAATCCCTCCAACGCGTTGTTGAGGTCGTTCTCGATGTAATCCACTCCCGGGGGATACCCCGGAGGCTGGTTAGTCCATGTCGGGATGAACCCATACTTCCGCAAGGAGTCATAGGCAGGGAGATGGTTCCGGGCTCTCAGCACGAGGTCGGGAGGCATGGTCGATTGGAAGTCGAAGTCGAACCCTTCGCCTCGGAGACAAGCATCGACTCTGTCCAGCCGCTCTTGGAAACCGGCCATCCAGATGTAGTTCACCGACGCCACCTCCGCTCCCGAGATCGGAAGCAGATACGCCAGCAGTTCAGCACTAGGAGCAGAAGGCTCCACAGGACTGGAGGTCGTGGTTATCGGCTGCTCGATCGCTGGCACAGGTCCACCCACCTGACCGGGAGCGTCACCTCTGAACAACATCACCGGCACAAAAACAGCAAGCGTCAACGCTGCCGTGGCCCACGCCACAGTCCAAGGACGGATCCTTCGATGAGACACTTCAGCAAGGTCCGCTGGTTCGAGATCCCCTTCCAGGATGGCCGACTCGAAAACGCGCTTGCCTTCCGCCGAACCACCCCAACGCTTAAACGAGTCAGGTGGATACGGGTTTAGACCAGCCAGCCTCCTGAGTTCCTTGCTCATCTGCTCACTCCTGAATCTGTTTGTGTCTGCTCTAGTTGCCTTCTCAAGCGCCGCCTCGCCCTACTCAATCGGACACGGAACGCCCCAGCCGAGTAGCCCATGACAACCGCCGCCTCGGCGGGACTAAGCCCTTCCCATGCCACCAGCAGCAGCGCCTCTCGGTCGGTCTCATCAAGAGCCCGCAACGCTCGTTCCCAGATGTCTCTCTCAATGACCTTCATCTCCATCGGGATCGCGTCGGGGGCTGGGTTGTGAGCAGCGCGTTCGATCAGCCGGAAATAACGGGTCTCGGTGCGTCGATGCCGCCCAATCACGTTCCGCGCCACGCCGTACAACCAGGGAAGCGCCGGCGATGGAACATGGCTCCCTCGACTCCAAGCGACGGTGAATGTCTCGCCGACGATGTCCGGAGCGAAATCGGGGCCAACACGGCGCGCAGCGTACAAGTAGACAAGATCGGCGTTTTCAACCCAAAGCGATTCAAACCACTCGCTCGAGGTCAAGACGATGCTCTCACCAGTCTGAGCCAAAGAAATTCCAATCGACGTCTACGTTTCACTCTCTTTCGGACGCGTCCCCTGTTCACTATGTCTATGCCCGTCACACCCCTGAACGCATCACACAATCTTCGAATCGTGGAGGATCTGAATCGAACTGCCCGGCGCTGAGCGCGCGCCGACACCGAGAACGTTTCAGCACCCAGCGGTGGTCTTCCCCGCTAGCCCGGGTGGCTGACCTCATCCGTAAGGGAACACGAGTTCGGCCTGGCGCGAGACCGTTATGTGACCATGCCCAGCTAAACAGCCTCGCTAGGCCAGCTAGCAGGCCTTTCGCAGTGCCCGGGGTGGGTTTCGAACCCACACGAGCCGTGTCGGCTCAAGGGGGTTTAAGACCGCGGAGCTTCGTTTCCGCTGGTGTCCCCTGATGGCCGGAAACGCAGTCTCACCAGGCTGTTTGTTAAGGATGCGGCGGCGATTCGTGTCCTCCGGTGATCACCTGTTTCCGGGATTGTGTGATCACCGTGTGATCACGGATCGGGTTCACTGTCCGTCCATGAGCCTGGCGACCCGTTGCGAGTCGGTGTCCTTGTTCGGATAATCGGGTCGTCGTGCTTGACCCTGTCGAACCACGTAATCGCACATCCGCGGCCAAGTCGTGGAGCGAACTCAGCACTAGCTCGCGCCTGGTCATCGGGATTGCCGCCGTCGCCTTCGTGCTCTATGTCGTCACGGGCATCATCCAGGCCGTTAACAGTGATGCAGCCGAACCGGATACTCAACCTGCTCCGCAAGCGACTACCCCTCCACCAACACAGGGCCAGGGCGTCTACGACAACCTGCCCTTTGAGTACGGGTCAATCATCCCGGCCGAGACCGACTGTGAACTCTTGCAGGAGATTTTCGACGTTGCCGACAATGCCCACAGCGGGCGGATAGATGCCGGTGACTTGGATGGAGCCAGAGCGTTTACAAGAGTGATGACTGCCGCCGACCACCGGATGGAACAGGTTGGGTGCTACGGGTAGGCGCAAGCATGCGCTGACCGCTCACCTATGTACTTGATCTCTCGAAGCTGGCCGTCGGGTCTCTTATCCACTTCAGACCGGCGACGTCGGTGAACCTCATGTAGAACCCGACCAGGTACGGCGCATTCATAACCCCCTGCACTGTCTAAACACCCAGGTCAGAGGCGGTTTTTCGGCTGCTGATCACAGAATGATCACAGGAAACGGTGCTCAGAATGCCGCGTTTCCCCAGGTCAGAGGCAGTTTTTTCAAGCTTGCCCGCGCGGTGTCGCAGATCCCTTCTCGGCTATCATTAACCGTGTGGGTGATGTCAATGTAGGAGACGTGTTCGTGGAAACCCGCGGGTGGGTGGGTCTGCCTCCCGACCCCGACGAAGATGTTTACGTCGACTTCTACCAGGTGACGAGAACCATCGGGGACAGGGTGGCAGTCAGGCGTATGGCACTCAAACCCGTATCCGGCGGGATCGACAACGGAGTTGTGGTGCCGATCCCCGGCCGGTTTATCAAGTCGACCAGAATCGCCGAGAACAAGGCCGGGGAGATCATCCGAGAACTGTTGTGCAACGACTGGTTCGGGACCCATGTGAGGATGGCCGAGCGGAACTACGAAGATCTCAGGCACCCGATTGACGAGTCCTACGCGCTTCTGTGGGACGGTACGGCTCGCTCGCGGCGAGTCCCGGGACGGTACGGCTCGCTCGAAGCCGACCTCAGGCTCTCCGGGTCGTGACGGCCCTCAACCGTCGCTCAGCGGCCGTAAGACACGCCTAACAGACGCTTCCACCGCGGACGCTCACCCGGAGTCATGTGACGAGCATCCGCCGCCACGTGCGGGATGAGATGCTCGACCAGGCGGCGGACGCTCTCGGCGAAGCCTACGGGAACACGTGATCGACCGATCGTGTGATCATTCTGTGATCACGAGGCCCCCGGCGGACCGATCCGGGGGCCTCTGCTTTATGCCTTGTCTGCCGGCTAGAAACGGGGGTTGAGCAGGCGTTATGTTGTGCCCGGGGTGGGTTTCGAACCCACACGAGCCGTGTCGGCTCAAGGGGGTTTAAGCCCCTCGCGTCTACCGTTCCGCCACCCGGGCACGGGATCAGGCTAAAGCCAACAGCGTCATGGCCAACCCGTCGAGGCTGTCCTCGATCGAAGCCAGCGCCTTCCCGGCTCCAACGACGTCCATGACGCCTTCGGCCACCAACGCCCCACCGAGGATGACGGGCGCCCGTTTCGGGTTGAGAGACGGCAGGCCGGCAGTCGCCTCGACGCTGAGCTCGGAGAGGGTGTCGATGACATTGGCGAGCTCCTGACGGGTCACCGCCATCCCCTGGGTGTCGGTGCTCCCGGGCAGGCCACGAGCGAGGCCTGGTAGCTCGGTCCAGGTCCCGGCCACGCCTATCAGGGTCCCCACCGCTCCCATGCGAACCGAGGAGAACATCTCGCCGATCATCTCCCGAGCCGCCAAAAGCTCGGCGGCCGGGGCGGGTCGGGATGGGATGGCTCGCTCGGTGACCCGGACCGAGCCGATGTCGACCGACACCGCGGCGGTAGCCGTCACGAACTCGGTGCTCCCGCCGCCGATGTCGGAGACCAGCAGGGGTTTTGGGCCGTCGAGATGGGCGGTGGCCCCTGCATAGGCCAGACGAGCCTCCTCCTGGCCGTCGATGAGGGTGGGCCTCACCCCGAGGGCTCGCTCGGCGAGGTCGAAGAAGGCCTCACGGTTGGAGCCTTCCCTCGACGCCGAGGTGGCGATGGCCTTTCGACTCTCGACGCCGTGACTCGCCATCAGCCTTCCAAACCCCTCCAGAGCGTCGATCGAGATCGAGATGGCCTCCCCGGACAGGTTGCCGGTGCGATCGACACCCCTCCCCAGGCCGGTGACCTCCTCCCAGCGCCCGACCGGAGTCAACCCGTCGGTGATCAGGAGCCGCATCGAGTTGGTGCCGATGTCGACGGCTCCGACCTTCACTGCCGGTTGACCCATTCCGGGTTGTACCCGTCGCCCACGACACATGGCACCAGGCAATCGAGGGGCTCGATCCACGCCTGCACCAACTCCCCCACCGGGTTATCGCCACCGGCGCGAGTGTGGGCATAGTGAGCATGAAGGCACTTGACCCCGGCTCGGGCGCCCCCGACGCCACCGATCGGCGGCGGTGAGGCGCCCTCCTCGATCTGGCCGTCGCGCAGTCTCCGATACGACTGGTGGGCGCTTTCGAGCCGAGCGGCGAAGTCCGAGTCGGCCTCGGCTCGGTTCTCCATCCTCTTGACACCGCCCGCACCCTCGAGACGCCCGATCCGGGTCTGCGCCAAGGGGCAGGTGAGCCAGAACAGTGTGGGAAACGGTGTCCCGTCGTCGAGGTGTGGTGGCACCTGGATGACCACAGGCAGACCGAGATGGCACCTGGAGACAACGCGGGCCGGGGCACGGACCGGTCTGCCGATCTGGATCTCTACGACCTGGAGGTCATCGGGCTGGCGCATCGCTCGCGCCAACGTCGGCGCCGGTGAGGAAGTCCCAGATCTTCTCGACCCAGCTCCTGTCCTCGGCCTGTTCCAGGGCTGGCGCCGGCTCCACCACGGTGTCAGGGGCGGGCGGGTCCAGGACAACGTAGGCGACCTCTCCCGGCCGGACATAGCCCAGCTTCTCACGTGCCAGCTTCTCGACCTCGCCGTCGGTCTGGAGGGCAGCGACGTCCGCTTCGAGCTGGCGGTTCTCCGTATCGAGGGCAGCCAGCTCGGCACGAGCAGACTCCACCTGCTGGCGCGAGTCGAGGATCTGGCGATAAGGGACCACTTGGGTGAGGAAGGCGACCCCGATCAAGAGGATCAGCAGGGTCGCCAGCGCCGCCCCCGGTCTCCGCAGCAGCGTCATCGGGCTCTCCTGAAGACGTCCCAGCCACCATATCTGGCCTCGGGCCCCAGTCGCTCCTCGATGCGGAGTAGTTGGTTGTACTTGGCGGTCCGCTCACCCCGCGCCGGGGCGCCGGACTTCATCTGGCCGGCATTGGTAGCCACGGCCAGATGGGAGATGAAGGTGTCCTCGGTCTCCCCGCTGCGATGGCTGACCATGCGCCCGTAGCCGGCCCGTCCGGCGGCCTCCATGGTGTGGAGGGTCTCGGAGACCGTGCCGATCTGATTGATCTTGACGAGGATGGCATTGGCCACTCCCTCGCTGATCCCCCGACGCAGAAGGTCCTCGTTGGTCACGAAGACATCGTCGCCCACCAGCTGTACCCGCTTCCCCAGGCGGTCGGTGAGCAGCTTCCAGCCCTCCCAATCGTCCTCCGCCATCCCGTCCTCGATGGAGACCAGCGGATACCGGTCCACCAGGCCGGCCAGGTAGTCCACCATCTCGCCCGAGGTCAGCTCGCGGCCTTCCATCTGATAGTGGCCCTCCCGCTGGAACTCAGAAGCGGCGATGTCGAGGGCGAGGGCGATCTCGTCACCGAGCTCATACCCGGCCTCTTCGATTGCGGTGACCAGCAGCTCGAGGGCGGTCTCGTTGGTGGCGAGGTCGGGGGCGAACCCGCCCTCGTCGCCGACGTTGGTCGCCAGGCCACGGCCCGCCATGATCCTCTTCAGGGCGTGATAAGTCTCCACCCCTGCCCGGAGCGCCTCGTTGTAGGAGGGAAATCCCGCCGGGACCAGCATGAACTCCTGTATGTCCACCGAGTTGGCGGCGTGGGCCCCGCCGTTGAGAACGTTCAGGCAGGGGACCGGAAGCACCCGCGCCGATGGGCCACCGAGGTAGCGGAACAAGGGGAGCCCGGCGGTTGCGGCGGCCGCCCTGGCCGTGGCCAGGGAGACGGCGAGGATCGCATTGGCCCCCAGACCCGACTTGTCGATGGTGCCGTCGAGGTCGGTGAGGAGTTGGTCGATCTCCTCCTGCCGTGTGGCGTCACGACCCAAGAGGGCGTCGGCGATGGTGCCGTTCACGTTGGAGACCGCCCTGGACACCCCCTTGCCCATCCACCGGTCACCGCCGTCACGGAGCTCGGCCGCCTCGTTGCTGCCTGTCGAAGCGCCGGAGGGGACCACGGCGCGGCCGAACCCTTCAATGGTCTCGACTTCGGCCTCGACGGTGGGGTTGCCCCGGGAGTCGAGCACCTGTCGGGCATGGACTCGCTCGATCGTGGCGCTGATCATTGATCTATCTGACCGCTGGCCGGGCCAAACTACCACTGCCCTGCCGCTCTCCCGGTGACCAGGGTGGGGAGGTCATCCGGTCTTCGCCCGCTCCCATCGCTGGTTGAGGGTCTCCATGTCGAGCCCCGCCAGGGGCCCTTCGGCCTCCATGCGCCGGAACCGGCCGATGAAGCGGTCGGTTGCTTGCTGGAGCGCCAACTCGGTGTCGACCCCCAGATGACGGGCCAGGTTGACCACCGAGAAGAGGAGGTCCCCCAACTCCGAGCCGACATCGCCCGACCCTGCCATGGCCGAACTCAGCTCGCCGATCTCCTCGATCACCTTGTCGAGGACGGCGCCCGCCTCCTCCCAGTCGAACCCGACCTTGGCCGCCCGGTTCTGGACCTTTGACGCCCGGTGGAGCCCTGGCATCCCGGTGGGGAGGCCCTCCAGCTCCGAATCGGGCGGCCCTCCGCCCCTCTCCTCGCGTTTGATCCGGTCCCAGCGCTCCTTGACGTCGGCAGCCGAACCGGCCTCGGCCCCACCGAAGACGTGGGGATGCCGGCGAACCAGTTTCCGACGAAGCACCTCGGCCACGTCGTCGATATCGAACGCCCCCGCTTGGCGGGCGATGGCGGCATGGAACAGCACCTGCAACAGGACGTCACCCAACTCGTCCTCGACGGCGGCGTAGGCCACCCAGTCGGGCTCACCCCCGGGAAGTGCCGCGATCACCTCGATCAGCTCGTAGGCCTCCTCGACCAGGTTCTTCACCAGGCTGGCGTGGGTCTGCTCGCGGTCCCACGGGCACTCTTCCCGGAGCCTCCGCATTGTGCGGACCGCCCCGATCAGGCCCCCGGGGTCGAGATCCAGGTACATCGAGGTCCGATTCCCGGCCCGTGACGGACCGAGGTCGGTCGGAGAGGCGGTCTCGATCACCTCATCGGCGGCACCGACACCGGAGAGCAGCATGACCGTCGCGCCTTCGGGAATAACCCGAGATACGGTGATCGCCACCTCGGCCAAGACCTCGGGCCGATCGAGATGCCCGATGATTGTCGGCTTGTCGAGGACCAGCGGGTCGGGAAGGTCGTGGCCGTTGAGTATCTGCAGGCCCCGGTCGAGAGGGTCGTAGCCGATGTGGGCCAGCACGGCGTCGATAAACGATTCGCCGGGGATCACCTCGAGGTCGATGTCGAGGCGGCGCAGGCCCCTGACCGCGAACTCGCCAACCATCGGGCTGCCCGGCACCGCGTAGACCACCGGCCCCCTCTCGGCGGCGTCGAGCACCCTGTCGATGATCGCCCGATAGACCTCGGCATAGGTCCCCGTCTGGTAGAGGTCGTCACAGGTCACCACCTCTCTGAGGGTGGCGAGTTGGGCTGCGGCGGGGTGATCGATGGTGCGCAGTATCAGGGCCCGGCCCGGATCGAGCAGTATCTCCCTCACCGGCTCCGGCACCCGGCCGAGATCGCCAGGCCCGAGACCGGTGACCGTGACCCGGTTCACTCGGCGGGTGCCACCACCCGGGGAGACGGAGTGGCCTCCCATGTGCCGAACCGCTCCTCGACGGTGACGGTCGCAGCCTCGAGCCTGCCTTGAAGCCACGCCTGGACCTCAGCGGAGACAGCCTGGGCGGTCAAGCTCTCGATGACCTCGTCCTCGGTGGGCAGCACGTCGTCGGCGGGGGCGGTTCGCTCGGTCACCAGCATGACGTGGAACCCGAACATGGTCTCCACCGGGGTGCCCAGCACCTCACCCACCGGTGCAGTCAGGCTGGCGTCACGGAACTCCTCGACGTATTGGGCCGGGGAGACGCAGCCCAGGTCGCCGCCATTGGCGGCACTGGCGGTATCGGTCGACACTTCTGATGCGATCTCGCCGAAATCGTCGCCGGCCTCGAGTCGGTCGAGAACGTCCTGGGCATCGGCCTCCGCTGCGGTTCGGGCCGACTCCAACTCCTCGCCGGTGAGGTCGGCCAACTCGCCCAGCAGGATGTGGGAGACGCAAACCTCGGTGGCCTGGAGGATGGCATCGTCCATCGCGGCGTCGATGTCGTCCTGGGGCGGCGCCTCGGCGTCTTGAGTCAGGAGGTCGGTGACCTGTGTGTCGAGCAGACCCTGGTGCGCCACTTCCTCGAGGAAGGTCTCGGTGACACCGCGGCTGGCGGTGAACTCCTCACGGGTCTCGTCCTCGGCGGAGAACTCCTCGAAAATCCGATCGGCTTCGGCCAGGATCTCCTCATCGGTGACATCGATCCCGTACTCGTCGAGGACCGACTGCTCGACGACCGCCCACTGGATCCGGAACCCGAGGAACTCGGCGAATTGGGCCTTGGTGATAGTGCCCTCCTCGAGATGGATCAGGCTCTCGACGTCACCAACGGTGATGTTGGTCCCATTGACGGTGGCGGCGAGGGCGCCGGTGCCGCCACCACAGGCGGCCACGACGAGGGCAATGGCGAGGAGCAGCCCGGGGAGTTTCTTCACGCGAGAGTCTTTCTGGGAGGGGGGGACTGCCCGGATGGTAGGTGGCGGAGCCGAGTTAGGTGAACATCACTCGCCAGGCGGCCACATCTGTTGCATGAGGTCGATCAACCCTGCGATCAGGGGCTCGCGGGCCGGGATGAAGAGCAGCCCGTCGTTGGGCCTGAGCACCGAGCGTGGCTGCAGTCTCTGCAACCTCACTTCCTGTGAGGGCCTCAGATCGACGGGTCCCATCCTCACCTCGTGTCTCAGCTTGACGATCTCGCTCAGACCCACCCGAATCGCCTCCACCCGCAGCCCCGCCAGCTCGAGCAGGGCCTTTGCCTCCTTGGGAAGTGGCCCGTAGCGGTCCTCCCACTCCGAGGCG
Organism: Acidimicrobiia bacterium; assembly: GCA_040878345.1. Classification (GTDB taxonomy): domain Bacteria; phylum Actinomycetota; class Acidimicrobiia; order Spongiisociales; family ZC4RG35; genus ZC4RG35. The sequence goes on along the minus strand of JBBDML010000036.1, from coordinate 16,389 downwards.
ACGTCGTCGACCGCTTCGATGGTGGTGGTGGCGGCCAACCGCCGGTATGCCTCCAACCTGAGCTCCTGGTCGGCGATGTAGGACTCGGGCATATGGGCGTCGACCGGCAGATCGATCCTGACCTCGGGAAGCCCGGCGTCCTCGACGGGTCGCCCTTCCATCTCTGAGACCGCCTCGGCCACGAGCTCGGTGTAGAGGTCGAATCCGACAGCAGCGATGTGGCCGCTCTGGACCTCCCCGAGGATCGATCCGGCCCCGCGGATCTCCAGATCCTTGAGAGCCAGCTGGAACCCCGAGCCGAGGTCGGTGGCCTCCCCCACCGCCTCCAGCCGTCGATGGGCGTCCTCGGTCAGCGATTGGTCCGTCGGGTGGAACAGATAGGCGTAAGCCCTTTGACTGGAGCGGCCCACCCGTCCCCGGAGCTGATACAGCTGAGCCAGGCCCAGGAGGTCCGCCCGCTCCACGATCAGGGTGTTCACCGTGGGGAGGTCGAGCCCGGACTCGATGATGGTGGTGGCCACCATGACGTCGGACTCACGGTTCCAGAAGTCGATCATCACCTGTTCCAGCTGGCCTTCCGACATCTGGCCGTGAGCCAGAACCAACCGGGCATCGGGGACCAGCTCCCGGAGCCGCGAGACCGCCCGATCGATCGACCGCACCCGATTGTGGACGTAGAACACCTGGCCCTCCCGCAGCAGCTCGCGTCGGATGGCGGCGGAGACGGCCTGCTCGTCATACGGGCCCACGTAGGTGAGGATCGGGTGCCGGTCCTCGGGTGGAGTCCTGATGTGCGAGACGTCACGAATGCCGGTGAGGGCCATCTCGAGAGTCCGGGGTATGGGCGTCGCAGTGAGGGTGAGGACGTCGACGCCAACCCTGAGTCGCTTGATGGCGTCCTTGGCGCTGACCCCGAACCGCTGCTCCTCATCGATGACCAACAGCCCAAGATCCCGAAAGCGGACGTCCTCGGAGAGGAGGCGATGGGTGCCGATCACCACGTCGACGGCACCGGTTGCCAGGCCTTCGATGACCGCGGCCTGCTGCCGCGGGGTCAGGAAACGAGAGAGGGCCTCCACCCGGACCGGGTAGGGGGCGAAACGTTCTCCGAATGTCTGGTGGTGTTGCTGGGCGAGGAGGGTGGTGGGACAGAGCAGCGCCACCTGGCGGCCGTCCTGAACCGCCTTGAAGGCGGCTCGGATGGCGACTTCGGTCTTCCCGAAGCCGACGTCGCCAAAGATGAGCCGATCCATCGGCCGCCCGCCCTCCATGTCGGCCTTCACCTCACCGACGGCGCGGAGCTGGTCGAGCGTCTCCTCGTAGGGGAACGCCGCCTCCATCTCCCGCTGCCATGGGGTGTCGATGGTGAAGGCGTGCCCGCTGGCGAGGGCTCGTTGGCGGTGGAGCGCCACCACTTCAGCGGCGACGGCCGCCACCGCCTTGCGAACCCGGTCCTTCTGCTCGGTCCAGTCCTTGCCGCCCATCCGGGACACACGCGGGGCCTCCCCACCGGTGTACCTCGTCACCGACGCCAGCTGGTCCACGGGGACGTAGAGCCGGTCCCCGGCGGCATAGGCGATTACCAGGTAGTCCCGTTCTGTCCCCACCATCGTCCTCGAGACCAGACCCTCGAAACGACCGATCCCGTGCTGGTAATGCACTACATGATCGCCCTCGCTCAGGTCTCGGAATTGCTGGGTTGGCGAGGATCGGGACCTCCCCGCTCGGCGGTGGGCCCTCCGTCTCCCGGCTATCTCCTGTTCTCCCAGGACCGCCACTCCGACCTCGGGGGCGATGAACCCGTGGTGGATCCCGACCGGGACCACCGCCGACCGGGGATTGCCCAGTCGGTCGAGACGGTCGAGGGCCAGACCGCTCTCGGCGAGGGCCCGGGCCACCCGATCGGCGGCGGAGTCTCCGTCCATCGCCACCACCGTTGCCAGCCCCCTTGCCACCAGTCGGTTGAGGCCCCTCGCCACAGATTCCGGATCTCCCGGGCTGGCCTCCAGCCCGATGGTGGCCAGAACCGGGTCGCCCGGGCTGATCGGCACCGTGGGCATGCGCAGGTGGGGAGTCCCGGCCAGAGAATCCTGGAGATCGAGGAACAGCGCCGGGTGCTCGCCTGCCGGAGGGGCGCTCTCCCCCCATGTCGGGGCGAGGGCCGCGGCCAGCTCCGCCTCCTCCTTGATCAGTTCACGGCTTCGATCGAAGGCCCTCCCCGGGTCGACCAGCACCAGATGGCCTCCTGCAGGGACCCGGTCCACCAGTGAGGTCGGCTCGGCCACCCAAGGGAGCCAGGACTCGATCCCGGGGAACAGATGACCTTGGGCGATCCGGTCCCAGGTAGATGCGGCCCACGGCTCGCCACGGGTCAGCCGTTCGGCGCGCTCCCGGATCTCGGGGTCGGGCCGAACCTCCCGGGCCGGATAGGCGACCATCCGATCCAGGGCATCCTCGGATCGCTGTGTGGAGACCGAGAAGCGTCTCACCTCGTCGAGGTGGTCACCCCAGAAGTCGAGACGCACCGGGTGCTCGCCTTGTGCGGGGAAGACGTCGACGATCCCCCCTCGCACCGCGAACTCTCCTCGGGCCTCGACCCGATCGGTGCGGTGATAACCGAGGGCGGCGAGACTCCGGGCCAGATCGCCTTGATCGACGGTCTCCCCCATCTCCAGGGCGATGGGGGTCACCGACGATGGGCTGAGCCGCTGGATCGCCCCCCGGACACTGGCCACCACGATCACAGGGTGGCCGTCGAGCCGATGCCTGGCCTCCGACCGAAGCGCCATGGTCAGGATGTTGGGCGAGACGTGCTCGAAGGGAAGCGTCTCCCAAGCCGGGGCGAATACCACCTCGTCGCTGAACAGCCGGATGTCGTCGGCGAGCTCCTCGGCGTCGCTCTCGCCGGGGACCACCACCAGCATCGTGGTCCCGAGACGCTCGAAGATACCGGCGATGGCGAACGCCCTCGCTCCCGGCGCCACCGCCCACACCCCATCCATCCTCGGTGCGGGAGCGGCGTGCCAGCGAGTCAGAAGAGGGGCAAGCGGGGCACTCATGCGGGATCGGCGATGGTACCGGGTGCGCGGTCTCCGCCATCAGTCACCGCCACATGCCAGCATGTCGAAATCGGGTCATCGACTTCGTCGTATGGAGTGAAAGGCGTCACTGAGGAAAGGAGACGGGATGCCCAGGTATGCAGCACTGATCTATGGGGCGGAGCCCTCGGAGGAGCCCGGGGCGGAACAGACGGCCCAGGTGATCGAGGACTACAACGAGTTCTCGACCAAGGTCGCCGCCGCCGGTGTCATGGCAGGCGGCGAGGCGCTCTATGGCACCGACACCGCCACCACGGTCCGCGTGGAAGGTGGAAAGGGCGGTGAGATGGTGGCAACCGACGGCCCCTTTGCCGAGACCAAGGAAGTCCTCGGCGGCTTCTACCTCCTCGACTGCGCCGACCTCGACGAGGCGCTGAGCTGGGCCGCCCAGATCCCGGGAGCCTGGCATGGCGGCCGGATCGAGGTCCGACCCTGTGTCGACTTCGGCGAGTCCGACAGTTGACGAGGTACTGAGGATCGAGGGTGGCCGGGTCCTGGCCACCCTGATCCGCCTCACCGGCGACTTCGACCTGGCCGAAGACGCCCTTCAGGACGCATGCCTAGAGGCGGTGCGGACCTGGGACCCCGATGCCCCGCCTCAGAACCCGGCTGCCTGGCTTACCACCACCGCGCGGAACCGTGCTCTGGACCGATTGCGGCGCGAGGCGAAACGCAGCGTGAAGGAGGAGGGAGCCGTGCGTCTTCTCGACAACGCCCCGCCGCCGCCCGACGGGAGAGACGACCGGCTCCGCCTCATCTTCACCTGCTCCCACCCGGCGCTGGACCCGGCTTCCCGGGTCGCCCTGTCATTGCGGACCATCTGCGGGCTCGCCACCGACGAGATCGCCGCGGTTTTCCTGGTCAGGCCGGCGACCATGGGCCAGAGGCTGAGCCGGGCCAAGCGAAAGATCTCCGAGGCCCGGATCCCCTACCGGGTCCCCCGAGACCACGAGCTGCCCCAACGGCTCCCGGCCGTCCTGGCCACCGTCAACGCGGTCTACACCGCAGGCCATCACCCCAGTCACGGTCACCACAACTCCCGGGTCGACCTGGCCGACGAAGGGATCCGGCTGGCCCGCCTGCTGGTCGAGCTGATGCCGGACGAGCCGGAGTGCCATGGCCTTCTCGCGTTGCTCCTGGCCACCGAGGCGCGGCGCCCGGCGCGGGGAGGCGACGGGGACATGATCCTCCTCGCCGACCAGGACCGGGCGCTGTGGGATCGAGGGATGATCGAGGAGGCAACGGCCATCGTCGACAGGACGATCCGGCTGGGACGGGTGGGGCCGCTGCAGGTCCAGGCGGCCATCGCCAGTCTCCATGGTATGGCCCCCGGCTACGCCGACACCGACTGGGCACAGATCGCCGAGCTCTACCGGGCCCTCGAGTCGATGCAGCCGACACTGGTGGTCCGGGTCAATCGGGCTGTCGCCGTCGCCGAGGCTGAAGGGCCGGCAGCCGCGTTGGCCGGCATTGACGACCTCGATTCCGACTGGCACTACCTGTGGGTGGTGCGGGCCGAGATGGAGCGGAGGCTCGGGGATCCCGACGCGGCTCGCCGCAGCCTCCACCGCGCCCTGGCAGCGCCGATGAACCAGTCCGACCGATGGTTGCTGGAGCGCCGTCTCGCCGGGCTGTCGGACGGGGCGACCGCCTAGAGCACTATCTCCAGACCCTGGAACTTGCCACCGAGCTGATCGACGAGGCCCCGAAAGAAGTCGTCAGCCGCGATCACGGTCAGGAGATCGAGCACGGAGTCGCGCTCATAGACCACCAGCCATCGGTGAGGTGATCCGGGGCCCGACTTGCCAACGGTCACCTGGAATCCCTCCTCCCGCCCCAGCCTGCCGGCAGCCTCGGCGAGCTTCTTGCTGTCGAAGTAGACGGAGTAGTGATGATGCAACGGCTTGCCCAGGTCGGCGCCCGAGTCGATCACACGGGTGAGGAGGACGAGGTCCTTCCACAACAGCCCCGATCTCGGCGACCGGTCGGTGAGGTCTATGACCACCTCGTCTTCCTGGTCTTCGACTTCATCCACCGCCTCGGCCTCGGTCGAGGCAGGGCGGTCACTCCGGAACAGGGGCATCTGGGCCGGAGACTAGGGACCCCGGCTCGGCCTGACCCGGCGACGGCACGAACCTGTTTCGCGACCCGACCGTCGTCAAGGAAGCCGGAGCAAGCCTGCGGTCACGAACCAGTCGATGGTCCTGCGGAATGTCTCCTCGGGGGTGGTGTAGACCAGGCCAAGATCGCGGGTGGCCCGTGAGCCGTCGTAGCGGTGGCCGTGACGCATCACCCGGACCGCCTCCGGGCAGATCGGAGGCTGACGACCCACGACCGAATAGGCGGACCCGATCGCCCAACCCAGCGCCGAGAACACCCCGGGGCGAAGGTACCTGGCCTGGTAGACGCGCCCGGTGATGGCGGTGAGCATCGATACGGTGTCCCTGATGGTGAGAATGCTGCCGCTGAGCAGATAGCGCTCCCCCGCCAAGCCATGCTCGGCGGCCAGGAGGTGCCCGCGGGCGCAATCGTCGATGTCGACCAAGGAGAAGGTGGCGTCGTACAAGAAAGGGAGATGCCCCTGCATCGCCTGGAGCAGGAGACGACCGGTGCCGGTGGCCCGGCCCGGCCCCTGCACCGACGACGGGTTGACCACCACGACTTCGAGGCCATGGGGCGCCTCCAGCGCCAACGCCTCCGACTCGGACTTGGTCCGCTCGTAGGTGGAGAGATGGGAGCCGCGATGCGGGGTGTTCTCGGTCCCGATCTCCCCGTCCCTCTCGCCGATGGTCGCCGCCGAAGAGGTGTGGACCAGGCGACCGACGCCGGCACGGTGAGAGGAGTTCAACACCGCCCGGGTCCCTTCGACATTCACCCTCCACATCGCATCGCGATCGACTGGGCACAACTCGTTGACCCCGGCGACATGGAACACCCATGCGGCTCCTCCCACCAGGCGATCCAGAGCCTCGGGATCGAGCAGATCGCCTATGACGGCGTCGGCCCCGGCCTGACGCACTCGATCAGCCGATCTGTCGGTGCGGGCAAGGGCGCGGACCTCGTGGCCGGCCTCGACCAGATGGCGCACCAAAGGCGTACCCACCACACCGGACCCACCGGTGACGGCGACCCTCACCACATTGCCTTCACCCCTTCGACGGGGCAGGCTCGGACCGGATCACATGCCAGAAGGCGGTGAGGTACCCCCACATCGAGCCAACGGTGGCGATCACCGCCACCAGCATCACCCACTGGTCGAGGTACCACGGGCCCCACCGGTCGGGGAGGCGGAGGAATGCGAGGAAGATCGCCAGGTACTGGGTGAACGCCTTGGCCTTGCCCCAGGTCGAGGGTTTGATGAGCCCGCCCCGCTGGGCAACCACCCCGCGGAGCGCCATCACCGTGAACTCCCTGAAGATGATGATGGACGCCGGCCAGATCGAGATTCGGTCGACCGAGACCAGGGCGAGCAAGGTCCCGGTGACCAGGATCTTGTCTGCGGTGGTGTCCAGGAACGCTCCAAGAGTGGTACCGCCGTGGGTCCGGCGGGCCAGGTAGCCGTCGAGGAAGTCGGTGAAGGAGGTCACCGCGAACACCGCGGCCGCGATGGCGAAATGATGCTGGATCCCATCGGCCCGGACAAATGACATGATCGGGATCGTCATGGCCACCCGGAACAGGGCCAGGGCGTCCGGGAGTGACATTCCTCCTCCTTGGCTCACCGGGCGATCATATGCCACTGGCGGGTTGGTGGGCTCTCACACCCAGTCGAAGGATCGTTGCACCGCCTGATGCCACCGGTCGATGAGGTGTCGGCGCTCATCGGCGCCCATCTTGGGCTCCCAGCGCCGGCCCTCTGCCCACAGCGCCCGGATGTCGTCGGTGCCCGACCACACCCCGGCGGCCACCCCGGCGGCATATGCGGCCCCGAGCGCAGTCGTCTCCGAAACCAGAGGCCGGACCACGTCGACCCCAAGGATGTCTGCCTGGAACTGCATCAGGAGCTGGTTCCCGGTCATTCCCCCGTCGACCCTGAGCTCGCTGAGCCCGACACCTGAGTCCGACGTCATGGCGTCGAGGACGTCCCTGCTCTGGAAGGCTGTCGACTCCAGGGCCGCCCTGGCCAGGTGCCCCTTGCCGGCGAACCGGGTCAGACCGGTGATCACCCCGCGGGCGTCGGGCCGCCAATACGGAGCGAACAGACCGGAGAAGGCGGGGACGAAGTAGACGTCTCCGTTGTCCTCCACCGTCGTGGCGAGGGCCTCGATCTCAGTCGAGTCGCTGATGATCCCCAGGTTGTCCCTGAGCCATTGCACCAGGGAGCCGGTCACCGCCACCGAGCCTTCGAGGGCGTACCGGGTGGGGCCGCCACGGGCCCGGTAGGCAATCGTGGTGAGGAGACCGGACCGGGAGGGGATGGCATCGGTTCCGGTGCTCATCAGCATGAAGTTGCCGGTCCCGTAGGTGTTCTTGGCCTCGCCAGGGTCGAAGCATGCCTGGCCGAACAGGGCGGCCTGCTGGTCACCGAGGATTGCGGTGAGGGGGACACCGGTGAGGGGGCCGACACAGACGCCGATCTCCCCCAGCGAGTCTGTCACCTCGGGGAGCATGTGGGTCGGGACCCCGAGCTCGGCAGCGAGATCGGAGTCCCATGCGGTGGTGACCAGGTCGAGCAGGAGAGTCCGGGAGGCATTGGTCACATCGGTGACGTGACGGCCCCCGTCGGCACCGCCGGTGAGGCACCAGGCCAGCCAGCTGTCGATGGTGCCGAAGAGGACGTCGCCCCTCTCGGCGGCTTGGTGGAGCTGATGCTCGTCGAGGAGCCATCTCAGCTTGGGCCCGGAGAAGTAGGTGGCAAGGGGCAGGCCGGTCCTCGAGCGGAACCGGTCGATCCCGACCTCACCGGCGAGGTCCTCGCACAATCGGGCCGTTCTGGTGTCTTGCCAGACGATCGCATTGGCCACCGGGGTACCGGTCGACCGGTCCCAGACCACAGTCGTCTCCCGCTGGTTGGCCAACCCCACCGCGGCCAAGTCTCCGGGGGCCAGGCCGGCAGAAGAGAGGGCACCTTCGATGACCGAAACCGTTCGTGACCAGATCTCGACCGGGTCGTGCTCCACCCAGCCGGGTCGGGGAAGGATCTGACGGTGCTCCCTTTGGTCCTGGGCCACCACGGTCCCCTTCTCGTCGAAGACCATGAACCTGGTCGACGTGGTGCCCTGATCGATTGCCCCCACCAGCTCAGCCATCACGACCCCTGTGAGCTGCTATCTCCTGGGCTCGAGCCGGGTCCTCCATCCATTTCTCGACCACGTCGGCACAGTCCTCGATGATCAAGGCCACCTCGGGCAACTCCTTCTTGGTGAAAACCCGCAGCACGAAGTCGGCCGGATCCATCGAACCGGGGGGCCGGCCGACTCCGATCTTGAGCCGGGAGAACTCCTTGGTGCCCAGGGCCCTCTCCAGCGACCGAACCCCGTTGTGCCCACCGCTGCCACCCGCCACCTGCACCCTGAGCCTTCCGAAGTCGAGGTCGATGTCGTCGTGGATCACCAGGAGGTCGCTTGCCGGCACCTTCCAGTAGTCGAGGACCGCCCTGACCACCCGGCCCGATTCGTTCATGAAGGCCAACGGGGCGACCAGAATTGCGGTGCGCCCGTCGCGTGCCAGCCTGGCGACCTGTGCCTGAACCCTGGAAGGCGCCCTCCCCAGCTCGACACCGGCACGGGCAGCGATACGCGACACCACCTGATGCCCGATGTTGTGCCGGGTCCCCTCGTATTCGTGCCCCGGGTTGCGGAGCCCGACCACCACCACCATCGGCTCAGTCGTCGGACCCGGCTCCCGTGTCGCCCTTGGCCCCAGCAGTCTCCGCAGCTTCACTGTCGAGCGGCTCCCCTTCCTCACCGGCCTCTCCGGCCTCCTCCTCCTCGCCCTCGACCGGCTCTTCGACGATCTCGGCGGCGGGAGCGGTGATCGACATCACCACCGCCTCGGGGTCGTCGAGATAGGTCAGACCCTCGATGGCGGGGAGATCCTCGACACGTCGTGACTCACCCATATCGACGTCGCTGACGTCGAGCTCGATGAACGGGGGGATCTCGGTGGGGAGCACTTCGACGAGGACGTGGGTGCGGGCAGGGCTGAAGACACCGCCCTCCTGGGCCCCGATCGGCGAGCCCTCGAAGTGGATCGCCACCTCGGCGTGAACCGTCTGGGTCAGGTCGACCTTGACGAAGTCGACGTGGCGGTATTGATTGCGGAAGGGGTGCTTGTCGATGACACGGGCCATGGTGGTGACGGTGGCTCCGCCCTCGATCTCCAGGTTGATGATGGCGTTCGATCCCGCCTCGGTGTGAAGGGCGACGTGGAGGTCGTGGGAGTCGACGGCGATGGCCACCGGATCGAGACCCGGCCCGTAGACCACGGCAGGTGTCAGCCCCTCGCGACGGACCCGTCTGGAAGCGCGTGAGCCAGGGCTCCTCCCGGTCCGGGCGCGCAGAGTGACCTGTGACATCGAAAAGCTCCTTGAACGATGGAGAGACGACTGCTGATTATGGCCGTGATCGGCTGGGTTTGCCAGATGACACGGCCCTCACCCAGGTGGTGGTTCTCTCGACCAGATGCCCAGACATCGATCCCTCGGTCCAACCACCCCCCCGTGTCGAGTGACTCGCCCCTTCGAGGATCTCGACCTCGACACCGGGCAGCGACCCGATGTGGGCCTGGAAGAGGTCCATCCTGGCCAGGGCGTCTCGAGTCCCCTGAAAGAAGAGCATCGGCGCGCGTATGTCGGCGAACTGGCCGATCCGGAGTCTCTCCGGCTTCCCCGCCGGGTGGAGGGGGTAGGCATAGAGGATCAGCCCCGCGGTCGGGTACCCCGTGGCGGCGAGATAGGTCCCGATTCGCCCGCCCATGGATCTGCCAGCGAGAAACACCAGGTCGGCGCGGGTGGCGAGGTGGTCGGCGGCGGCTCGGTGACACTCGAGGAGCCTCTCGGTGAGGTCGGGGCGTCTCGAGCCCTTCTCGGCGTACGGGTAGTTGAAGGTGAGGACGGTGTGGCCGGCAGCGGCCAGGCCGTCGCGGAGCAAGACCATGAAGGAGTGGTCCTGGTTGGTCCCCGCACCGTGGGCGAGGAGGATCCCGGTGCCACCCGAACCGGTCAGCCGGCCCGAGACGCGGCCTCCCGGCCACTCGATGGCGAGCCAACGCGACACCCCCTCCACTGTAGGGGGCCGGCAACCGATACCCCTGAGGGGCCAGTTACCGTCAGTGGCGATGGAGGTCTTCATCCACCCGACGCCTGAAGCAGCCTCCGAGTCTGTCACCAGCCGCATCGCTGCCTCCCTCGAAGCCTCGGGCGACCGCTTCACCCTTGGGCTCTCGGGAGGCACCACCCCCGCCCCGGTCTACCGTGCCCTCGCCGGGCTCGGCTTGAGCTGGGAGCGTGCAGACCTCTGGCTCTCAGACGAGCGCTGGGTTCCGCACGACCACCAGCGCTCCAACGGAGCGATGGTGATGGAAACCCTGGTGAGACACATCGATGCTCGGCTCCACCGGCCAAAATGGAGTGATCGATTGGAGCCATCCGACTCGGCAGCCCACTACGAGACGGTGATTCGGGCGCTCCATCGCCACCACCGGCCCGACATCATCCATCTCGGGATGGGTGCGGATGGTCACACCGCCTCACTGTTCCCCCGGACCGCGGCCCTGGACGCCTCGAGTCGATGGATCGTGGCCAATCCGGTCCCCGAGCTGGGTGAGACCAGGATCACCTCGACCTTTCCCCTGCTGTGGTCGGCCCGCACCTTGGTGATCCAGGCCACCGGAGGGGCCAAGGCGGAGGCGGTCCGCGACTCTTTGACCGGGAAGACCCCGGCCGGGAGACTGGTTGAGGGGGACGCCGAGGTCGAATGGCACCTGGACGAATCCGCAGCATCACTCATCTCCTGATCCCCGCCCTCATCGCCCTGGTGGGCTGTGGGTCTCCGTCGGCGGGCCCGGGATCAACCGCCACCGTCGGCCCGGTGCCCACGACCGCCTCCCCCTCGTCGACGACCACCAGCTCCGTGATCAGCACCACCACCACCGTCCCGGCTCCGATCACCACCACGGCGGTGGGTGAGTTGGCAGAGATCGACGCCGAGGTCAGGGTCCCCGAGGGTGAGGGCCGATTCCCGGCAGTGGTCTTGGTCCACGGTGGAGCATGGGTCGCCGGAGCGCCGTCGGGCATCAGGGACCTGGCGGTGTACCTGACCGGGGAGGGGTTCCTCACCGTCAACGCCCGGTATCAGCTGTCGGACGACTCCTCACAGGGGTTCCCGGGAGCGCTCGACGACATCGCCTGTGCCGTCCGCTACGCCGCGGCCCACCCTCAGTCCGACGGCACGGTGGCCATCGTGGGCCACTCCGCAGGCGCCCATCTGTCGGCGGTGGTGGCGCTGACCGGTGATCTTTACGGCGAGGACTGCCCCATCGCCGGGAGCGGCGTCCCCCAGCGATTGGTCGGGATCGCCGGCGCCTACGACGTGAGCCGGCTCGGGTTCATCATGATCCCCTTCTTCGGTGCCGGCCCAAACGCCGCCCCCGACTCATGGCAGGCGGGCAACCCCCAGCGCCTCACCGACGAGAACCCCGACCTATCGAGCCTGATCCTGATCGGGGAGAGGGATGGGCTGGTCGACCCCAGCTTCGCCGAGGACTTCAACCAGGCTCTCCTCGACTCCGGTGCGCAGTCACTGCTCGAGGTGGTCCAGGGAGCCAGACACACCGATCTGGTCGACCCGGGCGTGGTGGGGGCACTCATCGTGACCTGGTTGGAGCGATGATCCTTCACATCCCGGTGATGTCTCTCGGGGTCGATCTCGGCCCGAAGGCGGGCGCCGGGCCAAGGCGTTCCAGGAGCCTGATCACCCGCCCCCGATGGGGGCGGAACGGCTCGAGAAGCTGGAGCATCTCGGCGTCCGTGCCACGGTCCCTCCCGGTGAGATGGTGGACCACGATGTTCTTGAGGTGGAAATCTCCCACTGCCACTTGATCGGGGTCGCCGTGGGACACCTCCAGGGTCTTGGCCACGGTCCATGCCCCCACCCCCTCCATTGCGGATAGGGCCGTCGCCGCCTCTTCGGTGGCCATCGACCAGAGGCCGTCGATCCGCTCGGCCTGTGCAGCCACTCTTCGTATGAGGTCGGCCCTTCGCTTCTCGAGATGCGCCTCGTGGTACTCCCAATAGGGAGTTGCGGCCAGACGAGCCGGGTCTGGAGGGAGGCGAAGACCGGCATCGGGGCCCGGCGCCGGGTCGGAGAATCTCTGACGGAGACCGCGCTGGGCAGCCGCCGCCTCCTTCCCGGTGACCTTCTGGGCGCAGATCGCCGCCAGGAGGGCATCGAACACCAGGCCGGTCCTCCCGAAGCGCAGGCCGGGATGGTCCCGGTGGGCCCGGGCCACCACCGGGTTCTCGGGGCTGAATGCGGCCGGATCGTCCTCGAGGCCGACGATGGCTTGGAGTCGCTCGAGGAGCCAGTCGCCACCGTCGCCCCAAGCCTCCCCCTGGACCCCCTCCTTGTCGCGGCGAACATGGAGTGTGCCGGGGCCCTCGGGCGTCCGTCCCGTCAGCCACCAACCGTCCCTGGCGTATCTCCCGTGGAGGCGGGCGAGGGTGCCGCGAAGGTCGAGGGGGGCATCCACCGGGACGGTCCTGGTCGCCACCATCTCATCCTGGTCGCTCGATCGGCATACCGGGCCGTTGGCGCCGGTTGTCAAAGAGCGGACCAAAACACGCGAGGAGGATCATGTCGACTGTGAGCATCGTCGGAGACGGCCCGGGAGGCTTGTCGGCCGCCCTCTTCCTCGCCAAGAACGGACATCAGGTGACCGTGTTCGGCCAAGACAAGACCGCCATGCATTTCGCCTACATCCAGAACTACCTGGGGATCCCTGAGATCGCCGGGACCGAGTTCCAGCGGATCGCAAGACAACAGGTCACCGGGTTCGGGGCCACCATCCTCGACGACGAGGTCGAATCGGTCACGGTGGGCGACATGGTCACGGTGGTCACCGCAAATGGGAGCTACCAGTCCGACTACCTGATCCTCACCGAGGGCAAGAACCCGGTCCTGGCCGCATCACTGGGATTGGTGGCCGAGGGTGGCACCGGCGTCGCCGTCGACGCCTCCTACCGCTCCTCGCTCGACCGGGTGTATGTGGTGGGCCGCTCGGTCCGCCCCACCCGAAGCCAGGCCATCATCTCGGCCGGCGCCGGAGCGGTTGCCGCCCTCGACATCCTGGCCCGTGAGGAGGGCAAGGACGTCCAGGACTGGGACACGCCGCCGAAGGAGTAGCAACCCTCGTCGGCGGAATTCCCACCGCCGATCTTTTTTGAGTTTTCGCCGGTCCGAGGGTCATTTCTGTCGGGGGTCGGCCGTATGTTGGGGGCATGGAGTGGGAGAGGCTGTCCACCGACAGCGTCGAGCAAATATTGATCGAAGACGAGCGTGTCATCGCCCGGCTTCGGGCCCGGCAGATGGCGGCACTGGGAGAGCTGGGCACCCGTCAGATCGCCGCCACCGACGGCTCACGGTCATTGTCGGAATGGGCCGCCGCCCGTCTCGATATGGGAATCGAGTCGGCCCGCACCCTGGTGCGGACTATGCGTCGTCTCCACGATCGGCCTGCCCTCGAAGCGGGGCTCGCCGATGGTGCGGTGTCGTTCGACCGGGTCGAGGCGTTGTCGCGGATCGCCTCCGACGTGGGCATGATGGAATGGACAGACATCGCCGGGGTGCGTCGGGAAGCAGCCAAACGGGCACGCATCACCGCCGAGTCCGAGTCCCGCACCGCCGCCGACCGTTTCCTCGTGATGCAACCCTCTCTGGACGAGTCATGGTGGAAGCTGTGGGGAGGCCTCGACGGTCACTCCGGCGCCCTGGTCGACAAGGTGCTCACCGAGGCTGCCGACCAGCTGCCCGAGGTGGAAGGGCTGCCGACCGATGCCTCGTGGCGGCGAGCCACCGCCCTGGTGGAGAGCCTGATCTCCGACCACCCCCTTCCTGCACAGGTCACCGTGATCGTCGAAGCCAAGGACGCCGCTTCATCCGACGGCGAGGCGGGGGTCGTGGTCGAGCCGGGTGTCCGGGTGGGACGGCAGGCGCTGCAGGCGATCCTGTGCGATGCGGTCACCGAGGTCACCGCCCGCGACGGCCAGGGCCGATACATGGACTACGGGCGCAAGCACCGGACCGCACCCCCAGCATTGAAACGAGCCTTGCTCGCCGAAGCCGGGTTCACCTGTGCCGGCGACGGGTGCACTTCGAGTCGTCGACTCCAGATCCACCATCTCAAACCCTGGGCCGAGGGCGGCGAGACCAACCAGGAGGAGATGGTGGTCCTCTGCTGGTTCCACCATCAAGTCGTGGTCCATGAACGAGGCTTCGATGTCGTATTCCACCACGACCGGAGAAGGCTCCGGTTCCGCCGTCCGAAACGCGGGCCCCCGCAGGTCTAGGGCAGTCAAGGTCTCCGCGCCGCAGGGCCAGTGCATATTGCCGGATAGCGCACGCCGCTTCCGGCGCTTTCAATGTTGGCCTTCGCGCGTTATGCCCTCTCCCGATACGGATGCTGCGAAATAGGGTGCATCCGATCTTGGGTGGCTACGCGTCATACGTGTGATGAGCAATCCGACTACTGCGGAGTCGACCGAGGTGTCTTCCCGTCAGCTAGAAGCTCTCTTCAGGAGCGACTACGTGCGCCTAGTCCGTCTGGCCAGCCTCCTGACCAGATCTCAATCAACATCCGAGGAGGTGGTTCAGGATGCGTTCATCCGTCTTCACAGGCGGTGGGATAACGTCGACGACCCTGCCGCATACGTCACTCAGGTCGTCGTTAACGAGGCCCGGGCCAGGCTTCGCCGTCAGGCAATCGAGCGCCGACATAGTCCCGATCCTCCTGAGCCAGTTCTACCGCCAGAAGTCGACGAAACCTTTCAGCTTCTCAGTGAGCTCAGCCCCCGGCGACAGGTCGCTCTTGTCCTGCGCTACTACGAGGACATGGCCATTGAGGACATGGCCGAAGTCATGGATTGCCGTCCAGCCACCGTGAAGTCTCTTATCCAACGAGGACTCACGTCTCTAAGGAGAAAGCTCGATGCCCACACAAACTGAAGTCGAATCCAAGCTCCGCAGATCACTGCAATCGGCTGCTGCGGCGGCGACCGTCGTCGCCGATTGGGACTCATTTTCCGATCGCCTTGAGGAAGCCGAGGGGACACTCCCCACGCTACGGCCGATCGTGCACCGAAGCACTATCGGCAGACGACCAGGCCTTGTGCTGGTCTCAGTGTTCGCCGCCGTGCTGGTAGCACTCAGCCTGGTCAGTCTTCTGAGCAGTCCTGGGACCTCAACGCCGGCCGCATCGCCGACGGCCAACCCACTCGATGACTCGCTCCGCTACGTCCCCACTTTCATGCCGGATTACGCGCCTGAGTTGAGAGGCTGGTTCACCGACGGTGACCTAATCGAGGAGGGCATAGCTGAAGCCCAGCCAACACATGTTTTCGTGACATGGGTGGACGAATCGAGGGTCGAGTCGGGACTTGTCATATGGCCGCCAACCGACAGCTACGCCGACGAGATCGGACGCGAGCGTGACGACGAGGGCTTCTGGGTTCAGGACTTCGACGAATATCCATGGCTGAGAATCCGTGGTGAGACCCCCGAAGGACTCTTCTTCGTGGTCGACGGGACAGGTGATATCGACCGAGCACTCGTCTATGAAGTGGCACGCTCCATCCGAGATGGACAACCCCTACCTCAGGGCGTGAACACCCTGGCGGATATGACGCCCACCGAGGATCAGTACATGAACACACCAATCGAGCGCTACTGGCGTCTCTTCGGAGAAGGCCAAGGCAACCACATTGACGCCATCGCTCACAGTGCTATCGCTACGACTGAACCCATCGTCCAGCTTGCGATGTTCCCGTGGAGTTGCGAGCTAGTTGAACTCGACGCCAACACCGGTGCACTTTGCGATCCCGGGGAGTGGAGACTCGTCTGGGAAGCCACACCCGACGTTGTGATCGCCATGTTCACCGTCGGATTCGGTCGGGCCGACGTCATCGACATCGCCAACTCGATGGAACTCATGTCAGCCACCGACGCCCGAGTGCCACACCCATATCCAACCGAATCCGAGTAGGCCCTCACCCCAGATCAACAGATCCCGAGCGATTCCGCCCATCCCGGGTTGCCTCTGCTCTGGGGAACCCTCAAGTCCGAATTGGCGTCGTATC
>JBBDML010000035.1:0-50704 GCA_040878345.1 Acidimicrobiia bacterium | reverse complement strand
CCGCCGCGGCCGCGACGACCGAGGTGGCAACCAGGCCGACCCGGGCAACCAGGCGGACCTCGGCAACCAGGCCGAATCCGGGAATCGGCGACGTGCTGCCCAGAGCTTCGACGAGGCGTTCGACAAGATGAGCGACTGAGGGGCAGGGAGACGGTTGCACCGTTTCCCTGCTCTCGGCCCTTAACATCACGGGATGGCCGTCGAGACGAGCGGCATTGTCGTCATGAAGGGTGAGACCGGCCCCGGCGTGCATGTGACGGTCATGGCCGACTCTGGCCGCCTCCGCATCGAATCGAGTACCGGGGTTGTGGGGGATTGGTCTATTCATGACATCGGCCTCAATGTCCTCGATGAGGGCTTCGCCATACGGGCCGAGGGCGAGGAGTTCCTGCTCAAGGCCGACGACGACGTCGGGATCGCCGAGGAGCTGGGGGTGGCCGCCGCCTCACCGAGGATGGCCCGCAAACTGGCGGCACGTCACAACCCAGAGCGGCCTCTGCCCCACGAAAGTCCGGTTCCGGCCCCCAGATCGAGTCTGAGCGCCATCGGCGTCGCCATCGCCGGTGCGCTGGTGATGCTGGGGGCCATCCTGATCAACACCAGCCCCTTCACCGAGGAGTTCGACGCAGGCAGCCAGGCCCTTGGCCGTCTGCCGTTCTGGCTGGCCTTCCTCCTCGGCGGGATGTTGATGGTCGGGATGGCCTACTTCATTTCCATCGGCCGACGTTGGGCGCGGGCAGTGGCGTTGTTGGTGACGGCCCTGGTGGTCTTGTTCTTCGGGCTCTTGGTCAACAGGGGTGTGCCCGAGGTGGCGGCTCTCACCGCCTACGGCTTCGTCGCCGGCGGGATGGTGGTCGGCATCGCCGTGCTCGTCGGTGGCGAGCCGGGCGGCGACGACTGATCCCGACAGGAACTTGCCCGAGCTCCCCGACATAACTGTCTACATCGAGGCCCTCGAGCGCCATGCGCTCGACCATGCCGTCACCGCGGTTCGGATCGCATCGCCTTCGGTGCTTCGCACCTTCGAACCCCGCTACGACGCCCCGGTGGGAGGGCTGCTGACCGGTCTGAGGAGGGTGGGCAAGCGAATCGTGATGACCTTCCCCGATGACCTCCACGTCGTCCTTCATCTGATGGTGGCGGGCCGGCTGCGATGGGAGGAGCCTGGAAAACCGGTGCCTAAGAAGATCGGTCTGGCGGCCATCTACTTCGACAATGGCAGCCTGCTCCTCACCGAGCAGGGGACGCACCGCCGTGCCGGCATCTGGCTCTTCCGGGGCTGGGAAGGGGTCGAAGCGCTGGATCGGGGTGGCGTCGAACCGCTGGAGGCCGGCATAGAAGAGTTCGAACAGGCGCTCAAGTCGGAGAACAGGACCCTCAAACGGGCTCTCACCGACCCCCGGATCTTCTCCGGGATCGGGAATGCCTACTCCGACGAGATCCTGTGGCGAGCCCGGTTGTCACCTGTGAAGAGGAGCGGTCAGCTCGGAGATGAGGAGCTCGCCCGTCTGCGAGATGCGGTTGTCTCAACCCTGGAGGAGTGGACCGAGACGCTTCGCGCCGAGGTCGGGGAGGGTTGGCCGGCGAAGGTGACCGCCTTCAGGGATGAGATGGCGGTCCACGGCCGATACGGGCTGCCCTGCCCCCGGTGCGGTGCCACGGTCCAACGCATTGTGTATGCCTCCAATGAGACCAACTACTGCGCGGTGTGCCAGACCGGTGGGAAGCTGCTCGCCGACCGTTCCCTATCCCGACTTCTCAAGGACGACTGGCCCAAGACCATCGAGGAGCTCGAGGAGGGCTGAGAATCAGGGCCGGGCGCCGAGACTGGCCACCCCGCGGCGCTCCATGTCCCCCCAGGACCTGACCGCGCCACCCCCGAAGAGTGCCCTCATCCGCCACACCACCGTGATCTGGCGCATCCCGAGGTTCTCGATCATGGCCATCACCAGGAGGCGGGAGGTGTCCGATGGGCTGTTGAAGTACCCGTACGACTCGTCGAGGAGCAGCGCCACCAAGGAGTTCATCAACCCCATGCCGAGTGCGATGAGCACCAGCCATCCAAAAGATGCGATGTTGAGTGCTCCCACTGCCAGGGCAACCGGGATGATGAGCCATCCGGCGAGCTCGACGATTGGCGCCAGGTACTCGAAGAGGACCATCGCCGCCCAGGTGACCGTGCCCACCAACCCGTAGCGGGGATTGAAGGTCATCGGCATGAAGTCCTTGACCGCGGTCATCAGCCCGCGGTGCCAGCGAATCCGCTGGCGTCGCAGCACACGCAGGGTGTCGGGAACCTCGGTCCAGATCACCGCCGATGGCTCGTACACGATGCGATACGGGATCCGGTTGTCCATGTGGTGACGATGGAGCCGCATGGTGAGGTCCATGTCCTCACCGAGGTGGCCGTTGGTGAATCCACCCACGGCGATGACCGCCGATCGTTTCCATACCCCGAAGGCGCCCGAGACCAGGGGAAGGGCGTTCATCTCCGACCAAGCCGGTCTCGACGCCAGGAATGTCCTGATGTACTCCAGGACCTGCATCCGCGCCACCAGCCCCTTGGGCACACTGGCGTCGATCAGGTGGCCGAGCTCAAGACGGCTCCCGTTGAGTGGTCGGATGTTCCCCCCGACCGCGACGGTCCGCTCCCGATCCTCGACCACCCTTTGCATGGCGCGCATCAGGCACTCAGGGTCCAGGATGACGTCGGCATCGGTGCAGAGGGCATAGGGGTAGCGGGCGGCGTTGAGCCCGGCGTTGAGGGCGTCGGCGCGTCCGCCACTGGCCTTGTCGATCAAGGTGATGTCCACTGCCCCTCGACCCCTGTAGATGCCTTTGATCGGGGCGGTGTCGATGTCGGGACGGTAGGGGATGGTCACCCTCTCCAACCCGAAGGCCTCGATGAGCAGGGCCAGGGTGTCGTCGGTGGACCCGTCGTTGGTGACGACTATCTCAAAACGCGGGTACCTGACCAGTGACATCGATCGAACCGCGTCAACTATCCCGGCGGCCTCGTTGTAGGCGGGTATCACGATCGAGACCGGGGGTGTGGTCCGGCTCGAGAGCATTTCGGTGATCCTCCCGTACCGGCCAAGGTGGTGGGTGCGCCGGAGCGCCGCAGCAGACCTGGCTCCCAGGAAGGTCATGTAGCCCTGCATCAGGATGAAGTAGACGAGGATCACGTACCCGGTCCACTCCAACACCTGGTGGATCATGCCCCGACCCCGATCAGCCGCTCGACCAGAACCCGGTCGCGTTCCAGCGGGCGGCCGTCGTCGAGCCTCTGGCGCGCGGCACCGACCTCACCGGCCTCGGTCAACGCCTCCGCGGCGGCATGGGCGGCGTATTGATCGTCACCGCCGAGGGCGGCACACAGACGATCCACGCCACCTTTGACTCTGGTCAAGGCGGCCGCCGCATTCCGACGGACCCACCAGTTGGCGTCGTTGAGCCCGGAGGCGATGATGTCGACCGACCCGGCGTCTCCGATGTCGCCGATTGCAGTCATCGCCTTTGCCCTGACTCGCCAGTCGGCGGAGCGCGCCTGATTGCGCAGGGCCGGGGCGGATCGGAGACTCCCGAGAAGGCCCAGGGCCTCGATGGTGGCGATGCGAACCTCGACATCCGTGGCGTTCCGCAGAACCTCGATGAGGGGCTGGGCGGCCTGGTCATCGCCGAGGGCAGCCAGGGTGCGGATCGCGGCTACCGGGCCTTCTCGCTCGAAGTGGTGGTTGACCCTTATGTATGCGATCAACGGCCAGGTGGCGGCGGCCCCGAACCCAAGGAGCGTGTCGGCGAACCGGGCCCTCACCCAAGGGGTCTCGACCGGGAAACGGGCGACGATGGCGTCGATCGCCGGAGTCCACTTCATCCTTCCCAGGCCACGAGCGGCCTGGATTCGGACCTCGGGCTCCCGGTCGGCTAGATGGTCCATGAGGGTCGCCGCTGCCGACTCGTCCCCGAGCTCGGCAAGCGCCACCGCCGCCCTGAGCCGGCGCCCCAGGGGGAACTGTGATCGGAGACGGGCCTCTTGGAGGGCGATCACGCCGTGGCGATCCACGATCCCGCTCAGCGTCTCGACTTCGGGCCCGACCACCGCATTTCGGACATCGATCAGGGCATCGAGAAAGGCGGGGTCCGATGCCATCCGGTTGGTGATGGGGTCGGTGCAGTTGGCGTAGGTCACGTGACGGCTGATCAACGCCATGTACTGCGTCTTTCGGCGGTGATGTCGGCGGGCCCTGCTCCGATGCACCGTCTTGAGCGCGATCAAACCGGCCACCAATAGGGCATTGGCAGCGAAGATGATCAATGCAGAGAGTTGGGTGACCTCGATTGCGGTCATCGTCTTTGCTAGATCATCGGCGGGGAACGGCGCCGTGTTGAGGAGTCAGATCAGGCTTCGAGACGATGCCTGACCCGCGCCAGCAGCTCCGGGACCCGGAATGGTTTCCTGACGAAGTCAACCGCGCCTTTGTCGAGACTGTCTACCGCAGTCCGATCGTCGTCGACCCCGGTGAGCACTATCACTGGGGTTTGCATCCCTTCGTCGTGCCAACGGTCGATTACCTCGAGCCCGAGGAGCCCAGGCATCAACTGGTCGATTATCACCAGGTCGAACTCACCGCCACGCCCAAGGTCGTAGGTCTCCTGCCCGTCGCTGGCAGTGGTCACCTCGTATCCGCTCGACTCGAGGGCGGCAGTGAGCAGTGTGGTGATGGTCTCTGAGTCGTCACCGACCAGGATTCGCTTCCTCTCCAACACCATTCGGTCCTCTTCGGACGACAGATGCCGCCGACAGGCTACCCCCGAGAAGAGGATCGACCCCGCCAGGAAGACCAGTAAGATGCCAAATACCCACCCGAGACCCGGCTATTCCGAACGACCTTCCCTTCCCAGGGCCCGATCGATGGCCTCCATCCGCTCTTTGATGGCCGCCTCTCGCCCAGAGTCGACTGGCCGGAACACGATGGTGGGCTCGACTCCGTCGGGAAAGTACTGCTGTTCGACGACACCGCCGAGATGCCCATGGGGATAGATGTAGCCTTCGCCATGGCCCAGTTGGGCAGCTCCGGAGTACCCGGTCGACCTGAGATGGGCCGGAACGGAGGGAGTGGGTCCCTCGTGGACCAGGGCCTTTCCCTCGCCGATGGCCCTGGCGATGGTGTTGGACTTGGGCGCGGTGGCCAGGTAGAGCGTGGCGTGGGCCAAGTGGTAGGTGGCCTCGGGGAGTCCGACGTAGGCCAGGGCCTGCGAGGCCGCCACCGCCACCGAGAGAGCCGTCGAGTCGGCGAGACCGATGTCCTCGGAGGCCAGGATGATGAGGCGTCGGGCGATGAACTCGGGGTCCTCCCCGCCCTCGAGCATGAGGAACAGCCAATAGAGGGCGGCGTCGGGGTCGGAGCCACGCACCGACTTGATGAACGCCGAGATCACGTCGTAGTGGCTGTCACCCGTCTTGTCGTATCGGACCAGACGCCGTTGGAGGGCCTCGGAGACCTGGTCGTCGCCGATCTCAGTCTTCCCCGCCGCCTCGGTGAGACGGGCGGCCACCTCCAATGAGTTGAGGGCCTGGCGGGCATCGCCACCGGTCCGTGTCGCCAACTCGTCTGCGGTCCCCCGTCCGATGGTCAACCCCGACTTGCCCAGCCCGCGCTCCGCATCCGTGAGGGCCGACTCGATCAGCCGATTCACCTCGTCGGGCTCCAACGGCTCGAGTCGGAACAGCGTCATCCGGCTCATCAACGGGGTGTTGATCTCGAAGAACGGGTTCTCGGTGGTGGCCCCGATGAGGATGATGATGCCCTCCTCTACCCCTGGGAGCAGGGCGTCCTGTTGGTTCTTGGCGAAACGGTGGATCTCGTCGAGGAAGAGCACGGTCCGTCTCTCCTGGGTGGCGAGACGGTCCCGCGCCCCGGCCAGGACCTCGCGGATGTCCTTGACACCGGCGGCGGTGGCGGACAGGGTGCTGAACACCGCGTCGGCATGGGTGGCCACCAGTCGAGCAAGTGTGGTCTTGCCGCTTCCCGGCGGCCCCCAGAGCAGCATCGACACCGGCCTTCCCGACTCCACGATGTGACGGAAAGCGGAGTCGGGGGAGAGCAGAGAGGGCTGGCCCACTACCTCGTCGATGGTGCGCGGTCGCATCCTTGTGGCCAGCGGGGCAGTCCTGAGGGCGACGTCGTCGGCCCGGGCCGAGAAGAGGTCGGTCATCGATGGAGACGGTACCCCAGCCTTGACCGATTCGAACCCCTTGAAGTCTCCTCGGATGGTGGTCATGGCCAGGCTCGATGCCCTCGAGGCGAGGATGGACCGGATCGAGGCCAAGGTCTACCGTCTCACCTTGATCCTGATAACCGGGCTCTTCGGCATCATCGCCACCCTGATCGGGGTCCAGCTCATCCCGTAGGCCTCGGTCCGCCCCTTTTGGTGTGGTCCCTTTGCATTTTCGAACATGTGTTCGATATGATGGATCGCCCGATGAGCGGAGTCAGCTTGGGCATCGATGACGTGATGACGAGACCCCTCCTCGAGCAGTATGGGCTCGAGGAGGGCATCCTCACCCTTCAACCCGGCAGGATCGTCGAGATGGTCGGAGACCCAGGGACCGGGCTGACCCGGCTCGGTCTCCGTCTCCTCGCTGACCATTCCCGGATGGCACCGGTGGTGGCGATCGACACCCGCGGCTGGATATCGCCTGAGGCAGCCTGGGAGACAGGTGTCATCCCGGAGCGGTTGATCGTGGTCCGTTGCCCCGATCCGGTCCTCTGGCCCAAGGTGGCCGCCGCCCTCCTCGAAGGAGTGCGCGCCCTCTATGTAGAGGTCCCGGCCCGGGTCAGGGACCAGGACATCCGTCGTCTCGCCGCCCTGGCCAGGGCGAGGCGGGCCGCGGTGGCGATGCGGTCGATGGGCAATGGCCTGCCTGGTGGGGTGGCCCATCTCCGGCTCAGGGCGATAGGTGTCACCTGGGAGGGAGCCGACCGGGGGCACGGGAGACTGAAGAGACGACGTCTGGTCATGGAGGCGTCGGGCAAGGGGGTCGCCGGGATCCCCCGGATCGTCGAGGTGGAGGATGAGGGCACGGACGTTGTGCGCCTGGTTTCCGATGTGGTCGTTGACCAGGCCAGACGCGCCGTCGGATGAGCCGGTACTGATCGTCGACGACCGGGTGACCGGCGCCACCCCCGATGTGCTGGCCGCCGGCGTCAGCCTGGGGATGCCACGACGCGAGGCCGAGGCCCTGGCACCCTTCGCCACCGTCCTCACCCGCGATCCCGGTGAGGAGACCCTTCGCTTCGAGCCGGTGATGACGGCAGTGGAGGAGATGGTGCCCCGGGTGGAGATGGTGGCCCCGGGCCTCCTCTTCGTCCCCGTCTCCGGGGCGGTGCGCTTCTATGGTGGCGAGGGGCCCCTGGCGGCCCGGATCGTCGAGGTGTTGGGCAGGCTCACCGGTGGCCTACGCGGCGGGGAGGCCCTGGTCGGCGTGGCCGACGGCCCTTTCGCCGCCAGATGGGCGGCGGCCACCGCCCGGGTCGGTGAGCCGATGATGGTCACCGACACCTTGAGTTTCCTCTCCGCTCTCGATCTATCCACTCTCCGGGAGGCGATGGGAGGGGAGGAGATGATTGACACCTTCCGCTGGCTGGGGATCACCACTCTGGGCGACCTGGCCCGGCTGCCCCGGGACACCCTGGCCACCCGGTTCGGCGCCCCTGGTGTCCTCGCCCATCGTCTCGCCAGTGGGGAGGACCGTCGAGTCGCCCCCAGGGAGATACCGGCCGACCTGACGGTGAGCATGGAGTTCGAGGAGCCGTTGGAGAGCCTCGATGCGGTGGCCTTCGCCTCCCGTGTGCTGGCGGAGAGGCTGACCAGAGGTCTGCGCACCGTGGGGGTGGCCCCGCATACCGTCACCATCACGGTCCGCTCCGCCGGCGGGGCATCCCGTGAGCGGGTATGGCGCTCGGCCGACCCTTTCACCGAGAGGGGTCTCACCGATCGGGTGTGGTGGCAGTTGCGGGCATGGGTGGAGGCTTCTGGTGTCCCCGGTGGGATCGCCACCCTCTCCATACGCCCCGACGACCTCTCGGGCGAGGGCCGGCAATTGGGCCTCCTCAGCGATGAGTCGTCGTTCGTCGAGACCGAGAGGGCCCTGGCACGGGTCGAGGCCCTGGTCGGCCCGGACCGCGTGCTCCAGGGGAGGGCTCAGGGCGGTCGGATGCCCGGAGAGAGGGTGAGCTGGTTGCGTTGGGGCGAAGAGCACGCTCCAACGCGTCGCGACCCTGACGCTCCCTGGCCCGGTTCGACTCCGGCGCCGAGCCCGGCCCTGGTGCCACCCCGTTTCGAGCCGATCCAGGTGGAGTGGGAGGGGGGCATGCCGTCACGGGTCCGACTCGGCACCCGCTGGGAGCCGGTCCTCACCTGGAGCGG
Organism: Acidimicrobiia bacterium; assembly: GCA_040878345.1. Classification (GTDB taxonomy): domain Bacteria; phylum Actinomycetota; class Acidimicrobiia; order Spongiisociales; family ZC4RG35; genus ZC4RG35. Next base: position 42,274 of record JBBDML010000035.1, on the reverse strand, counting down.
TCCCTGGCGCCTGACAGGCCGCTGGTGGGAGGGGGAGGGTGATGCCGACCGCTATCAGATCGTGACCTCGGTGGGTGCCTTCCTCTGTGTGGTCAGCAGTGAGGGGGCTTTCCTCGCCGGGGTCTACGACTGAGCCGACGATGCCCTGGTTATCGTCGGACGATGTTCGACGACCCGTCGTTCCGGCGCGGGGCCAGGGAGAGCTCACTGCTCTTCTTCGCCACCGGCGCCTTCGGGCTGGCCTACGGCGTGCTGGCCGTCGACGCCGGTCTCAGCCCGTGGCTGGCCACCTTGTCTTCGATCGTGATCGTGTCCGGCTCGGCCCAGTTCGCCATGCTCGGGCTGCTGCCTGCGGGCCCGGTCCCGGTGCTGCTCTCGGCAGCCGGACTCGGGCTCCGGCATGTGCCGATGTCGGCGTCGCTCGCCGAGATGATCGGGCTGCGTTCCATTTGGATCAGACTGAGGTTGGCCTACATCCTGGTCGACGAGACCTTCGGGCTGACGGTCCGCGCCCACAACTCGGGGGTCGAGGACGTGGTGGCCTACAAGACCGCAGCCGATCTCGTGCTCTACTCCGGGTGGATGCTGGGGACGGTGACCGGCGCCTGGTTTGGCAGCTCCATCGACCCTGAGGCGGTGGGGATCGGGGTCTTCTTCCCTCTGCTCTTCCTGGGATTGGCGGTGCCGCTGGTCCACGAGCGGAGGGATCTCCTCGTGGCGGCGCTGGCAGTCGCCGCAACTCTCATCGCCACCCTGACTCTCCCACAGGCATGGCAGCTCACCGCCGCTGCCACCGTCGCAGCTCTCATAGGGGCTGGTCTCGGTGAGTGATCTCGGCCTGATACTGGCGGTGGGGGCGATCACCTTCGGCTCCCGGATCACATTCCTCCTCAGGCCCCGAAGCGCCCCCGGAGGCGCGGTGGGCCGGTTCCTCGAGCTCTTCCCCCTTGCCTTGTTCGTGGCCATCGCCACCTCTGGGCTCGCCGCTCCCAACGGGGCCCCGGAAGTCACCGAGGCACTGGCTGCTGCCGTGGGTGGTGTCTTGGGCGCGGTGGTCTTTCGCCGGTCGCTATGGGGCGTCGTCGCCCTTGGCGCCTTCGCCTTCTACGTGACGCGCGCCCTGTTCGCCTGAAGGCGGGGTGCCGACGCCTCCACCCAGCGAACGCACCCGGCCGGCGATGGTGCCGTAGACCCGATCCCGTAGTGGGCCCGTGTCCGACGCACCCATGCCCTTGGTCTCGAGGGGCGGGTCGATGATCACCGCGACCTTGCCACCCCGCACCCACGGCTGCCCCGGTGGGAACGCCTGGAAGCTGCCGTGGATCGAGACCGGGAGGACCGGCAGCCCCCCGGTGATCGCCATGGTGAAAGCCCCCTTCTTGAAGGGTCGCATCACGCCGTCTCGTGGCCTGGTCCCCTCGGCGTAGATGATCAGGCTCCGCTTCTTGTCGATCAGCTCCTTGGCCTGTCGGTTCACCTCGCCATGGATTGCCCCTCTCGCGGCCCGGTCGACCTCGATGATCCCAACCGCTCGCATCCCCTGGGCCAGGATCGGCACCTTGAACAGCTCCTTTTTCGCCAAATAGCGGATCGGCAGGCGGACCGCCAGGAAGCAGGCCATGATGTCCAGTGAGGAGATGTGGTTGGCCACCACGACATAGGAACGTCCCGGATCCACGTGCTCCTGGCCGGTCACCTCCAATCGGGTCCCCGATGCCACCAGCCAGGCCCGACTCCAACCCCGGATCACCCGTTCGATCCAGGGGGAGGTGTCATCGACAAGGGCGATCAGCATCACCGAGACCGCGCCGAGAATGGTTGCGATCACACCCACCACCCAGGTCACGATGGTCCTGGGGACCACGAGCAGCCGGTTCATCCAGGGCGACAGTAGCGACGAGGACTTAGCCTGATCGGGTGGACAAGCACCAGCTTCGGGCGTTGATGCGCAAGATGGGGCCGGACCACCCGGCTCGATCCACCGCCGTGCTGGACGGCCTCTTCCCTTGGATCTCGGGGCGGCTTCCCGGCACGGCGTCGGCCTTCTTGGCGATGACTGGCGAGATCGACATCGAGCCTCTATTCACCCTTCTCCCTGGGTGGCGTTGGGTGCTCCCCCGGGTCGAGCCCGATCGGACACTCACCTTCAGGGACAGAGACCTCCCCCGTGAGACCCATCGGTGGGGGATGTCGCAGCCAGTCGCTGCCGGTGAGATGGTTCCCCTTCACGAGATCGACCTGATGCTGGTTCCCGGTCTGGCGTTCGACCGGACCGGCGCCCGGCTGGGCCGGGGCGGCGGTTACTACGACCGCCTGCTGGCGGACAGGAGACCGGGCTGTGTCGCCGTCGGGGTCGTCGCTTCGGCGAGGGTGCTGGAATCCGTGCCGGCGGACGACCACGACCGGAGGGTCGACTTCCTGGCCACCGAGGATGGTGTCATCGCCTGCTCGACCAGGAGCTGACCTTTTCGGGCTGGATCCATATCACCGCGCCCTCGGGGGGCCGCTCCCGGTACTGGTGGTATCTCTCCCGCAGGGCATCGATGGCCTTCTGCCAGGTCGGTCCCTGGGTGTGGATGGTGGCCATCCCGTCGACACGGACCCACCAGAGGTCATCCCAGTCGTCCGAGTAGTGATGGACCAGGAACGAGATCGCCGGGTTGGCCTCGATGTTGGCGAGGCGTTGGAGACGTCCCTTCTTCGGCTTCCAATCGACGGCGGTGACGATGGCGTCATCGACCAAGGCGAACACCATGGGGACCAGATGAGGCCCGCCATCGGAGCGGATGGTCGCCAGGTGACCCACCCGCTCGGAGGCGAGGAGGCCCATAGCTTCATCCATCGAGCCCGGCCACCGCAGGCTCGATGGTCTTCCAGGTGATCTCGGCCCAGCGGGCGTGCCCGGAAGCGCTGACATGGAACAGATCCTCCGACCACAATGACCGGTCGCGAAGCCAGAGGTCCCGGTCGTCGAAGCGATGCTCGACAACGGTGGCTCCATGACGCTCGGCCACCCGACGATGAGCCCGGTGGTAGGCCAGGGACCTTCGGGTCATCAAGCCGCGCAATGGCGGATAGAGACGGGGGATGGTGCCCAGGTCGCCAACCCCACTCTGGAACATGAGGGCGCCTGTGGCGGCCAGCGTCGACACGATGGTGTCGAGTTCACGCTCGAACCGTCTCATCGGCACCCCGTGTATCGCGTCGTTGGCCCCGATCGCGATCAAAACCAGGTCGGGGCCGAGGCTGACCGCCTCCTCCAGCTGGGTCTCGATGACGGTGCGGGCCCTCGACCCTCCAACTGCCAGCGAGTGGAGTTGGACGTGACGGTGCTGGGACAAACGCCGGCAGACGATCCGCACCCATATCTCGTCGGGCCCGCCGACTCCGGGCGCGGTCACCGACGAGTCACCCAGGACGACCACTCTCAGTGTTGGCAGAGTAGGGTCGCCAAACTCACCTGAGGGGTCGAACTCGGGCAGTTCCGGCGCCGGTCTGAGCAAGGCATAGGCCGCTTCCATACCCAGGATCAATGCGCCCGCCAAGGCGCCTCTCTTCATCAGTCGGGGGAGCACAGCCGGCGCGGGCCCGGTCAGCTGTTGGCGGCGCGCTCGATGCGCGCCTTGAGCCCGAAGCGATTCCTGGACTCGGTGAGATCGATGATCGCCCCGACCTCATGGGAGAAAGTGGAGGGGTCGTCAGGGAAGAAGTCGAACCGGTCCTTCTCGATCACCAGCTCGAAACGGTAGATCGAGGTCCGCTCGGCACGGATCGTGGCCAAAGGCCAGGACCCGAGCTGCTTGCGCCCTGCCGACACCCTGAACCGACCGTCGCTGATATCGATCAGCACCGAGCTGGGCTCGAGGTCAGGCCCCTGAAGTCGTCCTGTGAACTGAGCCATCGTTGTCAATCTAGCCACTTTCTGCGCGGGGTGGGAGAGGAGATTTCGAACCCAGGCGGTACAGTCATCCCAGGTTGAGCGAAGAGACCAGGGACACCGCCGTGAAAGCTTCGGGCCTGGACAACAAGGTGAGGTTCGTGACCGCCACCACCTTGTTCGACGGTCACGACGCCTCGATAAACATCTTCCGGCGCATCCTCCAGGCCGCCGGCGCCGAGGTGGTCCATCTCGGGCACAACCGGAGCGGTCTGGAGATCGTGGGAGCGGCGATAGACGAGGACGCCCATGCCATCGCCGTCACCTCTTACCAGGGCGGCCACATCGAGTTCTATCGGTACCTGCGCGACCTGCTGGTCGAGCGCGACGCCGGCCACATCCGGATCTTCGGTGGTGGCGGGGGGACCATCTTGCCGTCCGAGGGCGAAGAGCTGCGGCAGTACGGGATCACCCGCATCTACTCGCCGGACGACGGCCGTCGACTCGGCCTCCAGGGGATGGTGGACGACATGCTGACCCGCTCCGACTTCCCCACCGGCCAGCTCCCCGACGACTTCGACCTCGACTCGCTCACCACCGACGATCACGCCACCGTCGCCCGGCTGATATCGGCTGCCGAGAACTATGCCGACAAGTACCAGGACGTCTTCGAGGAGCTGGAGCAACGGGGACGGGCCTCGGGGGCGGTGGTGGTGGGTATCACGGGGACCGGGGGATCGGGCAAGTCCAGCCTGGTGGACGAATTGGTCCGTCGTCTCCTACTCGACTTCGAGGACCTCCGGTTGGCGATCATCTCCGTCGATCCCTCAAAGCGCAAGTCCGGGGGCGCCTTGCTCGGCGACCGGATCCGGATGAACTCGCTTCCCCACCCCCGGGCCTACATGCGGTCGCTGGCCACCAGGCAGCCCAACCTGGCTCTGTCCCCTCACGTCCATCATGCCGTCGACGTGGTCAAGGCGGCCGGATACGACCTGGTGCTCCTGGAGACTTCCGGAATCGGTCAGTCGGACACCGAGATCGTCGATTACTCCGACCTCTCCATGTACGTGATGACCCCCGACTATGGCGCCGCCACCCAACTCGAGAAGATCGACATGCTCGACTTCGCCGACCTGGTGGCGATCAACAAGGCGGACAAGGAAGGCGCCCTCGATGCCCTGCGAGACGTCCGGAAGCAATGGAAGCGGAACCATCTCAGTTTCTCCGCAGCCGACGACGAGGTCCCAGTCCTTCTCACCATCGCCTCCGACTTCAACGACCCCGGCACCAACCGCTTCTACAAGTCGTTTGTCGCCTCAGTCGGGAGCCGCGGCCCAGAGCTCGAGTCGAAGCTCGACCTTCCGGTGAGCTTCGAAGACAAGCAACACGTGGTGCCGCCCCATCGGACCCGTTATCTCGCCGAGATAGTGGAGGATGTCCGCGGTTACGACCACTGGGCCCGGAGCCAGGCAGAGGCCGCCGATCACCTCTATCGACTCGAGGGGGCGGCCCAAGCCGGTGCCGATGTCGGAGAGGCGCTTGCCAGCGCCCGTGAGCAGGTGACACCCGAGAACCGCAAGGCGCTGGAGCGTTGGGATGGGATGATCGCCGAGTACGCCGGAGCGGAGTTCGTCTACTTCGTCCGTGGCAACGAGATCCGGTTGCCCCTCCATCATGAGACCCTGTCACACACCAGGGTCCCCAAGGTCGCCCTGCCCCGATACCGGTCCTGGGGGGATCGCCTGGAGTGGCTTCTCCAGGAGAACGTGCCGGGCGAATTCCCTTACGCCGCCGGAGTCTTCCCATTCAAGAGGGCCGAAGAGGATCCGGCGAGGATGTTCGCCGGTGAGGGCCCCCCGGAGCAGACCAATGCACGTTTCCATTACCTGGCTGCCGGGATGCCGGCCAAACGTCTCTCCACCGCCTTTGACTCGGTCACGCTCTACGGGGAAGACCCCCACGAGCGCCCCGACATCTACGGAAAGGTGGGCAACTCGGGGGTGTCGATCGCCACCCTCGATGACGCCAAGAAGCTCTACTCGGGCTTCGACCTCACCGACCCGGCGACTTCGGTGTCGATGACCATCAATGGTCCGGCGCCGATGATCCTGGCCTTCTTCATGAACACAGCCATCGACCAGGCATGCGAGACGTACATCATCGACAACGGCCTGTGGGACGGGGTGGAGGCGAGAATCGCCGAGATCTTCGGGGACCACCCCCGGCCCGTCTACTCGGGGGACCTGCCCGACGGGAACACCGGGCTCGGGCTCCGCCTCCTCGGCGTGACCGGAGACCAGGTTCTCCCCGCCGACGTCTACCAGGAGATCAAGGCGGCCACGATGTCACGGGCCAGGGGGACGGTGCAGGCCGACATCCTCAAGGAGGATCAGGCCCAGAACACCTGCATCTTCTCCACTGAGTTCGCCCTGCGGATGATGGGCGACATCCAGCAATACTTCGTCGACGAGGACGTCCGCAACTTCTACTCGGTCTCGATCAGCGGGTATCACATGGCCGAGGCGGGGGCCAACCCCATCACCCAGCTCGCCTTCACCCTGGCCAACGGGTTCACCTTCGTCGAGAACTACCTGGCCCGGGGAATGGCCATCGACGACTTCGCCCCCAACCTCTCATTCTTCTTCTCCAACGGGGTCGACGCTGAGTACGCCGTGATCGGGCGGGTGGCCCGGAGGATCTGGGCGAAGGCGATCAAGCATCGGTATGGGGGGAATGACCGGTCGCAGAAGCTGAAGTACCACATCCAGACCTCGGGGCGGTCCCTCCATGCCCAGGAGATCAGCTTCAACGACATCCGGACCACCCTTCAGGCGCTGTACGCCATATATGACAACTGCAACAGCCTCCACACCAATGCCTATGACGAGGCGATCACCACCCCCACCGAGGAGTCGGTGCGGCGGGCGCTGGCCATCCAGTTGATCATCAACCGCGAGCTGGGCCTGGCGAAGAATGAGAACCCGCTTCAGGGGAGCTTCATCATCTCCGAGCTCACCGACTTGGTGGAGGAGGCGGTGCTGACCGAGTTCGAGAGGCTCAACAGCAGGGGAGGAGTGCTCGGCGCAATGGAGCGCCAGTACCAGCGGACCAAGATCCAGGAGGAGTCGCTCTACTACGAGCAGCAGAAGGAGTCGGGTGAGTATCCGATCGTGGGGGTCAACACCTTCCTCTCCAAGGACGGGTCGCCGTTCGAGATCCCAAAGGAGCTGATCCGGTCGACGATGGAGGATCGGGACCGTCAGATCGCCAACCTTCGTGCCTTCCAGGAACGGAACCGGGAGGCGGCGGAGGTGGCGCTCGCCGACCTCCAGCGGGGTGCGGTGCAGGGGGACAACATCTTCGAGAGCCTGATGGAAGCGGCCAAGGTCGCCTCGCTGGGCCAGATGAGCCGCGCCCTGTACGACGTGGGCGGCCAGTACCGAAGGAACATGTAGGAGGTCGTCCCTCGGCGAACCCTGGGTTCGAGACGTCGCTCAGCGACGTCTCCCGCCCAGGGTTCGTTGGGGCCGCGGCCGATCGGCGAACCCTGGGTTCGACGCGTCGCTCAGCGACGTCTCCCGCCCTGAGAATCGCAGGGGCCGTCCCTGTCAGCAGATCTCATCCAACAGTCCATCGACGCCAGGGAGCCTGACAGGGAGGGGGTGCGAGTCACCCGTCGCTGAGCCGGAAGACCTGATCTCCCATACGGACCCGGTCCGTCACCTTGATACCCACCTGGTCACCGACGGCGGCATCGGAGACCACCTCATGCTCGATCTGCATCGAGCCGATGGTGGTGGTCAGATCGGTGGTGTGGCCCTTGATGTGGATCTTGTCACCGACGCTCAAGCTTCCGGCGGTGACCCGGACCCCGGCGACGCTCATATCGCCGTACCAGTGGTCGACGACACCCACCAGCTCTTCACTCATCTGATCCTCCTCGGTCACCGACCCTTCTGTCTCCGACAGAGAGGTCATCTCCATTTCAGAGTGTCTTCATCTCCGAATCTATCCGTTGACGCAGGGTCGATGGCGAGTGCGCCGTGATCGGGAGGCTGGGCCGGTGCGACGGTCCCGCTGCCGACCGACAAACCCAGGGTTCAGAGCGTCGCTCAGAGAGGTCTCTGGCCCTGAGTCTGACGGTCCCTGCGTTCGCCACGGAGTAGCCTCGTAGTCAGTGCGCGCAGGGCGCCTCCCGTCGGCGCAAGGACCGAGTCCACCTGATCGTTGCGAAATGCCGGTCGTGTCCGTAGGCCTGCCCGACTCGATACGGGTTAGTCACACACCCAGTCCCCGCACCGCCAGATCGTCAGCTGTTTTCGAGTCGAGCCCTGACCCCAGTCACTGCTCCAGGCCGAGCTCGGCCGGAGTCACCGGTCGCAGACCACCATCGCCGTCGTCGATCTGCACCACCAACCCAGCGTTCACAAACCGGGCGTGAACCGAGAGCGAATCCGCGCCCTCGACGTCGGCAAGCAGGTAGAACTCCTCGAGGACCGATCGGGCAATGTCGTCATCGACAACGCTGGCATCCCAGCGGACCTCTCCTTCGCTGATCGAGACGTCGAAGTCGAAGAACCCACAACAGGCGTTTTCCCTTGCGGCCAGGTCGCGTACCCATTCCTCGGTCCCCTCGATGTCCCGGAACCGGAACCGAATTCCCCGCTCGGTCCTCTCCCGGGCAATCAGTTTCTCGGCGAATAGCCGCCGGTACTCGTCGAGGCGCTCGGCGGGGGTGTCTAGGGCACCGGTCATGTCACAGACGATGAGGGGTATCGGCTTGGACCTGGTCACGTGATGACCATTCTATGGCGGCCCCAGCCCGGATATTCGGGGCGAAGGGCGGCGCGGGACCGATACCGTCGTCGGCACCGGCCATGAATGCGTCTCCCACTTATCGCGCCACTCTGAGCACCTATCTGGCGCCGCTCCGCCGGCGGGTGGGGGTACTCGTCGTGCTCCTGTTGGGATCGATCGGCCTCCTGCTGGTGACACCTCTGATCCTGAGGAGCTTCATCGACTCCGCCATCGCCGGGTCGGCGGTGGCCGGGATGGTGACCGCCGGAGTCGCCTTCCTGATCGCCGGAGTCTTCAACCAGGTGTTCGAGGCCTTCGCCACCTATCTGGGGACCGATATCGGGTGGCGCGCCACCAATCGGCTCCGCGAGGACCTCACCACCCACCTGTTCGGTCTCGACATGGGGTTTCACAACGACACCACCCCTGGCGAGATGATCGAGCGGGTCGATGGTGATGTGACGGCCGTGGCCAACTTCATCTCCAGATTCATGGTCCGGCTGGTGGCGGCCGGCGTCCTCCTCCTCGGCGTGGTGGTGGTCTGCTGGCTCGAGACCGCTGTCATGGGTGCGGCGGTCACGGTCTATGTCATTGGCGTGCTCGCCCTCCTCTACAAGCTGAGGAGCTACGCGGTCGAGGCCGCCGAGGAGGAGAGGGAGGTCTCGGCGCGTCTCTACGGTTTCGTCGAGGAGCGACTCGCCGGGATCGACGACATCCGCTCCCTCGGGGCGGGCAGGCTGACCATGACACGATTCATCCCGGTGAGCCGTGAGTTCTTCACCAGGACCACCAGGGCCTGGAGGAAGCGGATCGCGGTCTGGGTGACGGCCAACACCGTCTTCTGGGCCGGTGACGCCCTGGCCCTGGCGATCGGGGTCTGGCTTGCCTTGCGGGGCTCGGTGACCGTGGGTACTGCCTACCTGATCCTGCAATACGTCCAACTGGTGAGGCGGCCAATCGAGCAGATGACCCAGGAGCTGCAGGAGATGCAGAGGGCGGCCGGCGGTATCGTCCGGATCGACGGTCTCCGGAGGCTGGAGTCCTCGGTCGGCGACGGGAGCGAGTCTCTCCCCTCCGGGCCCCTCTCCATCGAGTTCGACAAGGTCTCCTTCTCCTACGAGGACCGGGGTGTCCTCGACGGGGTGAGCTTCCACCTCGCCCCCGGCCGATCTTTGGGGCTCCTGGGGCGGACCGGAGGTGGCAAGACCACGATCACACGTCTGATCTCGCGTCTCTACGACCCCGACCGAGGCCTGGTCAGCGTCGGTGGCGTCGACATCCGCCGGGTTCGGGCCGAGTCGCTGCGGCATGCCGTTGGAGTGGTCACCCAGGACGTGCAACTGTTCCGGGCAACGGTCAGGGACAACCTCACCTTCTTCGGCGAGGTTGACGATGCCGACCTCTTGGCTGTCCTCGACGGCGCCGGTCTGGGCCAATGGGTGCGGGAGGTCGGTCTCGACACCGAGCTCGGCTCCTCGGGTCAGGGGCTCTCCGCCGGGGAGCAACAGCTGCTCGCCTTCGCCCGGGTCTTCCTCCAGGACCCCGGCGTGGTGATCCTCGACGAGCCGTCATCGCGCCTCGATCCCGCCACCGAGATGTTGCTGGCCACGGCCACCGAGAGGCTCTATGCCGGCCGGACGGTGGTCATAATCGCCCACCGCTTGGAGACGGTTCGGACCGCGGATGACATCATGGTGGTCGAGGAGGGCCGGGTCGTCGAGCACGGGCCCCGAGAGCACCTGGCGGCCGACCCATCCAGCCGCTATGCGGGCCTGCTGGCGGCCGGCCGCGGCGAGTTGCTTAGTGACTTCGCCCCATGAGCACGCTGGGGCTGGTCCGGGAGCTGATCCGATATCGCCCTGGCCGGTTCTTCTACTGCGCATCGATGTGGGGCCTGGTCCATGGCACCCCGTTGCTCTTCGGCATCTTCATCGGCATGACCTTCGACCGCCTGGCAGCGGGTCAACCGTTGGCCGCCACCGCCTGGGCGCCGGTTATCGCCTTCAGTGCCCTCGCCATCGGTCGCAACATCTTCATCTGGCTCGGCGACGTGGTCTGGATCGCACACTGGAACGAGCAGGCCCTCCAACTCAGGCGAAACCTGCTGGGGTGGCTCCTCGAAGCCCCCGGGTCGAGGGTGATGCCCCTGGCACCGGGCGAGGCGGTCAGCACGTTCCGTGACGACGTCGACGATCTCCTCGACTACATGGAGACCTGGGTCGACATGGGAGGCTTGGTGGTGTTCGGGGTGGGCTCGGTGGCGGTGATGGCATCGATCGATGCCGGTCTCACCATGCTCCTGCTCATCCCTCTAGTCCTCACTGTCCTCATCACCAGGGCCCTCAGCCCCCAGATCAGGAAGCGCCGCCGGGCAATGAGGGAGGCCACCGACGAGGTGACCGGCTTCATCGGTGAGGCATTCGCCGGTGTCCAGACGATCAAGCTGGCCGCAGCCGAGGAGCTGATGCTCGATCGGCTCAGGCAGCTGAATCAGACCAGGCATCGGGCGGCCCTGGCCGACACCGCTCTCACCGAGGTGTTGAAGGGGGTGAACCGGAACATGTCGACCATCACCATCGCCATCGTCCTCCTCGCCGGCGCAGGGTCGATCTCGGCGGGTGAGCTGTCGATCGGCCAGCTCACGATCTTCCTCACCTACCTGCCAAGGCTCACCGACTATCTGGCGTTCGTCGGCGACATCATCGCCCAGCACCGACGGGCCGGGGTCGCCTTCGAGCGCATGCGGGATCTGTCGGTCGACGCCCCCGACCTGGCCCTTCTCGATCGCAGACCGGTATCCCTCGAGGGTGATCTCCCCGAGATCACCCTTCCCGACATCGGCATCGACCCGTTGCTGCGTCTTGAGGTGAGAGGGTTGAACCACTGGTTCCCGGATGGCGAGGAGGGGCTGGAAGGCGTCGATTTGGTCGTCAATCGGGGATCGTTCACCGTGGTCACCGGGAAGATCGGTTCGGGCAAGAGCACCCTGGTGCGAGCTCTGCTCGGTCTGGTGCCCGCCCAAGGGGAGGTCTATTGGAACGGGGAGTTGGTCGAGGACCGCGCCTCCTTCTTCGTGCCTCCGCGCTCCGCCTACACCGCCCAGGTGCCCCGGCTGTTCTCGGAGTCCCTGGCCGACAACATCACCCTGGGACAGCATGGGGCCACCGAGAGGCTGAGCGACGCAGTGAAGCTGGCCGTCCTCGACCCCGACCTGGAGCGAATGGAGAAGGGCATCGACACCATGGTGGGGGCACGGGGAGTCAAGCTGTCGGGGGGCCAGGTGCAGCGGTCGGCGGCCGCCCGCATGCTGGCAACCGAGGCCGAGCTCCTGGTGTTCGACGACCTCTCCTCGGCTCTCGACCTCCACACCGAGACCGAGCTGTGGTCCCGGCTCCGGAGACGCCGCGAGGTGACATGCATCGTGGTCTCCCACCGGCGGGCCGCCCTGGAGCGGGCCGACCAGATCGTGCTCATGGACCGGGGTCGGGTCGCGGATCGGGGCACCCTGGGCGAGTTGCTGCAACGATCCGATCTGATGCGCTCGCTATGGGCAAGCGAGCCAGGCTAGCGCCGCCCCGTCATCGAGATCGGGCGAATCGGGCGTGCACCACCCTGTCGGAGCTGACCAGCTCGACGCACTCGTAACCCGCCAGCCCGCCGACCTGGTCGTCGAATAGACGCTCCCCGCCGCCCAGCATGATGGGGACGATCGCCACATGCATCTCGTCGATGAGGCCCGCTTTCAGGTATTGCTGGATGGCGGACACTCCACCACCGACCCGCACGTCGGCCCCATCGGCTGCCGCCACTGCATGCTCGAGCGCGGACTCGATGCCGTCGGTGACGAAGTGGAAGATGGTGCCTCCTTGCATGGGAATCGGAGGGTGCGGATGGTGGGTCAGGACGAACACCGGATGGTGATATGGCGGCTCGTCCCCCCACCAACCCTTCCACCCCTCGTCTTCCCATGGCCCCCGTAGCGGGCCGAACATGTTGCGCCCCATGATGGTGGCACCGATGCCCTCATCGCCCCGCAGGAAGAAGTCGTTGTCGACCCCCTCGACGCCGCCATCTTCTCCGAACATCGAGCGGGCGCCGCTGGTGTCGAACACCCACTCGTGAAGGCGGGTGCCACCCACTCCGAGCGGGTGGTCGAGACCCTGGTTGGGCCCGGCCCCATACCCATCCAGCGAGATGGCGAAGTTGTGCACCCTGACCTTTGGCATATGGCCCTTACGGGGATGGTTCAACCTTGCCCTGCCCCGAAGCCTATGTCAACGTCTCAGATGTAGAAGTCGGTGAAGCTCCGATGAGCCGGTTCCATCACACCCCTGATGGCTTGGCGTTGCGCCGCGCTTTGAGGGCTGGCCTCACCGGCCGTCACCATTACCCTGCCTCCGAATGACCAGGGACATCCCGGAGAACCCGGGTCTCGAGGGGCTCGAGGCGAAGTGGAACGCCCTTTGGGAGGAGAGGGGCACATACCGCTTCGATCGGAGCAAGACCCGAGATGAGGTGTTCGCCATAGACACCCCGCCCCCCACTGTCTCCGGGTCACTCCACATGGGCTCGGTGTTCGGGTACGTGCAGACCGACTCCCACGCCCGATACCGGAGGATGGCGGGCAAGGAGGTGTTCTACCCGATGGGGTGGGACGACAACGGGCTCCCCACCGAGCGGAGAGTCCAGAACCACTACGGGGTCACCTGTGACCCAACCCTGCCCTACGACCCCGACTTCAGCCCACCCGAAGCAGCCCACCAACCAGCCCGGGCCATAAGTCGCCGCAACTTCATCGAGCTGTGCCACATCCTCACCGCCGAGGACGAGAAGGGATTCGAGGGCATCTGGCGGACTCTCGGCCTCTCCGTCGACTGGTCCCAGACCTATGCCACGATCGACGAGCACAGCCGGCGAACATCCCAGCAAGGGTTCCTCAACAACCTGAAACGTGGAGAGGCCTACTCCCAGGAGGCCCCGGTGCTCTGGGACGTCGACTTCAGGTCCGCAGTGGCCCAGGCCGAGCTCGAGGACCGTGATCGGCCTGGCGCATATCACAAAGTCGCCTTTCGCCTCACCGACGGCACTCCGCTCTACATCGAGACCACCCGCCCCGAGTTGATCTGCTCCTGTGTCGCCCTCGTGGCCCACCCCGACGACAGCCGGTATCAGCACCTATTCGGGACCATCGCCATCTCTCCGCTCTTCGGTGTCGAGTTGCCCATCGTCTCGCATGAGCTGGCGGACCCGGAGAAAGGCACCGGTGTCGCCATGATCTGTACCTTCGGTGACACCACCGACGTCACATGGTGGCGTGAGCTCCAGCTGCCGACGAGGGCGGTGATCCAGCCCGATGGCCGGCTTCAGACCCCCACACCCGAGTGGCTGGCCGGCAACGGGGCGGCGGCCTACACCGAGATCGCCGGGCTCTATCCCAACCAGGCCAGGGCCCGGATGGCGGAGATGCTGGCTGTGTCTGGCGACCTCGACGGCGAGCCCCGCCCCATCACCCACCCGGTCAAGTTCTACGAGAAAGGGGAGCGGCCCCTCGAGATCATCACCAGCCGTCAGTGGTACATCCGGAACGGGGGCCGTGACGACGACCTGCGCAAGGACCTCCTCGAACGCGGGGAACAGCTCCACTGGGTCCCCGACTTCATGGGTGTCCGATACCGACACTGGGTGGAGGGCCTCAACGGCGACTGGCTGATCTCGCGCCAGCGTTTCTTCGGAGTGCCCATCCCGGTCTGGTACCCGGTGGCCGGGGACGGCTCGGTCGATTACGACAACCCGATCATCCCCGAGCCAGACCAGCTCCCCATAGACCCGACCTCCCAGAGCCCGATCGGGTACGACGAGTCACAGCGGAGCAAGCCAGGGGGCTTCGTCGGAGACCCCGACATCATGGACACCTGGGCAACCTCGTCGCTGACACCTCAGATCGCCGGTCACTGGCTCGACGATCCCGACCTGTGGCAACGGGTGTTCCCCATGGACATGAGGCCCCAGGGACCTGAGATCATCAGGACCTGGCTGTTCTCGACCACGGTCAGATCGCATTACGAGCACGGCACCCTTCCATGGGAGAGCGCCACCATCAACGGGTGGATCCTCGACCCCGACCGCAAGAAGATGTCGAAGTCGAAGGGCAACGTGGTCACCGCCCAAGACTTGATCGAGGAGCACGGCGCCGAGGCCATCCGGTACTGGGCGTGCAACGGCCGGCCTGGCGTGGACACCGCCATCGACACCGGCGTCATGCGAATCGGGCGTCGCCTCGCCATCAAGATCCTCAACGCCTCACGGTTCACCCTCGGGCTCTCCGAGGACTTGGACGCGTCATCGATCACCGAGCCACTCGACCGGTCGATGCTGGCGGCCCTTGCCATGGTCATCGCCCAGGCCACCACCGCCTTCGACGGATTCGACTACTCACGGGCGTTGGAAGTGGCGGAGCGATCCTTCTGGGAGTGGACCGACGACTACCTGGAGTTGGTCAAGTCACGGGCGTATGGCGATGGCCCTGCGTCGGCATCGGCACATGCCGCCCTCCAGACCGCCCTGGGGTCTTATCTCCGACTCTTCGCCCCCTTCCTTCCCTTCGTCACCGAGGAGGTCTGGTCCTGGTGGCGTGAAGGATCGGTCCATCGCGCCAGCTGGCCGACCACGGCCGAGCTCGCCGACCATCTCGGTGATGCGGAGGTCATGGCCGTCACCAGCCGGGTGCTGACCGCGGCCCGACGCGCCAAGTCGGATGCCAAGGTCTCGATGCGGGCCGAGGTGGAGACTCTCGAGGTGGTCGCCGATGCCGCCACCCAGGATCGGCTGCGTCTCGCCGAGCCCGATCTGATCGAGGCGGCGCGAGCCGGATCGATCGAGTACCGGGAGGGCGAGACCTTCGCTGTCCGGGTCGAGCTGGCACCCCTCCCAGGCGATTGAGGCAATGAGGACCACCATCGTCGGTGGAGGCCCCGGCGGGTTGTATCTGGCGATACTGCTCCGCAAGCACCGGCCCGACCATCCGGTGACGGTGATCGAGCGGAACACTCCCCGGGACGCCTACGGGTTCGGTGTGGTCTTCTCAGATGAGACCCTCGACCATTTCGCCACCGCCGACCCTGCCTCCTACACAGACCTGGCGGCCGGATTCGTCCAGTGGGGGGAGATCGAGGTCCATCACACCACAGGGAAGCGGGTGGTCTCCGGTGGGCACGGCTTCGCCGCGGTGAGCCGGAAGAGTCTGCTCGAGATCCTGAACGAGAGAGCCGTCAGCCTGGGTGCGGACCTCAGGTTCTCCACCGAGGCGACCTCCCTGGAGTCGATCGATGCCGATCTCATCGTCGGGGCCGATGGAGCCAACTCGATGGTGCGCCGGTCACTGGAGCCACAGCTGATGCCGACCATCGAGCCCTGTGTCAACAAGTACGCCTGGTTCGGGACGCCGAAGGTGTTCGACCGGTTCCACTTCATCTTCATCGATACCCCGGCGGGGATGGTCTGGGCCCACATCTACCCCTACTCCACGGAGGGGAGCACCCTCATTGTGGAGATGGCGCCTCTCACTTGGGGGCGATTGGCGCTGGACGCCACGGAAGGCGAGACGTTCCCGCCCGGGACCAATGACGAGCTGGCGATCAAGACCTGCCAGGAGCTGTTCGCCGACCATCTCGATGGTCATCCGCTGGTGGGCAACAACTCCAAATGGCTCCAGTTCCCCAGCATCAAATGCGGTTCGTGGCACCACGGCAACGTGGTCCTCCTCGGGGACGCGGTCCACACCGCGCACTTCTCGGTGGGGTCGGGGACCAAGCTGGCCATGGAGGACTCGATCTCCCTCGCCGGGTTCCTCAGCTCCGGCCTGCCGCTCGATGAGGCGCTCTCCGCCTACGAGGCCGATCGCCGTCCGGCGGTCGACAGCCTGCAACGGGCGGCCAAAGCCAGTCTCGAGTGGTTCGAGGGTGCCGACCGGTACCGGGACATCGAGCCGGAGCAGTTCGCATTCAGCCTCTTCACCAGGAGCCAACGCGTCACCTACGACAACCTGCGGGTCCGTGACCCCGGGTACATGGAGACGGTCGACCGCTGGTACGCCGGGTCGGATCACGGCTCGCCGATCGAGGTAGGCCCGGAGGTCCCTCCGCTGTTCCACCCTTTCCAGATCCGTGACCTGGTCCTCGCCAATCGGATAGTGGTCTCGCCAATGGACCAGTACAGCGCGGTCGACGGTGTCCCCGGCGACTGGCACCTGGTCCATCTGGGTAGCCGGGCGGTTGGGGGCGCCGGTTTGGTGATGACCGAGATGACCTGTGTCTCCCCCGAAGGTCGGATCTCACCGGCCGACACCGGGCTCTGGACCGACGACCAGGAAGCGGCCTGGGCCCGAATCGTCGGGTTCGCCCATGCCAACACCGTCTCCAAGGTCGGTCTCCAGATCGGTCACTCCGGGCGGAAGGGCTCGACCAAGAAGATGTGGGAGGGAGACACCGACCCATTGGACGAAGGGAACTGGGAGGTGATCTCGCCATCACCGATCAGGTACCGGCCGGACGGCCAGATGCCTCGGGAGATGACCGTCGAGGACTTGGACCTGGTGCGCTCACAATTCGTCGAGGCGACCATTCGGGGCGACCGGGCCGGTTTCGACCTGCTCGAGCTGCATTGCGCCCACGGCTACCTGCTCTCCAGCTTCCTCACCCCGCTGGCCAACCAGCGCACAGATCGGTACGGCGGCAGCCTGGAGAATCGGATGGGCTACCCGCTCGAGGTGTTCGACGAGGTTCGGCGGGCCTGGCCCGAGGAAAAGCCCATCTCGGTGCGGATCTCGGCGACCGATTGGGTGGAGGGAGGGTTCGACGGTGACGATGCCGTGGTCTTCGCCAAACTCCTCAAAGACCATGGCTGTGACCTGATCGACGTCTCGACAGGCCAGACCTCTGTGGAGGCCAGGCCCGAGTATGGGCGGCTCTATCAGACACCGTTCAGCGACCGGATCCGTCATGAGGCCGGGATCGCCACCATGACGGTGGGTGCGGTGTCATCGATCGACGACGTCCACAACATCCTGGTCGCCGGTAGGGCCGATCTCTGCGTCCTGGCCCGGCCCCATCTCGTCGACCCCTACTGGACCATGAACGCAGCCATCGACCTCGGCTTCACTGGTCACGACTTTCCCGACCAGTACCTGTCGGGGCTCGGCGCCCGGAGACGACAGCAGGAGCCCATCGCTCCAGACGTCTTTCGAGGGTGACCTGCCTAGCCTCTGATGATGGAGGCAGCTACCGCTGGTTCTCTTGCCCTGTGGGGCGCGATCGGCGCCTCTGGGTTGTCACTGTTCGCACCTCGACGCCACGCCTCCAGGTTGCTGGGGCTGGCCGTGGCCCTCACCATGGCGGCCACTACGGTGCTCGCCTTCGCCTTGGTGTCGGGGGACTTCACCCTGGCCTATGTGGTCGAGACCACCAGCAGGGCCACCCCGTTGCCGTACCGGGTCTCGGCGCTCTGGGGTGGCATGGAGGGCTCGCTGCTCTTCTACACGATGTTGATCCTGATCATCGGGACCGCCGGCACACGGTTCCGCGGCCGGGTGGAGCGCGGCGTGATCGCCGCCATCGGCTTCGGGCTGCTTCTCCTCACCGCCCTGTCGAGCAACCCATTCCAGAGACTCGACGTCCCGGCGGTCGACGGTCAGGGGCTCCTCGCCATCCTCCAGCACCCGGCGATGATCTATCACCCACCGATCCTGTACCTGGGTTTGACCACCCTGATCGTCCCCTTCGCGCTGACTTTGGGGGCGGTCCGGGGGAGGGCTACCGATCGGTTGTGGTCGAAGGAGGCCAGGCATTGGCTCACCTGGTCTTGGGTGCTCCTCACCCTGGGCATGGTCGCCGGGGCCAACTGGGCCTACATCGAGCTGGGGTGGGGAGGGTTCTGGGCTTGGGACCCGGTGGAGAACACCTCACTGATGCCGTGGCTGGCCATCACGGTCTTCCTCCACACATCCCGGGTCACCGAACGGGACGGCCGACTCCGGCGCTGGACCGTGTTCTTCTCCATGTTCCCGTTTGCCCTGAGCGTCTTGGGGGTCTATCTGACGAGGTCGGGGGTCACCGGTTCGATCCATGCCTTCGCCGAGGACCCGTTGATCGGGCGAGTCCTGCTGACCGCGGCCGTGGTGGCGACGCTGGTGGTGACGGTGCTGAGCTTCCGGGTGCCGTCCGGCGAGCCCTGGGGCGAGCCGAGGGCAGGGAGGGACACCTGGCTCCTGGTGAACGGGGGCCTGGTGGCAATGGTCATGGTCTTCGTCCTGGCCGGGTCGGCATATCCCGCATATGTCCGGGTCTTCTGGGATCGCACCGTCGTGGTCGACTCCCGGTTCTTCGTCACCACGGTGCTCCCGCTCGCCCTGATCATCGCCACCCTGATCGGCTTCGCTCTCAACACCACATGGTCCCGGAGCGGGTTCCGCTGGGTCGACCTGGCCTGGTTCATGGCCGCGATGGGGGCCGCGACCCTGATGGCATCGACGCTGGCACAGGGCCCACCAGGAATCGCCGTCGCCCTCACCGCCCTCTCGGCCGGCGCGCTGGCCCTATTGGCCCGCGACCTCCTGACACCGGCGCGGAGACGTCTCGTCCCGGCGAGGTTGGCCCATCTCGGGATGGCGATGGTCCTGATCGGAGCGGGCGGGAGTGCGATGGGCGCCGAGTTCGCCGGCTCGATGAGATTGGGGGAGACCGTGACGGTGGGCTCGCATCTCGTCGAGCTGATCTCGATCGACACCGGGGAAGGCGACAGGTACGTCTACGCCGAGGGTGTATTCAGAGTCGACGACACCACCTTGCTGCGTCCCCAGATCAGGGCCTATGAGGACCAGCGGCTTCCGGTTGCCGAGCCGGCAATGAGATCCACCCCGGTCAGCGACCTGATAATCGCGGTGTCGATCCTCTCACCCGACCTGGAATCTTTCGAGGTCAGTGTGTTTGTGCGGCCGATGGTGTGGTGGGTGTGGATTGGGTCCCTGGTGATTGCCCTGGCTGGTGCGTCCGCTCTCTTCTCGACAGCCGGAGCCGGCGGAGAGCGACGTCGAGTGGCCAGAGCATGGCGGCGGCCAGCAGGAACCACCAGCGGAAGGACCCATCGCTGACCCCCTCCTCCAACCCCTCGGAGTCGAAGGCCTGTTGGGGCGTGATCTCGCCCCGGCCGCCGGTGGCGGCCGAGATGCTCTCCATGAGCCCAGGGTCCGATGGCCCGGGCAGGTACTCGGCGGCGAAGGAGCGGGAAGCGATGGCCGACATGATGGCGCTCTCCCCGTCGCCCCGGTCGAAGGTGACGCCCACCGCATAGGTGCCTCCTTGGCGGGCGGGGACGCTGGCGGCGAACTCGAAGTCGGAGACCCGCTCCAGCCTGACTTCCTCCGAGGTCCCGTCGGGGTAGCTGACACGGGCCAGCGGGGTGGTCCCTGCCGCCCATGCCTCGGCGCCTTCCAGGCCAATGGTCATCAACTCGTCGCTGATCCTCGCCTCGACCTGTTGGCCTTCCGAGCCGCTGAGGGGGAAGGTGTCCCTGACCACGTTCGACCAGAAGTCGGCATAGCCATCCCATCCGGCCCAGAGTGCCCCCCACTTGTCCCCAGAGTCGCTGGTCCATGCAGTCACCTCACCCAGGCCGACACGCCAGGAAGCGAGAAGCGGGTCGGCAAACTCACCCACTTGCAGCTGGACGTCGGAGGTGGGCTTGGGGGAGGTGGCCACATACCCGAGCAGGGCGGGGGAGGAGGCAAGATCGCGGACCGCTGCGGCGGTGGAGGTCACGGCAGGGAAGTACTCGCCCTCGTTGATGAACGAGCGTGACGCCAGCCTCGCCTCCTTCACGAAGATCTCGGGGATCTCGTTGAGATCGCGGCCCGGGTAGAACCGGCCCCGTCCTGCGATCGCCACCTCCTCCAGGGCGGGGATGGCACCTTCGCCGGTGCCGACCACGGAGACGGTGATCCCATCCTGGGCGAGCTTCTCGACCTCGGCGACGAGGTCACCGGCGAACGGCTGGCCGACGAACTCCGCCCCGATCTCCAACTCCGACGTGAAGCCGTCGGTGAACAGGATGATGTGCTTCAACTCCTTGTCCGACGCCCGCAGAGCCTCTGCCGCGTTCTGGAGGGCGGGGACGATCCGAGTCTCGCCGAACGGCTGGATGGAGCCGATCGCCTCATCGATCGTGGAGCGGTCGGGGAACTCCTGGAGCGGGATCAGCCACTCGCTGTTCCCGCTGAATGCGAGGAGGCCGATCTCATCGGAGGACCCCAGGGCCTCGATGGCACGGAGAGCGCCGGCCTTGGCGATGTCGGTCTTGTTGACACCACCCGTCTCGCTTCCCATCCCTTGATCGTCGCAGTGACAGGCCCCCATCGACTCGCTGGTGTCGATGAGGAGCACCTCGGCAACCTCTGCTTCCCGTTGGGCATCCGGAGCCTCGCTGTCGACCGGCAGAAGAGCCTCGAGGGGCGTGTCGCGATAGCCGCCCAGGCCATAGGAGTGGGTGCCCCCCACCACGACCAGGCCCCGGCCGAGATCGCGCACCAGGGTGTCGATGGCAGCGACCTTCTCGTCACTCAGGTCTCGGGCACTCACGTCGACCAGGATCAGGGCCTGGTGGACCGAGAGCTCCTGAAGGCCGGGCATGTCGTCCACCACGATTCGCTCCACGAGGAGACCTGTGGACTCCAGGACGCCTTCCATGATCGACCCGCCGTCCTCCTCGCCCTCGACGATCATCACGCTGGCGGGGCCCTTGACCTCTACCGCGGCGCCTGTGGTGTCGTTCTCCACAACGGCATCGCCGGTCATCCGTACCCTGGCCTCGAGGTTCTGGAGCCCGGGCTCACCAGCGACCACCTCGAAGCCGACCTGGTTGGACCCGGGGTCGACATCGACCCGTTGAGAGCCGATGACGACCCCGGAGTCCGACAACTCGACCTCGGCCACCCCGGTGATGGTCGACAGAACCTCCACGGTGGCGACAAAGGTCTCCCCCTCGTTGACGGTGTTGGGAACATCTATCCCGGCCACCGCCACATCGGTCTTCTCCTCCCCGGCCAGGGTGTGGACGTCGACCACGAAGCCAAGGGACCTGAGACGGTCGAGCTCGGCCTGTAGATCACCGGTGTTGGCGCGCCCGTCGGAGATCAGGATCACCCTTTGTCGGGTCTCACCGGTGAGAATCGACTCCCCGAGACGCAGACCACGGGCAATGCTGGTCGCCTCGCGGTCGACACCCCTCGCCGGCCGATAAGAGACCGTGCCGACCGGGGTACCGACCCGGGCGTCGGCCCCGAACTCGACCACCGCCCATCGACCGTCCCCGGCCTCGGCAAGGGCGGACTCGACCCAGGCGCGGGCGGCGCGCTCGGAGGCGCCGATCGATGCGGAGACGTCAACCACAAAGACGGTGGTCACATCGTCGGAGCTGGTCGAGATCACCGGGTCGACCAGGGTGAGGACCAGGAGGGCGACGATCACCGTCCGGGTGGCCATACCCCAACGCCACTGGCGATGCGAGACGCCCCTGGCTCGATAGCTGACGTATAGCTCGAAGGCCAGGACTACGAGGAGGCCAGCGATGACCCAAGGGAGGATGGACCTGGCCACGGTGGCGATAGTCACCGCTGAGTCGGGGTCGGCCACCTCGGGCCGGATATCGGGCAGTCGGGCGACCGGCGCCAGATCCGACTCGCCTGTGTCAGGGTTGGCTGCGACTTCGATCAAGGCGCCGTCGGAGGCCTCGATCACCCAGAACCCGGCCTGATCGGCGATCGGATCAGAATCGCCCACCGAGACGACGGACCGGCTCCCACGGGGGTCGGTCACCGCGAGATCGGTCAATCCCACCGGCACCGGCTGGCCTACGGTCAACCCGGCCGCCACACCGTCGGCGGTGGCAAGCCCTCCGACCATCCGGGCCCCAAGGATCGGGTAGGCGATGCTGACCGGCAGGTTGGACTGCTCCAGGGTGAACGCCAGGTAGTAGAAGGGCACGCCACCGGTCTCGCCGGCGACGATGAGTGGGGCTCCGGGAGCTCCGAGGAGCACCTCCGGCCCATCGACGCGGAGCTCCTGGGCCTCGGCGATCGCGATCCTCGAGACGTCGATGTCGTCGAGGATCGGGTTGTCTGTCACCAGCGTCGGGATCGGGTTCTGGACCCGCCCCACCGGGAGGACGCCGGGAACACCACCGGGCACGTCGATCGCTATGAATGGCGTCTCTGGCTCGGGTGGGACCACGGTCCCGACATAGATCTCGAAGTCGACTGCCTCCCCCGGGGCCACGTCGGTGTCGACGTCGGGTATCGCCGAGAGGAGTTGTTCGACGAAGAAGACCGATTCACCGTGGATCCGGGCCTTCAGGGACCCCAATGTCGGCGCCCCGGCATACCGCTGGTTGTCGGCGGCCAGCAGGTCCTGGCCGTCCAGGTAGGCGGCGACCCTGGTCCCGAGGGGTAGCTCGAAGACCTGCTCCACCACCTCGCCCCGGGGGATCTCGATCTCCTCGGTGAGCACGGTGACTCCATCGACATCCAGGCGGAGCACCTGGGTCGAGCTGGGCCCGCCGGTCGACTCGATGGTCACCCTCGCTTGCAGGCCACCCGGGCCTGCATTGACGGAGAGATCAGTGATCGCCCGGTTGGTGTCCGTGGCCCCGACGCCCACGTATCTGGTGCCGAGGGGGGCGAGCCGCTGTTCCACGTCGTCGAGGTCGCCATCGGAGATGAGGACGAACCCGGTCGCCCGCTCCGGTAGGACGAGTGACTCGGCCAGGGCGAAGGCGGCCTCGTAGTCGACGCCCGAGCCGGTGGTCCTGATGCTGGATGCCGCCCTCTCGAACTCCCCGGCGTCCTCACTCTGCTGGAGGAGCACTGCCGGCTGAGCCGAGGCGATGATCAGGCTGGCCAACCCGTTGTCGGGTATGTCGGCTCGCATGGCGATGGCGGTCTCGATGGCGTCGGCGAGCCGGTCGGGCGAGCCGTCGATAGCCGACATCGAGCTGGAGGCATCGATGATGAACACGGTGTGATCGGCCAGCTCGGCATCCTCGACCGTGGCCGGTCTGGCCAAGGCAAAGGCGAAGAGGGCGACGGCGAGGAGCTGGAGGATGAAGAGAAGGCTCCAGCGGAGCCTCTGCCATGGCTGAGCTGCCGTGATCGCATGGCGAAGACCGTCCCAATGGAGCAATGAGCTGACCTCGGTTGGTGGTCGACGAGGGGTCAGCATGTGAAGGATGACGATGGGAGCAGCCAGCGCCAGGGCCAGAAGACCGGTAGGCAGGAGGAGGGTCACCGGAGCACCCCTGCCCGTCGCCAGGCATTGAGGAGCACCGCCTCGACGTCTTCGTCGGCATCTACCGGAACGTAGAGGGCGCCACTACCCCCTGCCGCGCTGATCACCTCATCGCGCCATGCCCTCACTCGGGCCCGATAGGACTGCGCCACGTCGTCCGTGACGCTCACCGTCAGCCGTTTGCCGTCCTCACGGTCCACCAGCTCGAGATCGCCTGAGTACTCGGGATCGAGATCCTCCCCACAGGTGAGATGGATGACAAGGACGTCGCTTCCCCCGGCGCGGAGGTTCACCAGCGACCTCCACTGAGGGGTGAGGAGATCGCTGAGGACCACGGTGACACCGGGTAGCCCTGACTGGCCGAGGAGGTGGGCCGCCGCCTCGGCGAATGGCGTCAAGCCCCCTGGGTACAGCGACTCCAGATGGCTCAGGAAGCCGGGCACGGAGGCGCGGCCGGCGAACCGTGGTGCGGGCCCTTTGGCCGGGAAGGTATGGACCGAGACCGAGTCATGGGCGGTGAGGGCAACGAAGCCGAGAGCCGCTGCCAGCCGTTTTGCCTGGTCGAGCTTGCCACCCACCGACATCGAAGCCGAGGTGTCGAGGAGGATGCGGACGGTGACCTCGTCGTCAGCCTCGAACAGCTTGATCAGGACCTGGTCGAGGCGGGCCAGGACGTGATAATCGATCCTGCGGAAGTCGTCACCTGGGTGGTACTCCCGGAAGTCGGCGAAGTCGACGGTGTTGCCGTACCGCTTGGAGACGTGCTCCCCGCCGAACCTGCCTACCAGGCGGTGGCGGCTATTGATCTGCAGGCTCTCCAGCCGAGCCATCAGGGCCGGGCTGATCAGGGTCAAGGGGTGCCCCGGATCTCCGCTCTCGGCTCGGGTGTCGAGCTGAGCACCTCGTCGATGATGTTGTCGCTCCTGACGCCTTCGGCAGTGGCCTCGAACCCGAGCACCAACCGGTGACGCAGGGCAGCGGGTGCAGCCCACCGGATGTCGTCGGCGGTGACATGAGGGCGACCGTCGATCAGGGCGGAGGCCTTCGCCGCCAGGACGATGGCCTGGGCCCCGCGGGGAGACGCGCCCCATCTGACGTACCTCTTCACGGTTGGAGACGCGGTGTTCCCGTCTGGGTGAGTGGCCTCGATTATCAATGAGACATAGCGGATCAGGTGTTTGGCCATCGGGACCCTGGGGGTCATGGCGATCAAGTCGGTGATGGTCTCTCCATCGGCCGCCATCGGCACCTCCGGGGTGTGACCCGTGGTGGTGCGTCGAATGATCTCTTCGAGGACGTCGGCGGACGGTGGATTGACCGTCACCTTGAACATGAACCGGTCGAGTTGGGCCTCTGGCAGGGGATAGGTGCCCTCCAGCTCGATCGGGTTCTGGGTGGCGAGGACCAGGAAGGGCCGGGGGAGATCCCTGGTCTGTCCGGCGACCGTCACATGCCGCTCCTGCATCGCCTCGAGGAGCGCCGCCTGCGTCTTGGGAGTGGCCCGGTTGATCTCGTCGGCGAGGAGCAGGTTGGTGAACACCGGCCCCGGCCGATAATGGAAGCGACGATGACCCTGGTCGTCCTCTTCCAACACCTGGGTTCCAACGATGTCGGCTGGCATCAGGTCCGGGGTGAACTGGACCCTGCCGAAGCCGACGTCGATGGCGCTGGCGAGCGCCTTCACCAACTCGGTCTTCCCCAATCCGGGCACTCCTTCGAGGAGCACATGACCTTCGGCCAGGAGACCGACGAGAGTCTGGCGGATCAGCTGTGGCTGGCCGGCGATCCTGACCCCGACCGCCTGCTCGATGGCGGCCGCGGTTTGCATGTAGCGGTCGAGGTCGCCCTGTCCCAGTTGTGTCACAGCGGTCCTCCCTTAACTGGCTTCGGCAGCGAGATGATCGAAGTAGCTCTGCACGATGCTTCGCATCGAGGGGGGCAGACGCAGCTGGGATAGGGCGTCTGCGGCGTCGCTCAAATATTGGGGGAGGACCTGGGCATAGGGAACGATGGACTCGCCACGCTCGGTTGTGGTCTCGCCACGGCCGATGATCGATCCCTCCCCGGTGCCTCCGTCGATCCCGACCTG
The DNA here is from genome assembly GCA_040878345.1 of Acidimicrobiia bacterium. GTDB lineage: Bacteria > Actinomycetota > Acidimicrobiia > Spongiisociales > ZC4RG35 > ZC4RG35. Next base: position 16,182 of record JBBDML010000035.1, on the reverse strand, counting down.
GATCAAGTCGGACAGGTTGCCCCGATCGACGGGGTCGAAGACCTCGGCGGTCTCCACCTCGGTGCCATAGTCCTGGCCGCTGCCCGGCCCGACCGATCCCTGACCGCCCTGCCCCGCGGCGCCACCCTGACCCGGTGCCACTCCCGAGATCTGGCCGGAAGCCCCACCCTGGGCACCTTGACCGCCTTGGCCGCCCTGCCCGCCTTGCCCGCCTTGGCCCTGGCCCTCGCCTTGTCCTTCGCCCTGGCCCTGTCCCTGGCCCTCGCCTGGTCCCTCTCCTTGGCCCTCGCCTTGACCTTGGCCCTGCGAGCCGGCGCCACTCAATCTCGCCCTGACCCCGTCGAGTGCTCGCTGTGTCTCGGAGATGGCTTGCTGGCCGCGCGCGTCATTGAGCCCCGCGCGCTGCCCGGCGGCCGCCTGATCGAGAGCCTGTTGGGCCGCAGCGATATTGCCGGCAGCCATGGCGTTGGCGGCCTGTGAGAGCTGGTCCGAGAGAGCCGGATTACCGCTCGCCTGGGATTCGGCAAGATCCCTGAGCCGATCGGCCAGGGCGGCCCTCTCCGGCTCGGACAGATCCTCGAGGGTGTCGGCCAATGACTCGAATTGGGAGGCGGCGTCTGGAGTGGCCTCCGGTGTGAGTGGCCGGAGGGCGAGATCTTGAGCCAGACCCTGCACCGCCGCCTTTTGTGCCAGGAACCTAGGGTCGACCTTGGCATTGAGGTGGGCTTGGGACCGGTCCAGCGCCGAGATGGCCTCCTCCAGGGTCTGGGACTCCCTGAGCTCGGTGGCCAGCTCCCTGAGCTGGGCGGCGAGCTCGTCTGCGTCCTCTACCCCGGATTCCTCGATCGCTTCCGCGATTTCCTCCACTCGTTCGGCCTCGGTCTCCACGGCAGTCCGCAAATCGGAAGACAGCGCCGCGTCACTGCCCAGGGGAGGGAGGAGGCCGAAGACAAGGGTCAGGACGGCGATCAGGCCGAGTTGGCGAAGACGGGTGGGTTGGGGGTGAATCGGGATCGCCTGGTTGATCGAGGCCGCGGCGACCAACGCGTCGGCTCTGGCCTGGATCAGACCGTGTACCTCATCGCTGTCGTCTGAGAACTCGAGGGCGGTGGTGAGGACGTCTTTGGCCGCCAACCCTCGCTCGGCGGCTCGCCAAGCGTCCCATTCGGTGATCCTGATCGCCATGGCCGCAATGAGCAGGGCAAGCGTGGCGCCGGCGAGGAGGGTGATGGCGAACAGCGGGCCCCGGTCGAACGGTGTCAGCCAGTCGACGAGGAAGATGGCGGCGATGCCAGCACCGACCAGTGGCCCATGGTGCTGGGCAATCGAGACGAGCCAGGCAAGCCGGATCCGCGTCCGGATGCGTCTCAAGAAGCCTCTTCGCGACTCGGTCAATGGTCCTTCCTGGCACTTAGACGTCGGCACCATCGGATGAGGTTCCCGGTGCGGTCAGAGCTACCGAGAGTCAAGCAGGGATTCGACTGAAGGCGACCGGTCGGTCGCCGGGGCTCGAGGCAGCGGTGTCCCTGTTGGCCCGGGGGTCCGGTACCTTTGCGTCCAGAATCATGGGAGATGTCAATAGGCACTCGTGGCGCCCTGTCCTCGTCATTTGCGGTCTCAGCGCAGTTGCCCTGACCGGTCCGCTTCTCGACCTGTACGGGCGAAATCCCGAGGTGTTCGTGGCCAACCGGACCGGGCCCTGGGAGATCATCCTCTTCGGCCTCCTGGTGGCGATTTCCCTTCCCGCCCTCGCCTTGTCGATCCTCTGGATCACCAGTTTCCTCGGAGACGGAGCGAGCCGTTTCGCCTATGAGACCCTGGTCACGCTCCTGGCGATCGCCGCCGGGATGGTGATCGCACGACAGCTGGCCCCGGACAACGTATCCGTCACCATCGTCATCGTGGTTGCCGTCTGCGGCCTGGTCGCCGCTCTCCACCGGTGGGCACATGGGTTCCTGGCCCTGTCGGCCTTGGCACTCCCTGTGCTGCTCGGCCTGTTCTTCACCACCTCACCGGCCGCTGCCCTGATATGGGATCGGCCTGAGCCGATTGCAGGCTCGGGAATGATCGCCAGCCCCGCACCGATCGTGCTGATCCAGCTCGATGAGATGCCCCTGGCCAGCATCATGGAGGTTGACGGCGGGGTCAACCGTGCTCTCTTCCCCAACTTCGCACGGCTCGCCGACGAGGGGACCTGGTACCGAAACGCCCTGTCGAGCTCGATCGCCACCACACAGAGCATCCCGGCGATCCTCACCGGGATTCGCGGGGAGAAAGGGATGAGCCCGTCGTCCGCCGACTATCCCGACAGCCTTTTCACCCTGCTCGGGTCGGACTACGAGATGCATGTGATCGAGTGGGTCGCCGATATGTGCCCCGAGGAGATCTGCCCCGATTACGCCGGCCGCGCCCCTGCCCAGTTCTCCTCGTTGTTGGCCGATGTGGGCGTGGTCTACATGCATCTCACCCTTCCGACGTCAGCCCGGGAGGGCCTGCCCAGCATCGACAACAGCTGGAAGGGGTTTCTGGGCCAGGGAGATGCGACGCCAGGGGTCAGGGTCGACATTCCCGGGCTCCCGGTCCCGAATGCACCGGTGAGGGCGGGGTGGATCGACTGGGTCCAGCGAATCGCCAACGGGATCGCGCCCAACGATGGCCGTCCGGTGCTGAGCTACGCCCACCTCCCCGCTCCACACGTGCCCTGGGTCACCAATCCCAGCGGCACCCACTATCAGCGGCCGGAGGAGTACACCGAGGTCGATGGGGTCGGAGGGGACGGCCGATGGGTGGCTGACCCTGGACCGCCCCTGATCGGGTTCCAGCGTCATCTGTACCAGTCAGGGCTCCTCGACGCCATGTTGGGCAGGCTGTTCCAGAGACTGGATGAGACCGGGACCTGGGACGAGACCATGGTGGTGGTGATCGCCGACCATGGCGCCTCGTTCGTGGCGGGTGAGCACCGTCGCTGGCCATTTGAGGACAATCGCGACGATCTCTATCGGGTTCCGATGTTCATCAAGTACCCGGGCGATGCCGGTGGTCGGGTGGTGGACGAGCCGGCCTTCGGGATCGACGTGCTTCCAACGATCGTCGACGTGCTCGAGATCAACACGACCTGGGAGTTCGATGGCATATCGCTTCTAGACGTCGAGGGCACGGACCGGGCGCACCAACCGATCTGGTGGTGCTGTAGCGATGAAGGGGTCAGCACCGATCTCCAGGTCCTCTACCAGCAGGTGGAGAGAAACCGCCAGTGGGTCCCGGACCAGACGAGCTGGTTGGGGGTGGCCGGGACCGGCGCCCACGCCGATCTGATCGGCCAGCCCGTCACAGCCCTGACCATGCGGACGGAAGGATCGATACGATGGTCGCTCGGCCTGGGAGTCGACCTGCTCAGCCCGGGTCGCCGCCCCGGGATGGCCCAGACCTATCTGACTGGTCGCCTGACCCTACCTGCCGGCCTCGACCCCAACGGTCTGTTGGTCAGTGTCAACGGGCGGATCGGAGGCATGGGGATCCTGTCGAGGGACAGCGCCGAGAGCGCCTCGTTCCAGGCCGTGATAGCCGAGGAAACCCTGATCGGCGGTGCCAACCAGATCGAGATCCTCCTCCCCGGTCCCGATGGCACGTGGCTCTCCGGGGCTCAGGACGAGCTGCGGATCGATCTGGTGACCGACGACGGCCGGGTCCTCGAGCTGAGCCCCGAGGGATCGAGGCGGCTCCAGGTCGACAAGGCCGCGCTCGAGGACGGGGTTTGGGTGTTCCGGGGCTGGGCCGCCGATGTCAGCGCCAAGCATCCCCCTGACATGATCTATGTCTTTGCCGCCGATCATCTGCTGACCTGGGGACCACCGAACCTGGACAACCGGAACGTGGTCAACTGGTTCGGGAGCGAAGACCTGCTTCGCTCCGGCTTCGAGTTCGACATCCCCGCCGACTCGGTCCCACCCGGGCTCGGCCAGGTGACGGTGGTCGCCGAGTTCGGCGAATACGCCATCGGGGACCTCACTCGCCTGCTCCCTTGAGGGGGAGGCTCAGCGGGGGGTCAGCTCGAAGAGCACCCGGGTGCCCGAGCCGAGGCTCTGCTCGGCTTTGACCTCGAAGAGCTCGTCGAGCGTCCGGCGAAACTCGTCCTCGGTCCTCCCGGGGTGGAGCTCGTGGCCGAGCTTGTTGGCCGTGAGCTTGGTCACCATCTCATCGCCAGGCGCCACGAATTCGAGCGCCAGGGCGGCGTCGAGGCTCCGCAGCCACTGGAGCACCGAGCGGGGCGGGATGCTGGCGGTGTAGATCAAGTGGTGGATCAACCCGTAGGCGATAACCAGATCCGGCCTGACTCGCTGGAACAACCCTGGTCGCTCCACACCGGCCCACCCTTGTGACGGTGTGGGGTTGGTGAGATCGGTGAGCACGATGGAGAGGCTCACCCCCCTGCTCCGACGGTAGAGGTCGTCGAGCACGCCCTCGTCGCCGTCGATGGCTACGGCGTGCGCTCCATGGTCCACCGCCAATCTGGCGAAGTGTCCATCGTTGGCGCCCAGGTCGAGCACGGTGCGGGGGCGCAGCCGGCCGATGACGGAGGTGAGGAACTCACTCTTTGCCTGGCGGTCACGGCCCACATGGGTCCAGGCGTGGTAGTCGGTCCAACCCTCGGCGTCGGGCGCCCAGGCCAGCGAGTCGACAAGGGAGCGGAGTCGACGCACATTCGCCAGTATCAGGTTGGCGTTGAACCCAGCGGTCTTCAGGTCGCCCCGGACCGCGGAGCCGGACATCTTCTCCTCCATGCGGGCTTGAAGGGACACGTGCAGCAGGGTGCTGGGTCGCCAGCGGTTCCGTCCCCCGAGGATCTGGCGCATCTGAGCCGCGGTGGGCCCCTCCATGTCACCACGCAACCAGGGTTGGAACGGCATCTCGGCCCACGCCCTGAGCATCAAAGGGAAGAGGAATTGCCTGGTGAACTGGCGGTAACCGAGCCATGGCTCCCCGGGTTGGTACTTGTCGAAGGACCCGATGTCGATGAATACGGGCCGGCCACCGTCGAACTGGATGTTGAAGGGAGTGGCGTCCTTGATGGTCAGCCCCGCCCCCAGGGCTCTCTCCAGCAGGTCGAGTTGGAGCAGGGCGGCATCCTTGAGCATCGAGAAGGTCCACTCATAGGGGTAGGTGATCAGGGGGAGACGGGGGTGCTCGAGTGCTCCAGCGGCGCCGTCGTGGTGGTAATCGATCGGTGCCGAGGCGACGATGTCACCCGATGCAACGGCCTCGGCAAGGAAAGGGGACGCCGAGAGGGCTTCCCAAGCGGCAAGGCCCCGTTGATCGAGGAGGCGGATCACCCGCCCCTCGTCGATGATCACCTTCGAGGCGGGGTCGCGAAACGACCCGGGATCGGGCGAGGCCATCGGGTTGGTCAGGGCTCGGTGGACGCCTGGTCGGAGGTGGCTCCGGCCTCGCTCTCGGCGATGGCGTCCTTGACCAGCGACTTGCCTCTGAGCCGGGCTCTCCATGCCTTGGCGGCGACAGCGATTCCCGCCGCGCCGCCGAGGATGGCCTGTAGGAGCAGGCTGCCCGAACCGGCGTCGAGGTATCCAAACAACATCTTCACATCCTCCTGAGGCAGACCAGTGTTACAGGTCGGGGTACATAATCGTCACCCCGCGGGGCCATGCCAAGCCCATCATCGTCACGCCCGGTAGTAGACCCGACCCTCGCGCTCTTCGTCCTCGATCCGGCCCGCCAGCCGGAGATGCTCCAGGTGGGCGACCGTCTCCAACAGGGCCAACCTGGACTGGACCGCGTCGAGGTTGGGGCGAAACGACTTGAGCATCACGCTCCAGGCAGACATCTCACCCCAACGCACCAGGTCGGCCATGTCGAGCAGGCGACGGTCGTGATGGAGCAGGATCTGGTGGGCTCGCTCCCCCCCGTGGTCGATCAGAGTCCCATGGGCAGGGTAGGTGACCTCGATGCCCATCTCGACCAGACGTTGGAGCGACTTCAGGTAGTCGCCGAGGACGTCACCGGAGTCGAGGTCGTACATGATGACCGGGGAGATCCGAGGCAGCACATGGTCACCCGAGAACAAGATCCCACTCCGGTTGTCGCGGAGGCAGATGTGCGACCGGTCGTGACCCGGGGTGTGGACCACCTCCAGTGAGCGCCCACCGCCGAGATCGATGAGATCGCCGTCGGCCACCGTGTGGTCGGGTGGGTCGATCAGCGGCATGTAGGCGGGTCGGGCCGCGGTCGTGGTGGCGGTGATGACCGATTCGGGGACACCATGGGCCCGGCTGATGATCTTGATCCGGTTGTAATAGCCGGGCGTGTCGTTGTACTCGGCGACAAGCCGGGAAGCACTCTGATGCATGACGAATCGGCATCCCCACTCCCTGACCAGCCGGGCCGACATCCCGACGTGGTCCGGATGGAGATGGGAAACCAGGAGCGTGTGAACCGCCGACTCTTCCAGCCCGAGCCGGGCGAAGCCTTCGCTGATGGCCTGACGCCCCGGTTCCCAGTCGGTGCCACAGTCGATGAGCACCAGCCCGGCTTCGGACTCGATGGCATAGATGTTGACCCAGGCCGGTGAGTTGAACGGAAGAGGTGCCGGCACCAGGTGGATGCCGTTCCCGAGTGACTGCGGTGTCGGGTTGCTCAGAGCGGTGATGAGGGAATGATGAGGGGGCGTGGCCACCCTTCAGGCCGGGCCACGCCCCCACCGACTCTCCGGCCTTATGCGGTCTTCCTGCCCTGCATGCTGCCGTAGATCAGCACAGCCACTGCGCCCACCGCCACCTGGACCGCCAACTTGATCCAGTCGATGCCCGAGGTATCGGCGCCGCCGAGCCATTCGTAGATGAACCCACCGAGAATGGCGCCGATTGCGCCCAGCACGATGGTCATCGGCAGTGAGATGTTTTGCTGGCCGGGCAGCACCAGTCGGGCGAGCGGCCCGATGATTATGCCGGCGACCAGGCCGCCGACCAGTGTTCCGAGTACGTCTCCCATTAGGTCCTCCTTCTCAGCCGGCCCATGACCGACAACTTGGTGGTCTGATCGGATTGCCCTCGTAAAGGTTTCAACACCTTCAGCAGAAGCTAGCGCAGCCTCCCGCGACGAGCCGGTTGATGAGGAAGAGCTCATCCCGTAGGTTCGGGACCATGACCGCCTATTTCGGCCCGGCCCTGTTCAAGTTCCTCACCGAGCTCGAGGCGAACAACGACCGCGAGTGGTTCAAGGACAACCGGGATCGTTACTTGGCCGACGTCCAGGAGCCGGCGCTGGCGTTCATCACCGACTTCGGCCCGAGGTTGGCCAGGATGAGCTCCCACTTTCGGGCCGAGCCGAGAGCGAGCGGCGGTTCATTGTTCCGGATCCACCGTGACACACGCTTCGGGCCCGACAAGACTCCTTATAAGACCAACACCGGAGTGCACTTCAGACACGAGCGGTCACGGGACGTCCACGCACCGGGCTATTACCTCCATCTCGAGCCGTCGGCATGCTTTGCAGGGGTGGGGATGTGGCATCCGGAGCCCGCGGTGGCCAATCGCATCCGCAGATCGATACACGACGATCCCGGCGCCTGGAAGAAGGCGGCAAAATCGAAGCGGTTCGCTGATGTGTGGTCGACCCAACAGGACGACGACGAGATGTTGAAGCGTGTCCCGCGGGATCTCGACCCCACGCACCCTTATGCGGACGACCTCCGAATGAAGAGCTTCATCGCCGGGAGGAGTCTCACCCAAAGGGAGGTGACCGGCCCGTCATTCATCGACGAGTTCGAGGCTCGTTGTCGGGCGGCCTCCCCGTTCATGTCCTTCCTCTGCGACGCGGTGGGAGTCGAGTTCTAGATCGGGTCAGCCGTGAACCACCGGGTCCATGATCCCGAACGTGATGTCGATGGTGACGGTGAAAAGGGTGGGTGCACCCGAAGAGTCGACCTCACCCCCCACTTCCACTATCCGGAAGGAGTGGATGTCCTGGATGGTGCTCGCCGCCCGGGCGAGCACGGTCCTCACCGCGTCCTCGATTGATCCGTCGGCCTTACCCGACAGCCGGATCGTCTTGGTGATCGATGACATGTCCCGAGCCTATCGGCATCCTCGACGCCGTTAGGCAAGTACCTGGTACCCGGTAACGGTACCCACCACATATCGAACATTTGTTCGATATGGTGGTGTCATGTACGCCGAGCTCCATTGCCACACCAATTTCTCCTTCCTCGATGGCGCTTCCCACCCCGAGGACCTGGTCGACAGGGCGGTCACCCTTGGCTACGGAGCGCTGGCGGTCACCGACCACAACGGGTTCTACGGTGTCTCCCGGTTCTGGCAGGCGGCGAAGGAGACCGGGCTTCCCGTGATCTACGGGGTGGAGATCGGTCTCGAGGCGGGTGCGAAGGGTCGGCCCGACCCGGTGAGCGCGGCCGAGGAGTGGGACCGTAAGCGTCATGCCAGGATCAAGGGCGGCCAGGGGCGGTTGCGTCGAGGTCGCAGTGTCGGCGCCCATGGGGCCAAACCGGTCGATCTCCCCGAGACCGATCACCTGGTGCTCCTCGCCGGGTCGCCGGAGGGTTATCGGGCCTTGTCCCAACTCGTCACCAGGGGCCAGATGAGGGGTGAGAAGGACCACCCGGTCTATCTATGGGACGATCTGGCGGCGACTGCGGCCACCGACGACGTCCACGCCCTCACCGCTTGTCACGCAGGTGCGGCGCCTTCGGCCGCCGCATCAGGTGACCTGGCCGCCACCTTCAGAGAGGTGTCACGCCTCCGGGAGGTCTTCGGGCGCCGTCTCCATGTCGAGCTATGGCACCACGGGATGCCCGAGGACGACCACCGCAACGACCTGATGTGGGAGGTGGCGGGCAAGCTGGGTGTCTCCGCGGTCGCCACCAACCAGGTCCATTACCGCGACCGTGCCGACGCCTATCTGTCCGAGGCCCTGGCCGCCATCGGGGGGCGACGCACCCTGACGGCGGCCGACGGTTTCCGACCCGCCACCGACGAGAGATATCTGAAGCACCCCGACGAGATGACCACCAGATTCGCCCGTTATCCGGGTGCGGTGGCCCGCGCCGCCGAGCTGGGGCGGAGGATGGCTTTCGATCTCGGCCTGGTGGCGCCTCGCCTTCCCGACTTCCCCATGCCCGGCCACTTCCGGGACGAGATGGACTATCTGCGTCATCTCACCTGGGATGGCGCCCGCCACGTGTACCCGGGGTCGGACGACGGGATCGACCCTGGGGCGAGACGCCGTCTCGATCATGAGTTGGGGGTCATCGACCGCCTGGGGTTCGCCGGTTACTTCCTGGTGGTAAAGGATCTGGTCGACTATGCCCGGGAGCAGGGGATCTTCTGTCAGATCCGTGGCTCGGGCGCCGATTCGGCCATCTGTCGCTGTATCGGGTTGACCAGGGTCGACCCGATCCGACTCCATCTTCCCTTCGAGCGGTTCCTCTCCGAGGAGAGGGGCAAGCCGCCGGACATCGACATCGATTTCGAGGCCGATCGCCGCGAGGAGGTCATCCAGTACTGCTATCGGCGCTATGGGCGGGAGCGGGCAGCAATGGTGGCCAATGTGATCACCTACCGCGCCCGGTCGGTTCTCCGGGACGTTGCCAAGGCCTTCGGGTTCACCCAGGCCCAGGCCGATGGGTTGACCAAGTACGTCGACACCCGTGACCCGGCCAAGCTCGCCGAGATGGACGCCCCGCTTCCCGAGGGCATGACCGCCGAGATGATCTTCGACATCTGTTGGCGTCTGGATGGGTTCCCCCGGCACATGGGGATCCACTCCGGGGGCATGGTGATCGCCGACCGGCCGCTGTGGCAGGTGGTGCCCGTGGAGTGGGGGAGACTGGAGGGCCGGACCGTGATCCAATGGGACAAGGACGACTCGGCGGCGGTGGGGATCGTCAAGTTCGACCTCCTCGGCTTGGGGATGCTCAATGCCCTCCACCTCGCCTCCGACTTGATAGACGAGACCCACGGGGTCGACGTCGACCTGGCCACCCTGCCCCAGGAGCCGTCGATCTACGACTCGATCACCCGGGCCGACACCGTTGGTCTGTTCCAGATCGAGTCACGTGCCCAGATGGCCACCCTCCCCAAGATGAAGCCCAAGACCTTCTACGACCTGGCTGTCGAGGTGGCCCTGATCCGCCCCGGCCCGATACAGGGTCAGTCGGTGCACCCCTATCTGCGTCGACGCAATGGCGAGGAGCCGGTCCGTTACCCGCATCCCTCAACGATGCCCATCCTGGAGAAGACACTCGGGGTGCCAATCTTCCAGGAGCAGCTCATGGAGCTGGCGCGAGTATGTGCCGGTTTCGACGGCTCACAGGCCGATCGTCTTCGCCAGGCGATGACCCACAAGCGCTCCGAGCAGGCCATGGGCCGTCTCCATGACGAGGTCATTGCCGGGATGGCCGCCAACGGGGTGGTGGGCGCGGCCGCAGACGAGATATGGGAGAAGCTCCAGGGCTTTTCCAGCTTCGGCTTCCCGGAGAGCCACTCGGTGAGCTTCGCCTACATCGTCTACATGTCTGCATGGCTCCGCTTCCACTATCCGGCCGAATACCTTGCCGGGCTGCTCAATGCCCAACCCATGGGGTTCTACCACCCAAACTCCCTGGTGCAGGACGCCCAGCGTCACGGGGTCATCGTGCTCCCCCCCGATGTCAACCTCTCCTGGCACGACTGCACCATCGAGCCATGTGACACCGATCCCGACGACGTCGTCTCCTATCTGGGGCAGAGCTGGCGACGGGGGAGAGGCCATGTCGACGACCCGGTGCGACCCTCGGTAGTGGTGAGGATGGGGCTGCGATACGTGAGGAACATGGGGGAGAGGGAGGTCACCAGGATCGAGGCTGCCCGCGTCCTCGGCGGCGTGTTCGTCTCACCCGAGGACCTCGCCTTCCGCACCGGGCTCGGTGTCGAGGCTCTCGAAGGCCTGGCCGCCGCCGGCGCCCTGGAGACGGTGGGTCTGGGGCGGCGGGAAGGGCTGTGGGCGGCCGGGGCCCTCGCCGAGATCGACCCGGGGCGGCTGGCTCTCTCCCCCGGGATCGTCGCCCCCGGGTTGCCTGGCATGAGCCCCGAGGAAGAGCATCGAGCCGATCTCTGGGCCACCGGTGTCTCATCGGTCCACCCCATGAGCTTCGTCAGGGACCGTCTGGACGGATGCCTCACCGCGGCACAGGTGCTGGATGAGGGTCGGGGCCGGGCTCGGGTCAAAGTGGCCGGGGTGATAACCCACCGCCAGCGCCCCTCGACCTCACGGGGGGTCTACTTCCTCAATCTCGAGGATGAGACCGGTCAACTCAACGTGGTTGTCCTGCCCGACGTCTGGGCCAGGCATCGGAGCGTGGCCAGAAAGAGCCCCGCCGTGGTGATCCACGGGAGGATCGAGTTCTACGACGGGGTCACCAACCTGGTTGCCCGCGACTTCGAGCCACTCGGGATACAGACGGTCCAGTCCCGAGACTTCAGATGAGCTCAGCACCCGCTCACAAGTCGATGGTCTGGCCGATCAGCCTCGGCAGGCGAAGACGTCCCAGCCACCACCCTCGTAGACCGCCCAAGCTGCGGCGGCTATCGACGCTTCGGGGTCGGTGGGGAGGGTGTTGGCGAAGCCGGCATTGGAGGCCAGCTCTTCCCAATAACGGGGTAGGTGCTGGAAAATGCCAACCCCCCCGGTGCGGAGATTCGTCGAGGACGGGTCGAACCTGGACTCGCACCACGCCACCCTGACCGCCCGATTGACGTCAGCCGGTTGGAAATAGAGACTGATCAGGGCTCTGACCTCGACCTCTGAGAGCCAACCACTTCCCGGGTCGGCGATGGTCCCGGTCGATGCCGGGACCCGGTCTTCGATGTCTTCGCTTGCTGCCCCCGCTTCGTCGCTCTCGGTCGACAGGGTCTGGGAGTCCTCGGCCTCGGGCTGCCGAGCTTGGTTGAACCCGAGTTGGGTGAAACCGAGACCGGCGTAGGCGCCGGCGGCGTGACCCATCGAGGCGGCGACCGCCTCGAGCCGGACCTGTTGGCTGTCGGGCCCGAAGTTGCCGAACGCGGCGAAGCCGGCGATCGCCAACAGCGCGACTGCAACCCACCCGGCCATGAACGAGAGACGTCTAGAACGCATCCACCTGACTCCACCGCGGGGAACCCGCGCCCGTGGGGAAAAACCCTACAGATCTGTGGATAACTATGTCGAGTCGGCTCAGGGATCACGAGAGGTGATCGATCACCCACTCCCAGTGGGGTCTGGCGGGATCGAGGAGCTCGAAATGCCCAGCGTCGATCTCGAGGATCTCGATACCCTCCCGTCGTGCCAACGCGGTGGAGTGCCGGACCGGCACGATGTCGTCTCTGGTGCCATGGACCACGATGGTGGGGACCTTCCCGGGGCTGACCGGCGATGGTGCCCCCGCATCGAGCAGGAGGCCGGACTCGTGTGCCAGGACCTCCCCCGAGGCAACGGCGTCCTCGAGATCCACCACAGGGGCCAACCCGACACAGAGCGCCACTTCGGCCCGTGACCGGGGTGCCGACCACATGGCCAGGTACCCGCCGGCCGAGTGCCCGATGACGGTGAGCGGGCCATCGAGGTCGAGCTGCGGGGTGTAGTCCAGCGCCGTCAGGACGTCATGACCTGAGCCAGGCCACCCCCCTCCGGTGCCGAACGCCCGATATTCGATGTTCCAGGTGTGGTATCCCCGCTTGGTGAGATCGACGGCGAGCGACTCGATGGTGTCCCGGCGATACTGGTGTCTCCACACCCCTCCATGGACCAGGACCACCATCCCGGACTGTCCTAGCCGCAGGTCGCCCAGGTTGTCAGGGTGGGGCCCGTACCTGACGGTCTGGAATGGCAGCGCCGCCCTGTTGACCAGATGGCGGATGGCGTTGGCGTAGCCCTCGATTCCCCTCCCGTAGATGGTGGCGACGCAGGCATCACTGATCACCGACAGGGCCCGCCACGACTCGCGTTCCATCACATTGGAGATGTGAACCTCGACCGTGGGTAGGCCCACGGTGTGCAGCGCGTCGGCGATGGCTCGGGAAGTGTGGCTGAGTGCTCCAGGGTTGATCACCAGACCGTCGGCCTCGGCTCGATGGATGGTCTCGACGATCTCACCCTCGTGGTTCGACTGTGAGACCTCGACCTCGACGCCGAGCTCCTTGCCGAAGGCGACCAGATTGGCCTCGATGTCGGAGAGGGTCCGGGCCCCATAGACCTCGGGCTGGCGCGTTCCGAGGAGGTCGAGGTTGGGGCCATTGATGACGAGCAGTCGCATCAAGAGGCCTCACACAGCGGGGTGGCGGAAGACGGGCACTGATCCACGGGTTCGAGGATATGTTGGCGAGAATGACCCCGTGGGTATCCGTTGGTGGGAACCGGGTGAAGGACGCCAGCCGTTGTCACACGGTCGGAAGGAAACGTTTTGACTCAGCGGGCCAAACGCCTCGCTCTGATCTCAGCGATTTTCGCCACGGTGGCATGTGGCGAGTCACCCTTGCAGTCGATGGGAAACCGCAGCTCGAACTGGATCAACGAGCCCGAGGTCACCACTACCACCGTCGTGGAGGTGGACGCCCCCCGGCTCGCCCCTGCCACCACCCTGCGATGGTCTAACGACGAGATCGTGGCAGCCGGTCTCGACGATCCGGCGGCCGTGGTGGCGGGGGTTTTCGATCGGCGGCAAGGCGACCGGTTCATCCAGGCCACCAGATTCGAGATCGCGGCCGCGGTCCCCGATCTGTCCTTCCCCACCAATGTCCCATACGGAGCCGAGTGGGTGTCGTCGCAACTCGTGATCGAGAACTCGGGCCGTTTGTCTGCCGAGCCCACGGCCGCTTTTGGGATCTGGTCAGCCGAGCCATACACCAGGTCACGGTCGGTGGCCCAGATGGCGGTGCTGCGGGTGGCCAACGACCCCGAGACCGCCGGTGAGCTCGGAGAGGCCGGGGCCGAGTTCTCGTGTGCGCGATTCGCCGAGCGCACCACCGACGAGTGCGCGCTGGTCAGCATCAATGGCCGCGACATCTGGAGGCTGACCTCGCCTTCTGGCAACACGTTCATCTGGTTCGAGGGCCCGTACCGCTACGAGTTGTTCGGCCGTCCATTCGTCGCCTCCGATGTCCTCGAGGAGATGGCCGCCGAGACGGTTTCCCTCACAGAGCTCAACGGCTCGTAGGCTCGGGTCGACTCACCTCGAGGAGGACCGTCATCTATCACATGGGTGGCTGGTCGAGCTACGTCCGATACGACGAGGAGCAAGACCGGCCGGATCTCGACCGCGACCTGCTGCGACGGGTGTGGGGCTACGGTCGGCCATACCTCGGTGGGCTGATCGGGATCATGCTCACGATCCTGGTCATCTCGACGCTGTCGGTGGTCCCATCGATCTTGATTCGAGCACTGGTCGACCAGGCGATCCCCGAACGTGACGTGCGCCAGCTCACCCTTCTCGGCGTGGGGATGATCCTGGTCCCGCTGGTCAACGCGGTGGTTGGCATCGTCCAGCGCTGGTTCTCCTCCCGGGTCGGCGAAGGAATCATCTTCGACCTGAGACGGCAGCTCTTCGCCCACCTGCAGAGGATGTCGCTGCGGTTCTTCACTGCCACCAAGACCGGGGAGTTGATGAACCGGCTCAACTCCGATGTCGTGGGGGCCCAACAGGCGATCACCGGCACCTTCGTCTCGATCGTGTCGAACCTGGTCTCGGTGGTGGTGATCCTCACCGTTATGATCAGGGCGGACTGGCGCCTGACCCTGTTGGCGGTGGCCGCTCTCCCGTTGTTCGTCCTCCCGGCGAGGCGGGTGGCCCGCATCCTCCGAAGGGTCACCCAACAGGAGATGGAGCACGAGGCGAAGATGTCGGGGATCCTCCAGGAGACCTTCAATGTCAGCGGCGCCCTCCTGGTCCGGCTCTTCGGGCGCTGGAAGGAGGAGAACAAGCGCTTCTCCACCCAGGCCGCCCTGGTCAGGGACATCTCGATCCGCCGCTCGATGGTGGGGCGAGGCTTCTTCGCCGCCCTCGGCCTGGTCTCGGCGGTGGGAACGGCGGCTGTGTTCTGGGTGGGGGGGCTTCTGGTGATCAACGGGTCGATCAGTCTGGGGACGATCGTCATGTTCTCGGCGTTGCTCTCGCAGCTCTACGGTCCGCTGTCGGCGATCTCGAACTCCCGGGTCGAGCTGGCGACCTCGTTGGTCTCCTTCGAGAGAGTGTTCGAAGTCCTCGACCTGGAGACCGATGTCCCCGCCCCCGCCAACCCGGTGAGCCTGGCCCCGGCGGTGGGGCGGGTGGAGTTCTCCGATGTCTCCTTCAGTTATCGCAGCGACCGCCCGGAGGGCCTGGAGGCGGTGAAGCGCTTCTGGAGCACCGACTCCGACGAGCCGATGCCATCCCATCAGGGCTCGACCAGGGACCTGGCCCTGAAAGGGGTCAGCTTCGTCGCCGAGCCCGGCACCCTCACCGCACTGGTGGGGCCGTCAGGCGCCGGTAAGACGACCATCTCCTATCTCGTGCCTCGTCTCTATGACGTCACCAAGGGCACGATCTCGATCGACGGCAAGGACGTCCGACGGATCGACCAGGAGGAGTTGGCCGCCACGGTGGGGGTGGTGACACAGGAGTCCTACCTGTTCCACGACACCATCGCCGCCAACCTTCGGTACGCCCGGCCTGATGCCAGTGATGCCGAGCTGGAAGGGGCGGCCCAGGCCGCCAACATCCACGATATGATCTCGAGGCTCCCTGCCGGGTATGAGACCGTGGTGGGGGAGCGGGGTTATCGGCTCTCGGGCGGCGAGAAACAGAGGGTCTCGATCGCCCGTGTCCTCCTCGAGGATCCCCGTGTCCTGATCCTCGACGAGGCGACATCGCATCTGGACTCGCGGTCGGAGTCCCTGATCCAGGAGGCCCTGGAGGTGCTCATGGAGGGAAGGACCTCGATCGTCATCGCCCACCGGCTGTCAACGGTCCGCAAGGCCGACCAGATCCTGGTTTTCGACGAGGGCACGATCGTGGAGAGGGGAGACCATTTCTCCCTGATCGAGACCGAAGGCCTCTACGCCGAGCTGTACCACACCCAGTTCGGGCTGGTCCCCGGTTCGACAGGGGGCTAGGCGCCTCGCATCAGGTTGTCGAAGGTGAGGCGGCGCGTGGGTGCCAGGAGC
>JBBDML010000034.1:0-10771 GCA_040878345.1 Acidimicrobiia bacterium | reverse complement strand
GCCCGTTTGAGCCCAGTGTCTGCGCATGACCGATGCGATCTGCTGGGCCGACAGAGTGCTCGGCGCGGCGGCGTCGCCCCCGACCTATCGAGCTTCGGTATAGGGCCTCGTGATGATCTCGAGGAGGTGCCCGCTTGGGTCATCGAAGTACACGCCACGCCCGCCGTCGTGGGTATTGATCTCGCTCGCCAGGCGGTGACCGGGGTCCGCCCAGTAAGAGAGGCCGCGCGCCTTGATACGGCCGAAAATCTGGTCGAACTCGTCTTCGCCCACCAGGAAGGCGTAGTGCTGTGGGGTGCTCTCGCCTTCCTCGTCGTAGAAGTCCAGCGTCACCTCGTTCCCCACTTCGACACCGAGGAACGGACCGAACGGCACCGGTTCCGGCAGACCGAATAGGTCCGCCAAGAATGCTGACGAGGCGTGCTTGTCGTGCGAGTAGACGATGGTGTGGTTGAGCTTGATCGTCACGGCCATATCAGCGTAGAAGCCGTGGCGACGGCGCCGTCGGCGCCTGTTGGATCTCAGGCTTCGAACGGAACCGGCATCAGTTCGAACAAGTCGATTGCATAGTCGCCTAAGCCCTCGCTGAGGAACGGGTGACCATCGGCCAAGGCAGCGGCTTGGGACAGGTCATCTGCTTGTATGATCGAGTAGCCCGACAGGCTCAAGGTCTGTCTCGAGCTTCCGTCGTCCACGACCGTGGTGCCACCTCCAAACGGGGACCCGATGTCCGAGAGCGCTGGTCCTATCTTGGCCATCCACGAATCCCACTTGCCGAGAACGGCCCCGGCCTCCTCCTCGGACATCTGCGAGAGATCCGTCGCCTCGCCCCTATAGATCATCATGTATTTCGGCATCGCTGCTCATCTCCTGATTGAGTGACGACTATATCTTGCGCCGACAAGTATTTCAACGCTTACTAAAATATCCGACATGGACACCCTTCAGGTGATCGCTGAGCCCCGCAGACGAGAGATCCTTCGCCTCATCTGGCATGAGGAGATGGCGGCGGGTGACGTCGCTCGACACTTCGAGCTCACGTTTGGCGCGGTATCACAACATCTCGCGGTCCTACGCGAGGCGTCGCTGGTCGACGTCCGAAAAGAAGGAAATCGGCGGCTCTACAAAGCGAATCACGACGCGCTGGCCCCCTACCGAGAAATCCTCGAGGCGATGTGGGTCAATCTGCTGGGCGATCTCAAAGCAACTGTTGAGTCCGAAAAGACATGACGACGAGAGAGCTGAAGCTCGAGCAACTGGTGTCAGCTCCCCCGTCGACGGTCTACCGATACCTCACAGAATCGGGCAAGTGGGCGATGTGGCAGGGTGAGAGAGCCTCGATCGATGCACGCCCGGGTGGGCGGTTCTCGATGGATATGGCGAACGGCATGACGGCGGAGGGCGAGTTCGTCGAGTTGGTGCCCAACGTGAGGGTGGTCTTTACCTGGGGCTGGGTGAATCACCCCGACCTTCCACCGGGATCGACGACCGTTGAGATCGTCCTCTCCGAAGTGCGAACGGGCACCCGCGTGATCCTCACTCAGCGACAATTGCCCGAAGCCGAGTGGCACACCCACCAGGTCGGATGGCGTCATTATCTCCCCCGTCTGGCGACGGTGGCAGCTGGCGGAGAGCCCGGCCCTGACCCGGGCCCCGGCCCGGGTTCCTGAGGGTCAAGCCGAACTATCAACCAGAGTCATCAAGCGGAGACCCTCTCGTGGACTGTCTCTATTTCGCCGGGAGGCTTTCGGCGTAGGCGACACCCTGTTGGATCCAAGCGTCGAGGTCGGCGTCGGTCGGGAAGCCTTCGGATGAGACGACCACCCAGCCTCGCATGGGTCGAGCGGAGAGGTCGAAGATACGTGCTCCGGGGCGGGCCACGGCTTCGTCGTGGGCATCCTTTCCTACACGTACCATCAGCTCATCGCCGCTGACACCGACGGCCATGTTGCCCCCCACCATGAAAGCGATCCCACCGAACATCTCCTTTTCCATGAGGTCGGGACGGTCGCCGATCCGGGCCCGGATGTCGTCGGCCAGCCGCTCGTCATACGCCATGACGGAGCACGCTAGAGGAGGCCGGCTGTGGACTGCTCGAACAACCGCTTCAGGTTGGCCGGAGTCATGAGAAGGCAGGGCTCCCCCCTCCGGGTCACGGTTGGGTTTGTTGGGAGGCCCCGGCAACTAGTGCGCGGGCCGGGAGGTTGAATCCCTCCCAAGGGGCACCGAGAACCGGACCCGCCCCCCGGGCCCGTCCTCAATGCTGATAGTTCCGCCGTGGGCCTCGACTATCCCCTTGGCGATGGCCAGGCCAAGGCCGGAGCCTCCCGATTCTCGGTTACGTGAGTCGTCGGCTCGCACAAACCGCTCGAAGGCCCGGACTCTGAGGTGATCTGGGAAACCCGCCCCCTGATCGACCACGGCCGTTTCGGCGTGCGAATCGTTCTGTGTGAGGACGATTCTGACCTCTCCTGATTCCGGGCTGTGGCGGATCGCATTGGCCAGCAGATTGCGGAACACCCTGCTCAGTGCGGCGGGGTCACCTTTGATTCCAATGTGGCCTGGACCCTCGACCGACAACCGCACGTTCCTGCTGGCTGCGGCAGGAGTCACCGCTTCCACGGCCTCGTCGGCGAGCTCCGCAAGATCCACGGCGATCGGTGAAAGATCCAACCGACCCGTCTCGATGCGAGTCAGCAGGAACAAGTCGTCCACCAAATGCCGTAGGTGTTCCAGGTCGCGAGAGATCCCCCGCAGATAGGCGGTCGGGTCCGGTGCCACCCCGTCCTGCAACGCCTCCACGGCGGCCTGCATCGAGCCGAGTGGCGTGCGCAGGTCGTGACCGATAGCGGAGAGCAGATTGTTCCGTTCTTCCTCCGACATCTCGAGCTTCTCGATCATCTCATCCAAGGCCGAGGCAGTCTTCCCCAACTCATCGGTGCGTACCACCCCGGTCCGTGCCCCCAGGTCACCCTGACCCACCCGTTCCGCGGTGTGGGAGATCGCCACCAGGTCGTCGGTGAGGGGTCGGGCGACTGCACCTGCCACTACGCCGCCGAGACCGACTCCGAGAACAAGTGCCACCAGCACCAGGGTCAGGTCGTGGGGCTCGATGAACATGCTCAGCGCCGCCACAGCCACCACCGCCCCGGTGACCGCCACTGCGGCGAACGCCACCAAGGTCAGGCTGGTCCGTAGCGAGGACAGTCGCGCCGCCATCCGAAGTGAGATCGCGGCGGCGGCGAAGGTCGCTACTGCCATAAGCGCGAAAACCAAGTAGATCTGACGACGGTCAGGTGCAGTCAGGTCCATTGCCAACTCGGCCACCAACAGGCCGGCACCCAGCACTACCACCAAGGCCCAAAGCGTCCGCTTCATGAGCCGAACCGGTAGCCGACCCCCCAAACCGTCTGGAGCCAGCGAGGATTCTGGGGGTCTTCTTCGATCTTCATGCGTATCCGGCGGATGTGCACGGTCACCGTTGCTGGGTCCTGCCACTCCGCTGATGAGCCCCACACCTGTTCCAGGAGGTCGCTCCGGCTGAACACCTGCCGGGCATGTCCGACGAGGAAGGCGAGCACGTCGAATTCCTTGGCTGTCAGCTCGACCGGGATGGCGTTGACCGTGGCTACTCGTCGTCCCACGTCGACCTCCACACCGTCGAACTCGATAGGGCCCGAAGCGGGTTTGGGCGTAGCACGACGCAGCACGCTGCGGACGCGGGCGACCAGCTCCCGAGGGGAGAACGGCTTGACCACATAGTCGTCGGCACCGAGCTCGAGACCCGCTACCCGGTCGGCCTCCTCGGCCCGGGCGGTGAGCAAGATCACCGGGAGGTCACTGGTGCGACGGATCTGGGCCAACACCTCGAAACCGGAGAGGGAGGGGAGCATCACGTCAAGCACCACCAGATCCGGCTTGAACTCGTCGAGTTGACGTCGAGCTGTTACCCCGTCGACAGCCGTCTCCACGCGGTAACCATCCCGGCGCAAGTAGTTGGCAACCACCTCACGGATCCTGGGCTCGTCATCGACCAAAAGGACACGTTGGCCAGTGTTTGGGGTGGGAATCTCCACCTGGGAATGCTAAGTCGGCCTCACCTCCAGACAACAGGGGATGCCACAGGGTTTCGCGAAGTTTCATTTGCGGCTTCGGCTCTTGCGGATCCCGGAACAAATCCTTAAGAGCTGGTGAACAACGGGCTCTAGGGCCGAATTCACTCGTACTTTGGCCAGGTCTCACCCACCAAGGAGAAGCAATGAAGATGACGACCCCACGGTTGACCATGAT
Organism: Acidimicrobiia bacterium; assembly: GCA_040878345.1. Classification (GTDB taxonomy): domain Bacteria; phylum Actinomycetota; class Acidimicrobiia; order Spongiisociales; family ZC4RG35; genus ZC4RG35. Next base: position 6,481 of record JBBDML010000034.1, on the reverse strand, counting down.
GGTGATTCTGCTCGGTTTCCTCGCCGCAGCCTGCGGCGAGGACCAGGCCACGGCCACTACTGCACCGGTCGCCGCCGACACATCCACCACCGAGGAGATGGCCGAGGAGGAGATGATGGATGACGACGTCCTCGCCGTGGCCGAGGCCGAGGGCGATCTCGGAGTTTTCCTAACCGCTCTCGATGCCGCCGGGATCATGGAGGACTTCCATGGTGAGGGGCCGTTCACCCTGTTCGCCCCCACCAATGAAGCTTTCTCCGCCTACCTCGACAACGCCGGGATGAGCCAGGAGGAGGCGTTCGCTGGGGCGGAGATGCTCCAGTCGATCCTTGGGTATCACGTGGTCACCATGATGGAGGACTCCGAGATGGTGATGGGGATGGATGGACAGACCTTCACCACCCTCAACGGAGCGCCCCTCGAGGTGACCGTCGACGGAGATATTGTGATGGTTGGAGATGCCACCATCCTTCGCTATGACATCGAGGCTTCCAACGGGGTCATCCACGTGATCGACTCTGTGCTCAGCCCTCCCGCGGGTTGATGAGCCCACGTAGATGGCTGCTGATAGGCGCTGTGGTTGTGGTGACGACGGTCGGGTTCCTTCTGTTCCGACCCGACACTCTCTTCACGGACATCGAGGTCGACGAGTCTCTTGACGAGGCCTTCGCCACCGCGACCACCGCCGAGCTTGCGGACTCCCCCTCCACCACGATCGACGAGCCCGCGACGACGGTCACAGGGGCATCGAACGAGCCTGCCCAGATCTTGACTGGCCAGTTCATCGGGGTCGACCACTCGGCCGAGGGAACGGCGGCCATCTACGAGCAGGACGGCCGCTATGTGCTCCGTTTCGAGGACGACACCAACATCCAGAACGGTCCCGATCTCTACGTGTGGGTGCTCCCATCAGATTCCTATGAGGGAGGCACCCCGTCGGACTACATCGACCTCGGGACTCTGAAGGGAACGATCGGTGGCCAGAACTACGAGCTGCCGAACGAGTTCGATCCGCAACTACACCGTTCGGTGCTCATCTGGTGTCTGAGGTTCGCCGTGCCGTTCGCTTCTGCCCCGCTGGGCTGACACTGGGCCGTAGCTACAAGCGGATCTTCTGGTTCATGCTTGACGCTCAACCTGCGTTTTCCCTGTTCCACACAGCGCACGGTGGCAGATACTTCGTGGGCGGCAAGAAGGCAGAAGGTCCCCAAGAGGCGGGCCTGGCGCGCCTCTCGAAATCGGTCGAATGAGTTGCTCAATCAGGACCCTTGGTTCAGTGCTAACGTTCAACCACATGGTTGAACGTCCTGAAGTCCTGGACCGCACCTATCGAGCATTGGCTCAGGCCAGCAGGCGGTCCATGCTCGACATGCTGAGGAGTGGGCCACTACGGGTCACCGATGTGGCCAAACCGTTCGCAGTCTCGTTGGCGGCCGTCTCGAAACATCTAGGAGTGCTGGAGTCGGCCGGGTTGGTGACCCGATCGGTGGTGGGACGTGATCACCTGCTCAGCCTGGAGCCGGGCCCGCTAGTGGAGGCAGGTGACTGGATCGATGTCTATCGCGACTTTTGGGAGGAGCGACTCGACGCCCTCGAACTCCATCTCAGGGAGCGTCGATGACCACGGTTTCCGAGGACCGACTCCGTATCGAACGCCTTATCCCCGCTCCCATAGAGGAGGTGTTCGCCGCCTGGACCGAGGCCGCGTCGATTGCCCGATGGATGTCGCCGGTGGGTCACGCCGAGGTGGAGATCGATCCGCGGGTGTCGGGGCGGTTTCGTGTGGTCATGGTCGGAGACGAGATGCGGATAGAGCACACCGGCAAGTACCTCGAGTTCGACCCTCCCCGTCTCTTATCCTTCACCTGGCAGTCCCCTTACACAGGGCCCGTGCCAAGTGTGGTCACCGTCACCCTGACCGAGGATGGCAACCAAACCTGGCTGGTCCTGGCGCACGAGCGTCTCCCTAAAGACCAGGTCGAGGCGCACGCCGGAGGTTGGGCCTCCATGGTCGACCGTCTGGAAACACTGCTCGACCTACCGAGGGGGCTCGAGGATGACCATCCATGAGACGGCCCCGCCGAGTTTCTGCCCCCTCATGAAGGGTTCAACGACGACGCCGGAGAGGCTCACCGGTCGAGCGAGCAGGTGACGACCTTCACCAGGGGCTGTTTCCGTTGTATTACACAGAGGCTGCGCATGACCCACCGGCATGCCGTTAGAAGTTGAGGAGGTCCCAATTGCAGGTAGACGTGCTTACCGAGATCGAGATCGGTCGCCCCCGTGAGGAAGTGGCGAGCTACGCCATCGATCCCGACAACACCACCGCCTGGTACGCCAACATCGTGGCCGTGGAGTGGAAGACCCCCAAGCCGCTTAGGGTGGGAACGAACCTCGCCTTTGTGGCCCGATTCTTGGGTCGTCGCCTCTCCTACACGTACGAGATCCGGGAGTTGGTCCCCAACGAGAAGCTGGTGATGGCCACTTCCGACGGGCCCTTTGCCATGGAGACGACCTACCAGTGGGAGGACACACCCGATGGCGGCACGAGAATGACGCTACGCAACCGCGGGAATCCCTCGGGCTTCTCCAATGTGGCTGCCCCGATGATGGTCAACGCCATGCGCCGCGCCAACCGCAAGGACCTGGCCAGGATCAAGACAATCTTGGAGTCCGAGACAATGAAGGAATCGAGCTGACAACTCTCAGCCGATGGTGGGAACCTCGTCGCCGGACTCGAACCGATATCCCGTGCCGGGCTCGGGGTCGTCATCCAGTTCGGGGCCGACTCGCCTCACAGCACTTACTCCAGGCTGAACTGCTCGACCAGGGTGTCCAACCCCAGGGCGAGCGGTGGACGCAATGCGGTGCCGGCGAAGGCATCGGCGAGGGCGCGGGCCACGGGGCTCGAGCGGCTGTAATGCCGTCCGCCGGACAGGGCGAACAGCTCGGCGCTGAGCTTGGTTGCCTCCTGGGTGACGTACGTCTTCATGCGGAGGACACGGGCCCCATACGCCTCCCCCGCGGAAGCGCGAAAACCGTCGGCGGTCTCTAAGAGGTAGGCGCGCAGGGCCTCGTAACGCATCTGTGCCTCGCTCAGTCGGAGGCGGAGAGCAGGAGACTGCGGAGCTGGGGTCCCGATGGCGTGGAGGATGCTCTTGGCGCAGCCCAGCGGTATCGCAGCGAATAGGCAGAACCAGTACTGGACCGGCTGCACCACCTCCAGGTAGTTGGGGAACCCCATGAGGGCGGTGGCTGGGGCCGCCTCGTAGCGGACCGACTGGCTCTCGGTCGACCGCATCCCAAAGCCGTTCCAATCGTCGAGGATGCTCACACCCTGGGCGTGGGCATCGACGAAGAACATCTCGACGACTCCGGCACCGGTGAGGTCTTCGGGCTGAACCTTGGCGGTGGAGAAGAAGACCGCGGCGTTTTCGCCAGAAGACGCCAGGATCTTCTCACCGGTGAGGGCGAACACACCGGACGACTCGCGACTCGCCACCGTCTTGATGGCCTCGAGCGAGCCGCCGGCTCCCTTTTCGGAGTTGCAGGCCGCATAGAACTTGGCCTCGCGGTAGTCGCCGGCGACCCCTTCGACGGTTTGGTTGTGGCCGGCGGTCCAGGACGCATCGGGCCCTTCGACGTCGAGCGCGAAGACACCGGCCAGACCGAGCGGCATGCTCGCCAGCAGAGCAAGAGAAGGAGATGCGGTCGCGATCGCCTCGATGGCCTCTGTCGCCTGTCTGCAGGTTGCGGCCTCGCCACCGAGCCTCCTCGAGAATGGTGCACCGGGAATCGCCGCCGCATAGAGATCGGCGACGCTCTCGCCCGGATACGACTCGGGATCGGAGGCTTCACGCTCGGCGAAACGAGGGAGCAGGTCGGCGAGCGAGGCAAGCATTCGAGCCCGCACTGTAGGCGCTCGCGCCGCGCGGTCACTGGGTCGTGTCATCGGGTGCTGCGGTCGTGTCACCCGGGACGCTGGGCCCTTCGTCAGTAGGTCATGACAATCGAAACGAGTTGGCGCTGGAGATCAGCCCTCGGCTCCCTCCTGGTGGTCGCCGGTGGCTTGCTCGCCCTCAGTGAGACTCCACCAGGACGTGTGCCGGCATTACTGGTGTTGGGAACCGGGGTAGCGCTCGGATGGTGGCTGATCCCGGAATTCTGGAAGGTCGCAGCCCACGGAGCGATCGGTGGTTTGGTCGCTGGCCTGTTGATCCTGGGCCCGGGTTTCCGTGCGGCGATGCGCCTGGTGGCGATCCTCGATCCGGTTCGGAGCCCGGAGTTCACCGTGGATGGGACCTTGTTCATCATCGTAGGTTTGGGTGGTGGCATGGGTGCGCTCTTCGCCATCGCCGGTGCCATGCTCGGCAAGGGGTTCGGACTGCCTTGGGCCGCAGCCGGGTTGATCCCAGCCTTACTGGTCATGGCGATCATCGCCTTCAGTTCCGACCTCCGAGGGGAGATCCTGGGCCTAGGGGCCGGACCATGGGTCAACATCCCGGTCTTCGGGGGGGTCGCCCTGGCTTACGGCCTGGCCTCGATGCGCATCGTCTCCGGTCTCGAACGGCGGAGAAAGCGAAGGAAGGCCGTCATGGGCGACGTCCGGGTGCCAGCATGAAGTGCTCGAGGAGAAGGGACCAAAGGAAATGAGCTGGGGGGTCATCGAGCTGATCACCAATGCGATCCTGATCACCATCGTCGTGGTTCTCGGACCGCTGATCAAACGGTTCGGACGGGCTTACGCCGGAGACATCTTCCGGGGCAACCCTCGCACCGGCAAGAGCTATCTGGTGCTCATGGATGTCGCCTATTACCTGATATTCACCGCCTTCATCCTGTTCACCGCCAGCTTCACCCCCGAGTCGGAGTGGGGGCCCAATGCCCGGGACCCGATCGGGGCCCAGGTCCAGAGTGAGGTGACCCGGGTCGGTGGGATGCTGCTGCTGATGGGTGTTCTCCACGGGCTGAACGTGCTGAGCCTCCCGTTGGTGGGTCGTCTGCTGGGCCTGGGTCGAAACCTCGGCGAGGACACCCCGGTCGACCTCTGACACATGCTCTGGCTGGCGATAGTCACAGCCGGTCAGACGGCGTTCACCTCCGAGGAGAGAGCCCGGATCGCCTTCGTCGAGCGGCTCTACCATCAGGAGGCGCCATCGCTGGTCCGTCTGGCGCGGATCTTCACCGACGACCGCACCGGGGCCGAGGACATAGTCCAGGAGGCCTTCATCAGGCTCTACCACGCAGCCGACCGGATCCAGGACTCGACCAGGAGCGCCGCCTACCTGCGCTCCATCGTCCTCAATCTGGCACGTGACCAGAACCGACGTGGCCTTCTCTCGTTGAGGCATCAGGACTCGATGATCGATCGGAGGACGCCGGAGATCCCGGAGGATCAGGCACTTCGCTCCGAGAGCCATGCCGAGGTGATCGACGCTCTCAATACGCTCCCCTCGCGTCAGCGTGACTGCCTGGTGCTCCGCTTCTACTCCGAGCTCACCGAGCGAGAGATCGCGGTGACCCTCGGGATATCCCCCAATTCGGTGAAGACCCATTGCCAGCGTGGGATGGCCACGCTGGCCACCCTGCTCGAGGTGACGGGATGAGCCTGGAAAGCCGTCTCACCAACGCCCTCCATCAAACGGATGGGTATCAGCCGAGCCCCGATCTCTTCGCCCGTGTGGCAAGGAGCATCGAGGAGGACCGCAAGCACCGTAGGAGGACTCGACTCGCCACCCTCGCGGTCATCGTATCCCTGGGTGTCCTCGTCGCATTCCTGGTCGCGGTCTCTGATCGGGATCCCGACGGGGTGCTGGGTTGGCCCAAGTGGTCGCTGCAGATGGTGGTGCTGGCCATCTTGGGCGCGGTCCTGATCTCGTTGGGACCGGCGATCGGGAGGTACGGACAGCCTCTGTTGGCCGACGTGTTCCATCTGGGGCCGGCCACCGGCGAGCGATTTGCCCGGCTTCTCGACATTGCCTATTACGTCGGCTTTGTGGGAGCCATCCTCCTCAGCCTGGACCTCACCTCTCCAGGCGCGTTGGTCCTGATCACCAGCGAGGGGCTGAGCGAGCCTCTGTCGCAGGTCGCCGTGGTCCTGCTGCTGCTGGGCCTGTCCCACACCGGGAACCTCCTGCTGATCCCCGTGGTGGGCCTGCTCTACTCCTCCTTGGTGCGACGGACTCGTCGTCACACCGCGGGAGCCGCGGCCCCACCGGTCTCGCGTGCAGCTCGAAACGCGGATCGGGTGGCGATGGCGCTGGTCCTGACCGTCGTCCTCGCCGGCATCACCGCGGTCCTGGTCGGGCTCCTCTTGGGGATCCGGGGTTTCGGCTAGCCGCTAGCAGTTGTCGGTGAACCAGGCTTCCAGATTGCTCGACGCCTCCTGCAGCGCCACCTGGTCGACGCCCTCCGACGCCGCCGCCAATGCCGCGATCTGGTCGGGGGTCGGTTGGGGGTGCGTGAGTAGATGACGTCGTAC
>JBBDML010000033.1:0-1994 GCA_040878345.1 Acidimicrobiia bacterium | reverse complement strand
CACCAGATCACGTTGGCGACATCGAGAACCCGGCCGTCTTCTAGTTGGGGCTTGCCTCGCTCGACTCCGGTGACTCGGGGAACACGTTCCACCCCGGCTTCTGCCAAGTCTTTGGGTTTGACCCTGAGCAAGGGCTCACCGCTGGACACCATCTTGGGCCGGGCCCTCCTCCCCATGGGGGTGCTGGTGGTGAGCACTCGGTGGAAGATGACCCTTCCGACGAAGGGCATGAGAACTCGCGCCGCCACGCTCTCGGGGCGGAAGGGAATGGTCCCGGTGTCGGGCCCGGACAGCGACACCTCGTGGGTTCTTGCCAGCTCCTTGGCGACCTCGGCTCCTGAGTTGCCCGCTCCGACCACCAGGACACTCCCTTCATGGAGCTGGCCGGGGTTGGCGTACTCGGCGACATGGAGCTGGAGGATGCCCGGATCGAGCGTGTCGGCGAACTTCGGGATCCGTGACTTCTGCCAGCTCGACATCGCCACGACCACGTTGTCGGCCTCGAACCGTCGGTCTCCCGCAGTGGCCACGAAGAGGTCACCTTCTCGGGACAGTCTCTCCACCCTCACACCGGTCTCGACAGGAATGTCGAAATGCCGGGCGTAATTCTCCAGATAGTCAGCCATCTCGTCTTTGCTCGGGAATCCCCAGTGATATCCGGGAAACGGCATGCCGGGCAGCCCGTTGAACCAACCTGGGGTGAACAACCGCAGCGAGTCCCACCGGTTGCGCCAGGCGTCACCGATTCGGTCACTGGCGTCGACGATCGCATAAGAAAGGCCGCGCTGGGAGAGGTGGTATCCCACCGCCAGCCCGGACTGGCCCCCTCCGATGACGAGAGTCTCCACGTAGTCGCCTCCAGGCCGATCGGTCATGTCGTTACCTCCTCGGACGGCGTCCCGAAATGCCTATACTCCATATTGGAGTAACCATATACTCCACATTAGAGTAAGTCAAGAGAGCGTGGGAATGAAAGATCAATTGACGACCACCTCGTATGCGGTCCTCGCCCAGGTCGCGGTGCGACCTTGGTCGCCATACGAGCTGGTTCAGCAGCGAGTTCGCTACTTCCGCTACGTCTGGCCGGCTGCCGAGAGTGCCATATACCGGGAGGTGAAGCGTCTCGCCGCCATGGGACTGATCGAGGGCGAGAAGGAATACACCGGAAAGCGAGCCCGAACCGTCTACTCGATCACCAAAGACGGCAAGCAAGTGCTACGGGTTTGGCTGGGAACCCCGGTCACACCGTTTTCGATGGAGTTCGAGGCGATGCTGCGCGTCTTCGTGGCTCCGCTCGGGACCAAAGACGAGCTCGTCGGGACCCTCAAACAGGTGCAGGCCGATGCCCAAGACATGCTCCGATTCGCAGGCGAAGTCAAACAAGAGTTCCTCGACGGCATCAACGTCACTCAAGACCAGGTCTACATCAGGGCCCTGGCAGTCGACTTCTTCATCAGCCTCCTCAACACCGTCGAGGCATGGGCGGAACGGATCCTCACCGAAGTCGAGATCTGGGACGATCTCATGCCTTCGGAGGAGAAAACCAAGAGGGGCCTCGAAAAGATACGTCATCTTCCGGTTGACACCCCTGGCGAGACACTCAAAGACATCTCCAAACCCCCCAAGAGCCAAACGCGAACCTGATCAGGAACCTGCGTTCCCATTCAGGAGCCATCCTGGCCCAGCATCATCGAGATCAACTTCAGATGTCCACCAGACCCCTTACTCACGCCCGCCCCGAAATCGGAAGCACCCTCGAAAGAGGCGCATCCGCCCCCGCTACTGAAAAGCCCTGGTCAGCGTGACGCCGGCCCGGGCTTCGCCGTGTTCGGGCGGCTTTTGTCCGGCACGGCACCGGCTGTGCCGGCCTATTTCAGGGACCCCGACCGTGACACCAATCGGGCTGTTCATGTCCAACGAGTCGGGTCCGATACCCGAGGATGATCATCTCCCCGACCGTAGGAATTCCCTCACCGGCGGGAAAAAAAGGTCTG
>JBBDML010000032.1:0-57755 GCA_040878345.1 Acidimicrobiia bacterium | reverse complement strand
AGGCCGGCCCGTGAGGGCCGGCCTTCGCAGTTGAGGAGAAGTAACTGGGCTACTTCTTCGGCTGAAGCACCGCCTGTAGGAGAATCGGCCCACTCTGGCTGTCGAGGCGGACGCGGAGGGTGTAGTCCTTACCCGCTGTGAGCGGCTTCGTCGTGAAGTTGTAGATGTGCATCCCATCAGCGACACGCATTTGGCCGTTGGTCCCGTCGGCGCTGCTGACAGACTCCGTCACGGTCGAGGTGTCCTCAACGATTTCGCCGTTCGTGCCCTGCACGTAGGAGAGGAAGAGCGAAGCGCTCGTCACCGGCAGGCCGGTGCAGCTGCTCTTGATCTCAACCTTGACCGGCAGCACGTTGCCGTACTTGGCAAAGTTGCGCTCGTTGTCCCTAATCGGCGTCTTGAACGCCACCGTGTACACGTCAACCTGCTGCGAGGTCGCTACCTGCTCGGCCGGGCTTGAGGTGGCGTCGTCATCATCCGTGACGGTCCCGGTCACCGTGATGGTGTGGCATCCGGGCGCCAGTGTCCGCGTGTCCGTGGCAGTCCCCGCCCCGTTGGTCTCCGAGACCGAGCCCGAGCGAGGCTCCGCATCGATGCTCCACTCGAACGACGCGGTGTGCGTGTCGTTGTTGCCGTCATCGGCGAAGTCGAAACTCGCCGTCGCCTGGCCCGTGATCGGGTTGACGGTTAGCGCACCGTTGGAGGTCGCGGCCGCGACGTTCGCGACACTGAGCGTGGCGTTGTCGCTGACAGGATCATTGTCGCCGTCGTCAACGGTCAGCGTGAGCGTGAAGCTGTTGGCGTTCGAGTCGTCGGTGCAAGTGATCGTTGGCTTGAGCGCCGTGGCGTCACTGAAGTCGCACGATCCGCTGGCGTCCATGTTGTCGTTGTAGTTGATCGACCACTGGTACGTCAGGGAGTCGTCGACGTCATCATCCGAAGCGGTTGCACCGCTGAGTGAGATCGACTCGCCTTCGTCGCCGCTGTACGGGCCGCCAGCGTCAGCCTCTGGAGGGGTGTTTCCCGACTGGACCTCGACTGTGACGCAGGGAGTGGTACCCTGGCCAACCGCACCCCAGTTGTTGCTGTTGATGGTCTGTTGTGGATGCTCGGTCCGGTAGGCGTAGAAACCCGCCGCAGCAGGTGCGGAAACGGTTCCTCCCGCTGTTCCCCCGGTCGTTGTTGCGCTATCGACCCCCGCGAAGACTTGACCTACCGTGCCGCACGCGCCGGCGGCTTGCAGCAGGTTGATCGTGTAGCCATTAGGGACCGGGCCATTAACCGATGAGCCGTGGTTGGTGCAACTGTTGCTTCCCGACGATGGTCCGGTGCATCTTGCCGATGCGGACCACATCAGATCCTCGCCAGCATCGACCGGATTAGGCGTGATGGAGAAGAGGTGGATCTCAGAGTTGGCATCCGTGAACGCCCCGCTCTCGGTCACTCCGGACGTCTGTCCGGTGGCGGCGTAGGTGTACGCGCCCAACGCGCGGTCGTCGTCCCACAGCGTGACCTGACAGGTCCAGGCACCGCTTTCGTCGGCTACGGCCTCACAGGAAGCCTCGTAGCCGTTCGGCCCCGATACCTCTACCGAGACGATCTCGTCCGCGAGGTAGCCGGCATCGTTGCTGTTGTCGCCGCTGATGGTCACTACGGAGCCGGGTGCATAATCGTCCTTATCGGTCGATACCGCACCCATGGCCACACTGGAAATCACCATCACAACAGCCAGCGCCAGCGGTACCGCCCTCCCGAACGTTCGGGCCTTGCGGCCGGTTGGCCGTTGGGCCACGTGTCTACCCCTCGATATCATGAGTCTTCTCCCTGTTCGCCCCGAGACCACCTTGGCCCTGAGTCCTTGGTTTCACCACACTGTGTGGTGAGCCACTTACGTGCTATCGACGAGCCTTCTTGAGGCCCTGCTGAGCAGGAACCCACGCCCTGTGAGCCCACCCCCGTTTTCGATAACGTAAGAATGCGGTCGTTAGAGTGGTATGTCCATACCCAGAGTGGGCAAAACGGCTACCGGATCCCGGTAATACGCCTACCCGATTCGGGTAGGCGTCACAGATTCGAGGATGAGACCAATAGGGCCAGCTCGCGGCGGCTGCGAACCCCCGTCTTCTTCAGGATGTTCTTCACGTGGGTCGCCGCCGTGGCCGGGGCGATGAAGAGGATCTCGGCGATCTCGGCATCGGAGAGGTGGCCCTCGGAGATCGCCTGCAAAACCTCGATCTCACGGTTGGTGAAGCCGAACTCGGTGAGGCTGGTCCCTTCGAATAGACGGTCCGACACCGCCATGGCGATGCGGTCGGCGGTCTTCAACGACTTGCCATAACGGCGCACCAGGATGAACCCGGCCACGCCGAGGGCGGTAGATGCCAGTGATTGCCATATGTGCCACTCCGAGGCGATGAAGTCGCCGACTCTTCCGTCCAGCCACCCCATTCTCACGGCCACGGCCACGAGTCTGGTGGCCGCTCCCAGCACGAACGCGAACGCTATGACTGCCAACATCCCCGACAAGACCCGGATTCGTGGCGAGTCGTCGTCATGCATCGACGTCCAAACCCACACACCCAGCCCGGCGAACAGGAGCATGTTGACCGCGATCACCACAAACAGAAACACTGTCACCTGCCCTCTTCCCAATCCGGCTATAGCAATTCTACGCCGCAATCCCCAATTGCGGAATGGGCCAGGAGATTCACCTTCATCGGGGTGCCGACCGTACAATGACGCTCTCCCAAGGGGCTGTAGCTCAGTTCGGCAGAGCACTTGACCGGCAGTCACGGGCCACCGTCTGGATGGTCCTCGTTTGGACCACGCTCCGTGGTCGCGGCGCGAGGGCGCAACAACGACAGCCCCTAGTTCCAAAAGACTGTCGCGTGCTAGTGGGGATCCGGGCCTTACATGGTTGATAGTCCACGGAGCTTCTTGGTGCAGCAGACCCTGAACGAGTCGTACACGGTATTTGTGAAGGAGGTGGGACCCCGCGTGCGCACAGCCCTGATAGCCGTCTACGGACCGGAGCTTGGTGCTGAATCGACCGCGGAAGCCCTGGCTTACGCATGGGAGCACTGGCCAAGGGTCGAGGGGATGGAGAACCCGGCCGGATATCTGTACCGAGTGGGGAGAAATTGGGGGCGTAGGACCAGTCTCCGAGGTGCGCGGATGAGGGTCGGCTTTCCCCCCACTAGCCACGACGACCCCTGGGTCGAGCCGGCACTCCCAGGAGCGCTTGCGGGGCTCTCACACAGACAGCGAGTGGCCGTGCTTCTCGTCCACGGGTTCTCCTGGACTCTGGCGGAAGTCGGAGAGCTGCTCGGGGTAACGCCGTCCACCGTGCAGCGACATGTAAGCCGCGGCCTAGTCAAGCTACGCAAGGCATTGGGGGTGGAAAGTGGGGCCTGATCTCACCGCCCAGTTGCGGGCATACGCCACCCGGCTCGACCAGGCCGCCCCTGCTCTCGAGTACCTGCTCCACCCTGGGCTGGTGAGCCCGCCTGTACGCCGGGTATCCCCGCGGCGACGCTGGCTGCCGGCGATGGTGGCTGCCCTCGCAGTGCTGCTGGTGGTGGGTGGGATCGGGTTTCTGACAAGGATCTCCGAACCGATAGGGACCTATGGCTCTCCAACTGCGTTCCGGGCCACCATCGAACGCCGGATCCCCGCGGAGGCGGTGGCTGCCGAACTGGCCGCCATCGCTGAGGAGCAGCTGCTGCCACCGCCGACTGAACCTACCGCAGACCGGGTGGTCGTAGTCCAGCTCTCCTTCGACGGATCGCAAGGCTGGCGCCTCGACTTCCTCTCCGACTCCTTTCCGATGCCAGGGCGACCAGAGGAGAGCGTGGGAAGCTTCTGGGTCACAGACGGGAGACAGAGCGTTCAATACTGGGCCGAGACCAACACCGCCACCGACGCACCCGACTTCCCTCCCTCCCCTCTGAATCTGCTCACCTGGGACGGAACCCCCATCGCCCAGGAGTTCTGGGCAGAGCATTGTCCCGATCCGGAGATCCTCTCCGACGAGCAGGTGGCGGGACGTCTCTCCCGGCACATCCGCTGCGAGGTGTGGGAACTGTGGGTAGACGCAGAGACTGGCCTGATACTGCGGCTACGGCTGGCGCCGGGTTCACCGGTTCCGGTGCCGACGCCGCGTCCGCTCGGCGTGGCCCCCGGCGAGACCCTCGAGGTTACCGAACTCGAGTACAGCCCTAACTTTGCTGAGGGGACCTTCGAGTTGGCCGCTCCGCCCGGGGCTGAGCCACCGGGAGAGGAGATTCCGCAGAACGTCACCCGGTTTGTGGTCGGCGAGGGCGCCCCCACGTGGACGGCTCCTCTCCTCTCAGGCGGTGAACTTGACCTGGCCTCCCTGCGGGGAGAGCCGGTGGCCCTGCTCTTCTGGGCCTCCTGGTGCCCGCCATGTCTGGAGGACGGGACCAATGCGGAGGGACTTACGGCCCCGTTCGCTCCTTTCGAGGCCGCCTACCGAGACCACCGAGACGAGGTCAACTTTGTTTCGGTCGCCTACGAAGACGAGTCCGAATTCGTGAGAGACGTGGTAGAGCAGACCGGCCATCAGGTACCCGTCGTCCTCCTCACTCCAGGAGAGACGGGGGAGGGCTGGGTCGTCCTGGGAATACCGACGCTGATCTTCCTCGACGAGGAGGGCCACTTCCTCGGCGGTTACTCAGGGGTACTGCCATCCGCAGAGGATCTGGCTGGGGCCATCGACGCTCTCGCGGCAGGCGAGCCACTCCCCGAGTTGTTCATACCCGAGACTGGGCAGTGGCCTTAACCCCTCCTACGGCGAGCCGCCTGAGCCATCTGCCAGACCCCGCCACTCAGCTCACCATGATCCCCGTGGAGGCCAAAAGGGGTGACCAGCAGCAGAACTCGGTGTTCTAGCTTCGGGGTTACTTGGACGCTCTGGTTGCCAAAGGGACCAAGGTGCGGGGTGTCCTGATCTCGGCTCGGCCACGCAGCGCCCAACTCGAACAGGACATCCTCGAGAGCTACGGGAGGTTGAGTATCCGACGGCCTGGCATTGGTACGAGGTGCTCAAAGGGATGGAGCGACTTGATATTTGAGGTGGGGATGCGGCTCAGTCAGCGCGTACGACTCGCCTCATTCCTAAGAGTGAGAGCAATAACAACACGATCCCCACCACCGGGACAAACAGCACCGCGATCAAATCAACCACAGACCCTCGACTCCAACGTCGATTGCCTCCAGCTAAAGAAGGCAAGCGGGGCAAGCGAAAGGCGCCAGGCTTGGGACCATCAGGTTCCCAGAGACGTTCCGTGATCCCAGCCGGTAATGGTTGTTGCAAACGAGGCGACGATCACGGTTACGGCGCCGGGTTGGTGAAACGCCCTGATCTGGACTGGCAGTCACGGGGCCAAGGGTTCAAATCCCCTCAGCTCCACTGAGTGCATAGAAGAAGCCATCGACTCACCCAACGAACCTGAGTTCCCAGGCGACGTCTGGGTCAGCCTCGAGGAGAAGAGCCGACGCGCCCACTGCGAATGAGACCAGTTCCTGAGGCCTAACGAACGAGGGGGCCGTCACGGCAACGAAGTCGTCGGCCTTCCATCGGAGGATGTCCCATCCGTCGGCAAGCGAGAGTCCGAGGCTCCGGAATAGGTTCTCTGGTGGGGCCTCATACCCCCGGTAGGGGATCTGCAAGATCTGCTCGTTGACCAGACCAATTCGGTCGGTCTTGATCGAAATCAGCGCTTGCGGGAAGCCGCCCTCGACCGGGGCGAGACCGAAGATGACGTGGTTGCGCGGGCCGAGATGGGCCACTGTCTCCGTGACCACTCGAGTTGGCGGGTCGACATCGGACCCAGAGAAGGCCACCGGCGCATAACGTCTCCGTGCTCTCCGCATCAACTCGCGCCCGACGAGGACCAACCAGGATGCACGCCCGGAGGGTACCAACCTGCGTCTTGACAGGAGGGCGGTCCATCCATATAGTCAACCAACAGGTTGATCAAGGAATGAGTTGACTAAGGATGGCATCGGGCTCGATCGGGCGTTCGCCGCTCTGGCCGATCCGGTGCGCCGAGGCATCATCGCCCGTCTCAGCCGGGGACCGGCGACTGTCAACGAGCTGGCGGAGCCTTTCGAGATCAGCAAACAGGCAGTCTCGAAACACATCCAGGTGCTGGGACAGGCCGGGCTGGTGACACGCACACGCGACGCCCAGCGCCGACCGGTCCATCTGAATGCGGCCGCATTGGAGTCCATGACCGCCTGGATCGATAGGTACCGGCTGATCCACGAAGAGCAGTTTCGGCGTCTCGACGCCCTGCTCGAGACCATCGACGCCGCCGTGAAGCGCCAGAAGAGAGAGGATGAGAAATGAGTAACCAGTTGACCGTCAGCGCCCCCGCCGGTCTTCCCTTCATCGACTTCGAGCGGGAGTTCGATGCTCCGGTGGAGGCGGTGTTCCGGGCCCACAAGGAGCCCGATCTGGTCAAGCAGTGGCTCGGCCCGGGCAGCTACGAGATGGAAATCGAGAGATATGAGTTCAAGACCGGCGGACGCTTTCGCTTTGTTCAGCGGAGCGAGAACGAGGAGTGCGCCTTCAACGGCGTCTACCACGTGGTCCGAGACAACGAGTTCGCCGTCCAGACTTTCGAGTTCGAAGGGTTTCCGGATGTGGTGAGCGTGGAGAGCCTCACTTTCGAGGATCTGGGCAGCGGCCGGAGCAGGGTGCGCGGTCACGCCACCTATCCCTCGCTAGAGGCGCGAGATGGGATGTTGTCCGGTGGAATGGAGGCGGGGATGTCGGAGGGTTACGAGCGACTCGACAAGGTGTTGACCAGTCCCTGAGAGGCGTTGGCGCCAGGCAGTCTTCCCGGAACAGCACCAGGGGCTGACGGTTCGGCCCGAGGCGGTGCTTCGGATACCCAACGACCCGGTCTGCCCAAGGCCGCACCGGGTCGTTCGGGATAGGTCAGTTGATGGCCTTCAGGCCTTGATCGACCTCGCTCCGAGGAAGGCGAGCACATAGGCGGCATACGAGACCAGAGCGCCGATCACCTCGGAGACCTCGTCGAGCGCGTCCCCGATATACCGCAGGTCATAGATCACGGCTATCGCACCGTAGATGGCGATCGCATAACCGAGGGTCTTCATCACGACCGGGACCGGGGCGATCTTCTCCGCGGTGGCGGTCATGCCCATGAAGATGAGCAGGGCGAGGATCGAAAGCACCAGAACGGCGTTGGCGATGTAGAAGTCCTCGAGGAAGAAGCCGAAGAGGATTTCGACCCCGAGCAGAAGGATGGCGCCTGCGGCCACCATTCCTTGTGGGGTCGAGAAGCCGGCGCGATCCATCGCGGCTTTGGCGTCGGACATGGCACCTGACATCGCATCTGACATACCCGACTCGGCCGGGCGGTCTGGCATCTCAGGTGGGTTCGAATCGGAAGTCATCTCTCCTCCTCAACAGCCCGGCCTCTCCTGGACCGGGTCGACCGGCGAACCCTATCCGACCCTGCTACTCCGCGTCGCCGTAACCAGGGGTAGCTTCGAGCGCCTCGGATCGGGAAACGGATTGAGATGATCCACGGAGTTCAACGGGTTCATCACGGAGGGATCACTCGAAGAACCTCGCCGATCAGGCGATGGCGAAGAGGTCACCTGACTTTTCGCGGAGTAAGGCGCCCTCACCGAGTCGGGCCCGGAGTCGTTGACCGAGGATCGCAGACAGGTCTTCGATCTGATCGGGACTGGCGGTCAGGGCTGCCGTCAGGGCGGCCACCGCGGCACGGTAAGGAGAGGGGAGCAAGGCGTTCAATGCAGTCAGCCACACAACTCGAGCTCCTGGGCTCACCACATGTTTGAGGTAAGGCTCGAATTCGCCCTGGACCAATCCCAGCTCATGATCACGGTCGTCGACCACCAGCCGTCTCGCCTCGTTGAGTTTGACCATGAGGAAGCGGCTGTCGGCGGCGGAGAGGCGGTCGAAATGCCGCCGGGTGGTGAGCAATGCGATGTCGATTGCGAACAAGCGGGCCGACTCCCGACCCCACCCGTCGTCGGTCTCCTCGGACCGCACCTCGATCAGCTTCTTGACCTCCGCCAGGCTCTCCTGACGGTGTAGCTCAATGACCGCTTCGTGGCGCCCCGCTTCTCCGAGCATCCCCGATCCTTCCTCCCAAGGCTGAAGCAGATCTTCGCCTGTGGATAACTCGTTAGCGATGAGGCCACCGACCCAATCCGGGATGATGCGGTGGTGACGCTCAGCCGTAGTCGTAGAAGCCGCGACCCGACTTGCGGCCGTTGAGACCGGCCTCCACCATCCGGGTCAAAAGCGGGGGAGATGCGTATAGGGGCTCCTTGAACTCGTCGTAGAGGACGTCTGCTACGAACTTGGTGGTGTCCAACCCGACGAAGTCGGTCAGCTCCAATGGCCCCATCGGATGATTCGCCCCCAGCCGCATGCCGGTGTCGATGTCCTCCCTGGTGGCGACCCCTGCCTCCAGCATCCTGATCCCGGCGAGCAGGTATGGGACCAGCAACATGTTGACCACGAACCCGGCACGGTCCTTGGCTCGGATCACCGTCTTCCCCAGCTGCTCGGCGAATTCCTGGGCTCGTTGCACCACCGCAGGGTCCGACATGACGGTGGTCACCAGCTCGACGAGGGCCATCAACGGGACCGGGTTGAAGAAGTGGAGCCCGACGACGTGGTCGGGCCGCCCGGTCGCCGAGGCGATCCTGGTGATGGGGATCGACGAGGTATTGGAGGCGAGGATGGCCCCAGGGTCGGTCACCACCTCGTCGAGGGTGGTGAACAGCCGCTTCTTGAGGTCCTCGTTCTCGGTGGCGGCTTCGATGACGATCTGACGGTCGGCCAATTCGAAGATGTCGGTGGAGACGGTGATCCTGGACCTGATGCCATCCCGTTCGGCCTCGTCCAGCTTTCCCCGCTCCAGTGCCTTGGACAACGAGCGGTCGATCCTCCCCAGCGCGGCCTCTGCGGCCGGGGAATCGATCTCGTGAACTCTGACCTCATACCCAGCTCGGGCCGCGACCTCGGCGATTCCGGAGCCCATCAGGCCACCCCCGACGACCCCGACACGCTGGATTGTCACCTTTCCTCCTGGTTACGCGGAGCGACCATCATGGCATCAACAATTAGCCTCAAGGGCGGACATGTCCTACGACCACCGCGCCATCGAATCCAAGTGGCAGAAGCTTTGGGAGAGCCAAGCGATCTTCGAGGTGACCGAAGACCCGGCCCGTCCTAAGTTCTACAACGTCTGCATGTACCCCTACCCGTCGGGGGCCCTCCATCAAGGTCACATCCGCAACTACACCTTCGGCGACCTCCTCACTCGTTACAAGACGATGCGGGGCTTCAACGTCCTCTCCCCGATGGGGTGGGACAGCTTTGGCCTCAACGCCGAGAACGCCGCCATCGCCACCGGGGTCCATCCTCGTGTCAATACCGAGAACCACATCGCCACCATGACGACCCTGATCAAAGAGCTGGGCTCGATGTACGACTGGAGCCGGGAGCTGGCCTCCCATGACCCGGCTTTCTATCGATGGGACCAGTGGCTCTTCCTGGAGTTGTACGACCGGGGACTGGCCTACAAGGGCGAGGCACCGGTCAACTGGTGCCCAAAAGACCTGACCGTCCTCGCCAACGAGCAGGTGATCGACGGGCTCTGCGAGCGGTGTGACACACCGGTGGTCAAGCGGAACCTGGCCCAGTGGTTCTTCAAGATCACCGAGTACGCCGATCGTCTTCTCGACGACATCGAAACGCTGGAGCACTGGCCCGAGCGGGTGAGGCGGATGCAGCGAAACTGGATCGGCCGCTCCGAGGGCGCCGCCTTCACCGTCGAGGTGGAAGGGGGCGGTTCCTTCGAGGTCTTCACCACCCGACCCGACACCATCTTCGGGATGACCTTCTGCGTCCTGGCGCCAGAGCACCCCCTGGTCAGCCAGCTGGTGTCCGGGGCCGAGCAAGAAGCATCGGTTCGGGATTACGTCGAGGCCGCCAGCCGGGTCTCAGACATCGAGCGCATGGCGGAGGGGGAGAAGACCGGCGTGTTCACCGGGGCCTTTGCCATCAATCCGGTCAATGGGGCCCGGGTACCGATCTACGTCGCCGAGTATGTCCTGATGGGCTATGGGACCGGGGCGATCATGGCGGTCCCTGGTCAGGACCAGAGAGACTGGGACTTCGCCACCAAGTACGGGATCGAGATCATCCGCACCGTCGAGCCCCCGGCCGACTGGGAGGGTGAGGCCTATCTCGGAGACGGGACAACCATCAACTCAGACTTCCTCGATGGTCTCGATCAGACCGCCGCCAAGCACCGGATCATCGCCTGGCTCGAGGACGGGGGGGTCGGGGCGGCCACGGTGAGCTTTCGTCTCAGGGATTGGCTGATCTCGAGACAGCGCTATTGGGGGTGTCCCATTCCCATGGTCAACTGCGCCGTCTGCGGACTGGTGCCCGTGCCCCGTGACCAGCTGCCGGTGCTGCTCCCCGACATCGAGGACTATCTGCCGAGAGGCATGTCGCCCCTCGCCGCCGACGAGGAGTTCGTCAACACCACCTGCCCCCAATGCGGAGGCCCGGCGCGGCGGGAGACCGACACCATGGACACCTTCGTCGACTCCTCCTGGTACTACTTTCGCTACACCGACCCCCACAACGACCAAGCCATATTCGATCCGGCCAAGCCGGCCTATTGGCTGCCCCTCGATCAGTACATCGGCGGGGTGGAGCACGCCGTGCTCCATCTCCTCTACGCCCGGTTCATCACCAAGTTCCTCTACGACATCGGGTTGTCCACCGTGGAAGAGCCCTTTGCCAGGCTCTTCACTCAGGGGATGATCACCCTGGGCGGTTCCAAGATGTCCAAGACGAAGGGCAACGTGGTCGACCCGGTCTCGCTCTTCGCCTCCCACGGCGCCGACGCCCTGCGGCTGTTTCATCTGTTCATGGGCCCGCCCACCGACGATGCCGCTTGGAACCCGAATGGTGTCGACGGCACCAGACGGTTCCTCGAGCGGGTTTGGAAGACTGCGACCGGTGACCATCAGTTCAGCGACCGGCCCGAAGCGGAGAGGGACCGGGAGCTGATCGGCCTGGCTCACCGGACCGTGGCCAAGGTGACCGAGGACATCGACCGATTTCACTTCAACACCGCGGTCCCGGCCCTGATGATCCTGTCCAACGCCCTCGCCGACTATGTCGAGACCGAGCCCCGGTCAGCGGTCTTCGACGAGGTGCTGAGAAGGCTCCTGCTGCTGATGGCACCCATGACTCCCCATGTGGCTCATGAGCTGTGGGAGAGACTGGGCCACGGGAGCATGCTGGCCACCGAGCCGTGGCCGGAGTGGGACGCCGCACTGGCCATCACGGAGACTGTCACCCTGATCGTCCAGGTCAACGGAAAGGTCCGCGATCGTCTATCGGTGGCCCCCGACGTCGATCCCGGTGAGGCGGAGCGGCTGGCCCTCCAGTCGGAGAAGGCCCGGGTTTGGATCGACGGCCACGAAGTGCGACAGGTCATCTCCAAGCCACCCCGTCTGGTCAACATCGTCGTCGGGTGAACGTCGGGCGCATCCTCTCCGAGTCCGGTTACGACAGCGAGGAGTTGAGGGCCGCCCTCCACCCGGTCGACTTCAACCGGGTCAGGGTGGTCCCGGCATCACGTCTGGTGAGGTCGCTGTGGTCCGATGGGATCACCGCGATGACAGTGATGCGCTGGGTCCTGGTCGATCCGGCGGTCATCAACGGCGATCGTGATCGGCTGGGCCGTCTCCTGGTTCATGAGCTGGTACATGTCCGTCAATGGTCGGACTACGGGTTCTTCGGGTTCCTGCGGCGCTATCTGGGCGACTACTTGAGGCGCAGGCTTGGCGGGGCCGGTCATCGCATGGCCTATTGGTCGAACCGGCTCGAGGTCGAGGCCCGCACCGTCGCCTCACGGTTCATCTGATCAGGTGACGAAGACTCCCTCGAGAGACGGGATGGGGTCGAGCATCGCCCAACCCTGACGAAGGGGTTCCAACCGGGCCCGGTCCCGGTTAGGTACTCGTCCATGGGGGCGAGGTGATGAGTCACGGGCGCATCGGTGTGGTGCTGGCGGTGATGGGCGCGACGTTGGGGGCGGTCCTGGGCATGGTGCAGCGGGAGGGTGGAGTCGCGCAACCCAGTCTGGCGTCGGTCACACCCGAGACGATCGAGACGACTTCGATCGAGGTCCATGTCGGGGGTTGGGTGGTATCGCCGGGGGTGGTCGCCATCCCCGAGGGCTCGATCGTGGCCGATGCCATACAGGCCGCAGGTGGTCTCCGACCCGGCGCATCCGGGGACTCGGTGAATCTGGCCGCACCGGTGATGCCTGGTCAGCAGATCATCGTGCCCGGCCCCGGGGATCCGGGAGGAGCCACGACCGATGTTGCCGGCAGCGGGGCAGGTGGGCTGGTGGCTATCAACCGTGCCACCGCCTCCGAGCTGGAGACGCTCCCCGGGGTTGGCCCGGTGCTGGCGGCGCGGATCGTGGCCCATCGCGAGCAGAACGGGCCGTTCACCGAGGTGGAGGATCTCCTCCAGGTGTCGGGGGTCGGCGAGTCGAAGCTGGCCGCGATCCGCGACCTGATCGCGGTGCCATGACTGGCCGGCACCCTGCCCTGCCACCGGCCGTGTCACGACCATGGCTGGCGGTGGCGGCGACGGTGTGGCTGGTGACCGCCCTGATCGTCTATCGGCCGTCGGTGGAGCCGGTGTCGGCCGGTCAATTCGAAGAGGAGGCGTTGCTGGCCACCGATGTGGTCCCAGGCCGATTCGGTCCATGGGCTCTAGCCGATACCGGGTCGGGAGTCGTGCTTCTCGACTTCGACGAAGACCCGGGGTTGGTGTCGGGGGACCGGGTACGCGTGGAGGGCGTCGCCAACGGGAGGGCCGGCGTGGCCCGGGGCCGGGGCCACGGGTCCACGGTGGAGGTGAGGCGGATCGAGCGTCTATCCGGGCCGGCGTCGGCCCCGGTCGCGGTGGGCAATGCCGTCCGCAGCCACGTGATCGAGGCTCTCCAGCCCTTCGATGATGGGAGGGCGCTTCTCGCCGGGTTCCTCATCGGCGACACAACACATGTCGACAAGTCGGACATGGAGGCGATGCGTCTGGCGGGTCTTACCCATCTGGTGGCGGTTAGCGGGTCTAACATCGCGCTCTTTCTCGGTCTTCTCGCCATCGTCGCCGGTCCGCTGGCCATGGGGCCGAGACGTCGCGCGGTGGTCGGCCTGATCGGTCTCCCCGTCTATGCCGCTGCCACCCGTTTCGAGCCATCCGTGATGCGAGCCTCGGCGATGGCCGGGATCGCGCTGGTCGGGCGTCTTTTGGGAGTGGTCTTCGAGGCCTGGCAGTTGCTCGCCGTATCGGTGACGGCCCTCCTGGTGCTCGACCCTTCCCTGAGTGGGAGCGCCGGCTTCCAACTCTCGGTTGCGGCCACCTGCGGAGTGCTCGTCGGCGCCAGATGGCCGGTGAGGGGCGGCAGGGCGCAACGCGCCCTTGCCGTGACGATCGGGGCCCAGATGGCCGTAGCGCCCCTGCTTCTCATTCACTTCGGGTCGATCCCGCTGCTCTCCCCATTGATCAACTTGGTCGCCGGGCCACTGGTGGCGGCGGCCACCGTGATCGGTGCGATCGGTGTGGCCGGTGTCGGGCCGCTGACCGCAATTGCGGCAGTCATCTCCGAGCTCGTCATCCAACTGGCCCGCGGCTCGTCGATCTGGCCACAGGTCACCTTCATACCACTGACCGGGGTTGTCCTGATCGGGCTCATCGCTTGGAGATGGCGGGCAGTGAGGCCATTGCTGGCGATGACCGCAGCCGGTCTGATGCTGGTCTGGGTCGTCGGTCTCGGAGGCGACCTGCCCGAGCATGGGGTGGTGGTCCTCGATGTCGGTCAGGGCGACGCCATTCTCGTCAGCGGGGGCCAGGGTCAGGTGGCGCTGGTGGACGGTGGGCCCGATCCCGTCATCCTGGTGCAACGACTGCGGCACTACGGGGTGAGCCATCTCGACCTGGTGGTGATGACGCACGGTGACGCGGATCACGCCGCCGGCCTCGCCGGCTTGGTGGGCCGCTACCAGATCGGGGAGCTCTGGGTCGCCATGGAGCCACACCAGACACCATCGGCCATGGAGCTGCTGATCGGGCTCGAGGCGTCCGGGGTCCCGATCAACACTCCGAAAGTGGGCGTGACCCGAAGGCTGGGGTCGATCGTGCTCGAGGTGGAGGGCCCGATTCGACGATATGAGTCGGGTAACGATCAATCCATCGTGATCACGGTCAGGGGCCGGGGCAGGGCGATGCTTCTCACCGGTGACATCCAGACATTCGCCCAACGAGAGTTGAGCGGCCTCAGCGCAGACGTCCTCAAGGTCCCCCATCACGGTGGAGGCACCTCCGACCCGGATTGGCTGGCCGGTGTGGGCTCCGACCTCGCCGTGATCTCGGTCGGCCCCAACGACTTCGGCCACCCTGTCGACTGGGTCATCGAGGTGCTCGAGGCGTCAGGCGCCTCGGTGGCGCGCACCGACCGGGATGGCGACATCATCATCGACCTCAGCGGGTCCGGCTAGTCGCCGACCCTGCGATTACTCGACGGTGAATCGCGGCTCACCGAGACTCCTGATCCAGCCCGGCAGGCGGGTCAGGAGTGGCGGACCCCACGCCCTAAGCTCGCCGACATGCCCGATCAACTCCGACTGGGCGCGACCAGCCTGGCTCTGGGAGGGATCACCCATGTGATGGGGGTCATCAACACCTCTCCCGAGTCGAAGAACACCCACACCTTGGCGCGCTCGGTCGACGAGGCGCTGCTCATGGCCGACCGGTACCGGTCCTGGGGAGCCACCCTCATCGACCTGGGCGGGCAGTCATCCCACTACGACAACCCAACCATCGAGACCGCTGACGAGGTGTCGAGGGTGGTGCCGGTGATCGAGGCCCTGGCGGTGGAGGGGCACCTGGTGGCCATCGACACCTGGAAGCCGGAGGTCGCCGAGGCCGCAGTGACCGCGGGCGCGGTGATCGTGAACGACACCGGCGGGCTCCGTGACCCTGTGATGCGGGAAGTGGTCGCCAGTGCCGGGGTCGCAGCCATCGCGGTGTATGTCGAGGGGGCCAACCCTCACGATGTCGATGAGATCGAGATCCGGCCGGACAAGGCGGAGCACACCGCCACCCGATTCAGGGAGTTGCTCGATGATTTGGCCGCGGCAGGGATCCACAACGTAATCCTCGACCCGGGGATCGCCCTCAACTACCCAGGCGACTACAAGGCCTACACCCGGATGCAGCTGGAGGTGATAGCCGGGTCGGGTCATCTCCGCGCGCTGGGTCATCCGTTGCTGATCCCTATCCCCAGGAAGCGGGACGGGCATCGTGTCGCCGCCTACATCGCACTAGCCCTGGAACATGGCGCCGACATCATCCGGGCCCACGACGTGGCCATGGCCTGTGATCTGGCCCGCCTTTTCGGTCGGGCCTCATGACTACCTTGAGACCATGACACTGTTGGTCATCTCGGGGCCGGCGAATGCCGGGCCGGGGGAGCGGGAGCGGATGCTGGACGCCGCCAACTCCCACTTCACCGACTGCGGTGTGGGCGGGGAGCAGTTGGTCCGAATCCATGTCCCCGGAAGAGGCGCCGGCGAGGAGGGCGAGGGCCCGGTGCGGGCCGAGGTCGAGCCGATGATCCCGATGCTCCAGTCGGGGTCTCTCTTCGGCGAGTCGCAGGGCCTCGAGCTGGTCGACGCCCAGAACCTCCAGAAGAGTGAGGTCGAGACCCTCGTCGCCTTGCTGGAGTCGGCCGATCTGGCCTCCACCGAGGTGGTCCTGGTCTCAGTCGGTGCCCTGGCCCGTCCGTTGGCCGCCATCGCCAAGGACAGGGGGTCAACCCAGAGTGTGGCCAGGATGTTGGAGCGAGACGTGTCCAAGTGGCTGGCAGACGAGGTGAAGTCCCGCCGGATCCAGATGGACAAAGGCGCCACCGATGCCCTGATCCAAAGGTACGGGACCGACACGGCGAGTCTGGGACGGGCCCTCGACCAGTTGACCGGGCTCCCGGGGAAGTTGACCGAGGAGATGATCCTCGACCGTTTCAGGAATCGGCCCGACGAGCCGGCGTGGCACATCACCGACGCCATTGGCAAGGGTGATGTCGGCGAAGCGCTCCGGAGACTCTCCGACTTCCTGGTCCATGGCCACCCGTTGGTCTACCTGGCCACACTGGAGAGCGACTTGAAGCGACGGGCGCTGGCAGCGGCGGCACCGGACGAGCCGACCTTCAAGGACTGGGTCGGTGGAGGGTCGGACCGTCAGCTGAGTGTGATGTGGAGACAGCGGGCCAGGGTCAGGGAGTCATCGTTGCGACGAGCACAGGATGCTCTGCTGCGGGCGGACCGCGTGGTCAAGACCCACCCCGAAGAGGTGCATCGGGTGACGCTGGAGCGGTTGACAGTCGCCCTGTGCCGCTGGTACGGGTGAGTATGTCCCCCGTGGTGGGGGAATCCTCACGCTGAGGATTCAGTCGGAGGCCGAGCTCTTGGCCAACCGCGACTTCTTGCGGGCCGCGGTACGAGGGTGGAGAACACCCTTCTGGGCGGCTTTGTCGATCTTCTTCTGGGCGGCCTTGTAGACCTCATCTGTGGCTGCGCCGGCAGTGCCGGCAGCCTCCACCTTCTTGCCCGCGGTCTTCAGATCGCTCTTGATCGACTTGTTGCGTTGCCGCCGCACTTCGTTCTGACGGTTGCGCTTCTCTTGTGACTTGATGTTGGCCATGCTCGGACGGCGACGCTAGCAGTGCAGGGGCGGGTACCTACAATGGTCCAAGAGGTGCTTAGTACTTGGTACTTGGTACTTGGATCGGTCTCAGTACTAAGTACCCAATACCAAGTACTCCCGGCCGACCCTCGGCTCGAGTCCCTTCGATATGACCGATCAATCGCGCATACGCAACTTCTCCATCATCGCCCACATCGACCATGGCAAGTCGACCCTCGCCGACCGCCTCCTCGAACGGACCGGGGCCATCAGCGCCCGTGAGATGCGGGACCAGGTCCTCGACACCATGGACCTGGAGCGGGAGCGCGGGATCACCATCAAGGCCCAGACGGTCCGGCTCGACTATCGAGCCGCCGACGGTGCCGACTACGTCCTCAACCTGATCGACACACCGGGCCACGTCGACTTCTCATACGAGGTGAGCCGGTCGCTGGCGGCCTGTGAAGGCGCCCTTCTGATCGTCGACGCCGCCCAGGGGGTGCAGGCTCAGACCCTGGCCAACGCCCATCTGGCCATCGAAGCCGGGCTCGAGGTGATAGCGGCGATCAACAAGATCGATCTCCCGGCCGCCGACCCCGAACAGGTCGCCGGTGAGCTGGTAAACATCCTCGGTGGTTCACCAGACGACGTGCTTCGCCTGTCGGCCAAGACAGGTGAGGGTGTCGACACCCTCCTCGAGACCCTGGTTCGCCAGGTCCCGGCCCCCCCCGGCGACCCGGATGCGCCACTGCGGGCACTGGTCTTCGACTCCTACTTCGATGCCTTCCGGGGTGTGGTCTGTTATCTGAGAGTGGTCGACGGGCGGCTCGGGGTAGGTGACTCGATCCGGTTCATGGCCACCGGGGAGACCCACGAGGCAGACGAGATCGGGTTCCTCACCCCAAAGGCGGTCCCAGTGGGCTCGGTCGGGCCGGGGGAGGTGGCTTATCTGATCACCGGAGTCAAGGAGATCGACCGGATCAAGGTGGGCGACACCGTCACCAACGCTCGCAATCGGGCGAGCCAGCCCCTTCCCGGGTACACCGAGCCCAAACCGATGGTGTTCTCGGGGGTCTTCCCCACCGATGGCGATGACTACCAGAAGCTCCGGGAGGCCCTGGAGAAGCTGAAGCTGAACGACGCCTCATTGACTTGGGAGCCAGAGACCTCGCGTGCTCTCGGTTTCGGCTTCAGGGTCGGGTTCCTCGGTCTGCTCCACATGGAGATCGTCAGGGAGCGCCTGGAGCGCGAATACGACCTGGACCTGGTGGCGACTGCGCCCTCGGTGGCCTACCGGGTGGGCCTCCTAGACGGGGAGTCCATGGTGATCAAGTCGCCACAGGACCTGCCCGAGCCGATGAAGCGGCGAGAGGTTGCCGAGCCCTACGTGAGGGCGATGATCCTGACCCCGACCGAGTATGTGGGCCCGATCATGGAGCTGGCGACCAACCGTCGCGGCGTTGTGGGGAACATGAACTACCTGAGCCCGGAGCGCGTCGAGCTCGACTTCGAGATCCCACTTGCCGAGATCGTCTTCGACTTCTTCGACGTGCTCAAGTCGAAGACAAAGGGATATGCGTCCTTGGACTACGAGCCCTCCGAGTACCGGGAGGCCGACCTGGTCAAGGTCGACATCCTGCTCAACGCCCAGCCGGTCGACGCCTTCTCAGCCATCATCCACCGTGACCACGCCCTCGAATACGGGACCAAGATGACCACCCGATTGCGGGAACTGATCCCGCGCCAACTCTTCGACGTCCCGATACAGGCGGCCATCGGCGGGCGGGTCATCAGCAGGGAGACGGTCAAAGCTCGGCGCAAGGACGTCACCGCCAAGTGCTACGGCGGCGACATCACCCGGAAGAAGAAGCTGCTCCAGAAGCAGAAGGAGGGAAAGAAGCGGATGAAGATGGTGGGCTCGGTCGAGGTGCCCCAGGAGGCATTCGTCGCCGCCCTCAGGGTCGACGACGACCGGTGACGCCTGAGAGCGCCGACCGGCATGCTGACTCCGCGGCAGCCTATGTCCACATCCCGTTCTGCTCGAAGGTCTGCCCCTACTGCGATTTCGCGGTGGTCGCAGGGAAAGACGACCTGGCCAACCGATACGTCGATGCCGTAGTCACCGAAATCGACCGATCAGAGCCATGGCGGCCCCTGGATGCGGTCTACTTCGGAGGCGGGACCCCGAGTCATGTCGACCCCCAGCTCCTGGGTCGGGCCCTCGATGCCCTGGCCCGTCGTCACGGGATCGACAACGACGCCGAGATCAGCCTGGAGGCCAACCCCGAGGACTTCTCGGCTGCCACTGCCGGCAGGTTCCGCGCCTTGGGCTTCAACCGTGTCTCGTTCGGGGCGCAGAGCTTCGACACCGGCGTCCTGGCCTCCCTGGGGCGTCGTCACCAGGGTGAGGAGATCGCCGGCTCGGTGTGGAATGCCCGGGGGGTGGGCTTCCAGAGGCTCTCGCTGGATCTGATCTATGGGACACCGGGGGAGAGCGACGACTCATGGGCGCGGTCCTTGACACGAGCCCTCGATCTCGGTGTCGACCACGTCTCTTGTTACGCCCTCACCGTCGAGCCCGGGACCGCCCTCGGCAGATCGGTCGCAGGAGGAGCGGTGGCGCCGGACCCGGACCTCCAAGCCGACCGCTATGAGCTTGCCGATCGGGTCCTGCCCGAACATGGGCTGGAGCGTTACGAGGTGTCCAACTGGGCCCGGCCCGGACAGGAGTGCCGTTACAACCTCACAGTCTGGGCTCAGGGGGAGTATCTCGCCTTCGGGAACGGTGCCAACGGGTTCCGTAACGGTGTGAGGTACCGGAACCTGCGGCGTCTAGAGGCATACATCTCCGCGGTCGAGACCGGTGCAGGCCATCGTGCCGGGGAAGACCGCATCCTGGGCTGGGATGCCGAGTTGGACCGGCTCTTCGTCGGGTTGAGACGGGTGGTCGGCGTTTCTCACGGCCCCGGCACACATGCCCTTTTGGCAGGTGACGAGGGTCGCCGCCTATCAGAGGCCGGCGTGATCGCCGCCGGCGAGCAGCGTCTGGTGGTGCTCCGGCCCCTCCTCACCGACATGGTGCATCGCGCGGTTCTCGACCTGGCGACGCCTCGAGGGTGGGCGCAGGGTGGGGCGGCGGATAACGTGTCTGTCGAGAGCCATGCTTGAGGACCGACGCTCCGAGGTACTCCGCGCTCTGGTCGAAGAGCACATTCGGACCGGCGAGCCGGTTAGCTCGGGGTCGATCGCCGAGCATTCCCGGCTGGCGGTGTCACCAGCGACGATCCGCAACGACCTGGTGGCGCTGGAGCAGGAAGGGTTCGTGATCCAGCCCCATACCTCGGCGGGCAGGATCCCGACCGCCGCCGCTTACCGTTACTACGTCGACCACCTCAATCCGGGGCGTCTTCGTCACCCGGCGCAGGAGAAGGTCAGCAGCTTCTTCGGCGAGGTCCATCTCGAGCTCTCGAAACTGCTTCGGGCCACCTCGGACCTCCTGGCCGAGATCACCGATCTCCCCGCGGTCGTGGTGGCCCCCGGCGTCGGCCGTGACCGGGTCCGGTCACTCCACACCGTCCAGGTGACCACCGATCAGATCCTGGTGATCGTGATCACCGAGACCGGCCGGGTGGTCCAGCAGCGGGGGCGGGTCCGGGTCCCGGTGACCCCCCGGGAGATCGAGAGCGGCCAGCGGCTGATGGCCTCGGCAGTGGTGGGTGCCGAGTTGGGCCGTGCCGCCCCGCCAAATGAGGCACTGGCCGAGCTCGACGAGCCCACCAGGGAGCTGCTATTGACGATCACCGATTGCCTCCAGTTGGCGGCCACCGCCGGCTCCGAGATGTTCATCGGCGGCGCCCAGCGGCTGTCGAGCGCCTGGCAGGACCCCAACAGCGTTCAGAGGGTCCTCGAGATCCTTCAGCGTGAGGCCGAGGTGATGAAACTCCTCGCTGGAGCTTCAGGAGTCTCGATCCAGATCGGATCCGAGGTCGATGACGGTTCGATCGACCTGGCGGTGGTGTCCAAGACCTACGACGTCTCCGGCGAGGCCGGGTCGGTCGGGGTCATCGGCCCGATGCGGATGAACTACAAGCGGGCCATCTCCGCAGTCGAGGAAGTCTCCCGTGAGCTAGGAGACCAGATCGGGTCCCGCACCGACTGAGCATGGCCAGGGACTACTACCGGAGCCTGGGGGTGGATCGCCACGCCACCACCGAGGAGATCAAGAAGGCGTTCAGGCGAGTCGCAAGGGAGACCCATCCCGATGCCAACCCCGGAGATCCTGAGTCGGCCGCCCGATTCCGGGAGGCAGCCGAGGCCTACGAGGTTCTGTCCGACCCTGACCGGAGACGGCGGCACGACCGGGGCGACTCCATCGATCTCACCGATTTCCTCGGCGGATTCGGGGGGATCGACGAGGTGCTCCGGTCCGTATTCGGGGACGGGGGGCTCTTCGGTAACCGGCAGGCACGCCCGGCCCGAGGTCGGGACCTCTTGGTCCCTGGTGTGGTGAGTTTGGACCAAGCCGCTTTCGGGGGAGAGGTCACCGTCGAGTTCCAAACCAGGTCGGCCTGCGGTCGCTGCACCGGTACCGGCGCCGAGCCCGGGTCGGCCCGTATCAGCTGCGCCGATTGCGGGGGCTCCGGGCAGGTCAGGGTGACCCAACGGTCCCTTCTCGGGACGATGGTGACCGCCTCAGATTGCCCCCGATGTCGGGGCGAGGGCTCGGTGGTGGAGAGCCCGTGCACGGTGTGTCGTGGATCCGGGACCATCTCGGATCAGGTCGAGGTGAATGTCGAGGTGCCGGCCGGGGTAAGCACCGGCACCAGACTCCGGCTCAGCGGCCGTGGCGAGGCGGTGGGGGCCCGAGGGACACCCGGGGACCTCTATGTCGAGATCACCGTGGCCGATGATCCAAGGTTCGAGCGTCACGACAACGACCTGTGGCACCAACTGTCCCTCGGCATCGCCGAGGCGGCGTTGGGTACCAGGGCCGAGATCCCGCTCATCGACGGCGGCACCTTCGATCTCGAGGTGCCACCGGGGACCCAACCAGGGGAGGTCTTCCGGGTTCGAGGGGAGGGGATGACCGTTCTGGGCCGAAGGATGCGCGGTGACCTCATCGTGCTGGCCGCGGTTGAGATCCCCAAGGAGTTGACCGAGGAAGAAGAGGCGTTGTTGCGACGATGGGCTGAGATGCGGGGCGAGAGAACCGATCGGCCCGCATCTGCCTGATGAGACACACCCCCCACCTGGTTATAGCTGCTCCGTGGGAGGGCGAGACGCTGCCCCTTTCGGTGCTCCAGTGGCGTCATCTCAACAAGGTGCTCCGACTCAACCGGGGTGAGCGGGTCAGCTATACCGATGGCCTCGGGACCGTCGGTTCGGGCCGGCTCGGGTCCCAGATCGTGGAACGTGGTGACGAGGAGGCGATTCTGAGGCCGGCCGAGCTGACGATGGCGGTGGCGCCTCCAGACAACAAGGACCGTCAGCGTTTCCTGGTGGAGAAGCTGGCCGAGATCGGGGTGACCCGTCTCCAGTGGATGCGGACCCAACACGGGCAGGGGCGACCGGCGTCGGGCCCAAAGGTCTTCTCCTGGGCATTGGGTGCCGTCGAGCAGTCGCGGGGTGCCTGGCTCATGGAGACCGGGCCCGAGATGGTCGGCTGGGGGGACTTGGACGGGGAGGTCGTGGTCTGTGACGCCACCGGGGGCGCCGTCACCCCCAAGTCGGGGACGGTGGTGATCGGCCCCGAGGGCGGCTGGGCCGATGGCGAGATCCCCCCGGGCCTGCTCAGGTGGAGCCTGGGCAGCAACGTGCTACGTGTGGAGACCGCTGCAGTGGTGGCAGCCGCCCGAATACTGAGTCTTTAACCTTACAACCGGTTGTGCCGGCGTTTAGGATGTCGGTGGGCATAAGGGAGTGCGTCCGCACATGGATAGGTTCAGCGTGTCGCTAGGTCAGCGCCTGCGCGTCGCCAGACGCCAGCGCGGCTGGTCGCTCGGTGAAGTCGAATCGAACACGAACGGCGAGTTCAAGGCGTCGGTAGTCGGCGCCTATGAGCGCGGGGAGCGGGCCATCTCGGTCCAGCGCTTCGTCCGCATCGCCGAGGTCTATCGCTTCACACCCGCCGAGCTCCTGCCCCTGGTACCGGAGGGCGAGGTCATGATCGATCTCGACGCTTTGGTCCACGACGACGGCGATCGGCTCGCCGAGCGTTACCTCAATGCCATCAAGCTGCTCCGCAAGGACCCCGGCGGGCCCGAGGTCAGGCACTCGGATCTGGCTGCGCTTGGCTCCATCCTCCAGGCTGCCGATACGCCCACTCCCAGCGAGTGAAGTAGCTGGTTCAACCCCCAAGCTTCGGTAGAATGACCAGGACGCCTCATCCAAGGCGTTCGCACTGTGTCCCCTGACCACACCGAGACGCGGTTACGCGTTCCCTCGCATCACCTCATGCTGGACCTCATCGGAGAGTCCGACCGTCACCTGCGACAGGTCGAGTCCCTCTTCGCCGAGGTCCGTTTCGTGGCGCGGGGAGATGAGATCTTGATCTCGGGCCCTGCTGATCCCGTCGAGAAGGCCAAGACCACCCTCGATGAGCTCCTCATCCTGGTCCAGGAAGGCCACACCCTCGACGAGGGTCGTGTCGTCGAGGTGGTGAAGATGGTCAGCGATGACGTCCCCAGCCCCTCGGGGGTCCTCACCGACGGCATCCCGGTGGGACGGGGGCGGATGGTCCGACCCAAGACTCACGGCCAGCAGAAGTACATGGAGGCGATCCGGGAGAACACACTCACCTTCGGGATCGGCCCCGCCGGGACCGGCAAGACCTACCTGGCCATGGCGGCTGCGGTCGATGGGCTGGTGAGCGGTTCGGTTCGTCGCATACTCCTCACCAGGCCGGCGGTGGAGGCGGGGGAGCGCCTGGGGTTCCTCCCCGGTGACCTCACCGCCAAAGTGGACCCGTATCTGCGCCCGCTCTATGACGCGCTCTGGGACATGCTCGGCCCCGAGGAGACCGCCTCGCTCATCGAACGGGGAACTATCGAGATCGCCCCACTCGCTTACATGCGAGGAAGGACCCTCAACGACGCATGCGTGATCCTGGATGAGGCCCAGAACACCACCCCGGAGCAGATGAAGATGTTCCTAACCAGGCTCGGGTTCAATTCCAAGATGATCATCACCGGTGACGTCTCCCAGACCGACCTGCCGACGGGCCGTCTCTCCGGGTTGCGGGTGGTCCGGGACATCCTGGTCGAAATCCCTGGTGTCGCGTTCGTCGAGCTCACCGCACGAGACGTCGTCCGCCACCGCATCGTGGCCTCGATCGTGGAGGCGTATCAGGTGTTCGAGGAAAGGACATGATCCCCCGCCCCACCGTCATCCGGATAGCCCTGTTCCTGGCCACAGTGGTCTCGATCTGGGGCGTTCTCTCGTTGGGGGGCTCGGGCGACGACCTCAATCTCGAGGTCGGCCAACCGGCAGCCGTCACCTACACCGCCCAGAGGGCGGTGGAAGGGGGTGTGGTCGACACCGAGGCCACCGCCCTGAAGGAGCAGGAGGCCCGCGATGGCGTAATCCCGGTGAGGGACATCTCGGTCGAGATCCAGCAGTCGGTGGAGAACACCATCAACGGAGTTTTCGACGACGCCATGTCGCTGGTGGTGTTGGAGACCACCCCACCGGCGGTCGAGGTCCCAGAGCTTCCCACCGGCGAGACCGAAGGCTCCACGACCACCACCGCTCAGGCTGAGGTCGCGGTGATAACCGGGCGTCTCTTCGTAGATGTGGACGGTGATGGGGTCTTCAGCCCCGACAGCGAAGGCACAAGGGTCGACGTCGGCTTGCGCGGGGTCAGCGTGGAGGTTCGCACCACGGGAGGGGAGATCGTCAAGCAGACCGACGCCCAGGGGTTGTGGAGCGCCGAGATCGCGACAGGCGCCGCGGTCATCGTCATCGATGGCTCCGACCCTCAGATCCCTGAGGGTTGGGTGCTGGGCAGCGGTGAGCTCGCCCAGCTGGTGGAGTGCCAACCCGGGGAAACCTGCCCCGCCACCGACATCGGGATGGTGGTGAGTCTCCGGCCGGTGGCTGAGATCGAGGCCGACCTCGTCGGCCGGTACCCGCTGCTCCCGCCGGCCACCATCGCCTATCTGGCCATGACCGCCTCGGATGACGTGATCAGGGCGGCGGTTGGTGAGCCACTCCATCTGCCCACGGTCCGTCAGGCCAGCCTCCAGAGGGTCAATGAAGAGTTCGGGAGAAGGATCGAGCCCAACGACCTCGCCGAGACACAGGCTCGCCAACGGAGCAGCCCACCGTTGGTCTTTCATGTGGATAAGGGCCAGGACGTCCCCGGGGGGGAGGCGGCGGGGGAGATCGTGTTCACCAACCTTCAGGCCAACTACCTGATCGACGAGAACGAAACCTTGCGGCTTCGTGACGAGGCGGCCGCCGGCGTGGTGGCTGTCACAGTTCCCATCATCGAGGGCCAGGAAATCGTCGGCGAACGCCAGATACTCACGCAGTTCCACATCGATGCGATCAGAGCAGCCGCATTGGGCCCGACCTCCGAGCCCGCCTCCCTCGGTCTCCTGGCGCTTATCGCGGTGCTGGTGGCGCTCGCGGGTCTCTACATCGCCCGGTTCCGCACCGAGCTCTGGTCACGGCCCCGGATGGTCGCCCTCCTCGGGATCCTTCTTCTCCTGGCGGCGGCATCGGTGCGGGCCACAGTGGCCACCCACCCGTCGACCAGCTGGTACGTGCTGCCCGCGGTGGCCTTCGGTTTCGTCACCGCCGTGCTCTTCGACCAACGGATCGCTCTCCTCATGGCTTTGGCAGTAGGGGTGATCACTGCCGCCGGCACCGTGGACCTGGGTGTCACGGTCTATTCCGTGCTGGCGGCGATGGCACCGATCCCATTCGTCAGCGCGGTCAGCTCCCGAGGAGCCTTCCGCAACGCCGTGGTTCTCTCGTCCCTGGCCGCCGCCGCCATCGCCGCCGCCACCTCATGGTTCTTCCACGTCGGTCCCAACGATGTGACGCTCGAGGTGGTGGGGCTCTCGGTGGCCTGGGCGTTCGGGATCTCGGCGGTGGCCTCCCTGGTGGGGCTGGCCGCACTCCAGTTCTTCGAGTCGTCCTTCGACATCACCACCACCCTCAGCCTCCTCGATCTCACCGATCGCAACCACAAGGCCCTCCAGCTCCTCCAGGAGAAGGCGTTCGGCACCTTCAACCACTCCCTGATGGTGGGGACCCTCGCCGACGCCGCCTCACGGGCAATTGGGGCCAACCCGTTGCTGGCGCGGGCTATGGCCTACTACCACGACCTGGGGAAGACCGAGAACCCCACCTTCTTCATCGAGAACCAGTTCGGCTCCACCAATCCGCACGACCTCCTCGACCCCAAGGAGTCAGCCGAGATCCTCAGGAGCCACGTCACCGACGGGGTCGCCCTTGCCAGGCAGTTCAAGATCCCAACCGATGTCACCCAGGGCATCGTCAGCCACCACGGCGACGGGGTCATGCGATTCTTCTACGAGAAAGCGCGACTCCAATCGACCACCGAGGTCGACGTCGATGACTTCCGTCACATCGGCCACAAGCCTCGAACCGCCGAGACCGCCATCCTCATGCTGGCCGATTCGTTGGAGGCAGCCTGCCGGGCGGTGTTCCAGACCGAGGAGCCGACGCCCGACGCCATCGAGAAGGTGGTCAACCGGATCATCGACGAAAAGGTGGAGGACGGACAGCTCTCCGAGTCGCCACTGACTCTGGGTGAGCTGTCACTGATCAGAAAGGCCTTCCTCGACTCGCTCGTGGGCCATTACCATCAGCGAATCGCCTATCCGAACTTCCCCGGCACCTGATGGACGATCCCCTCAGTACCGACACCTCGGTGACGAGGTCTCAGGTGACTCACATCTCATGTGTTCAACCAGCCCATGAGGCGGTGCCTCGGTGAGCGTCTTCCTCGCCAACGAGCAGACGGAAGCGGTGGCGACCACCGAGCTCCGCGGCCTGGCCGAGGTCATCCTCAGGGATGAGGGCTACCCGGTCGACTGTGAGGTGACGATCCTCCTGGTCAGCGGGGAGGAGATGGCGGGGTACAACGAGCGCTTCCTCGAACGTGAGGGCCCCACCGACGTGTTGGCGTTCCCTCTCGAAGATCTCCTGCCCGGGGTGGTCCCCGACGTCGATCCCCATGGCCCGCCCCTGATCCTCGGTGACATACTCATCGCCCCCTGCTATGTCCGCGATCAGGCCTCTTCGATGGGTGTGGGCTACGAGGACGAGATGGCGTTGATGGTGACCCACGGGATACTCCACCTGCTCGGCTACGACCATGAGGACGACCGAGACGCCGAGCGCATGGAGCAGCGGGAGCGAGACCTGCTGGGCTTGATCGGGCGGGAGCGACGATGAGCGCCGCGGTCTTCATCTCGGCAGGGGTCCTGTTGCTGATCGCTGGATGGGTCAGGGCGGCAGGGACCGCAGTGACCCGGGTGCCCCGGGCCGATGCCCTGCGTGACGGCTCGGACGGGGACGCCGGCGCCCGACGGGTAGCCGATCTCCTCGACGAGAGGGATGCGATCACCCCGGCAGTCGGAGTGGTGGTCTCGTTCCTCCTGGTGATGGCGTCCGTCCTGGCCACGGTGTCGATCGCCGGCGACCGTGACCTGGGGGTCGCGATCGGGCCTGTCCTGCTGATAGGAGCCGTGATCTTCGTCGTCGGTGATCCTCTGGCCAGGTCCATGGGTCGCTGGAAGCCCCATTTGATCGCCTACAGGTCCTCTTGGCTCCTCACGGTTGCGGTCGGCCTCGGCGGCCGGGCCAACGACCTCCTCAGCGAGCCGGAGAACCAGGAGATACCCCTCGAGCCTCCAGCACCTGAGGACGTCGAGGAGCAGGAGAGGGAGTTGATCGACTCGGTCCTCGAGTTCTCCGAGACCATTGTCCGCGAGGTGATGACACCTCGGCCCGACATGGTGACCATCCCCATCACAGCCACCGTCGACGAGTTGATCGCCCTTGCCTCCGGCGAGGGCTACTCCAGGGTCCCGGTGACCTCGAACGGGGACGTGGTGGGCGTCGCCATCGTCAAAGACCTCCTCGCCCGGATCAAGGAGGAGAACCCCCCGGCATCCGTGGCAGACGTGATGCGTCCCGTTGAGTTCGTCCCCGAGACCAAGTACGCCTCGACCCTTCTCTCCGAGATGAGGGACAGCCACCAACATCAGGTCATCGTGGTCGATGAGTTCGGTGACATCGCCGGCCTGGTGACCATCGAGGACCTGATCGAGGAGTTGGTGGGTGAGATCTCCGACGAGTCCGATCTGGTCGAGCAGCAGATCGTGAAGAGAGGGTTCGGTTGGGACGTCGATGCCAAGGCATCTATCGACGACTTGATCGAGGTTACGGGTGTCGATCTGCCCGACGAGGATTGGGACACCGTCGGCGGATTGGTCCTCGGTCTGGCTGAGAGAGTGCCCGAAGAAGGCGAGATCTTCACTTACAGCAACCTGGTGTTCAAGGTGACCCGTATGCAGGGGAGGCGGGTAGCCGAGGTGAACGTCACCGTCGACAGCCGCATCGAGGCCAGGTGAAGTCTGGGTTCGTGGCCGTGGTCGGCCGACCCAATGTCGGCAAGTCGACGCTGGTCAACCGGATGGTCGGCTCCAAGGTGGCCATCACCTCCTCCCGTCCCCAGACCACACGCAACGCGATCAGGGGGGTGGTGACGGGGGAGGGGTTCCAGATGGTCCTGGTCGACACGCCGGGACTGCACAAGCCACGCAATGAGTTGGGCAACCGACTCAACGCCATCGTCGCCGGGACCCTCGCCGAGACGGACGCCGCCCTCTTCGTCATCGACGCCACCATGCCCGTTGGCCCCGGGGACCGGATGATCGCTTCCCGATTGGCCGACTCCGGAGTCGAGGTGGTGGTGGCGGTCAACAAAGTCGACAAGGCGTCGAAGCAGGCCACCGTTGGCCAGCTGGTGGAGGCGGCGGAATGGCCCTTCACCGATCTCTACCCGGTGTCTGCCCTCACCGGCGAGGGTGTGGATGGGCTGATCGCAGACCTGGTGGGGAGACTCGGGGAAGGGCCGGCGTTCTATCCCGAAGGGATGACCACCGACCAGCCCGAGTGGAGGGTGATCTCCGAGTTGATCCGGGAGAAGTTCCTCGACCGCCTCCGTGAGGAACTGCCCCACTCGCTGGTGATCAGAGTGGAGGAGATGACCCAGCGTGAGAACGGGCTGATCGACATCATCGCCGACGCGGTGGTGGAGCGGGACAGCCAGCGGGGGATCGTCATCGGTCACGGAGGCTCCCTGCTCAAGGTCGCCGGCACGGAAGCCCGCCTTGAGCTCGAGGCCCTGCTCGGCGCCCGGGTCAACCTGAGCCTGAAAGTGGTTGTCGAGAAGGACTGGCAGAGCCGGCCGCAGCTCCTCGACCGACTCGGGTTCGATCGGGGTTGACCCGGTGACCGGACATTACGACGCCATCGTGGTGGGGGTGGGGGGCATGGGAAGCGCCGCGGCTCATCACCTGGCGGCCCGGGGCAGGAGAGTGCTCGGGTTGGAGAGGTACGACATCCCCCACACCATGGGCTCCTCTCATGGGATCAACCGGATCATCCGGATGGCCTACTTCGAGGACTCTTCGTATGTTCCCTTGCTCAGACGCGCATATGAGCTGTGGCGAGAGCTGGAACTGGCCTCGGGGGAACGTCTGTTGGTGATCACGGGAGGCGTCGACGCAGCCCCTGAGGATCACCCGGTGTTCACCGGGTCGCTCCGTTCATGCCTCGAGCATGACCTGGAACATCAAGTCCTGACGGGGAAGGAGGTCAACACCCGGTTTCCCGGCTACCACCTTCCGAACGACCACATGGCGGTGTTCCAGCCCGACGGGGGCTACGTGATGTCGGAGAGGTGCATCGTGGCCCACGTGACGCTCGCCCAGGCCCATGGCGCCGACGTGAGGGCTAGGGAGCAGGTAGTGGGGTGGGAGCCGGAGGGCGGCGGGGTGATCGTGGTCACGGATCGGGGCCGCTATACCGCCGACCGGCTGGTGGTCACCGCCGGGGCCTGGAGCATGGGCCTGCTCGGCCGTCTCACTGGCCGCCTCGTCCCCGAACGTCAGGTGCTGGCGTGGTTCCAGCCGATTCGACCGGAGCTCTACCGGCCCGACCGTTTCCCCATCTTCAACCTGGAGGTCGAGGCCGGGCATTTCTATGGGTTCCCGGTCGAGACCATCCCGGGGTTCAAGGTCGGTCTCTATCACCACCTCCGCGAAGCCGTCGATCCCGATCGCATGGACCGGGAGCCGGGGCCTGCCGACGAGGCGCCGTTGCGCGAGTTCACCTCCACTTACTTCCCCAACGCCGCCGGGCCCACCATGACCCTCAAGACCTGCCTGTTCACCAACAGCCCCGATGAGCACTTCATAGTCGATCTCCATCCTGAGCACCCTCAGGTGGCGGTGGCAGTCGGGTTCTCCGGCCACGGTTTCAAGTTCTCCTCCGTGGTCGGTGAGATCCTTGCCGACCTGGCCATCGAAGGAACCACCCGCCACGACATCGATTTGCTCCGGTGGGGCCGTCCAACGATCACCGGGGCCTAGACAGAACCGCTTCGATAGGCGGTTGTGCAGTAGGCACCGGGCTCGGGTGAGACCCGAGCCCGGTTGGCGCAGATGCGGCTAGGGCCGTTCTCCCGGCGTCAGCCAGAAGCCCCGGCGGGCGTGAACCTCGGCGTTGACGAAGTTCTCGATCCGGTCAGGTGCATTCTCGAGGATCTGGGCGGCCTTCTCCTCGGTGATCTCTCCATTCTCGACGAGCTGGTCGAGCTTCTCCTCGAGGGCGGCCACCAGCCCTTCGACCAGGGTTTCCGGCTCGACGCCGTTGGCTCCGGCCACCTCAGCCAGTGTCGATCCGTCTGCCAGAGCCTCTCGTAGGTCCCCAGGCTCGATGCCGATGATGTCGGCCGCCTCGGCGAAGACCATCAGCCCTGGCACCCGACCCACGAAACGGCCGTGCCGTCCCGGGAGCGCGGAGGAGAGATGTTCTGCGACCGCCTCGGCCTGGGTGTCCGTGAGCGTCCCATCCTCCACCAGCGGCTGCAGGAACTCGAGGCACCGCTCCTGGGCGGTGTCCGATGCCGTGCTCTCCTTGGAGTCGGATTCCTGGGCGTCGGCCGCCCCGGGGGCGAACACCGTCGACCCGAGGGCGAGCCCGATCACGAGGGCCACCGCGGCGAGCGGTAGCGTTTTCTTGAGATTCATCGATGGCCTCCTTTCGTCCTGGTCAGTGCCATCACTCCCACAGCCTGTCGGAGGTGCCTGAGAAGCGGTCTTGTCCCGGCTGAGAACATGCTGAGAATCATTGAGGCTCTACCGGGGGAGCGTGATGACGACTCTGGCACCCGCACCTCCATGATTCCCGGCGGAGATGGTGCCTCCGTGGGCACGAACGATGGCCGCCACGATGGCCAGCCCCAACCCTGACCCCCCGCTGCTGCGGCTCCGTGACGGGTCGGCCCGATGGAAGCGGTCGAACAGCTTGTCGAGAGAGTCGACGGGGAACCCGGGGCCTTGATCCAGATACTCGAGAGAGACGCCATCGCCGGCTTCGACCAGCCTGATGGCGGCCGACGTTCGTTGCGGGGTGTGGGCTCGAAGATTGGCGAGCAGATTGGAGACGACCTGCATGAGCCGTTCGGGGTCGCCACTCACGGTCACCGAGCCCGGCCCCTCCACCTCGACCCGGTGGTCGTCATCGATGGCGTGGTGATCGGCCACCGCATCCCTGACCACCTCCACCAGGTCGACCCGATGAAAGACGAGTTGCTGGCCGACACCGTCGTCGGCCAGGTCGAGACGGGCGAGGAGCATGAGGTCGTCGACCAGCCGAGCCATGCGACTGGTCTCCGATTGGATCCGGTTGAGGGCGCGCTCCTTGGCCTGGGGGTCGTCGAGGGCACCCATGGCCACCAATTGGGTGTAACCCGCGATGGCAGCGAGTGGGGTCCGCAACTCGTGGGAAGCATCGGCCACGAACTGCTTCAAACGGGTGTTGGCCCGGGTCTCGGCGGCGAACGCCTCCTCGATGCTGGAGAGCATGTCGTTGATCGAGCTTCCCAGACGCCCCAGCTCGGACCCGGGGTCGGCCTCGGGGATCCGGCGACTCAAATCGCCGGCGGCGATGGCCTCGGCGGTGCCGATCATGTCGTCCACCGGGTGCAGACCGCGACGTACCGTCAGCCACACCGCACCGGCCCCCGCTACCAGGACCAAAAGGCCCCCGGTCAGGAGCCGGCGGGTGAGGGCGATCTCGGCCCTGGCCACGTCCTGGAGGGTGTGTGCGATCACATAGGTTCGACCCCCCCGGCCTCGCACCATCACCGCCCGGTAATCCGATCCACCCGAGACCGCGGCGACGGTGAACATCTCCCCCAACGGAGCAGGCTGTTCGGCGAGTGTGGCCAGGCCGGGCAATGGGTCCAAGCGCCCGGGCAGACCCGAGGGAAGGCTGCGGACCACCTCACCGCGAAGGTTGAACACCAGCACCGCCAACGTCCTCCCTGCCTGACCCTGGTCTTGCTCCACCGCCGGGAAGATGTCGGAGGCCGAAGCGGTGCGGATCCTGTCCTCGATCTGGTCGATGAGGACGGCTCGTGTGGATCGGATGGCCACCGCCCCCACCAAGGCGATGACCACCAGCACCAACACGGTGAAGGCGGTGATGAGCCTGGCCCGCAGGGTCACGGTCTCACCGGCGAGCGGAGCACGTATCCCACACCCCTCACCGTTTGCAGACGGGCGCCTTCGCTCTCAC
Source organism: Acidimicrobiia bacterium (assembly GCA_040878345.1). GTDB lineage: Bacteria > Actinomycetota > Acidimicrobiia > Spongiisociales > ZC4RG35 > ZC4RG35. The sequence goes on along the minus strand of JBBDML010000032.1, from coordinate 25,093 downwards.
CCAGCTTTCGTCGCAGATAGCCGACGTAGGTCTCGACGATGGCCGCATTGCCGTCGAAGTCGTACTCCCAGACGTAGTCGAGGATCTGGCCCTTGGAGAGCACGTGGTCGCGATTGAGCATCAGGTACCTGAGCAGTCGGAACTCGGTAGGGGAGAGGGCCACCTCTTCGTCATCGACGGTCACCTGATGGGCGTCCTCGTCGAGGGTTATGTCCCCGTTGGTCATGCGTCGGGCTTGTTGGCTGCCAGACACCCGGCGGAGGAGGGATTCGACCCTCAAGATCAACTCCTCGAGGCTGAAAGGCTTGCGGATGTAGTCGTCCCCACCCTGACGGAACCCGGTCCGCAGATCGTCGAGCCCATCACGGGCGGTCAGGAAGATGACCGGCATCTGATGGCCATCCCTCCTCAACCGCCGGCATACCTCGAACCCATCGATGTCGGGCAGGTTGACGTCGAGGACGATCAGGTCGGGAGGCTCGGACCTCACCGCGCTGAGGGCGTCGAACCCACTCTGCTCGGTTCTCACCACGTACCCGGTGAAGCGAAGGCTGCTCGAGACCAGATCGACCAGGGAGTCCTCGTCGTCGACCACCAACACCCGTCGTTGGCGCCTCTCTGGATCGGTCATGTGATCACAAACTATCCCTCATGACCCCACAGTTTCTGAGGGTTCCCTGAGAAATCACTGAGAACGTGTCGAGGTACGGGAGATCGGTCAGGCAAGGATGTCGATCTCGGCGGCCAGGTCGAGGTCCTTTTCTGTGAGGCCGCCCTCGGAGTGGGTGGAGAGCGTCAGAGTCACCTTGTTCCACCGGATGTCGATGTCGGGGTGATGACCGGCGAGCTCGGCCTTCGCCGCCACCCGGTTGACGAAACCCATCGCGATCTCGAAATCGCTGAAGATGAGTGTCCGCGTCATCTCCCGGTTCGATCTGGCCCATTCAGGATGGTCATCGAGGAACTCCTCGACCTGGTGGTCTGTGAGCAGTGCCATGTCCCAAACGTACCCCTTTGTTGGGAGCCATACCGATACCCTCTGTTCTCTCGTGGCACTCAGGCATGACCAGGGCATCGTCCTTCGCTCCTACCCGTTCGGCGACGCCGATCGAGTGGTGGTGATCCTCAGCCCCAACCGGGGCAAGATCCGCACCGTGGCCAAGGGAGTCCGCAAGACCAAGAGCAGGTTTGGTGGTCGTCTCGAGCCGTTCACCCATGTCGATTTGGTCCTCTATGAGGGCCGCAACCTGGACACCATCACCCAGGTGGCGGTGCTCGAACCGTTCCCGCGGCTCCGCACCGATCTCGATGCGGTGGTGGCCGCCGGTACCATGGTCGAGGCCGCCGATGCGGTGGCTCAGGAGGACGAGACCTCGATCCGGCTGTTCCTCCTCCTCCAACGTGGCCTGAAGGCCCTGGAGTCGGGCCGGCGAGGACAGGACCTCCTCACCAGCTATCTGCTGAAGCTCGCCGACGTCGTCGGGTTGGCTCCGTCCCTGGCCTCATGCGCTTCCTGTGGTCGGGCCGACGGCCTCAACCGGTTCTCGTTCGGGGGTGGGGGCGTCCTCTGTGAGCGGTGCGGGGCTGAAGGGGCGGTCACCCTGCGCCGGGGCCTCACCGACTACCTCCGGGCGCTGGCGTCGGCCGAGCTGATGGCGCTCCCCGAGGTCGACCTCGCACTGTCCGGCGAGGCGATGGGGGTGGCGCGGCGGTTCGTCGAATACCACCTCGACCGGAAGCTCATCTCGATGGCGGTGATGGAATGACCCTCGACCTGAGTCGGATCGATCCGGACCGGGTGCCGACTCATGTGGGGCTGATCCTCGACGGGAACGGTCGCTGGGCCAACGCCAGGGGGCTTCCCCGGACCGCGGGTCACCTCGCCGGTGAGGCCGCCCTCTTCGACACGGTGGAGGGCGCCTTGGAGATCGGCATCGGGTGGCTGACCGCCTTCACCTTCTCCACCGAGAACTGGTCGAGGGACGAGGAGGAGGTGGATTTCCTCATGTGGTTCAACGAGGACCTGTTGACCCGCCGTCGTGACGACCTCCATGCTCAAGGAGTCCGAATGCGGTTCGCCGGCGACATGGACGACCCGCGGGTGCCCGACCGCAACCGCAAGCACATGGCCGACGCCGAGGAGCTGACGAAGGGCAACGAGCGCCTCCACCTGGTGTTTGCCTTCAACTACGGGAGCCGTCGCGAGATCACGGTTGCCACCACAAGGCTGGCAGCTCAGGTGGCGGCGGGAGAGCTGGATCCCGAAGAGATAACCGAGGACGAACTGGCCCGGGCCATGTACCTCCCCGACATGCCCGATGTCGACCTGGTCATCCGCTCGTCGGGGGAGCACCGTCTCTCCAACTTCCTCCTCTGGCAGGCGGCGTACGCCGAGTTCAGCTTCCCGGGGATCCTCTGGCCCGACTTCAACCGTCATCATCTCCTCGAAGCCGTTATCGACTACCAGGCCCGCGACCGCCGATTCGGGGGCGCCGAGGACCTGGTGATCGAGCCGGATTGACTATCGAAATGATCTGGGCCACCGTTCAACCCCGCTCATGACCCCGGTAACCCTCGACACCATCTCATCGTTGGCCAAGAAGCGCGGCTTCGTCTTCCAGTCCTCCGAGATATACGGGGGCCTGCGCTCCGCCTATGACTACGGCCCCCTTGGGGTGGAGCTGCTCCGCAACGTGAAGGAGCAATGGTGGCGGTCGATGGTCCAGGAGAGGGACGACGTGGTGGGCATCGACTCGGCGATCCTCCAGTCCCGCCAGGTGTGGCAGGCATCGGGTCATGAGGAGGTGTTCACCGACCCACTGGTCGAGTGTCGCAACTGCAATTCCCGTCACCGCCTCGACAAGCTGGAGGACCCCGACCTGTGCCCCACTTGCGGGAAGCGGGGGACTTTCACCGAGCCCCGGAACTTCAACCTCATGTTCAGGACCCACATGGGACCGGTCGACGACAACGACAACCTGGTGTATCTGCGACCCGAGACCGCCCAGGGGATATTCATCAACTTCGAGAACGTCCGCCGCACCAACCGTCTCAAGCTGCCGTTCGGCATCGCCCAGATCGGAAAGTCCTTCCGCAATGAGATAACACCCGGCCAGTTCGTGTTCCGTACCCGAGAGTTCGAGCAGATGGAGATGGAGTATTTCTGCCGTCCGGAGGAGTCAGACGAGTGGTTCGGGTACTGGCTGGACCAACGAGTCAACTGGTACACCGGTCTGGGCATCGATCCCGAGCATCTCAGGCTCCGTCATCACGATGCCGGCGAGCTCAGTCACTACTCGGCGGGCACCGCCGACGTCGAGTACCTGTTCCCCTGGGGTTGGGATGAGCTGGAGGGGATCGCCAACCGCACCGACTTCGACCTCAAGCAGCACCACGAGCTCTCCGGGCAGGACCTCCGCTACTACGACCAAGACCACGACGAGCGGTTCTTCCCCCATGTGGTGGAGCCGGCGGCCGGCGCCACTCGGACCACCTTCGCCTTCCTCATCGACGCCTACACCGAGGAGGCGGTCAACGATGAGACCCGGGTGGTGCTCCGCCTCGATCACCGTCTCGCCCCCTACAAGGTGGCGGTGCTGCCGTTGTCGAAGAAGGCCGAGTTGATCGAGCCCGCCGAGAAGTTGGCGGCCGAGCTCAGACGCCGTTGGATGATCGAGGTGGACACCACCCAGTCGATCGGTCGCCGATACCGGCGCCAGGACGAGATCGGGACCCCGCTCTGTGTCACCGTCGACTTCCAGTCGCTGGAGGATGGGGCGGCCACGGTCCGTGACCGCGACACCATGACCCAGGACCGGGTGTCGATGGACCGGATGGTCGAGCACCTGAGCGCCAGACTCACTTGACTCACGCGGGGTTCGGTCCGGGGCCGCCCTCCGTAAGATCGAGCCTGATGCCAGACCAAGGAGACCGCGACCGGGTGCGTGAGGCGACCGACCTCATCGACCTGGTCTCCGAGGTGACCAAGGTCAAGAAGTCGGGCAGGAGCTACATGGCGATCTGCCCCTTCCATGAGGAGAAGTCGGCCTCGATGTCGGTGGACAGGGCTCGTGGCCTCTACCACTGCTTCGGTTGCGGCGAGGGAGGTGATGTCTTCACCTTCGTCGAAAAGACTCAGGGGGTGGGGTTCCCCGAGGCTCTCGACCTCTTGGCTCGACGCGCCGGGATCACCCTGACCCGTGATCCGGAGGCCGCACGACACAGCGGGAGGCGTTCGGAGGCGGTGGAGGCCATCCGTCGCGCCATCGAGGTGTATCACGATCGTCTCAAGAAGGCTCTGGAGGCCGGTCCTGCCCGGGCCTATCTGAGGGCACGCGGCTACGACGTCGATCTCATCGACGAGTGGAGGATCGGGTTCGCCGGTGTCGAATGGGACACGCTGACCAAGACTCTTCGCACCGGTGGCACCGCTGACCGGGCAATGCTCGACTCGGGGCTCGCCCGGAGGGGCCGTCAGGGGCTGTTCGACGTCTTCCGTGGACGTCTGATGTTCCCCATCCACGATGTCAGGGGCGAACCGGTCGGGTTCGGCGGCCGTCGGGTGGAGGGCATCGGCCCCGAGGTGACCAACAACTCCGACGCCAAGTACGTCAACTCCGCCGACTCGATGGTGTACCACAAGTCCAATCTCCTCTTTGGTCTCGACCGGGCACGGCAGGCGATCACCTCCGAGGGGCAGGCGGTGATCGTCGAGGGCTACACCGACGTGATCGCCATGCATCTCGCCGGAGTCGCCACCGCAGTGGCGACTTGCGGCACCGCCCTGGGTGACGGCCATTTCGATCTCCTCCGTCGATTCACCGAGAAGGTGGTGCTGGCCTTCGACTCCGACGCCGCCGGTGCCAAGGCGGCCCTTCGTAGTGACGAGCTCGACACCCCATTCCGTCTCGATCTCGACCTCCGGGTGGCGGTGATGCCCGACGGTCTCGACCCTGCCGACCTGGTTCAGGAGGGTCGTGGGGACGAGCTGGCCAAAGCGGTGAAGACGGCGCGACCCCTCCTCGAGCATCGGATCGAGCACGAGGTCGCTAAGCACGACCTGACCGGCCCCGAGGGCAGGGCCCGGGCCCTTCATGCCGCGGCGGCCCAGGTGAGACGGGTCAACGACGAGATCGCTCGGAGGGAGTACACCCGGTATGTCGCCAGATTGGTTGGCGTCGACCTGGCCACCGCGGAGAGAGCGATCGCATCGGGACGGGCAACGAGGGCCGGCAGCGGGGGAGTGGCACATGCCTCCCTCGATCGGTCGGAGGCCGAGCTGTTCCGGGTGATCCTGTTCGACCCCTCAGGGCGGTCTGAGGTCATTGCCGGCGACTTCACCGATCCACGCCTCCACGGTGCCTATCTGGCCTTGGCCCAACAGCTTGGCGAAGGGGCGACCCAGGAGATCGATGTCTCCATGATCGCCGACCCCGACGCCCGTGCCCTGGTCTTGGCACTGATGATGGACGATCGCCCGCTCCCCGAGTGGTCGGACGTCGAGAACCTGCTCAAGCTGCGTCGGCTCGATGTCAAGATCGACGAGGTCCAGACCCGGATCGCCGATCTGGAGCAGGGGAGCGAAACTCATTCCGAAGCCCTCCACCAGTTGATAGCTTTACAGCAGGAGAGACAGTCTCTCGGGTACTCATGACAGAAGATCTCACTCGAGTAACCAGCGGTTTGATCAAACGGGGGAATCACCGCGGCTTCTTGACGATGACCGAGGTCCAGCAGGAGCTGGAGGACATCGAAGCGCCCGGTGAGGCGTTCGAAAAGGTCGCCGATGAGCTGCGGATCAAGGGGATCCGGCTCCTCGAAGAGGGACCAGGGGTCATCGAGGAGGTGATCTCGGTGAGCCAGATCTCGGTGTCCGACCCGGTCCGGCTCTATCTCAACGAGATCGGCCGCTACCCGCTTCTCACCGCGCAGCAGGAGGTGGAGCTGGCGTTGCAGATGGAGAGTGGTCAGAAGGCCAGGGCCCGCCTCGCCAACGAGGAGGGACTCTCCAACGAGGACCGGTCGTTCCTCGAGCATGAGGTGGTGATGGGTGAGGGCGCCCATCGCCAGCTGGTCCAGTCGAACCTCCGCCTGGTTGTGGCGCTGGCCCGACGATACGTGGGCCGGGGGATGGCGCTCCTCGACCTGATCCAGGAGGGGAACGTAGGTCTGATCCGCGCCGTGGAGCGTTTCGACTATCGCCGGGGTTTCAAGTTCTCCACCTACGCCACCTGGTGGATCCGCCAGTCGATCTCGAGGGCGATAGCCGATCAGGGCCGCACCATCCGGATGCCGATACACGTCCTCGATGCGGTCAACAAGGTGACCCGGTCTCAACGTGAGCTCACCCAAGTCCTGGGCCGGTCGCCGACCATCGAGGAGCTGGCACATGATCTGGACTTGGGGGTGGAGCGAGTCGTCGAGTTGAGCCGGATTGCCCTGGACACGGTGTCTCTTGAGACACCGGTGGGGGAGGATGATGACGGCACCCTTGGTGACCTGGTCGAGGACGTCGACTCCCAGCGTCCTGCCGACGTTGCCAGTTTCACCTCGCTGCAAGATCAGCTGGCGCAGGCCCTGGAGGGGCTGAACGATCGGGAGCGGGAGGTGCTGATCATGCGGTTCGGTCTTGCCGACGGCCGGATGCGGACCCTCGAGGAGGTTGGCGCCCATTTCAACGTGACCCGTGAGAGGATTCGTCAGCTGGAGACCAAGGCCCTGGCCAAGCTGCGCCACCCCGACAAATCGGGCAAGCTCGAGGGATTCCTGGAGAGCACCTGAGCGTCGAATCTCGCATGCATTTGTATGCGGTCGCGCTGAGCGCGCCCCTGTGCATGCGCTGGAGCCAAATCGGGGTACCGGGCCGCCGATTGGTAACCTGACCCCCGCTGTCAACCCTTCCGGGGTAGCTCAATTGGCAGAGCAGTGGACTGTTAATCCATTGGTTGTGAGTTCGAGTCTCACCCCCGGAGCCATAGCCCGGATGAGAACATGGCTCGGTTGTCGGCAACCGCGTGATGGAAAGCAAGGAGGCGCGAATGTCGTTCCTGGAATCGGTGTCGGAGGCTTCAGCCGAGGGCGATGTCGCCGAGTTGTATCAGTACGAGCGGGGGCGGTTGGGCTATATCCCCAACTACACCCGCACCTTCTCGATTCACCCCGATGCGTACCACGCATGGCGCCGCCTGATCTCATCGATCGCGAAGCCGATGGAGGAGCGCCGTTATGAGCTGGTGACTGTGGCCGCAGCCGGCCGTCTTCGCTCGTCGTACTGCATGCTCGCCCATGGGAAGATCCTGAGGGACAAGTTCTTCGGCGCAGGAGCAGTCCAACTGCTTGTCGAGGACCCTGCATCGGCCCCACTCGACGAGGTCGACCGGGCGGTGATCGATCTGGCCGCCAAGGTGGTCGTCGACGCCGGGTCGGTGACCAAAGAGGACGTGGACGGACTGCGCGCACTGGGGCTCGGGGATAGGGAGATCCTCGACGTGATCCTTGCCGCCGCGGCCCGGTCGTTCTTCTCCAAAGTCCTTGATGCGACCGGGACCCTCCCCGACCATGCCTTCAACGATCTGGCGCCGGCTCTCCGGGAGGCGTTGACCGTGGGTAGGCCGATCGACGCGGGTGCTGCGCCATAGATCGGAGGGCGGGCGAGCGTCATCGATCCGACCATCAATCGGGCCCTCTTGAAATCCCCCTCCCACCATTCGCTAGCCTGATCTTGGTCGGGCTGGGTCTGACAAGTGGAGGAACGATGACATCGTTCGATGCAAGGCTCCGGGTAGTCGGCCAGTCAGGCTTCCCCTTGGGTGTCGTAGTCGATCTGAGTGGCGATCGGATGATCGTCACCGCAGGCACAGATGAGTTGGCCGACTGGGCCGTCTCAGACATTCAGGTCCACTCGCTCCCCGACGGATTCCACATCCGAGCCGAAGGCGAAGAGGTGGTGATCAACGTCAGCGACGGGTCTCTCTTCGCCTCTGAGATCCGCCGTCGGACTCCAGCCGGGTGAAAGTGACCCATTCGAGCCGTCAGGCTTGCGGCCGTCGGTCATCTCCGGCTCGTCGGAGGAGATCGCGAATGCCCTGAGCTCGTTCCGCGAGGCCGGCTTCACTCAGGTCGACATCATGCTGGGCCCGGGCACGATCGAGGCCTTCGAGGCGATGGCGCCCGTGCTGGAGCTGCTCCGCGCCGACTGACGACGTGGTGCCAGGGCCGGGAGGACGGCGCGCGCCAACCAGTGGCACGACCAGGTCTGGTTGGAGGCGGTGTGGTCCGCCTATCGGTCGCTCCTAGCGGGAGCGCTCCCTGGCGACGTTGACGTTCAATCGGCGGCCGTTGAAATCCTCGCCGTTGAGGGCCGAGATGGCGGCTTGCGCCGAGTCGTCGGTCTCCATCTCGACAAAGCCGAACCCACGCGAGCGACCCGTCTCCCGATCGGAGATCACCTGTGCCCTCACCACGGCTCCGTGCTGGGCGAACAGGGCCTCCAACTGATCAGCACTGGTGTTGAACGGGAGGTTTCCGACATACAAATTCGTGGACAAAGGCCGCTCCTTCCGAGCTTCTAGGTTCTTGCGGGTGAAAACATACCCTCCGGAAACGGGTAGTAGGTGTCGGTTTGGGCGTTCTCATCTCGCGGGGCGGTCCCACCAGAGGAGCCCGATCCCGACGACCACCGCAAAGGCTCCCCAGATCACCCACCAGAGATCGCCGGTCATGGCACTCTCCGGCACGAAGGCCACATCGAGACCCTGAAGGGCCCAGACCATGCCGGCCACGACCAGGATGATGCCGGCTATCCGCTTCACGCCGACCAAAGCTACTCAGGTCGCTACCTTCACCGGCGATGAGTGAGCGTCTCGACGCCTGGATGGACGGTTACGTCCTCGCCTGGAGCACCAATGACCTCCATGACATCTCCGCCCTGTTCTCCCCGGCCGCCGTCTACGACCCTCAGACCTCTGACGGGGAATGGGAAGGGCTCGACCAGATCATCGAGCAGTGGCAAGAAATCGCCGACCAGGAGGGCAACTGGGACTTCGAGTGGGCGGCTCTCGTCGAGACCGACGAGTTGGCCGTGGTCACCGCACGAACCCGGTACTACGACCCCCCGGCGAGCTATCGCAACCTGTTCGTAATCAGGTTCGACCATGAGAACCGCTGTTACGACTTCACCGAGTGGTACATCGAGGAGGACGACACTTGAACCTGAGTCCTCGCACCGCCTTCGTCCTCGGAGGCGGAGGTCGATGGGGCGCCGTCGAGGTGGGGATGCTCAAGGCCCTCGACGAGGCCGGGATCACGCCGGACGTGGTCCTGGGGACCTCGATCGGGGCATTCAACGGGTCGGTGATCGCAGACGACCCCGGCCCGGGAGGGGTGAAGCGTCTCGGCGGGTTCTGGGAGGAGGTCTCGGGTGCAGACCTGCTCCGCGGCGGTCGCATCGACCGTCTCAGGAAGGTGGCCACCATGAAACCGGCGATCAACGAGACGTCCGACATGCGCTCGATCTTGGAGCACGTCCATGGTCCAGACAAGCTGATCGAAGAGCTGGCCATCCCGTTCCAGTGTGTCGCCGCCTCCATCGAAAGGGCTGCGGAGCACTGGTTCACCAGCGGATCGCTGATCGACGCCGTCCTCGCCTCCTCGGCGATACCCGCCCTATTCCCTCCGATGAAGGTGGGGAACGAGCACTTCTATGACGGCGGCCTGGTCAACTCGGTCCCGCTGACCAGGGCGGTCGACCTCGGGGCGTCGATCGTCTATGTCCTCCAGGTGGGCCGAGTCGAGTCGCCACTGAGGCCACCGAAACGTCTCCATGAGGCGGCCCTGATCGCCTTCGAGATCGCAAGGCGCCATCGATTCACCACCACCATGGCCAACCTCCCCCAGGGGGTCGAGGTCTATCTGCTGCCGTCAGGGAACCCGGTGGCCTTCGACGACCGCCGTCAACTGAAGTGGAGGGACACCAGCGACACTTCCACCCTCATCGAGACCGCCTTTCAGGCGTCATCCGAGTATCTGGCCAAGGCCATCCAGCGGTGAGACCGCCACCCCGGTGGCTGAGGCGAGCCCTCATCGACCCGGCGTTCGTGGCCGGGGTCGTCCTGGCGGCGACGACTCTCCCCCTGGTGGTGGTGGCGGCGGCGTTCATCTCGAGGTACGTCCCCGGGAAATGGCGGGTCCTCCGCATCGTCTGGTACCTGTTCTTCTACCTGGCGGTGAACGCTCTGGCGGTGGTGGTGATGTTTGGGTTCTGGTTGGCCTCCGGGTTGGGGTGGAAGCTCCGCACCCCCTATTGGCAGGATGCCCATTACCGGCTTCTTCGCTGGATGCTGCGGAGATTGGTGGCGTCGGCCAAGACCACATTCAAGGTCTCGTTGATCCGGGAAGGGCCCTCACCCCGGACGATGGGAGCGGTGCGGTCGCGTCGGGCGTTGGTGCTGAGCCGGCACGCCGGCCCTGGTGACTCGATCCTCCTGATGGACGGGCTGGCCAATCAGTTCAAGCGCAACCCGAGGATCGTGCTCAAGGAGCTCCTCCAGTGGGACCCTGCGATCGATGTCATCCTCAACCGGCTCCCGAGTGCCTTCGTCCCACCTACCCGGGGAGGGGAAGTGCTTCTCAGGGCCATATCAGAGATGGCGGCCACGATGGACGTCGACGATGCCTTCGTCATATTCCCCGAGGGCGGCAACTACACCCGAAAACGCCATCTGAGGTCGATCGAGAAGCTGAGGGAAATCGGGCGGCCCGATCTCGCCGAGCGAGCGGCGAGCCTACAGAACACTCTCCCGCCCCGGTCGACCGGTGTGAAGACGGCTTTGGCCGCGGCGCCACCCGACTCCGACGTCTTCTTCGTGGGGCACGCCGGGCTCGAGACCTTCGAGAGCATGGGCGACATCTGGCGGGGGATGCCGATGGGCACGGAGGTCGACGTCAAGATCTGGCACGTGCCTGCGGAGGAGATCCCTCCACCGGAAGACCAAGAGACATGGCTATTCGACATCTGGGCCGAGATCGACGCCTGGATCACCGACCGCCTGGAGCGGACCGCCGAGCCCTTCGACGACCCCGACGAGTACTGAGGGGAGCCAGTTGGCCCGCCCGAGCTCGTAGGCAGAGATGGCGTCTGCCAGCTCCAGGGTGGCCCCGATCGGGTCGAGACCCTTCAGCATTCGGTCACGCGCCGTGGGGTCGATGGAGAAGGAAGCCGAGAGCCCCTCGGCCCTGATCGTCCGGGCCTGGAGATCGATGGAGACGATCGCCGCTTGGTCCTCGGCGACCGCCAGCAATGCCTCCACCACCGACCGCGGGACCTCCACCGGTAGCAACCCCACGTTGATGGCGTTCGACCTGAATATGTCGGCGAACGAGGTCGCCACCACCGCTTCGAACCCCCAGTCCTGGAGCGCCCACACTGCATGCTCCCGGGAGGAACCGCACCCGAAGTTGTCACCGGCGACCAACACCCGGGCACCCCGGCGCGCTGGGTCGTTGGTGAAGAACCAGGTGTCGGGGTTGCCCTCCGCGTCCCTGGCCCAGTCGTAGAAGAGGAAGTCGCCGTATCCAGTGCGCTCGACCCGGGTGAGGAACTGCTTGGGGATGATCTGATCGGTGTCGATGTCGGCTCGGGGGAGGGCAACCATGGTCCCTTCGACCGTCCTGACCGGCTTCATTCCCAGTCCCTGACATCGACGAAGTGGCCGGTGATGGCGGCGGCAGCCGCCATTGCCGGGCTCACAAGATGGGTTCGTGCCCCCCGGCCCTGGCGACCTTCGTAGTTGCGGTTCGAGGTCGAGGCGCACCGTTCCCCGTAGGGGATCACGTCCGGATTCATCGCCAGGCAGCTCGAGCAACCAGCATCCCGCCACGAGAACCCGGCGTCGATGAACACCCGGTCGAGCCCTTCGTTCTCTGCCTGGGCCTTGACCTGCATCGAGCCCGGAACTACCACCGCACTCACACTGTCGCTCACCCTCCTCCCGGCGACAACCCGGGCTGCCTCACGGAGATCACTTATCCGCCCGTTGGTGCAGGAGCCGAGGAAGACGTGCTCGACGGGGATCTCGGTGATCGGGGTGCCCGGGCGGAGCCCCATGTACTCGAGGGCACGTGCCGCCGTGTCCCTCTCGGCTTCGTCCTCGAACATGTCGGGGGAGGGAACCGAGCCCGTCACCGGGATGGTCTGCCCCGGGTTGATCCCCCAGCTGACATGTGGGACCAGGGTCGAGGCGGCAACGTGGCGGGTGGCGGCGAATGCCGCATCAGACTCGGTGGCCAGGTCTCGCCAGTCGTCCAGGGCGCGCTCCCAAGCCGCTCCGGTGGGGGCGTAGGGTCGGCCTTCGATATAGGCGAAAGTGGTGTCGTCTGGGGAGATCATCCCGGCCCGTGCCCCGCCCTCGATCGACATGTTGCACACCGTCATCCGCTCCTCCATGGTCAGCCCCCTGATCGCCGACCCCCGGTACTCGATCACATGGCCCTGACCGCCACGGACCCCGATCGTGGCCAGGATTCCCAGGATCAGGTCTTTGGCGGCGACCCCTCTGGGCAGGTCGCCATCCACCTCGATGGCCATCGTGAGCGGCCGCTTCTGCCAGATGGTCTGAGTGGCCAGGACATGCTCCAACTCGGTGGTGCCGATCCCGAAGGCGAGGGCCCCAAACGCCCCATGGGTCGAGGTGTGACTGTCCCCGCAGACGATCACCATCCCGGGCTGGGTGAGGCCTTGTTCCGGACCCACCACGTGGACGATCCCCTGACGGGGGTCGTCGATGTCGAAGAGGGTTATCCCATGGGTGGCGCAGTTGTGTCGAAGCGTCTCGACCTGGAGGCGCGACCGGGGGTCTCGGATGCCGAGGCTGCGCCCGGTGGTGGGGATGGCGTGATCGAGGGTGGCAACAGTCAGATCGGGTCTCCGGACATTGCGACCGGCGTGAGCCAGCCCGGAGAAGGCCTGTGGGCTGGTGACCTCATGGATCAGGTGAAGGTCGACGAAGAGGAGACAGGGGTCGTCTCCGGTGACCGCATGGCGGTCCCATGTCTTCTCGAAGAGGGTCTGTCCAGGCATCACGAGGCCAATTCCGACACGCGATCACCGACCTGGCTAGTGGTAAGCCCCATCTGACCGGCACGCAGGGAGGGAAGCTCCCCGGCGACCCTGCCCACCGCATCTTCGATCACAGACCCGGCCCCGGTCTCACCTATCTGGTTCAGCATCATGGCGGCGGCGCCGATGGCGGCCAGCGGGTTGATCCTCCCCGTGCCCTCGAATCCGGGGGCGGTGCCACCGATGGGCTCGAACATCGAGACACCCTCGGGGTTCAGGTTGGCCCCCGAGGCGATCCCCATCCCGCCTTGAATGGCGGCGCCCAGGTCGGTGAGGATGTCACCGAACATGTTGTCGGTGACGATGACATCGAACCGCCCCGGGTCCTCGACCATCCAGAGGCATGCCGCGTCGACATGGGCGTAGGCCGTGGTCACGTCGGGGAAGCTCGTGGACACCTCCTCGAACACCCGCGCCCATAGGTCCCATGCATAGGTGAGGACGTTGGTCTTGCCACACAAGGTGAGGTGGCGCTCGGGTCGTCTGATCGCCAGCTCGAAGGCGAACCGGACACAACGCTCGACGGCGAACCGGGTGTTGAACGATTCTTGGACAGCCGTCTCATTCGGTGTGCCCTTGGCGGTGAAGCTCCCCTTCCCGGCGTAGAGGCCCTCGGTGTTCTCCCGGACCACCACGAAGTCGACATCCTCGGGCTTGGCGTCGGCTAGCGGGCTTTGAACCCCGGGATGGAGCTTCACCGGTCTCAGATTGATGTATTGGTCGAGCTCTCGTCTCAATCTGAGCAAGATCTGCTGCTCGAGAATCCCTGGCTTCACCTCAGGATGGCCGACCGCCCCGAAAAGGATGGCATCCGAGGCCTTCAACGTCGCCAGATCCTCAGTGGTGAGGGTCTCGCCGGTGCGTAGATAGCGCCCACCTCCCAGATCGAGGTACTCGGGCCGTATCTTGAACCCGAAGTTGGCCGAGACCGCCTCGAGCACCTTCATCGCCTCGGCGACGACCTCAGGGCCGGTCCCGTCGCCGGGCACCACGCAGATGGAGTGCGAGGTCACCTGAAGGCGTCGGTCATGTCATCGAGTATCTCGACGCCGGCCAGCACCTCATCGACGATGGCTCTCAATTGGCCATCGGAGACCTCACCCGACCGGTCGGCCACCCGCTTCATCCGCATGAAGGCCTCGTCGAAGGCGCCGTTCCTCAGCTCGACACCGAGCCGATCGAGGGCATGCCTCAAGGCGGCCCGACCCGAGTGCTTGCCCATCACCAATGAGGAGCCGGCGAACCCCACCGAGGTCGGGTCCATGATCTCGTAGGTCTCCCGATGGCGGAGGACGCCGTGCTGATGGATCCCTGATTCGTGGGCGAAGGCGTTGCGACCGACCACCGCCTTGTTGAATTGGACCGGGTATCCGGTCCGCTCCGAGACCAGCCTCGAGCACTCGTAGATCTCCTCGGTGACCACGCCCATCTCCACTCCGAACACGTCCTGGCGCACCTTGAGTGCCATGATGATCTCCTCGGTGGAGGTGTTCCCGGCACGCTCCCCGATTCCGTTGATCGCCCCCTCCACTTGTCGGGCCCCGGCATGGACCGCAGCCAGTGAGTTGGCCACCGCCAGCCCGAGGTCGTTGTGACAGTGGGTCGAGATCATCACCTCGTCGCGCCCGGCCTTGACTTGGGCCACCACCTGGTCGATCAGCTTGCCGTACTCGTTTGGGGTGGCGTAACCCACGGTGTCGGGGATGTTGATGGTGGTGGCGCCGGCCTCCACCGCCGCCAGACAGACAGCGATCACGAAGTCGGGGTCGGACCGGGTGGCGTCCTCGGGCGAGTACTCGACGGTGGTGTGCTCCGCGGCGCGGGCCACACTCCGCTTCACCGTTGTGAGCACCTCCTCGGAGCTCATTCGCAGCTTGTGCTCCATGTGGATCGGTGAGGTGGCGAGGAAGATGTGGATCCTGGACCGGTCGGCGTATTGGAGCGCCTGCCAGGCCCGGTCGATGTCTTCCTCGTCGGCCCGGGCCAGGGCGGCGATCACCGGGCCCTCGACCTCGGTGGCGATCCGCCGAACCGCTTCGAAGTCACCGGGGGAGGAGACCGGGAAACCGGCCTCGATGACGTCGACTCCGAGACGGGCGAGCTGATGGGCGATCTCCACCTTCTGGTCCGGGTCGAGGGCGATCCCCGGCGCCTGTTCGCCGTCTCTGAGGGTGGTATCGAAGATTTGTACTTTGTCTTTGGGTTTGGTGGTCATCGTGGTCTCCTGATCGAGGATGGAAGCTGGTCGGCCGGGTGGCTGTGAGCTGGTGCCGCCCGGCTAGATGAGTCGCCCGAGCGGCCCGGTGATGAGAAGGAGCGACCGTGACATCAGCGGTCGGCTCCCTGGGCCGTGGTCGGCGACATCTCCGACTGGCGCCCCATCGCCACCCGTCCCGACTTGACCAGGTCGACGATCCCATATGGCCTCACCTGCTCGAGGAAGGCGGCCAGGTGTTGGGGTGTTCCCGAGACGTCGAAGGTGATGGTCGAGGCCCCCATGTCGATCACTCGGGCCCCAAACGATGCGGCGATGTCGGAGATCTCACTCCGGTTATCCGACTCGCAGGAAACCCGGGCGATCATGACTTCACTCTCGAGAGTCTCAGAGGGCTCCAGCTCCTGGACCTTGATCACATTGACCAGCTTGTGGAGCTGCTTCTTGAGCTGTTCCAGCTCGGGGGCGTCGACCACCAAGGTGATGTGGGACCGGCCGTCGACGTGGGTGGGCCCGACCGCCAGGGAGTGGATGTTGAAGGCCCGGTTGGAGAACATCGCTGACACACGAGCCAGCACCCCGGGCTTGTCCTCGACGATCACCGACAGCGTGTGCTGGTTCATCAGAGATCCTCGGGCCCCATCACGATGTGGTCGTTGGACCCACCGGCAGGGACCATCGGGAAGCACATCTCGTCGGGGTCGCAAACCACCTCCACCACAACCGGGCGGTCCTCGATTGCGAGGGACTTCTCGATGGCGATGTCGACCTCGTCGGGGTGGGTGACCCGCAACCCGACACAGCCCATCGCCTCGGCCAGGCGTGGGTAGTCGGGGACCTGGGTCCCGAGGTCGCTGGCCGATACCCGACCCCGGTAGAACAGGGTCTGCCATTGCTTGACCATCCCGTATCCGCCGTTGTTGAACACCGCGACCTTGATCGGGATGCTCTCGGTGGTGGCGGTGATCAACTCCTGGGCCGTCATCTGGAAGCAGCCGTCACCGTCGAGGGCATAGACCAACTGGCCGGGCTTTCCCGCCTTGGCCCCGACCGCGGCGGGGATTGCGAACCCCATGGTCCCCAGACCGCCTGAGTTGATCCAGGTGCCGGGTCGTTCGAAGCCCCAAAACTGTGAGGCCCACATCTGATGCTGACCGACACCGGCGGTGATGATGGCGTCCCCCCCGGTGATGGCGTGGAGTCTCTCGATGAAGTACTGGGCCTTCACCGGTCCGTCGGGCTCCTGGTGATAACGGAGGGGATGGGACTGTTGCCAGGCGGCGAGTTGGGCGAACCACTCCTGGCGAGCCGGGGCCGGGTGGGCCTGGCGTGCGGTGGCGAGGCGATCGACGAGGGCCTTGAGCACGAAGCGGGCGTCGCCAACGATGGGAACCTCGGCACGTCTCACCTTGCCGATCTCGGCGGGATCGACGTCGATGTGGATGACCCGGGCGTGAGGGGCGAAAGCGTCGATGTCCCCGGTGACCCTGTCGTCGAACCGGACCCCGACCGCGATCAGTAGGTCCGACTTCTGGATGGCGGTGGTGGCGGTGTACACACCATGCATGCCCGGCATCCCCAGTGCCAGACGGTGGTTGTCGGGGATCGCTCCCCGGCCCATCAGCGTCGTGACCACCGGCACGTTGGCGATCTCGGCCAGGCCGACCAGCTCGGCGGTGGCGCCGGCCCGAATCACCCCGCCACCCGCGTAGAGAACCGGGCGCTCCGAAGTCTCGATCAACTCCACCGCGGCCTTGACCTGACCGGGATGCCCATGGGTGGTCGGCCGATAACCGGGGAGCCCGATCGGGCCGGGAGGGTGCCAGGAAGTAGGGGCGTTGAGCACGTCCTTGGGTATATCCACCAAGACCGGTCCCGGGCGTCCGGTTGAAGCCAGGTGGAAGGCCTCGTGGATGGCATCGGGGATCTCGTCGGCGTCCATCACCAGGTACGAGTGCTTGGTGCAATGCATGGCAAGGCCGGTGGTGTACGCCTCCTGGAAGGCGTCACTGCCGATGGCAGCGGTGCTCACCTGGCCCGTGATGGCGACCAGCGGGGTGGAGTCCATTTTGGCATTCTGGAGGGGTGTGATCAGGTTGGTTGCCCCTGGCCCGGAGGTGGCCATTGCCACACCCACCCTGCCGGTCGCCATCGCGTAGCCCTCTGCCATGTGACCCGCGCCCTGCTCGTGTCGCGCCAGGACATGGCGGATCGGGCTGTCGAGCAGCGGGTCGTAGGCGGGGAGGATTGCACCACCGGGAACCCCGAAGATGATCTCCACACCCTCGTTCTCGAGGCTGCGCATCAGGGAGTCGGACCCGGTGAAGTTGGTTGGTTGGCTCATATATGGGAAACAAAAAACCCTCCGGGTGGAGGGTCGAGCGCACGCAGAATTCTGCGCGCGCTACTCGATAAGGAGAATTACTTCGTGGGCGGCGGTTGAGTTCCTCATTGTACGGCTGTTCAGTATGGACGGCCGAGGGGCCGGGTGTCAAGCCTCCCTTCTGTGCGGATCTGTGACGGAAGGGTTCGCGCGAATCCGCACAGAATGAAGTGAGCCCCCTTTCTGTGCGGATTTGTGACGGAGGGGTTCGCGCGAATCCGCACAGAATGAGTCAAGGGGCGGTCTTGGGCTCCATGAAGGGCATCAGCTTCCGCAGCTCAGAGCCGACCTGCTCGATCTGGTGGGCTCGGTTTGCCTTCCGCTGTTCGAGGAGGAACGGCGCACCCTCGCGCGCCTGGGCCAGCCACTCGTTGGCGAAAGCGCCAGACTGGATCTCGCCCAGGACCTGTCTCATGGTGGCCCGGGTCTCATCCGTGACGATCCGCTTTCCCCTGGTGTAATCCCCGTACTCGGCAGTGTCGGACACCGAGTAGCGCATCCAGGAGAGACCTCCCTCGTAGAGGAGGTCGACGATCAACTTCAGCTCGTGAAGGGTCTCGAAGTAGGCCGACTCCGGCTGGTACCCGGCCTCGACCAGGGTCTCGAATGATGCCTTGATCAGCTCGGCGACTCCGCCACACAGGATCACCTGCTCCCCGAACAGGTCGGTCTCGGTCTCCTCCCTGAAGGTGGTCTCCAGGATCCCGGCCCGCCCCCCGCCGATGGCCGAGGCGTAGGAGAGCGCCAGGTCCCTGGCCCCACCCGAATGGTCGCGGTGCACGGCGAGGAGGCACGGCACACCCGAACCCTGTTGGTAGGTGCGTCGGACCAGGTGGCCCGGACCTTTGGGAGCCACCATGGCGACGTCGATTCCCTCCGGGGGGTCGATGACACCGAAATGGATGTTGAACCCGTGGGCGAACAACAGGGTGTCTCCCTCGGAGAGGTTGGGATGGACCTGCTCGGCGTATGCGGCCCCGGCGACCTGGTCGGGGACCAGCATCATCACCACGTCGGCCCAGTCGGTGGCCTCGCCGGGAGTCATAACGTCGAGCCCCTGGCCAACGGCCTCATCCCGGCTGGCCGATCCCGCCCGGAGCCCCACGACCACCTCGACCCCCGATTCGTGGAGATTGAGGGAGTGGGCATGACCCTGACTCCCGTATCCGATGACTGCGACCTTGCGCTTCTGGATGATCTCGAGGTCGCAGTCCTGGTCGTAGTAGATGGTCGCCATCGCCGGATTGTGCGACCTTTGCGCCCTGGGTGGCAAACCCTGGCCGTACCATCTGCCCATGTCGGTCAAACTGAGATCACAGGACGTCACGGAAGGAGCGGCCAAAGCGGGGGCTCGGGCCATGCTCCGGGCGGTGGGGCTCACCGAAGACGACTTCGCCAAGTCCCAGGTGGGTGTGGTGTCGGCGGGTAACGAGGTCACCCCTTGCAACCTGACCGGTCTCGAGCTCTCCCTGCACGCCAAGCAGGGCGTCGCCGTCGCGGGTGGCGTTGGCCTGGTGTTCTCCACCATCGCCGTGAGTGACGGGATCTCCATGGGTCATGAGGGGATGAGGGCCTCACTGGTGTCCCGTGAGGTGATCGCTGACTCAGTGGAGCTGGTGATGCACGCCGAGCGGTTCGACGCTTTGGTCGCCATCGCCGGATGCGACAAGTCACTCCCCGGGATGCTGATGGCGGCGGCTCGGCTCGACCTGCCCGCGGTGTTCCTCTACGGAGGCTCGTCGCTGCCCGGCCAATACCAGGGTCGTGACATCTCGATCGTCGACGTCTTCGAGGGCATCGGCGCCGAGTCGGAGGGGCGGATCACGCCTGAGGAGCTGCTGGCGATCGAGCGCTCGGCATGCCCCGGCGCCGGTTCCTGTGCCGGGATGTTCACCGCCAACACCATGGCATCGGTCGGTGAGGCAATCGGGATGTCCCTGCCCGGGTCTGCCTCGGTGCCTGCCGTCGATCCCAGGCTCAGGGACTACGCCCGTCAGAGCGGGGAGATGGTGATGTCGCTCCTCGATGAGGGAATCACCCCCCGCCAGATCATGACCAGACCCGCATTCGAGAACGCAATCACCACTGTCATGGCCCTGGGGGGCTCTACCAACGCCGTGCTCCATCTCCTCGCCATCGCCAACGAGGCGGGCGTCGACCTCGACCTCAACGATTTCGACCGGATCTCACGGCGCACCCCACATCTCGGGGACCTCAAGCCGTTCGGGCGGTTCCACATGGTCGACCTGGATCGCATCGGTGGGGTGCCGGTGGTGCTCCGGGCATTGCTGGATGAGGGGCTGCTGAGGGGTGACGCTCTCACCGTCACCGGGAAGACGATGGCCGAGAACCTGGCGGGCGTCGACCTGCCAGATGACCAAGCCGTCATCGCCAGCCCGGCATCGCCCCTGGCCCCCGAGGGTGGGATCGCCATCCTCACCGGGAACCTGGCCAGCGAAGGATGTGTGGTCAAGGTGGCCGGGATCGACTTCGAGGTCTTCACCGGCCCAGCCCGTGTCTTCGACGGCGAGCAGGCCGCCCTGGAGGCCCTGTTCGCTCATCAGATCCATCCAGGTGACGTGGTGGTGATCCGTACCGAGGGCCCCAAGGGCGGCCCAGGTATGCGGGAGATGCTCCAGATCACCGCAGGGATCAAGGGAGCCGGGTTGGGCAAGGAGGTCCTGCTCATCACCGATGGCCGCTTCTCCGGGGGGACCACTGGTCTATGCATCGGGCATGTCGCCCCTGAGTCGGAGGCGGGCGGCGTCATCGGTCTGGTCGCCGCGGGCGACACCATCAGGGTCGATATCCCCGGCCGGCGGATCGAGCTCCTGGTCGACGACGACACCCTGGAACACCGACGCTCGGAGTGGAGCCCCCATCCTCCGAGGTACCCGGGAGGTGCCTTGGCCAAATACGCCCAACTGGTGGGCTCGGCGAGCAGCGGGGCGGTGACCGGGGCAGGGGTTCCTTGACATGGCGCGTTCGGAGAAGGGCGAGAGGGGGTTCCTGAGCCGGATCGCCGGTGGGGCGAGTGAGCGGGTTCTGAAGGTCGTCGACCCCAATCAGGTGCTGGACCACGTCGACGTCGACCAGCTCCTCGACAGGGTGGACGTCAACGCACTGCTGGATCGGGTCGACGTCGATCATCTGCTCGACCGGGTGGACGTGAACCTGCTGCTGGATCGGGTGGATGTCAATCAGCTCCTCGATCGTGTCGACGTCGATGCCTTGTTGAGCCGGGCCAATGTCGACGCCTTGGTCGACCGGGTCGATGTCAGGGCGGTCGTGGATCGGGCCGGTCTCCCCGAGATCGTGGCACAGAGCACCGGTCATCTGACGGGAAGCGCCCTCGACCTGGCACGCCGGCCTCTGGTCGGGCTCGACCACATCATGTTTCGCGGGCTCAACCGTCTGTTGGGCCGTGACGTAACCGGGTTCCCTGAGGGCCCGGGTCACCTGCTGAGCTGGGTCGACAGACATGGCGAGGATGAGCCGGGAGTGATGACCGGCCGCTATGCGGGCCCCTTGACCCGGCTTCTGGCGACCGTCGTCGACGGCCTGGTGATCACCGCCAGCTTCGCGCTGATGGTCGGGGGCGTCGAGTTCCTCATCCATCTGTTCCGGCCCGAGTTCGAGCTCGCGCAGCGGGGGAGTCTCTTCTACGGGGTCATGCTGGGTGTGTGGGGTTTCCTCTACATCGTTCTAGGCACCGCCGTGGTCGGGAAAACCGTGGGTAAGGCTCTTCTCGGGCTCAGGGTGGTGACTGCCGACGGCAACCCCGGTCTGCACAGGAAGGAGTCCTTGATCCGGGCCCTGACCCTGCCGCTCAGCCTCATCCTCGGGCTGGGGTTGTTCGGGATCGTCTTCGGTCGGGAGCGACGCGCCTGGCACGACCGCCTGGCGGGGACCGCCGTCGTCTATGACTGGGGGAGCCGGACTGCCGTGCTGCCTACGCCTCTGGTCACCTACCTGGAGCGGAGAGGCGCCGGCGTGGTGTCAGACGACTCGGTTCAGCTCATGTCTGCTCCAGATGAGTCGGAGCCTGGCTGACCGGGACCGCCACCGTCGGGGCGATGATCGAAACCACGCCACCCTTGAACGCCGGGGTCAGCGAATCGGGGTCGACGGAGCGGGCGAGGAGGACGTTGGCCTCGGGGTAGTACATCACACAGTTGCCGGGGGGAATGTCGATCTGACGGACCAGGATCCCGTTCATCTTGCCTGCCTCACCCTTGACCATGACCGGTTGGTCGACGGTGAGACCGAGGCGATGGATGTCGGAGCGGTTCATCATGATCACGTCCCGTCGGTCCTGGCCGCGGTACAGGTCCTCGTCCTCATAGACCACCGTGTTGAACTGGCCCTCGGATCGGATGGTCATGAGTCGGAGGTGGCCGTTTCCCCCCCGGAGCGGTGGCAGGTCGATGGCGTGGAATTTGGCCCGGCCGGTGTCGGTGGCGAACCGTGGCTGGTGAAAGGTCCGGCCGGTGATCTGGAACTCCTTCTTGGTCTCGCCGATGTCGCCGATGGCCTCGAACCCGGGGATGACCTTGGAGATCGCCGCCCGGATGTTCCCGTGGTCGCGCATCGCCTTCCAGTCGAGGATCCTGCGGGTGTCGAGTGTCTCTCCGAGCTCGGCGATCACCGCCACCTCACTCCGTGGCCCTTCGTGACGCGGCGGGCCGCCGTCGGAGAGACGGACATAGTTGAACATCGACTCCTGAGTGGTGGCCTGGGGTTCCTCGTCGCGAGCCAGGACCGGGAGGACGATGGTCTCCTTGCCCCGTCCGACGGCATGACCGGTGTTGAGGCTGGTCGACATGTAGACCACCAGATCGAGGCTTCGGAGGGCGGTGGCGGCGAAGCCGGCGTCGGGGTTGGAGCCGTAGAGGTTGCCTCCCAGACAGACCCCGACTTTAAGCAGTCCTGCTGCGGATCCGATGATGCAGCCCATGGTGTCGAGGCCCTGGTCGCCAGGATCGGTGACCCCCAGCTCGCTCTCGAGATGCTCCAAGATTGACTTCTTCAGTCTTGGGCTGACCCCCACCGACCCGATTCCCTGGACGTTGCTGTGACCCCGGATCGGCAGCAGACCGGCGCCGGGGCGGCCCAGCATGCCACGGGTCATGGCCAGGTTGGCGATGGCCTCCACGTTCTCCACCCCATGGGTGTGGTGGGTGATCCCCATGGCCCAGGCGAAGACCGCGCTCCCGGCCGAGGAGTAGAGGTCGCCGACCCGGCTGATCGTCTCCCGATCGATACCGGTGGCCCCGACGACGGTGTCCCAGGTGGTGCCCTCCACCTTTGCCCTGAAGGCTTCCCAGCCGTCGGCGTGGTCATTGACGAAAGTCTGGTCGACGGCCCCGTTCTCGATGACGCGCTTGGCGATCCCGGTGAGCAGGGCGATGTCACCCCCGATGTGGGGCTGGAGGTACTCGTCGGCGATGCGGGTCCCGAAGAGCAGGCTCGAGGGTTTGGAGGGGATCTTGAACCTGACCAGCCCGGTCTCCCGCAGCGGGTTGATCACCACCACCTTGCCTCCCCGGCGCTTGAGCCCGTGGATGGTGGTCATGAGCCGGGGATGGTTGGAGGCGGGGTTGGCCCCGATGAGGAAGAGAACGTCTCCGCGGCCCAGGCTCTCCAGGTCCTCGAGGACGACGGTGGCGGTCCCAGACCCGGTCACCTGGGTTAGACCGACACCGGATGCCTGATGGCAGTAGTAGGAGCAGTTGTTGACGTTGTTGGTCCCGTAGACCCGGGCCAGCACCTGGAGGAGGAAGGCCGCCTCGTTGGAGGAGCGGCCGCTCATGTAGAAGAAGGCCTGGGTGGGATCGATTGCTCCCAGTTTCCTGGTGATCCGAGTAATGGCCTCGTCCCATTGGATCGGCCGATACCGGGTGTCGAGGGGGCCGGCGTAGAGGGGCCTGGTGATTCGGCCCATGGCCTCCAGCTCACGGGGGGTGAGGGTTGTCATCCGTTGGAAGTCGAAGGCGGTGAAGAACTCGTCGCCGACGGCGCCTGCCATGTCGGCGGCCATCGCCTGGATCGACTTCTTGCAGACCTCTGGGAAGTGGCCCGCCTCGTTGACCATCCCTCCCAGCTGGCCTCCCATCCCCAGGGCGCAGGTCTTGCAGGCGTTCTTGCTCCGCATCGCCCGGTACAGGGCCCGGTAGCCCCCCACCCTGCGCGCCTGGCGAAACATGTAGAAGATCGCAGGGAACCCGCCACCGGCCTTGAGGGCTCGCATGCCTGGAGGATACCGGGAGCGTGGGTTGGCGTCGGGGGGCCGGGGTGTGGGGAAGGCCACCCCTATCTAGGTCGCTTCAACCTGACCCGGGAGCTGCCGTCTCGGATGATCTCGAGACCTTCACGGTGGACTGCTATCTGATGGTGGTACCAGCACAGGGTGACCAGGTCTTCGGCATTGGTCTGGCCGCCTTTCGACCATGGCGGCGTGTGGTGGATCTCGAGTCGGTACCTCGAGCTGCAGCCTTCGACCGTGCATCCCATGTCGCGATGGAGGACAAAGCGACGGAGCTTGCGAGGAACGGTGCGTGAGTGGCGGCCCAAGTCGAGAGGCTTTCCGCCATCGCCAAACCCGATCACCTCGACGATGCCATTGCACATCACGGCTTCGAAGGCTCCAGGCCCTAGCCGCGGTCCTGCCAGAACGGAGACTCCGGTCTCGCCATTGGTGGCGTCGCCATCGCGGACGTCGACCATCACCGCCACGTCGACTGGTGGTGAGGTATGGGGGGTCTCCGTGGCGTAAAGGGAGTCTTGGCAGATGGCTACCAGGGCGAGGGCGCGCCGTTCGGCCACACCCAATCGGGTCTGATCGATGATGATCTCGTCGGCCCTCTGATCGACGGCCTTCTCCACGATCCGTGAGTCGAGACCGGCCAGCTCCCCCCAGATGTGGGTGGTGGTGTCGTCGAGGGAGGGTTGGAAGTTGAGGTAGCCGTTGGCCCTATGACGCTCCCGCCTACGTGTGAGCCTTCGGTGGTGGGCAACCTTGCGTCTCAGTTGGGCGATGTCATAGCCCTCATGGTCCTGCCGTTGAGGTTCCGGCAGGCGGGCGAGCTGCTCTGCCCGGTCGAAGGTGACACCACCCGACTCGAGCAGCTCCGCCACCTCTGGGGCATCGGACAGCCGGGTGGCGGTCCAGCAGATACTCCGTGCGGTCTGGTGTGAAACGTCCGCCCGGGCGGCCACCCAGTCGACGATCGACCGGTAGCCATCGGCGGTGTGAGACTTGCGCGACCGCTTCTCCCTGATGGCGGCCATCTCCACCGCCCGCCAGGCAGCGATCTCGGATTCGCTCCTGACAATCACCTGATCCAGTTGATCCTCGGAGAGTCTCTCCCACTCCATACCT
>JBBDML010000031.1:744-59726 GCA_040878345.1 Acidimicrobiia bacterium | reverse complement strand
CCTGCTTTCTGTGCGGATCTGTGACGGAGGGGTTCGCGCGAATCCGCACAGAACGGCCCTCCCCTGCTTTCTGTGCGGATCTGTGACGGAGGGGTTCGCGCGAATCCGCACAGAACGATCCGGTGGCTGGCACTCAGCCTTTGACTCTGACCCCGCCCTTGTAGACCTGGGTCACGTTGGCCGGGTCGGCCAGCACCGAGACATCGGTCGAGGGGTCGCCGCCGACGCAGAGGACGTCGGCGTCCATTCCGGCGACGAGCTGGCCGGAGTTGGGGGCCTGTGGGCCGAGTGTGTCGGGCCCGTTGGCGGTGGCCGCCTCGATGGCTTGGAGCGGTGAGAGACCGCACTCCACCAGCAAACCCAGCTCCCGGCCGTTGCTCCCCCAGAGACCGGTGCTCCAGATGTCGGTACCTGCCGCCACTCTCACGCCTTTCTCGATGGCGAGGCTGATCCCGTCGGCGTGGTGTTCCGCCGTCGCCTCCATCTTCTTCCTGGCGTAGTCCGGCATTCCGTGCTTTTCGCCTTCCCGGGTCAGATGATCGACGATGAACCGGGTGGGAACCAGGATGACGTCACGTTCCCTCATGGCGTCGGCCGCCTCCTCATCCATGTAGGTGCGTGCTCGATGGTCCGCACCCCGGCTTCCACCGCCGCCATGATCCCTCGCTTCCCATGGCAGTGGGCGGCCACCACCCGTTCCATCCGGGTCGCCTCGTCGACGATGGCGTCGAGCTCGGGTTTTGAGAACTGGGGGAGATGAGGGTCGTCGATCTGGCTCATGACCCCGCCCGAGGCGTGGATCTTGATGACCCGGGCACCGAGCCGGAGCATCCGCCGGACACCCGCCCGGGCCTGGTCGGGCCCATCGACGATGTCGTCCTCACCGGTGTAGCGCCTCATGGCCTCACGCGCCGCCTCCAGGTCCATGGCATGGAAGTCTCCATGTCCTGCCGTCATCGAGAGGGCACCGCCGCTGGCGTATATGTTGGGACCTGTCACCTGGCCCTCGGCGATCGCCTGGGCGAGGAACACCCCAAACCCGCCCACCTCCCGCACCGAGGTAAAGCCGGCGTCTAGCGCCCTCCCGGCGTCGGCAGTCGATCTCATCGCCCCTAGCTGAGGGCGGGTCGAGTGGATCTCTTCGAGGGAGAGCGTGTAGGTCCCGAAGAAGTGGCCATGGCATTCCCACATCCCCGGCATGACCGTGTCGGTCGAGACGATCTCGGCTCCGGCCGTCTCGGGGGCGCTCGCCGACGGCCCGGCGTATTCGATCTTGGCGTCGTCGAGGACCACGACTGCGTCGTCGATCGCCTCCCCACGGCCCGGGATCAGCCGAGTGGCTTCGATCCTGGTCTTCATGAGACCGCCTCGACGCTGGGCCTGGTCCTCGCATCGATTCCCCCGAAGACGGCGAATCCGGTGACAGTCACCGTGGGCACGTCGGGATCGGCGGTGGTCCTGGTGTTGTCGGATACCCCACCCATGACGGTCTTGACGTCGAATCGGATCCGCCAGCCTTCGGGGACCACCAGGCTCACCCCCCCGAACACCACATTCAGGTCGAGTTGTGCCCCGGTCGGAGCCAGGGTGGCTCGACGCAGGTCGATGACGGTTCCGGCAAACATGTTGAGGACCCGGCCCCCATAGAAAGGCTCGGCGGTCGAGACCAACTCGGTGCTGCCGAAGATGGAGACCATGTCGATCTCCTCGGTCTCAGGGCCCGCATTCGATTGGAGGAGAAGTTTGGCCGCGGCTGCGGTGCCCAACGCTGCGATCAAGGCGTACTTGAACAACCTGTAGATGAATCTGAACACGGGGGCGACTCTACGCTCTTCGATCGGCGAGCGACTTGGGACCCACGGGGATTGCCTAATTGCCTTGACGACTCGCCCTGGAGTGGCGATGATGCTCCGGTCGAAAGAGGTACGTCGTTGTGAACAGGCTCCGCATTACCGGCCCGAACCCCATGGGGAAATTCTGCCGCTGCGCCCTGACCGCGATGGGCGCGGGGCAGGATCAGCTCCGGCGGCGGCCTCTCGTCACGTGATGTGACGTCACAACTCTCCGTATAGAGGCCGCCGGAGTCACCCGGCGGCATTTTTGTTGGCTGTCTGCCACCCGGAAGAACGAGGTTTCGACATGAATCATCTGATGAACGAGTTACAAGAGAGAGGTCGATGTAAGGAGGAGGGGAGCCACGAGCTCTTCTTCTCCGAGCGACCGTCTGACCTGGCGCAGGCCCAGCACATCTGCGGTCAATGCCCGGTGCGATCGGCGTGTCTTCGGCTGGCCCTCGAGGAGAACCTGGAGTGGGGTGTCTGGGGCGGGGTCATCTTCTGGGATGGCCAGCCCTATCACCGTCGGCGGGGCCGTGGCCGACCCAGGCACGCTGAAGCCCATATCCCTGTTGAGGCGGATCGGGGGGCGCTCCTGGAGTTGGTCTCGGCTTAGCCGACGGCCAGCTCCCGGAGACCTCCGGGAGTCGACGGGTGACGCATCTTGGCGAGTGCCTTGGCCTCGATCTGGCGGATGCGCTCCCGGGTCACGTTGAAATGCCGTCCCACCTCGTCGAGGGTTGCCGGCTCGCGGTCACCTAGGCCATAGCGCATCTCGATGATGGTCCGCTCCCGCTCGGTGAGACGGTCTAGGACGAAGCGGAGATTCTCGATGTTGAGCTTGGAGGCGATCATCTCGAACGGAGCGGTGGCGTCGAGGTCCTCGATGAAGTCGCCGAGCATGGCATTGTCATCTCCGACCGGCTCGAATATCGAGACCGGCTCCGGTGCGACCTTGCGGGCCTCTCGGATCTTCTCGATGGTCAGGCCGGACTCCTTTGCCAACTCCTCGTCACTGGGTTTGCGACCGGCCCGTTTGGTCAGGTTGGTCTCGGCGGTCTGCATCTGGGTGATGGTGTCCATCATGTGGACCGGGACTCGGATGGTCCGCGACTTGTCGGCGATGGCCCTGGTGATGGCCTGACGGATCCACCACGTGGCGTAGGTGGAGAACTTGAAGCCCTTGCGGTACTCGAACTTCTCAACCGCCCTGATCAGCCCCAGATTGCCCTCCTGGACCAGGTCGAGGAAGGGGAGCTTGGCGTGCCCGTATCGTTTGGCGATGGACACGACTAGACGCAGGTTGGAGCGGATGAAGGTCTGGCGGGCCTCCTCACCGGCTCTGATCAACTGCCCGAGCTGACGGCGCTTGGTCGGATCCTTCTCGTTCTCGAGGGCGATCTCTGCCTTGTGACCGATCTCGATCGACTTGGCCAGCCGGACCTCGTCTTCGGCTGTGAGCAGGTCGTACGTGCCGATTCCATCCAGATATTGACGGATGGCTTCGTCGCTTACTTCCCGTTCGTTTGACCGCTTGCTCATACCCTCACACGCACCGGCCAGCGTAGGAACAGCGCTGGCCACTGATTGGCATTTGTCAATATCACTATCGACACTTATCCACAACGGGATGAATGGGCAGATAGACCCAAATTTTGCGGTCGATCACGACCCCTCAGGGCGTGTCCCGAGCCCTTGGGCTCCGGTTCAGGCTTCGCCGAATCGGCCCCGGGCCTCATGTGGGATCAGGGGTTTCTCGCCTCTGGCCTTGATCTGCTGCACCGACCAGGTGTTCCCATCAGGGTCGCTGAAGCCAAAGAAGGTCCCCCCGTCGCGCTCGTCGAACACGACGATGTCGCTGGCGTCCACCCCGCGCTCGGCCAGCTCCCGTCGGGCGGCCTCGATATCGGGTACCACCAGCTGCAGTCCCTTGATCGAGCCGGGGGTCATCTCCCGCTGGGCAGGCAGATCACCGATCACGATCGAGCACCCCGACCCCCTGGGGGTGAGCTGGACCACGTGCATCTGCTCGGTTTTGGTGTTGTGGTCGAGGTTGAACCCGACCTGGTCGCGGTAGAAGGCGATTGAGCGGTCGATGTCACTCACCGGGAGGATCACCACTTCGAGTGTCCAGTCCATCGGGCTGGGTCCTTTCTCAGGGAGGCCATGTCTAGTCCAGGCTGGCTCCCGGAGCCAGAGCTCCCATAGAATTGGGTGCCGGGCGTTTAGCTCAGTTGGCTAGAGCACTGCCCTTACAAGGCAGGGGTCGGCGGTTCGAGTCCGTCAACGCCCACCGCGACCGTGACTAGAGGACCTCGATCAGGGGTACGTCCAGATATGGGATTCCTTCGAGGAGCCGGTTCCGGCGGTCTCTCATGGATCTGTGCTCCGCCGCGGACATGTCGCGTGGATGCTCAGTGGCCAGCAGCCAGTAGATCTCAGCTTCCCGGTGGGTGAGAAACCGGTCGACACCCTCGGGCCAATCACCGGGAAGCTTCGACAAACGCTCGGAGCCATCGATGAAGTCGCGGATCGGTGCCAGCGAGGCTCTCTCCTATTCCTCGTCCACATGGCGAATCTCGTTGATGAGGAGCTCTGTGGCGGCGCCAAAGACTCGGACTATCTCCGATGGCCGGAGAGGCCTCGGTGAACATGCGCTACCCGGAAACACGGAAACGACCCAGGATCTGGTCAACGGGGGCGTAGTCGTCGCGGAGGACGATGCCGTTCCCGATCCAGTGGGTCAGGTCATCGCCGGCGAGACCCTCCTCGACGCCACCCCGCCCCCGGATCACCGTCTCGATCCCCGAGACGTCGATGGAGGTTTCAGAGGCGACCAGGACGAAGTTGCCTCCTTGAGTCCCGTCGAAATAGGCCGGTGGGGCGAACACCGCGACGTGCACGAAGACGGCGTCCAGTGCCGCGGCGGCGGAGCGGGCGAACCTGAGAGCCCCCAGGTCGATCAGGTTCATGGCATAGATCCCATCCGGGCGCAGCACCCGTCTGATCTCCTGGGCGAATTCCACGGTGGTCAGATGCCAGGGCACCGAGGCCCCGCTGAAAGCATCGCCGACGACCACTGAAGCCGAATCATCGGCGACGGATCTCATCGAGATCCGGGCGTCGTCGACGATCACCTCGATGTCCTCGTTGAGCGCCAGATGCCCCTCGGCGATGCCCCGCAAGGCGGCGTCGATCTCGAGCACGAGATTGAGGCCCCCGGGCCGGGTGGCGTTCAGGTAGCCGGGAAGGGTGAACCCACCGCCACCGATCGAGACCGTGTCCACGGGGCCCGAAGGGAAACGAGTCTCGAGAATGTCGGCCATCAGCCTGATGTATCTGAACTCGAGATGGGTGGGGTCGGTCAGGTCGACGTAGCTGTTGCTGAGTCTGTCGAGGACCAAGGTTCGGCCGCTGGGTCGGTTCTCGTCGATTTCGATCACGGCGCAGTGATAGGTGGTCTCGTACTGACATGGCCCGGCGATAAGCGTCAGGACCGCACCCAGAGTGGCCAGGGCAGCAAGGGTCGCCACACCCTGCCACCTCGACCTGGTGGACCACAGAATCCACCCGCCAAGGGTCAGAAGACCTCCCAGGCCGAGGATGATGGGTCGGGTCGGGAAGGCGGCGATCAGAAAGAACCCGGTCAGGAAGGTCCCGAAGATGGCTCCGCTGGTCCCGATCGCCGAATAGGAGCCGACCACGGTCCCGGTCTGGTCGAGACTGCGGAGACGGATCTTGACTACCACGGGCGGGACCGCCGAGAGCAGGGCGGCGGGCACGAAGAAACCGAACAGGGCGACGGTCACGATGGAGAACGCGCCGGTGGAGGCGGAGGGGCCGACCAGGTCGACGATCAAAGGTGACACCAACGCGGTCAGGCCACCGGCTACTAGCACCGGCCCGAGCAGTCTCCCGGGATCGGAGCGGTCGGCGGCGCGGCCCCCAAGCCAGGCCCCGAAGGCGATACCGGCGAGGATCACCCCGATCACACCGGTGAAGACTTCGAGGCTGACTCCCAGATAGGGAGCGAGCAGCCGGACCGCCAGGATCTCGATCACCAGCACCGAGGCCGAGGTGGCAAATACCAGTGTTCGGGCGAGTCGTTGCGTCACTAAGCCATGAGTATGGGGCCACGGATGTCAGGTCGGCTCAGCTGCGCACCGAGACACCCCGGTTGACGGTCACCAAGGTCATGTCGTCCTCCTGTTCCCAGTCGGCGCCGACGAAGCGACGGTGAGCGTCGAGGGCGGATTCCAGGTAGCCCTCGTCTCTACCGGCGAGAGACTCACGGAGGCGACCGGTCCCGTACATCTCGCCTCCCGCCGAGTGCGATTCGGCGAGACCGTCGCTGGTCAGGATGAGGCTGCCGCCAACGGAGACCCGACCGTCGACCTGCTCGTAGACCATTCCCCCCATCAGCCCCAGGGGCATCCCCCTGACCGTTATCTCGTCGGTGGTGTCCCCTTCGGATGCGAAGGGGAGGTTGTGCCCGGCGTTGGCCATGGTGAAGTCGCCGGTCGCAGGTTCGAGGTAGGCGATGAGGCAGGTCACGAACATCCCGCTGGGAACATCGGGATGGAGACGGTCGTTGACCTCGGCAAGGACAGCACCGGGGGCCAACCCGGCCAGAGCGGCCGACCTCAACAGGGCACGGCAGGTCGCCATCACAAGGGCGGCCGGGATGCCCTTGTCGCTGACATCTCCGATCACCACCCCAAGACGCCGATCTGGCAGGTCGATCCAGTCGTAGAAGTCGCCACCGACCTCCCTGGCCGGCCGGTAGTACGCCTCGAACATCCAGCCGTCCAGGTCGGGGACATGATGGGGGAGGAGGCCCTGTTGGATCTTCCGGGCCAATTCCAGCTCGTTGGCCGCCCTCTGTTGGGCAATGGCGTTCCTCTCTCGGGTCTCGACCTCGTGGGCTAGTTGAAGGGCCGGGCCGGCCGTCTTCGCCAAACGGTCGAGCAGATCCAGGTCGAGTCTCGAGTACCGGGAGCCCGACGACCGCTCTCCGAGCTCGAGTACACCGGTTAGCAGCCCACCGGCGTAGAGCGGGACCAGCACCATGTTCCCCCCTTTGTTCGAGGGGCCGGTGGGGTCCTCGCCGTTGCCCTTGGGGACCTCCACCGCCGACCCTCCATTGAGAATGGCGACCATCGACTCCGGAACCGGGGTGGGGTGGATTCTGACTGAGACCGGTCGAAGGGCCTTCTCAACAGAGGCCACCAAGCCCGCCTCGAGCTCCGCAGGGTCGATGAGTCGGGTCATGTCGTTGGCGAACACCTCGATCACCTGGCGGGCGTCGTATCGCTCCCGGTAGAACCTCCTGTCCACCGCACGCTGAACTCTGTGTCGCAGCGGCTGGAAGACCAAGACAACCAGGGCGCCCAAGGCGACGCCCAACACCCCGGCCAACTGCCCGCTGACGGCGAGGGAGAGGGCCAGGGCCAGGGCGAGAAAGGACAAGCCGACCAGACTTGTGGCAGCCCCGTAGACGATGGCCCGGTTGATCAGCAGGTCGACATCGAAGAGGCGATACCTGACGATCGAGAACGAGACCGACACCGGGAATGAGAACACCGCGATGGTGAGGAGCACCAGGATGTTGAGGGCGTAGGCCGCCCTGAGGCGGGGGGTCACCACCACCAACTCGAGGGCTCCCTGGGTCAGCTCGGGCTGGGTCACCCAGAGCAAGACGAAGGCGGCCAAGGCGGTGAGCAGGGACAGCACCACGTTTCGAGCGGCCGGGTTCATCCTGGTACGGCGCATCCGGAGGAGCTGTGCTGCCACAAACACAGTCGGCAGCCCTATCAGCCAAACCGCCTGGAGCTCGGCCGGCCAGTTATGGGGGGACAGGGGGCCGGAGGGCCAGGCCACCCCGGCGATCCCGATGATCCCCACCGCCACCAGCGCTCGGCGTGTCCAGAAGGGAGTCCATCGCCCGTCGGGGAAGGTCGCCAGGAAGCCGAGCAGGACGAGACCGGCCAGCGACCCCCAGTATCCGGGGAAGGTCTCCGGTGTCACCGAGCCGATGACCCTGGCCACTATGTCACCCGCCGGGAGGTGGGAGAGCGGGGCGAACAGGCTGGTCCCGAAGGCCACGAGTGTCAGAGCCCCAAGAGGGGCGCGGTCCGAGGTGCCCTTGCGGAGGACCAGGAGTATCGCCAGACCGATGAAGACCACGATCCCCGAGACATGGAGCGCTTGTTGGATCACCACCTGCGTCGAGACCTGGATCAGCGGCGCGAGCTCGTCGGAGAGGTTGGGGTCCACCGCAGCCGGGCCCTGGAGGATGATCTCGGTCCGGGGTGTACCGGCGATCAAGGAGGCAAGTGCCAAGACCGAGACGATGAGGACCCCGATCGTCGCCATCCAACGCGACTGTCTCGGGTTGGCTGTCGGAAGCGTCATGACCCCGATCCGAGATTTCGCAAGATCTCTACCGTCTCCATGTCGAGGGCTTCGCCGCCGGTGGGTGGCCCGGATGCCAGCCGGGTCGAGCCTCGGGGAAGAAGGGCATGGAGCAGCTCGGTGGGGCCTCCGAGGGCGGGGTCGACGCGATGGCACCCGGCACAGTCGGCCCGGCCCCCCCAGCATGACTCGACGTCGGTAAAACAGGTCCTCGACAGCTCATGAGGAGGTTGAGTGGCACCGGCCGCGCCGCCGGCATGGCATCCGAGACAGGTCTCCCGATCGACTTCGGCCGCGACGACGTCAGGCCGGTCGGGGTCGGGTCGATGCGGGACATTCGGTGGATCGTCGAGGACCGCCACGAAGATGCTGCCGATCATGACCACCGGTGCAAGCAGTCCGGCGATCAACAGTCGTATCAGTCTCCTTCTCGCCACTGACGGGGACCGTCGGCGCTCGAACCACAGACCGAGCGTCCAGGCAACGCCCCACAGGATCAGGGCGATGGCGTGAGCCGGTCGGTGCGACGAGGCGTCGTAGGGAAAGGCGAGCGCAGCGATCCCGTATGTCATCGAAGCTGCGGTGAGGCTCCAGATGACGAGACGACGACCCCGGATCGGGAACGTCGCCACCAGGCCGAGCATCAACAGGGTCATCGAGAATGTCGCCATCACCGACCAATGGGTGGTGTGGTTCTGGGCGGCACTCAATGCCTTCGCCACGTGACCCTCGATCTCGTCGACCATCGAGGGTGTGATCAGAAGGGTGAGGGTCAATGCCCACCAATGAGCCCGACGCCCTTCCATGATTGGGCGTACCGGGCCATGAAAGACCCACACTCCTGCCAGCGGGATCAGATAGAGAAGCAGTCCAGGGTCCCGGCCAACGGTCAGACCGACGATGATCGCCAGAGTGGTCAATGCCAATGTGAGCTGGATGAGCCCTGCGGGGTTCCTCCTCCCTCCGAGCTGGGATGCCGCGCCAACCAGAGCCAGGGTGAAGAAGGCCCCGAACACGATCTCGTGGAGCCGATGGGAGACCTCCGAAGAGGCTGCAGTGTCCCTGTAGGCCTCGGTGAACCAGCCGAGCACCACGAACACGGCGGGGGATAGGAGAAGGAGGGCAGCGATCATGGCGCCGACCGTCACCAGGAACCACACCTCGCGAGGGGTTTTGGTCGCTGTCGGCGACGGGTCCGCGGTGGCGGGTGAATTGGCCGCGGATGTCTCCTGATCCATCCTGTGACAGACGAATGACGAGCCCTCCAGGGTGACATCCGGGCCCGAGATCGAACCCGGGTGACTTTGGACCCTGTCGAACTCCTGGGAGATACGACCGACATAAGGTACAACCGGGTCTTGGAAGAAAGGACCAATCATGAGCGAGGCGAACAAGCCCCTGGTGGTGGTGGGTGTCGACGGGAGCGAGCATGCCCGCATCGCCCTGGAGAGGGCCCTGGACGAGGCCCGGCTGAGGGGCGCCGAACTTCATGTGGTCTATGTGTCAGACGTGACCCCGGCGATCCTGTACCTGGCTGACGCGGTGACCCTCGACACCACGGCCATCGCCGAGGCTCAGCGCGAGGCGGTATGGAAGGCGGTGAGCCAGACGCTCGACGCCTCGAACCAACCGGTGAAGCGTGTCGACCTCGAGGGTTATCCGGCAGACCAGCTGGTCGACTACTGCAATCAGACCGGTGCCGACCTCCTGGTGGTGGGGACCCGGGGCAGGGGTCGGATCGCCTCGACTTTTCTTGGCTCGACCAGCTCCAGGACCCTGGACCATGCCAACTGTGACGTGCTGGTGGCCAAGCCCCGCTCTTGACCGGGTTGGGGCTACCGGAGAAGGAAGCCGGTTCCCAAGGAGTCCGAGGGGTCGAACCAGAACTCGGATCGGCCAAGGATATGGGCGGTTCCCGTCACTTCTGGTAGGACCGCCTCAAAGGCGCCCACCGTCGCAGCCCCGACAATTCGTCCGCTGAAGACACTCCCGACGATGCTCTCGATCCGGATCGGCTCGTCGACACCGACCTGGCCACGGGCGTGAAGGATGGCCAGCCTCCCGCTGACACCGGTCCCGGTCGGAGACCGGTCGACCTCTCCGTCAGCGAAGACACAGACATGTCGTGAGTGGTTGGCCGGGTCGACCGGGTCACCGGTGAAGATCGTCCCATAGAGGAAGGCGAGGTCGTCGGCATCTGGATGAGTGATTTGACGTG
The DNA here is from genome assembly GCA_040878345.1 of Acidimicrobiia bacterium. GTDB lineage: Bacteria > Actinomycetota > Acidimicrobiia > Spongiisociales > ZC4RG35 > ZC4RG35. The sequence continues at coordinate 49,259 of JBBDML010000031.1, read as the reverse complement.
ATGCGATCACCTCCCGCTTGATAGCTCGCCCGGCAGTCACCAGCCCGGTGTGATCCCCCATTTCGACACCGACCCGACCTGCGTCGACATAGGTGTAGAAGGCTCCTCCAAAGGCCAGGTCGTACCGCACCGGCCCCAGACCGGGAACGGTGACCTCTGCATCCAGTTGGACGACGTAGGAGGGCACGTTAATGAAGGAAACCCGCTCGACCAGGCCGTCCCGGAGCGTCGCCCTGGCGGTGACCCGACCGGCCGGAGTGTCGATGCGGAGGGTTGGCGCATCGACACCGGCGCCGATGATCCCGGTGTCGAGGACCACCTTGGTGAGAGCGATGATGCCGTGACCGCACATCGTGGAGAAGCCTTCGTTGTGAAGAAAGAGGACCGAGAGGTCGGAGCCCTGGGAGACGGGCGGGCCCACCCAGCCCCCATACATGTCGGCATGCCCCCTCGGCTCCCACATGAGAGCCTTTCGCAAGTGGTCGAGATGGGCGATGGCATGGCTGCGACGTGCCAGGACGGTGTCGCCGGGTATATCGGGGAGGCCCTCGACCACCACCCGAAACGGCTCACCCCCGGCGTGGGAGTCGATGACGACCAGCCGCGACCATCCTTCCGGGGGTGCCCAGCTGGTCGCCGATCTCAGGTCCATCGGCGCCGAGGATATGACCCTGGCGCCGAGAGCGACCCGACAAGGAAGGATCGGGCCACGGAGTTCCGAGCACGAAACCCCAGGTACCCTCGGCGAGACATGACGATCACCAGCCTCGCCGACCTTCTCGACGTCCAGGCAATCGACCTCGACATCGACCGGTTGTTGGATCGCCGCCAGTCGCTGCCGGAACTGGAGGCCTATCGCCTGGTCCACCAACGCCTCAAGGAGCTCGATGCCGAGCGTGAGGAGGCGGCCGCCGTCCTCCGCCAACTCGAGCTCGACCTCGACAAGTCGGAAGGCCAGCTCGAGATGCTCGAGAGCAAGCTCAAAGAGCACGAGACCCGGCTCTTTGCCGGAGGAATGAGCGGCCGGGAGACCGAGTACATGAGACTGGAGGTGCAGAGTCTCCGAGGCCAAGACGACGCGATGGAGGTCAAGGTGCTTCAGATGCTCGAGGATGTCGAGCCTGCCCGCGAGAAGGTGAGCGTTCTCGATCACCAGATCGATGAGGCATCGAGCAAGCGCGCCGAGTTGGATGCGGTGATCAAGGTCGAATGGAAGGTGATCGACGCCGATCTGGCCCGCAAGGAGGAAGCCAAGCGGGGGGCGATCGCGCCCATCGACTCCGAGCTGATCGACCTCTACGAGAATCTGCGCCGGGCAAAGGATGGCGTGGCCATCGCCGCTTTCGACCACGGAGTCTGCGGTGGGTGCCACATGACGCTGTCACCCAGTGAGCAGGAGGAGGCCTTGAAGGACGATCTGCCACGGTGCGTCCACTGCCGCCGGATCCTCGTCGCCTGAGCGATGCTCTTCTGGCACCTGGGTGCGAGCCTGTGGCTGTTCCGGTGGGTGTTTCGCGACCCGAAGGTGGACATCCGGTTTCTGCTTCTCGGCGCCATCCTCCCCGATCTCATCGATCTCGCTGTGGGTACGGTTCTGTTCGCCCAGCGCCTGGCGACTGGAGAGCTGTGGTTCCACACTCTGATTCTGCCCACGGTCTACATGACCGCTGTCCTGCTCGTGACCCGGAGGGGTCGTCGCCGACGGGCCTATATGGCGCTGGGGGTCGGCTGGCTGTTCCATCTCCTCCTCGATGGGATGTGGCTCGATCAAAGGGTGTTTCTCTGGCCTCTCTTCGGCCTCATCCTTCGGGGGGAACCGCCGTTCTGGCCCCTGGCTTGGGAGCGTGCCCTCTCGGACCCATGGAGATGGGTCGAGGAAGCGGCCGGCATCACCTATCTCGCCTGGCTTTGGATCCGTCTCGGGTTGGGAAAGCCGGAGAGACGGGCAGAGGTGAGGGCGACGGGAAGGCTTCCGGGGTATGCGGTTGACGGGTCTTAGCACGATTGCCGCCGCCGCCCTGTTGGTGGTGTCCTGCACGGGCGACCCGGAGGGGGGCGCTCCCGACCCGCCGGGCGAGGGTGCCGGCTCAGCGAAGGAGGCAGTGGACCAGTTGGTCGGCTTCCTCAACATCCCGGACTTCCAAGCGGCCAGCAACCTGGCCTACCCAGGCCAGGCCGCCCTGGCCTCCCTGGCCGAAGGCGCCACATTTGGTGAGGTGGCGTCGGCACTCGACGACGGGGATCGCGGGGTGGCGGCCAACTTCTGGTCGGGGTTCGCCCAGGGAACCGGAAGCTTCCTGACCGGCGCGGTCACCACGACGGAGGCGGGAGTAGAGACCCAACAAGGGGTCGAGTTCCATCGGGTGACCGTGGTCCCACCGACAGGGGAAGGCCGGGTGATGCTGACCAGGGAGTCGGGTGGGCACCGCATCGATCTCTTCGCCTCGTTCGGCGGTGGGCTGGCGGCGAGGATGATCGCGCCTGTGGAGCGTCTCCTCAGCACCCAAACCGAGGATTCACGAATCATCCTGGCGGCTCTCAGGGACCTGGTCCCGTCGTTGATCATGGCCGCCGTCCAGGATGACCTGTCACCCGAGGCCTCCCAGGATCTGACCCGGCTCATCGAGCTGATCACCCGGCCCGGCTGATCTCAGGAGCGGAGGGCGGGGAGGACCTTGGAGCCGATCAGCTCGATAAGGGCGGGTTGATCGGGGCAGGTCATCTGGAAGGTGACCACGTCGGCTCCCAGCTGGTCGACGAGAGGCCGGTAGGTCTCGACGATCTCCTCAGCGCTGGAGACGATGCTGTAACGCCCCAGGATCTCCTGCCGGGGGAGCTCGTCGGCCATCTCCCTCAAGGTCTGGGGATCGACCGCATCGAGTCGTCCTGGGGCCCTGAGCCCGCGCCATGGGGAGAGGGCCCGCCACGCCTCGTCTTCATCGGCGGCGTAGATCGCCCACCTGGTGGCGAGGACGATGGGGTCGGGTTGCCCGGCCGCCCTGGCAGCGTCTCTCAAAGGGACCACCACCTCTTCTTCGGTTACGGCCGGGTCCTTGACCGAGGTCACCACACCCTGGGCGAGCTCACCGGCGAGTGCGGCGGATTTGGGCCCGCCGGCGGCAAGGAGGATCGGTACCGGGCCCAGCGGCGGCGAGTAGAGCTTGGCGCGGTCGGTCCGGTAGTAGGTCCCGTCGTAGCTGAGCTTCTCACCATCGAGAAGACGCCGCATGATCTCGAGAGCCTCCCTCATCCGGGCGTTTCGCTCGGCATAGGCGGGGAACGGGTATCCGAGAGGGCCCTCGTTGATGTTCTCACCGGTCCCCACCCCCAGCATGAACCGTCCCTCCGAGAGCCGGTCGAGTGTGGCGGCCGCCTGTGCCACCACTCCGGGGTGATAACGGAACAGCGGAGTGGTCACCCCGGTGGCGATCTCGAGGTCGGTGGTGGAGACCGCCATGGCCCCGATCGTGGAGAAGGCGAACCCCGAGGCCGACACGTCGTCGACCCAGGGGTGGAAGTGCTCTGAGACCACCACCATGTCGAAACCCGCCTGCTCGGCGAGGACGGCGTGCTCCACCAGCTCCTCGGGCTGGAATTGCTCGTGGCCGCAGAAGTAGGCGAACTTGGTCATTTCGTCTCCAGACGGGCAGAGCCTATTGATAGCTGACGTATACCGGGGTCGGCACTTTGCCCATCGTCGACTCCGGTGTCGGTGGCCCCGGCTCGTCCTCGTCGAAGAAGTTCTTCCAACCCCAGCTCCAGAAGGCATTCTCGGCACCCTCATTGAGGGTGCGGTAGGTGTTGTCTTTCTGGGGCTCGGTCCCGTCACCGTCCATCTGGACGATGACCTGGAGCTCGGGGCGGTCCTCGAGTGTCTCCCGGTTCTGGATCATGAATGTGCGGAACTGATGGAGCACCAGCATCTTCTGGGGCAGCCCGTTGTCCCTCACCAGATCGGCGAGCCAGTGGATCACCTGGTTGATCTCGGCGGTGTCGACCTGGCCGACCTGTTGGAGATGGACCTGATCCAGTTCGAGGCGCCATTCCGGGTCCAAGGCGAGCCCCACGTATGGCAGGAGGAGGAGGTCTTCGTACTTCATGGCCTGGGTGAGAAAGTCGGATCTCCCGGGTTGGAGGTCGAGCACCACGTACCCGCCATGGTCATGGGCGAAGTCGACCCACTCCTGAAACGTGGAAGAGGGCCACTCATAGGAGTAGTTGCCGTCCTCGGTGGGGCCGGCCGACGCCACCGCGGCGATGATCTCGAAGGTTGGGATGGTCTGCGACCCATCACCCTGGTAAGCCTCGAGGTAGGTCTGCATCCGGTCGAGGGTGGCTTGGGGGCCTTGTTCACCGAGGACACCGAGAGCCGTGGTCTCCGGGTGACCGTAGAAGGCGACATAGCGACGCTTGCCCTCACGGGGCAGGATGTGGTACCCGCCGCCTGGCAGTTGCACCCCATTGGTGAGCAGTGCCAGTTCCCACTCGCCGGCTTCGGGCATGCTGCCAACGAAACGCACGCCGGATGGATCACGCCCAGCCAGCACCTCCGACACCTCAGGGTGGCCGAGCAGGTCGCTCCCTTCGATGGCCACCACTGCCGCCCCGACCGCGTGCACTGCCGCAGCAGCGAACAGGATCGTCACCGGGTTGGCCGCGTCCACCAGCCAGATGGCCCCGGCCTCGGTGGGATTGGCCAGACCGGTGACCACGTCCGAGACCTCTATGACCGGAGGCCCCGACGGCACAGCCGGGTCTACCGCGGGGAGGGCGACCCTGGTCCCCGACTCAATGGCCATCACCGTCTCCACGATGGTCGACGAGTCGGCGGTGGACGGTAGTTGGACGACCTCATTCGTGCCCAGGGCCTCCCGGGCAGCCTCCACCGCCTCGGCAATCCCATAGCGACGGATAGTTGCCCCGGGTGGCGCCGATACCTCGCCGGCCCCGATCACATGGATGGACGCAGGTTTGAGACGGCCCAGCTCGGCGGTGAGCCGGGGATGAGGAAACAGCAAGGGCCCTTCGAGGGCTGCTGCAAGCTGGGCCCCGGCCGCCACCACGTTGAGGTCGCCCTCACCGACGACCACCACATCATTGGCGCAGACGAAGACCTCGCCGGCGAGCGACATAGCGTCGGTGGGGACCGCACCGGTGTCGATCGGCGCGGTGCCGCTGGTGACCTGGACGCAGGCCTGGTCCGGCGGGTCGGTCGCCTCGGGCTGGGTCGGGCTGTTGGTGCCGCCAGGTTGGCTGTCGGTGGGCGTCTCGCCCACCATGAACGAACAAGCCGTGGCCGTTACGACGGTGACGAGCAGCGAGGAGGTCTTGGAGGCCTTCAGTGCGGTCGGCAGAGTACCTAGGACGCCTGTCTTGGCCATGCCTTCCAGAGCAGCCCAACCGCGATGAGGCCGGCCCCCAGGGCCCACACACCGAATGGGACGAAGACCGAGAGCAGCAAACAGGAAGCCATTCCCACCCAGGCGCTGACCCGCCCCGGAGCGATCCGGATGGCGGCGAGATTGGTGACCCCGTAATAGAGGAGCACCGTCATCGCCGAGAAGCTCCAGGCCAGGCCTATATCCCCGACCAGGGTGGTGACGGCCACCAGGGCGCCCGTGACCAGGATTGCGGTCCTTGGTTGGCTCGACCGATCGAGCCGGGACAACGATCGGGGCATATCGCCTCGGCGACCCATCGCCAGCCAGACACGGGAGAGACCCAGCACCAAGTTGACCATCACCCCCAACATGGCAGAGATGGCGGCGACCCGGACCACCGGCTGGTCGACCGTGGGCAGGGCTATCGATGTGCCCCAGGTCGGCCCGCCGAGGAGCCGCCCTCCGACTGCAATGGCCATGTAGAGAATCGCCGCCACCGCCAGGGTCGACACCACCGCCGCCGGTATCACCCGCTCCGGGTCGCGGACCTCTTCGCCGAGCGTGGCGAGTCGGCCGTACCCGGTGTAGGCGACGAAGAGGAATGCCACCGCCCCGAGGGCGCCTCTCGGCTCGACGCTGACCGGGGCAAAGGAAGTGAGACGGTCCCCGATGGCGGAGAAGAGGAACCATACGATCCCGGTGACCGAGACGGCCATCAGCACCAGGTTGGCGATTGCCGTCCGCCTCACCCCGGCCAGGACCATGAGGGTGACCGCGGCTGCGACACCCATCGGGGCCGCCCACCCATCGATGCCCAGCCCCAAGGTCACCCCGAGGGCGGCTGTCGCCGCCGACGCCGTCTTGGCGAGGAGGAACAGCCAGCCGGAGGTGAAGCCAAGCCAGGGGTTGAGCGTCTCGTAGGCATACTCGTAGGTGCCTCCGGCGACCGGGAACCGCCCCGCCAAGAAGGCGGAGGACAGCCCGCTGAAAATGGCGACCAGCGCGGCCCCCGGGACGGCGATCAAGACCAGGTCGCCCCAGTTCTCCGAGGCCACGCCGATCGAGACGAAAGCGCCCGTGCCGATGATCGAGCTCAGCCCCGTGACCACCGCCCCCCACATCCCCAACTCGCGTTTGAGACGGGCCGGCTCCACTAGTGGCCTGTCGCCCAGACCACTAGTGGCCCGTCGCCCAAATGGCTACGCGCATCAATTGAGCGACAGACCACTAGAACAGGGTTCCGGGGTCGGCTCGGTCCCGGAGCCGGGGGCCGTTGTTCTTGACCGAGTTGACCTCTTTGGAGACGATGTGCTCCATCACGGTCTCGGGATCGATCTCCCTCAGCAGGGCCAGCGCCGTTTCGGGGTCCGTCATGTCGCGGTCGAGCCAGTCGTGCCATGCCTCGGGGGTAAGGGTGACCGGCATCCGGCCGTGGATAGGGGCGATCACACCCCTGGAGGAGGTGGTGATTATCGAGCAGGTACGCACCCAGTCGTCGGTACCCGGGTCGTGCCGGGTGGCCCAGATGCCGGCGAACACCATGGGGTGCCCGTCGGCCCGGTACACCCAATGTGGTGTCCTCCCTCGCTGGGGCGGCTCCCACTCATAGAAGCCGTCGGCGGGGATCAGGCAGCGACGCTTGGCGAACGACTCGCGAAAAGTGTTGTTGGTGGCCACCGACTCGGCCCGAGCGTTGATGTGCATGGTCTTGGTGTCCTTGGCCCAATAGGGGACCAGCCCCCAGCGCATCGAGCCGAGCCTCCGGTGCCCTTCACGTTCTGCGATGACATAGATCGGGTCGGTCGGGGCCACGTTCCAGCTTTTCTCCAGGGCGTCTGTCACCACCTCGTCGACGGCGAAGTACTCCGCATAGAAGTCGAGGTCGCCGGTGATCGAGAACCGTCCACACACCGGCCGAAGGCTATAGCCTCCGGCGAACCAAGTACCAGGTACCAAGTACAGGCGGTCGGTCATTTGAATTGACCGACCGCCCACGAATGCGAGCCCGTCTATAAGCCGGATTCTGTCGAGGACGGCCATCCATCTGGGCCAACCGTCACCGGCCGGCTCGTGCGGCCTACCCGGGACTCGATCGGCGGGCCACCGACGTCCCTGTTTGGCCTTGCTCCGGGTGGGGTTTGCCGAGCCACCGCGGTCACCCGCGACGCTGGTGGGCTCTTACCCCACCGTTTCACCCTTGCCTGTGCCCTGACGGGCCATCGGCGGTCTGCTCTCTGCTGCACTTTCCGTCGGGTCGCCCCGCCTGGAAGTTATCCAGCACCATGCCCTATGGAGTCCGGACTTTCCTCGGTCCGAGGACCGCGGCCGTCCGACGGGCTCGCAACGCCTATTCTACCGCTTCCCGGCCTTCCTTCTGCCTGCGAGCCAACCGGTCAGACCCGATGTCGCCACCGAGACGAGGGCCAGCCAGAGGATGGTCCAGGTCCCGGCCGCACTTCCCCCGAGTCGTGCGATGACCATCATCACGAAGGCGAGCAACAGCCCCGTCACCTGCCCGTGGAACCGGGGAGAGTGAATCGCCCTGGATCCTGCGGCCCAGCCACCGACCGCCAGACCGGTCAGAATCCCGATCACCAGGCCGACATCGGCCCCCCACTCCGCCCCGGTGAGGCTGAGCCCGCCGGCGAGGACCAGGGCGAGGAGTGAGGCAGTCAACCCGCCGGCGGCCACGCCGAGCATCAACGCTCCGAGGTTCAGCGCAGCCAGCATCGTCTGATGATGGCAGCGCCAGGCGAAATCCACGGCTTGGGCCAGACCGGAAATAGCCTTTACAGGTAGGCAACCTTTGGACGCCTGTCGAGGTCGTAATAAGAACGGCTCACTAGAGGAGGAGAATCGTGGTCATCAACAAATACCTGGCAGAGCTGCTGGGGACATTCATCCTGGTCGGGGTGGGATCGCTGGGGATCCTGGCGGCCGGCGGGGCGAGCGGGTCGGCCGAGATAGTCGCTATCGCCCTGTCATTCGGTCTTGCCCTGCTCGCCGGCATGTGGGCGGTGGGTCATGTGTCCGGAGGCCACTTCAACCCGGCGGTGACGTTCGGCATGCTCCTCGACAAGAGGATCGGATTGAGCGACGCCATCGGGTATTGGGTGGGGCAATTCGCCGGTGCCGGCGTCGCCTCCCTCATGATCTGGGCCGCAGCAGGAAGCCGGGACGCGGTGAGCTTGACCGCCACCGGCTATGACGATCTGGGCACGGCCATCCTGGTCGAGGTGATGCTCACTGCGATTTTCGTCTGGACCATTCTCTCGGTCACCAAGCGGGGGAGCAATCACGCCCCGGCAGCAATTGCGCTGACACTGGTAGCGGTCCATCTGGCGGGCATCCCGTTCTCGGGTGCCTCGGTCAACCCGGCCAGGTCGTTCGGCCCGGCGGCGGTGGCAGCGAGTTTCGACCCGCTTTGGGTGTATCTCTATGCACCGATGATCGGGGCGGTGATCGCATTCGCCTTGTACCGGCTGTTCCCGGTCACGTCTTCGGACTGAGCCAAACCGGACACGCATCGGGGGCCCCGGTCACCGGGCCCCCGATCACGTGAGAAGTGGGTCTTCGGCGAGCTCTTCGAGACCCATGACCCAACCGGCGGGAAGGCTCCAGTGCCGCGCGCCGCGGATCATCGCCTCCAGGTAGTCAGGTGTGGGGCGATGGCCCCCATTGGGAGAGTTGTTGGAGACGAAGGTGAGGCAATCGTACTTGTTGCCCTCACGATCGACCGCCTTGTGATCGAACCCCGGCACCCGGCCCTCTTCGAGGGTGGCCTTGATGAGGGCAGCGACCTCGGCCGCCGGGATCTCGAATACCCCGCCCCAGACCGTGTGCGCCGGGTCTCGAGTGAGGGTGGGCCGTGGCTCACCCAGGCCCGACTGGACGAAATCGAGCCGGGTCTCGGGGTAGTGGGCGGTGAACAGGAATCGAGCGCCAGGCGATACGGCGGACATCCACTCGGGGTCGAGGGAGGCGTCGTAGGCGAAATAGAGAGTCGAATTCGACACGGGGAGCGGATTGTACCGGCTGGACGGCCGATCTCGGGCGAGCGGAGGAGGGTCAGCGCGAGGAGAAGGCGTGACCCATGCGCAATGCCCTGGCCCGCTCGTACTCCTCGAAGGATGCCGCCACCACGCGGTCGATGCCAAATGGGGGTGTCGACGAACGCGCCTCGCCGCGCAGGGCCTGGAAGGCGTCGCTGTCCGTCGCCATCCGGGTCAGCTCGCGGGCGAACTCGCGGTCACTGTCGACCAGGAGCCCGTCTCGACCGGAATCGATGAACTCCGAGATCCCGGTCCCACGCCGCCCCAACACCACCAGCCCCGCGGTTCTGGCCTCGAGCACCGCGATCCCGAACGCCTCCCGGGTCGCCGGGGCGCAGAAGAGATGCGCCGATCGATAGATGTCCGCCAGTTCCTGGCGCAGGGCGCGTCCATGGAGCGTCACCACAGAACCGAGGCCGTGGCGGGCGATCCGTCGCTCGATCCGCCACCGCTCCGGGCCGCTCCCAAACAGGTCGAGAGTCATGGCTCCTTGGGGGAGATCGGAGAGCGCCTCGGCGAAGATGTCGATGAGGTCGAGGGTCCTCTTGCTGGGCACCAAACGCATGGTCGCCACACAACGGAGGGGCGATGCCGTGGTTGTGGTGTCCGCCCCATCGGGCTGCCAGGCGGCCACGTCGATCCCGTTGTGGAGGATTCCCACCTCGGCGCCGAACACCCTGGCCACCTGGTCCGCCGCCACCCTGCTCACCGCCGACCAGGCAATCGGGGTCTTGGGCCAGCCGGTGGCGAGGGTCCAAGGTCGGAGGACCGGCCAGGCGTGATCCAGCATGCTGTGCCAGGTGGTTGCCAGAGGGACGCCTTCGGCGAGGGCGACTCTGGCGACCCCGTATGAGAAGGGGCTGAAGGTCCCGGCGTGAACATGTATCACGTCAGGAACGAGCTCACGGACCATCCGGTGAGTGCGACGAGCAGCAGGCGGGTTGAAGGGGGCGTTGAAGGGGAGATGGGCGCCCATGCGATGAACCATGAGACCGTCATCCTCCAGCACCGACTTGCTCTCCCCGGCGGCCGGATCCGGCTCCACGGTCAGGACATGAACCTCATGGCCGACAGCCACCTGGGCATGTGCCAGGTCGCGGATCTGGGACTCGACGCCGCCAACCCGCGGCGCATAGCAGTCGGAGATGTGAAACACCCGCACGTCAGAAGAATAAACATGACGTGAAGGGGCTGGCATCCGGTTTTCCCCTGATTGTCGCCCCTGCCACCTACCGTGGCTGCGATGCGATGGATGCTGGCCCTCACGCTGGCAATCACGGCCTGTGCCGGTGCGTCCTCCGGGACCACGGTCACGGTGGGCCCCGGCACCACCGCCGTCGCCCCCACCACCAGCCTGGCATCGACCACCACTCCCCAGCCCGGCGCCGGGAGTGACAGGCCGAGTACGACCACCGTCGCTCGGAGTCTCGCCCCCGACTTCAGCCTGGTGCTCGACGACGGTGAGACATTCACCCTCTCGGAGGCCACCGGGCCGGTGTATCTGGTGTTCTGGGCAGAGTGGTGCCCGGTGTGCCGCCTCGAGCTGCCGATCGTCGACAGAGTGGCCGCCGACTACGCCGGCCGGGTCGAGTTCGTCGGCCCGGTGTGGAAGTCGGGTCTGGAAGCCACCATCCGGGCGGCGGAGGAGTTGCTCCCCTCGGGGGTGATCAGATGGGGTCTCGACCCCGACGAGGTGATCTTCGAGCTCTACGGGGTGCCCTATCAGCCGGTGACCGTGCTCATCGCGTCGGATCAGACGGTTGTCGAGGCCTGGGCAGGGGTCCGATCCGAAGCCGAGATCCGCCAGGCCCTGGACGACCTGATAGCCCTTTCTAGATGACAAGGGTCGACGTCTGGCGACAGGAGTTGCACGGCCGGGAGATGGAGTTGCTCGATCCGGCAGTCCGGGCCGACCCTGTCCGGGTGGGGAACCTCCTACGGGGCGCCTTCATCGAGTTCGGCAGCTCGGGTCGGATATACGAGAGGGGGGTGTTGATCGAGATGCTCTCCGGAGAGGTGCACGCCGGGGTGGTGATTCGGGACTTCTCAGTTCGCGAACTGGCAGAGGAGACTGCCCTGGTCACCTATCGGAGTGTGGGTCAATCCGGGATCGAAGCGCGTCGGAGCTCGGTTTGGGTGAGGACCGACGGAGATTGGCAGCTGGTGTTCCACCAGGGAACCAGGATCCCCGACCAGTGGGGCCCGGTCGGGTACTGAGCAGGTAGGCGGGCTTCGGCCGTAACCTCTCGCCCACTTGAGACGATTCGAGCTCGTCCTCACCTTCGCTTCCGTGTTCGCCGTCGCCTGGCCGGTGGTGTTCGGGGTCAGACCGCGTCGGGGGATCGTGGCCGGGGTGCTCACCTTCTGCTTCATCGTCCAGCTCCAGTTCGAAGGCTTCCGATGGCAGCTCCTGCCGATCTATGGGGTGGCCCTCGGTCTCGCCATCGGGGACATCCTGTTCATCGATCGGAAGCTGCGATGGTCCAACCGGGTGTCCCGGGGTGTCTTCGGCCTCACGGGAATCGCATTGGCCGCGGCTCTGGCCGTGGTCTTCCCGGTTCCCACCCTGCCTCAGCCCTCGGGTGGCTCGCCGATCGGCTCGATCACGGTCGAGGTCACGGACGGAGAGCGGGAAGAGATCTATGGTCCCTCCCCGGGCGGCCCTCGGACCTTCACAGTCCAGGTCTGGTACCCGGCGCAGCCGGTCGATGAGCCTGACCCGATGCCCTGGAGCGCCGATTGGGAGGTGGTGGCGCCGGCGGTCTCCGAGCTCCTCGGATTCCCCTCCTGGTTCCTCGACCACACCGGATACACCCTGGGCCATGCCGTGATCTCGGCGCCGGTGGCGCCCGGGACGTTCCCGGTGGTGGTGTACAGCCACGATTGGACCGGGTTCCGAACCGCCGCGGTGAACCAGATGGAGGCGCTGGCCTCGAACGGCTATGTGGTCATTGCCATCGACCACGCCTATGGGGCGGTGGTGACCCTGATCGGCGACCGGGTGGTGGAATACGATCCTGCCGCCCTGCCCGCAGTCGAGGATGTCGGACCTGAGGCTCATCTGAGCGCCGCCGATGCGCTCATCACCACGTTTGCCGACGACATCGTCAGCGTGCTCGACTCTCTCGACCTCGGTGCGAGTGGACCCCTCGCCTTTCTTGCCGGGAGCGTCGACCTGGAGCGAGTCGGAGTCTTCGGCCACGCCGCCGGCGGGGGGGCGGCGATCGTGGTGTGCCTCCAGGACGAGAGATGCGACGCAGTTCTCGGCCTCGACCCCTGGGTGGAGCCCTTGCCCAATCAGGTCATAAGGGAAACCCCCACCCGGCCCGCCCTGTTCATGCGATCGGATGAGGCTCGGGACACCCAGAACGACGCCATCCTCCGAGGTCTGGTGGGCAGGGCCTCCGCCGTCACCTATTGGGTCGATGTCGTGGGTGCCTCCAGCAACGATTTCGTCTCGCTGCCCCTTCTGTCACCGATCGCGGCTCAGCTCGGGCTCAAGGGCCCGATCCCGGCAGGGAGGGTGATCCCAATCGTCGACAACTATCTGGTCGGCTTCTTCGACGTGTTCCTGCTCGGCACCGGGCCGGCCACCCTGGAGAACGTGAGCTTTCCGGAGGTCTCTGTGGAGGTCGTGTCGCCTTGATCAGGAGTCGGGCCGCTGCCGGGTGTCGCCGGTCACGCTTTGCCCGGGCCGCTCCCCCCGCATGATGGCGTCGATTGTGGCTCCGAGGGTGAGTGCGTTTGTCTCACCGATGATCTTGGCCACCACCACCCCCTCGGGATCGATGAAGAAGGTCTCGGGAATCCCAAACACGCCGTAGGCGATGGCGGTCCTGCTTCCCGGGTCCTTCAGATAGTGGGTGGGCTCCGACCGCCCGGCCTCCTCGAGATAGGCGAGGGAGGTGGCAGGGTCCTCTTGGTAGGCGATCTGGACGAAGCTGACGCCTCGGTCCTCGAACGCTCTCATTGTCGCCAGCAGGTCGTCGTGCTCCAGCCGGCACTGAAGACACCACGAGGCGAAGAAGTTGATCACCACGATCTGTCCCTTCAGATCGTCGAGAGCCACTGATCCGGTCCCTTCGAGTGTCTCCAATGAGAAAGCGGGGGCGGTCTCGCCGATCAGCGGGGATTCGACCAGACCGGGGTCGGTGCCGAACCGTGAAGCCAGGACGACGGCCAGGACCACCGTGCCGAGGGCAACCGCGTAGCCGAACCAACGAAGCCTTCGTCCCCTCACCCGCAGCTCTCCCCGTTTTGCAGGGCCTCGAGGTCCTGTTGGATCAGCGCCCGCGACTCAGGAGTGAGCCCATCACCGGCGAGCACGTCGGTCAAGAGATCTGCAGCCGACTCGGGTGAGTCGGCCCCGCACCACAGCACCCGTCCCTTCAGGTATCGAGCCGTCACCGAGTCGGCGTCGATGGCCAGAGCCTGATCGAAGAGGCCGATGGCAGTCGTGGCCTCGCCGTTGCCGTCCCACGCCATCCAGCCAAGTCCGACCAGCGCCGCCACCACCTCCACTTCACTTGCCCCAGGTGACTCGGCCACCGACAGATAGTGAGGGAAGGCAGCCCGGTAGTCGCCCGCCTCGAAGTAGCGCTCGGCGAGGGCGAGCCGCATCCCGTTGATCAGCGGATCGGTGGTGTTGGCCGCGATCACCGCTTCCATGGTTTCGTTGGAGACCTGATCTAGGTCCTCGACATCCATGGCTGCCACCCCGCCACTCCCCCCGTCTCGTCCTTGAAGGAGCGAAGCGGCAGCGACCACGACTCCAGCAATTGTGACTACCAAGACCACGGCGCCAATCGCCCGACGGCCCCGGAGTGTCGGGATTACCTCCACCGCGACCTCGTCAGCGGTCTCCGGTCGGCGGCGCCACCAGTAGATCACCCCCAAGCCGGCCAAGAGGGCAACGAGGGGCGCTGCCCAGAGCACGACGGTGGGCCCGGCCATCGGTGGGTCGAGGAGGACTGCGCCACTGTAGGAGGAGAGCAACTCGTCGATGATCTCGGCGTCGGTGGCTCCCGCCGTCACCCTCTCTTCGATCAGAGACATCATGTCCCGGGCCATGGCGGCCGGGGAGTCGGCTATCGACTCACCCTGACACACCGGGCATCTGATCGAGGCGCCCAGGTGGGCCACCCTGTCCTCAGGGGTGGGGGTGGCGAAGACCAGGCCTGCGAGAACTGTTGCCATCGCCGCCATCACCACGACGATGATGATGTTGCGAGAGCGCTCAGACATCGGCGGTTTGGCGCTCGGCGACGGAGGCTCGCCCCTTACGACGCACCCCCATGGCAAACAACCCTCCGGAGGCGGTGGTCAGTGCGCCCAGCCAGAGGAGCCAGATCATCGGCGAGGTGTCGAACGTGAGTCTCGCCGCCTCCGGCGCCAGCCCGAGCAAGGTGATGTAGAGGTCGCCCGACGGGTGGCTCAACACCGCGGGCGTGCTCACCCCGACGGTGTCGGCGCCGAAGTAGTTGGCTGCCGGCTCCATGATCACGATGGCCCCCTGGTCCCGGGTGACTTCGAGACGGGCGCCCCGGGTGACCTTCCCCGGTTCCTCCCGTTGGAACGGTGACCGATAGGTGACGGTGAAACCGGAGAACTCCACGGTCTCACCTGGCTCCACGTCCACTTCGAGATGATCTCCGAGGTTGGCCGCAAAGGCGATGCCGAGGGCGACAAGTACCACACCGACATGGCTGAGTTGGCCCGCCCAGAACGCCTTGTCGCCGGCCACCACGCTCTTGGTCGCTTCCCATCTTGCCTCCCCGCGGATCGCCGTCCTCTTTCCCGCGAGCTCGAGGAGCAGCCCAACGATGGCCGAGATCACGAAAGCTCCGAGGGTCACGGCCAGTACCACCCAGCCGAGCCGGGTGACGAGGAGGGCAGTTGCCAGCCCGCCGGCCAGGGCGAATAGAGCCGGCCCCCGGGTGCGCCGCCAGATCAGCCCTGGTGGCGCCGAGATCCAGGGGGTGACGGGGCCGAACCCCATGACCAGGAGCAAGAGAAAGGAGAGGGGGATGGCGAGACGGTTGAAGAATGGCCCGCCGACTCCTACTCGGGTTCCGGTGAAGGCCTCGAGCAGCAGCGGGTAGGTGGTGCCGATCAGCACCACGAAGGCGTAGAGGGAGAGGACCAGGTTGTTGGCCAGGAAGCTTCCCTCCCTGGAGACCAGACCTTGGAGCCGTGTTGGGCTGGCGACCAGATGGCTCCGAGATGAGAACAGGGTGAACGACCCCACGAGCACCAGCACCAAGAAGCCCAGCAGGACGGGGCCGATCGCCGATTGGGTGAACGAGTGAACCGAAGCGATGGTCCCCGATCGGGTCAGGAAGGTCCCAAAGATGGTGAGGGCAAAGGCGCCGATCACCAGGATGAAGTTCCACGCCTGGAGCATCCCCCTCCTCTGCTGCACCAAACCCGAATGGACGAAGGCGGTGGCGACCAGCCATGGCATGAAGGAGGCGTTCTCAACCGGGTCCCAGTTCCAGTACCCGCCCCAGGACAACACCTCATACGCCCACCAACCGCCGAGGGCGATCCCCAGTGTGAGGAACGACCAGGCGACGAGTGTGGCGCGGTGGCTTCGCTGCAGCCAGTCTGGCCCGGGCATCGACAGGGCAAGGGCGCCGATGGCGAAGGCGAAGGGGACGGTCATGCCCACGTATCCCAGATAGAGCACTGGTGGGTGGATGGCCATGAGGAAGTGGTTCTGGAGGAGGGGATTGGGCCCGAGCCCCTCGAGTGGGGCGTCCGCGATGGCGAGGGGCCATGGGCTCGAAGCCAGGCACCCCAGCTCCGCCGCCTGAACGCAGACCTCGAAGGGGTTGGCGACGGTGATCATTACGCCGAAGAAGAAGAGCGCCACCACTCCCATGACCGAAAGGGCTGCTGCCCCTAGCGGGTCGGGCGACCGGCGGTAGTTGCGAAGCGTGATCCAGGTAAAGCCGGCCAGGACCAGGCCCCAGAGCAGGATCGAGCCTTCCAGGGCGGCCCATGCCGTCGCCACATCGAAGGGAAACGGTGTGGTGGTGGCGTGGTGGTTGGCCAGATAGGCAACCGAGAAGTCATCGGTGGCCAGAGCCAGCTGCATGGCAGCCATCGACACGATGGCGCCAGAGACCAGAAGGCGCACAGGCGGAGCCAGATCGGGCGAGGCTCTTCCGGTGGCCGCCATCACTCCTCGGATGGTTAGAAGGACCGCCCCCAGCAGCGCTGTGGCCACACCGGCTGCTCCAAGGAGGGCAAGCATCAGCCCTCGGGAAAGGCCCCGCCCTCCTCGGGGATCTCGTAGTTCTCGTCGTGACGGATCAGCGCACTGTCGGCTACGAACACCTCGCCTTCCCAAGCTCCTTCCACCAGAACCGGCACCCCCTCGTCGAACAGGGGCGGTGCGGTCCCGCTGAAAACCACCGTCACATCTGCGCCGCCGTCGCTGACCACGAAGACCAGGGCCTCGCCACTGTCGTCCAGCGACCCCTCCACCACCAGGCCGGCGAGGCGGAAGCGCTCACCATCGGGGAAGTCGGGCCGCTGACTCACCGCCTGTGTGGGGTAGAGGTAGTAGGTGAGGTTCTGCTTCAGCGAGGCCGCGGTGATGGCGACCATGATGACCGTCAACCCCGCCAAACCGATGACGAAGAGCCGCCGCCGGTCCACGACTTCAGTTCCCGGTCTTGCGCCGTCTCACGTAGAGAAGGGCGGCATAGGCGACGATAAGGGCGTAACAGAGGACGTAGGTGGCAGTCACTATCAGGGTCTCAGACATCCTTGACCTCGTTGATGCGTGGCGGCTTGACCGCCTCGCCCGCCACCAGGCCCACTCCTGACTTTGTCCCCTCGGCCCGGGCGAGATCGACCCTGACCCACAGCAGAGCAACGTAGAGAATGGTGAACACCGCCACGTTCACCAGGAGCGCAGTGACCATCTCGTCGGGCATGGTCGGCCCATCCGGCCTGATCGACTGGGTCTGATGGAGTGTCCTGAAGAGGTTGACCGAGAAATACACCAGAGGGACCTGGACCACTGCGATGGCACCCAGGATGGCGGAACGGCGAGCACGGGCTACGGGGTCGTCGGTGGCGGCCCGCAACGCCAGGTAGCCGAGATAGACGAAGAACATGACCGCGGTGGTCGCAAGTCTCGGGTCCATCCAGTCCCAGGCGATGCCCCACACCGCCTTTCCCCAGATCATGCCGACCACCAAGCCAATGGCGGTGAACAGGACGCCGATCTCGACCGAGGCGGAGGCCAGACGATCCCATCGAGGGCGCTTTCGGATCAGCCATGCGATGGAGGCGAAGCAGGTGACCCCAAAGGCGAGGAAGGCCAGCCACAGGGTTGAGGCGTGGATATAGAGGAGACGGCTGTAGGCCCCCTGGAGGACGTCGGGAGGCGCGCTCAGCGCAAACCAGAGCCCGACACCAAGGGCGGCGGCGGCCAAGGCCAACGAGGCGCGAACCCGACTCATCTCGATGCCTCCTCCAAAGGTCTGGCAAGGCCGATGCCGACCACAGCCATTGCCATGTCGGTGGCGACCATCAGCAGTATCCAGGGGAGGATACCGGTGCCGCCGGGGATCGCTGCCAGCGCCTGTGAGGCCCCGATGACCAGCGGGATCGACAGGGGGGCGATGATCAGGGATGCCATCCCCGCCCGATTCCGAAGACCGGCCGTGACTTCGCCGGCCAGCGTGGACAGCTGGGTGAGCCCGATGGCGAAGAGCAGAGAGCTGACCACCAGAACCCACCACGAGCCCGATGCAAGCTCGGGGCCGTAGAGCACGACCATTGCCAGGAACAGGACCAGCAGGAACCCGGTGAGCAAGACACCGCCTGACATCGCGCGTCCCAAGAGCCTGGCCACCGGGTCCAACCCGATCAGGGCGTACACGTCCCGCCTGGTCGATGAGTCGGTCGCCGACTGTCGAAGTGCCACCTGCATGCCGAAGAGGATCCCCAGTGACCAGAACACCGCTGGTCCGATGGCTCTGATCTCGGCGAGCCGGGCACCCATGGCCAACGGAAACACCAGGAGCGCCACCACCGCGAATGGGAGGATGATCCGGGCGGTGTCGCCCAGCCTGCGCTCCACCTGGAGATCCACTCTGGCGATCTCCAAGGCCTGGCTCCACAGCGTCACGGTGAGACCTCCACAGTGCCCTCGGACAGGGTCAGGATCGAGTCACAGCCGTCGAGGCGCGACCGATCGTGTGACACCATGACCACGCCGCCATCACTCTCTCTCGTCCTCTCGACCAGAGCGCCCACCAGACCAGCGGCCTCGGCATCGAGCCCGGTGGTGGCCTCATCGAGCAGCACCAGCCGGCAACGTCGGAGCAAGAGGAGCGCCACCTCGGCACGTCTCAGCATCCCATGCGAGCTGGCATCCGCCCGCCGGGTCATGACCTCCTCGAGGCCGACCACCGAGAGAGCCTGGCGTCCCCGTAGGGGCTGGTGCCCGCCGAGACGCGCCATGTGCTCGATGTTCTCCTCGAGGGTCAGCTCGGGGATCAGGGACGGGGTGTGCCCGATGAGCCCGATCCCGGGTCGGGCGCGGTAAACCTCCTCGGTGCCCGATCGACCGCCCAGGATGGTCGCCTTTCCCTGATCCGGCTCGAGGAGGGTGGCGAGGAGGCGGAGGAGGGTGGTCTTCCCCGACCCGTTGGGGCCGACCAGCCCCAGCACCGAGCCAGGGGCCAGTTCGAGGTCGATGTCCCGGAGCACCGGTTGGCCTCCCAGGGACACCCCCGCTGCTTCGAGAACGACCAGAGGTTCCACGCCATGAGTCTCATTTCCTCGGGTCCGACACTCAAGTCGGGTTACCCCGAGTCAGGCCGCTCGTCGTTGCGGGAGGTTGAGGGGTTCGACCCGATGAGCCGGCATGCATAGGCTTCCGGTGGACTCCACGATCCTGACCTGGGTCCTCTCCAGCCATCTCCAGATGATCAACACCTCTTCGGCGCATTCGACGCTCGGCGGGACCTCGGGGGGAGGGGTCGCTCCGGAGTCGCCAGTAGGGAGCAGCGCGGGCGGCTGGCCCGGGTGTCTGGTCTCAACCAGCAGGCCATGGTCCACCACAACCAAACTCCCGTCCTCCGCCTCCATCTCGAGCAGACCTGCACCCGTCATCGCCTGCCACACCCGCCGCGTTTCGAGAGACCGACTCAAGGTGTGGTGGCGATCCCTGACCCAGGCCGCTTCCTCGTATCGCTCGGACTCAGCGAGGCACGTCATCCGCTCGACCAACGGATCGAGGAGGATTTGGGGTCGATCCCTGATGCCGTCGAGGAGGGACGCCACGACCGGCGCATACTCGGCCCGGGTCAATGTCCCGTCACATGGGCAGTTGGCGACACCGATCTGGGCGACGGCGCATTTGCCGGTCTGGCCCGAGGAGCGGGATCGACAACGGCGGATCGGCACCGCGTCCCAGATCGCCATCACCACCTCATCCGCCATGCGTTTCGAGCGAAAGGGGCCCAGGTGGGCCAGCCCGCCCGACCCGAGCTTGCGGACCACGGAGAGACGTGGATAGGGCTCGTCGGTCACCTTGACGAAATGGGAGGTCTTTGGTGGCCTCGACCGTCGGTTGTAACGGGGTCGGTGGGCGTGGATCAGCCGTAACTCGGTGACCTCGGCTTCGAGCGGGGACCGACACACCTGCACCTCGATCGAGTCGAGCTCGCGGACCAGGTCTGTGATCACCCGGCGGGTGTCCCCGTAGAAGTACTGGCGGACCCGGGCCCGGAGATTCGAGGCCTTGCCCACATAGATGGGCTTTCCGTCGCGATCCCGGAACAGGTAGACACCCGGGCTCCTCGGCAGGTGGTCGGTGAGCCCGATCTTGGAGTAATGGGCCGACCCGCGCGCCTTCGGCATGGCGATCAGGTCGTCGAGATTGGTGACGCCCAGGGATCCGGCCCGCTCCAGCAGGGCGTGGAACACGTGTGCGGTGGCTCGAGCGTCGTCCAATGCCCGGTGCACCGGCGCCACCGGGCTTCGAAAGTGGGAGGCCAGGGTCTGCAGGCGGAGGTTCCTCACCTCGGGCCGGATGAGGCGCCTGGCAAGAGCCGCCGTGTCCACCACCTGGTTCTCCAATCGGGGGTATCCGAGCCTCGAGATCGAGGCGGCGAGAAACGACATGTCGAACCGGACGTTGTGGCCCACGATCACTGCGTCGCTGATGAACTCGAGAAAGGACGGGAGTGCAGCCTCGATTTGGGGGGCGCTGATCATCATGGCCTCCGTGATCCCGGTGAGCACGGTGATGAAAGGCGGGATGGGAAGACCGGGGTCGACCAGGGTCTGGAACGCGCTCAGCTGCTCACCGCCCCGGTACTTGACCGCACCGATCTCGGTGATGGCACAGTCTCGGGCCGAGCCACCGGTGGTCTCGAGGTCGAGGACGCAGAACGTGACATCGAAGAGGGGAGTAGACAGATCGTCGAAACTGGTCTGCATCGTGGGGCGCATATTCATCGAACAGGTGTTCGACAAATATACCCTAGCGTGAGTAGAAAACGTCGCTGAGCGACTTCATTTGCTCACGCTGGACGATCTGGGCCTTAGGGCGGCACCGGACGACGTTGCCTCACCGCTTCGTATGCGAGCAAGGCCATGGTGACCGATGCGTTGAGAGAGTCGCCGACGACTCCCTCCATGGGGATCGTCACGATGAGAGATGCGCGGGACCTCGCCTCGTGGCTCAGACCCCGGTCCTCGGTTCCAACCATGACTGCGACCGGTCCTCTCAAGTCGGCATCCCAAAGAGTTGTCGATCCCATCGGGTCTGCGGCAACCAGGCCGATCCCATGGGTGGTGAGCCAAGCGGAGAGAGTCACGATGTCGCTCACGATGGTGGGGATGGTGAAGCAGGCCCCGGTGGAGGCTCGCAGCACATTGGGGTTGAACCGGTCGACTCCACCGGCAAGCGAGACCACGGCATCCGCTCCCACGGCGTCGGCGGTTCGGAGCATGGCTCCGAGATTGCCCGGCTTCTCCAGGGACTCGGCCACCACCAGAAGGGCGGGATCCCGGGGGTTGAGTGAGGCCAGCTCGTCGAAATGCTGAGGGAAGACCGCGATCAAACCTTCCGAGCGATCTCGATAGGACACGCCATCGAGGACATCGGGTCTGACCCACACCATCCCGGTCACACCGAGGTCGACCGAGCCGTCGCCGTACACCTCGATGGGGGAGAGCCCTGCAGCGATCGCCCGCTGGAACAGACGCCGACCTTCGACGAGGAAGACACCCTCGCGGTCTCGGTGACGTCGCTGGCTCAGTCGGGCGAGGCGTTGGATCCTCGGGTTCGAGGTCGAGACGATGTCGAACGTCAAGACGGGGCCCACCGATCATGGTGGACCACGGTGTGCCGCGGTTTGGGTGGGCGGTCGAGACTGGAGGACCGCCGATCGGGGGCGGGGTGTCCGACGGTCACCACGCCTATGGGGTGATGATCCGCAGGGAGGGCGAGGAGCTCGGAGAGCTCCGGGAGGGAGTGGACCCCGAGAAACCCCGCGGCCAGTCCCTCATCGACCGCGGCGAGCAACACGGCCATCAGGGCGGCACCGGCGTCGACCCACCAATAGGGGACCGGCCACTCGATGGAGTTGCCATCTCCACCGAGCTTGTCCGGCTCCGAGTAGCGGTCCCGGTAAACCTTCTCGCTGACGGATATCACCACGTGGGCCGGCGCTCTCGAGATCCAAGGGTCGAACCCGGCTGCGACGTATCCCTCCTCTTCGGCGATCCGAGCGATCCGACGACGCACATCCGGATCGGTCACCACCACCACCGCGATCGCCTGGCTGTTCCCCGCTGATGGGGCCCGCAGCGCGGCACCGGCGATTCGATCGAGCGAGCCTGGATCGATGGGCTCATCGGTGTAGTTCCTGACCATCCGGCGTCGTCTCAGAGCCTCGGAGAATTCCATTGGGAGTACTTGGTACCTGGTACCTGCTGCTGAGACAAACAGTCGGATGAGCTTTGTCCCCCCTTGTTTCTCTCGGGTGGACCAAGCCAACTACCCAGTACCCAGTACCCAGTACCAAATACCTGTCGTCGTCGAGACGTATGGTCTCGACGAGGACAGTGCTTATGCCAGACTCTCACTCCGAAATGGGAACCGGACCGGCCACGCCAGACGACCGGCTCTCTGTCGTCTGGACGAGGGGTAGGGGTTGCCTCGAGTTGGCCGAGTTGCTGGGAGGCCTCGAGCTCAGTCGGATCGAGGGAGATCTCGGCGCCGAGTGCATCGACCGGCGCGCCGATCTCTTGGTGTCGAGAAAGCTGCCAGGTGGGTTCGACCTCGTCAGTGTGGCAGTCCCGGTCGACTTCCAGCCTGAGAAGGTCACGAGTGTGGTGGCCACGGTCGCCGGCGGGCCACACTCGGTATTCGCCGCCACGGTCGCTGCCCGGCTTGGCGAGACGATGGGGGTCCCTTCCGAGATGGTTTGGGGCGCGGTCCCCGACAGCGAGTCCCGGCCGGCCCACAGCGTCCTCGAGCGAATCAGGGCCCTGGTTCCGGGAATCGCCGGTCGTGTGGTCGAGGTGGACGGGATCGCCGAGTTGGTGGAGGGTCTCGACGACGGAGCATTGCTGGTCTTGGGTGCCCCCGGCGGCTCCTGGCTGCAGCGTGCCATGTTCGGTCCCGGTGCCCGGCTCCGCCGCACCGCCCAGGCAGGTGCAGTGGTGGTGCGGTCCGCTCCCGACCGTGTGTTTCGTTTCATGGGTGAGCCGGTGTTCGTGGCACCCCTCCGGGAGGCCGCCGACACCCTCAGATTCCATGAGGAGAACACACTGGCGGTCGCCGATCAAGGTCGCCTGATCGGGCTGGTACGGAGAGAGCGTCTCCTCGGCGCCGGCTCGGCGGCAGTGGGATCGGTGATGGAGGACGCCATGTCGGTAAGAGTCGACGAGACCATCGCCGAGGCCTGGGAGTTGGAGCCTGCCTTCGGAGACGACCCAATTCCGGTGACCGATCACGATGAGAATCTGGTCGGGGGTTTGTCGTTGCCAGTCGGCTGAGACCGGCAAGAATCAGGCCAGTTATGAGCATTCGATCCTTCATGAGAGGTCTGTTCTGGACCGGTATCGCCCTCGTCTTTGTCTTCCACGTAGCGGGCGGGTGGTACTTCTCCGGGGTTCTCATAGAGGATGGCTTCCTCCCTGACCCCGATCCGATAGTGGTACCGGCCGGCGACTTCGAGATCGAGGAGGTGGCCTACCAGAGCGAGCTGGGAGAAATGGATGCCTGGTATTTGCCGGCCTCAGGGAGCACCTGGGTCATACATGTCCATGGCAAGGGAGCCACCCCCGAAGAAGCCGAGCACTTGTTCACCGCTCTACAGCAGGCGGGTTATCCCCAGCTTTCCGTCACCTATCGGAATGACGCGGGACAGCCCCAGGACCCGAGTGGCTACTACCAGTATGGGGCCACCGAGTGGGTCGACATGGCCGGGGCCATGGACTACGCCAGCGCCAATGGCGCCAGCGCCATCGTCTTCAGCGGCTTCAGCACAGGCGGCTCACACGTGCTCTCCTTCATGTACCGCCACAACCTCGACAACCTCAAGGGCCTGATCCTCGACTCGCCCAACATCAACTTGAGCGACAGTGTCGACTTCGCCGCATCGAAGCGAGAGCTCCCTCTCGTTCCGTTCAACGTCCCGCCAACGCTCTCCGCCACCGCCAAGTTCATCACCTCGCTCAGGATCGGCGTCAACTGGCAGTCGCTGAACTACGTCGATCGGGCCGAGAGCTCGCTTCGGGTGCCGGTGCTGATTCATCACGGGACGGCGGACGAGAGCGTGCCCCTGTCCCAGAGCGAGAGTCTTGTGGCAGCATCACCGGACCTGATCCGTCTGATCCCTGTCGAGGGGGCAGGCCACGTCGGCTCCTTTGAGGTCGACCCGGAGGCTTATGTCTCCGATGTGTTGAGTTTCCTCCAAGAGGTCGGCTGAGTCTTCTTCGGTCGGCCAGGTGCTCGAGTGAGGAGGCCGCTCTGGGAGATCAACCGATGATTCGACTCGACTCCTTGACCAAGGTCTTCCCGGGGTCGGCCTCCCCGGCGGTGACCGGGCTGACGATGGAGGTCGGGGAAGGCGAGTTGGTGGCCCTGGTCGGACCCTCCGGATGCGGCAAGACCACCACATTGAAGATGATCAACCGGCTGATCGAGCCCACCTCAGGGGTGGTCGAGATCGCGGGGAGAGACGCCTCCTCGGTGGAGCCCCACGTCTTGCGCAGATCGATCGGCTACGTCATCCAACAGGTGGGGTTGTTTCCCCACCGCACCATCAGGGAGAACATTGCCACTGTCCCCTTGCTCATGGGATGGGATCGCCGGCAGGTGACAACTCGAATCGACGAGCTGATCGAGCTGATGGGCCTCGATCCCGACCTTCTCGACCGATACCCGTCCGAGCTCTCCGGTGGCCAGCAACAAAGGGTCGGCGTCGCCCGGGCATTGGCCGCCGACCCGCCGGTGCTCCTGATGGACGAGCCCTTCGGCGCCGTCGACCCGATCGTCAGGGGACGGCTCCAGATCGAGTTCCGCGACCTGCAACGACGTCTTGGCAAGACCGTGGTATTCGTCACCCACGACATCGATGAGGCGGTGATGATGGCCACCCGGGTCGCAATCCTCAACAGCGGCGGGATTCTCGAGCAGTACGACACGCCCGAGCAGATCCTCGCCGAGCCCGCCACCCCCTTCGTCGCACGGTTCCTCGGGGAGGAGCGCGGATTGAAACGATTGGCATTGCGCCCGGTGTCGCATGTCGAGCTGAAGCGGGGGCCCATGGTCGATGTCGACTCGTCGCCCGAAGAGGCCCTACGGGTGATGTCGGATCATGGGGTGCAATGGGTGGGGCTGCTCGATGGCGGCCGCCTACTTGGTTGGGCTCATGGTGAGTCGGTGCATGGCCCACTCCGGGAGCTGGTGGCTCATCCATTCTTGGTGGTCCTCCAACCTTCGGATTCTTTGCGGAGGGCGCTGGATGCGGTGGTGACAGGTCACGCCCAGGTAGCCGTGGTGGTCGACGACGGTGTCTATCTGGGCATGATCGATGTCGAGAAGATCGCTAGGGAGATCACCGGATGATTCTCGGTCAGGAGCGTCCGTTCATCGAGTGGGATTGGATCTCGCGGAACATCGACGAGATCGGACAGGCCACGGTGGAACATTTCACCCACACTGCGCTGGCGGTATCTATTGGCCTCGTCTTGTCGTTCGGCCTCTCCCTGGCCGCTTTGCGCTGGCGTCAGGCTTATGCCCCGATCACCTGGGTCACAGGTGTCCTCTACACCATTCCTTCGATCGCATTGTTCACCTTCCTCGTTCCGATCTTCGGGCTGAACAGCCTTTTGACCTCCCAGATCGCCCTGGTCTCCTACACACTTCTGATCCTGATCAGGAACATCGTGGCCGGAGTCAGGGGTGTGCCGGAGCAAGTCACCGAGGCCTCGAGAGGTATGGGCATGACCGATCGGAGGATCTTCCTGAGCATCAAACTCCCACTCGCCCTGCCGGCGATCATCGCCGGGGTGCGGGTTGCCGCGGTCACCACCATCGGTCTGGTCACCTTGACCGTCCTCGTGGGTCAGGGCGGCTACGGCCTCTTCATACTCAGGGGGATCAGCAGACAGTTCCTCACCGAGGCTCTGGTCGGCACCAGCCTGTCGGTGATGATGGCGGTGGTCGTCGACACCTCTCTGGCTGGCCTGGAACGTCTGGTCACGCCCTGGAACAGGTCGGCTTCGGGAACATGATCGAGTTCCTTGGCGAGGTGGCAGCCTGGTTCGCGGAGGCGGAGAATTGGACTGGTGCCCGTGGTCTACTGCCGTTGACGGTAGCGCACGTGTCGCTGACCCTGGTGGCCATCTCCTCGGCGGCAGTCCTGGCGCTCCCCGGTGCCACCTATCTCGGCCACATGGGTCGGGGTGGCTTCCTGGCTGTCTCGGTGGTCAACATCGGCCGTGCCCTCCCCACCTTCGGGGTCATCGGAGTCCTGTTTCCGATCACACTCAGCTTCCCGGTGACCCAATCCCCATTGGGTTATTGGGCAACCCTGTTGGCGATGGTGGTGCTTGCGATGCCGCCCATGTTCGTCAATGCCTATGCCGGGATCAGGGGAGTGGACCGATCCCATGTGGAGGCTGCGCGTGGCATGGGCATGACCGAGCAACAGGTGCTGGCCAAGGTCGAGCTCCCTCTGGCGCTTCCGTTGGTCATGGCCGGCATCAGGACGGCCGCGGTCGCGGTGGTGGCCACCGTGACCCTGTCCGCCTGGGTTGGATACAACACCTTGGGGGCCTATATCTTTGTCGGCTTCGCCCAAAGAGACGACGTGCTTGTCTTCGTAGGTGGGCTGGTCGTCGCGCTCCTTGCGATCATCACCGACGTCGCGTTGGGTTGGGTGGAGCGCCGAACCGACCCCTTGCGTCGGCGTCGAATACCTCGACAGGACGGAGCCGCCTCTGGATCCTTATACCACCAGGAATTAAGCCAGTCTCCACTGGGTTGAAGTCTGGACCGCCCGAGCAGGGCGGAATTCGGTTCAACGGGAAGGAGAGACCCATGCGGTTCAACCGCAACCGCGTCATCGGGGCGGGTCTTCTGGCACTAGCCCTCGTGGTGACGGCCTGTGGAGACTCGGGTGGTGACGCACAGGACGGCCCGGAGGTTGTCGTCGCCGCCCAGGACTTCGGTGAGAGCGCCATCCTCGCCGAGATCTACAGAGGCGCCCTCGAGGTCGAAGGATTCACCGCAAGCATTCAGCGAGTCGGTGGCTTCCGCGACCTTGAGCTAGCGGCTTTCGAGGCGGATGACATCAACCTCGCTCCTGAGTACGCGGCTTCGATGCTCGAAGCACTAAATGGGAACGCAGGTGAGGCCACGGGCGACGCCGAGGCGACCACTGATCTACTCAACGGCTGGCTCGCCGACATCGGTCTAGTGGCCCTCGAGCCATCGGACGCCGTCGACACCAACGCCTTCGTCGTCACACCGGAGACGGCTGACAGTCTGGGCCTGGCGACCCTGAGCGACCTGGCCGAGAAGGGTGCCGACCTGACGCTCGGTGGTCCGCCCGATTGTGAGACCAATCCCTTCTGCATACCCGGTCTGATCGGGGCATATGGGTTGGACCTGAGCGCCAACTTCCAGCCCCTGGACGGTGGTCAAGTCACGGTTCAGGCGCTCGAGGCAGGCGAGATCGACGTGGCGATCCTCTTCTCCACGAGCGGCATCATCGCCGATCGGGGGTTCGTTCTCCTCGAGGACGACCGCAGCATGCTCGCCGCCGACAACGTGGTGCCCGTGTTGACCGTCGAGCTCCGGGACGCGTATGGCAGCGCACTCACTGACGTTCTCGACGACCTCAGCTCGAAACTGACCACGGCGGACCTGACCGCCATGAACAAACGGTTCGACATCGACACCGAGGACGCCGAGGACATCGCTGCCGACTGGCTGGCAGACAACGGTTACTAGCGATCACGGGACACCGCCTCGGACGGTGTCCCACCGATCCCTGGCGAACCCTGGGTTGCTGCCACCGCTGAGCGGTGTCTGGCGCCCTCGGTTGGGGGGTGGAAACCGGGCCTGGCGAACCCTGGGTTGCTACCACCGCTGAGCGGTGGCTGGCGCCCTCGGTACCAGGCCGACCGAGCCGGCGGGAGAACCTGTCCCTACCTCCCCGTAGCGTGAGACGGTAGGAGGTCAGGATGCTGATCGATTGTGAACAATGCGCAATGCGGGAGACCAGCGCTTGTGACGATTGTGTCGTCATGGTGCTGTTGGGTGAGAAGCCGGTCGACCTCAGCGAGGCACAGTCCGAGGCCATCGACAATCTGGCCGCGGAGGGGTTGGTGCCACGTCTGAGGCTGATTCCAGCCGAGCGCCGCGTCTCCTGACCTTTCGGCCCTGGGTGACGAAGGTACCCTCGCAGCCATGATCAAGGTCTATGCGGTGGCACTCGCAGTCGGAGTGCTCGGCCTCATGGTGATCATCCTGGGTGGTGCCCTTGCCGAGAATCTGAGGTGGGAGAGCCGTGATCCCGGGAGACTCCTCGGGACCAAAGGCAAGCTGGCGCTGGGGGGCGTCCTCGGGTTCGGGATGGGAGGCATGGCGTCGGAGTACTCGCCGCTCGGGTTCAACTGGCAGGTCTCTCTTCTCATCGCCGTCGCTGCCGCCGTGGCGTCCGTCCTCTGGGTCCGCTACTCGCTGTCCCGCTCCTGATGCTGTTCGCCTCCGATGTCCACGGCGCAGTCGGGTCGCTTCGCAAGCTGGCCTCGCTGGGCGAGACCCTGGTGATCCTTGGAGACCTGGTGAATCTCACCGACTACCGCGACGGCGAGGGCGCGGTTGCCGAGGTGTTGGGCCTCGAATTCGCCAAGGAGACGGCAGAGGCCCGGGCCCGAGGAGATTACGCCGGGATGCGGGCCCTCTGGGGGCAGGCGATCGGGGATCGCCGTGAGGAGGTCAGGCGGGACATCGGTCAGGTCATCGAGCGCCAGTACCAGGAGGTTTCCGAGGCGCTGTCGGTTGGTCACGGCCTGGTGATCCATGGGAATGTCGACCGGCCATCGCTGTTGCGTCAGACGCTGCCGCCTGGGTTCAGGTACGTCCAGGGCGAGGTGGTGGAGATCGAGGGGGTCCGGCTTGGCATGGTGGGCGGCGGTGTGCCGACATCACTCCAGGCCGAGGGTGAGATCGACGACGGCGAGATGAGGTTGCTGCTCGACCAGTTGGGGCCGGTGGACGTGCTCTGCACCCACGTCCCCCCGGCGATCGGGCCACTGCGCGCCGACGTGATCACCGGTCGCGCGGAGCGGGCCTCACAACCGGTGCTCGACTATCTTCGGGCCCACCAGCCCCGTTTCCATCTCTACGGCGACGTCCACCAACCACAGGCAACCACCTGGAGGGTGGGTCGCACCCGGTGCGTCAACGCCGGGTACTTCCGGGCGACGGGCCGGTATATCAGGCTCGATGAGGCTGGTGTTCAACCCGGCATGGTTGGGTAGTCTCGACACGCACACCGGAAGCAGGGGTATGACCGAAGGAACCTTCTCTCAACTCGAGATCGACGCCACGCCTGAGGCGCTGTATGACGTCGCCGCCGACGTAGCCTCCTATCCGAGCTGGGCCAGCGGGGTGAAGGAAGTGGAGGTTCTGGGTGTCGATGCATCGGGCCGAGTGGATCGCGCCAGATTCGTCCTGGAGGGTTTCGTGAAGGAGATCGAGTACGTGCTCCGTTACACCCACGACCGGCCCAACAGCCTCAGCTGGGTGGCCGAGGAGAGCGACGACCTCAAGATGCTCGAGGGCTCATACCGGTTCAACCCGACCGACGGGGCCACCGAGGTGGTCTACTCGTTGAGCGTCGAGCCTAAGTTCACGATCCCCGGGTTCCTCCGCCGTCAGGCCGAGAAGCAGATCGTGACAACTGCCTTGAGAGGCCTCCGAAAACGGGTCAACGAGGCCGACTGAGATGCGAATCGTCCTGGTCACCGGTAAGGGAGGAGTAGGGAAGACGACGGTGGCCGCTTCGACCGCCCTGGCGGCGGCCGACTCAGGGCACCGGGTGTTGGTGACCTCGACCGACCCGGCCCACTCCCTGTCCGACGCCCTCGAGGTGGGTCTGGGCTCGGAGCCGACTCAGGTGGCACATCGTCTCCAAGGCCAGCAGATCGACACCCGCCTGCAGCTCGACCGATATTGGGGATCGATACGCCGTCAGCTCATCGACGTCCTCGACTGGGGAGGCGCAGCCGGGATCGAGGCCGAGGAGTTCCTCGTCTTCCCCGGCATGGACGAGCTGTTCGCCCTCATCGAGGTCAACCGTCACGCCCGGTCTGGAGAGTACGACGTGGTGGTTGTGGACTGCGCCCCCACCGCCGAGACCCTGAGATTGCTGTCTCTGCCCGAAGTCCTCTCCTGGTACTTCGAAAAGGTCCTACCGACAGAGCGGAGGATCATGAGGGCCGCCCGACCCTTGCTCACCCGGATCACCGATCTCCCCATCCCCGAGGACGAGGTCTTCAATGCCGCACAGTCGATCTTCGAGTCGGTCGAGGGTGTCAGGGAGCTGATGTCACAGCCGGAGGTCACCTCGGCCCGGCTGGTCGTGAATCCGGAGAAGATGGTCATCGACGAGGCGCGGCGCACCTACAGCTATCTGGGCCTGTTCGGGTACGGGATCGACGGGGTGGTTGTCAACCGGGTTCTCCCCGAAGCCGTCGCCGATCCTTATTTCGAGCGTTGGCGCACCATCCAAAAAGGTCACTTGGACGCCATCGACGATGCGTTTGCCGACGTCCCGAGGCTCAGGCTGCGACTGTTCGACGACGAGATGGTCGGCCTCGACAGGCTTAGGGTGATGGCCAACGAGCTCTACGGCGACACCGACCCCATCACTTCGTTTCATGCCAGGAGCCCGTTCCGGATCGTGGAGGCGGGCGGTGTGGTCACCATGGAGCTCGATATCCCCTACATCGAGAGGGCCGACATCGACGTGTTTCGTCAGGGGAATGAGCTCTACGTGCAGGCCGGCCCTTACCGGAGGTCCTTTCTCCTCCCTGACGCCCTCCACCGGCGAGAGGTGTCGAGAGCCAAGCTGGATGCGGGAACCCTGCGAGTCGACTTCGCCGAGACCGGCACCGGGCGATGAAGGAGCCCTCGCCTACGGTGGCCGCCATGGGCCGTGCCGGTCGCCGGGCGGCTTACCACCTGCTTCAAGCGGTGGTCGAGGGGCTCAAGGCCGTGGAGGCCGTCATCGACGAGCTCGGCGGCATAAGCGAAGCCGAGCGCCAAGATGATCACAACGGGGTCAAGCAGAAGATCGAGGTGGAATGAGCCAGGAATCCCAGAAGGTCACACCCGATGAGGTGATAACTCCGGACGGGGCACGGCTCCAGTCCCGGCGGCTCATCGCCGAAGTGGCCCTCCTGCTCCCCAACATCGTCAAGCTGGTGACACGTCTCCTCCGGGATCCGAGGGTGCCGCGCCGGGCCAAGATCACCCTGGGTCTGGCAGCCGCCTATACGATGAGCCCGATCGACCTGATCCCCGAGGTGATCCCCGTCCTTGGTTGGGCCGACGACGTGCTGGTCATCATGTTCGCCATCGACTCTCTGATCGACCGGGCCGGGCCGGAGGTGGTCACCGAGCATTGGGACGGGCCGGGCGACATCCTCAACATGGTCCGCGAAGTGGTCGGCGTCTCCCGATCGGTCATCCCCAAGCGGCTGGCATCGGTGATCGACCGCCTCAGCGGATAACCAGCCACTGCGGGGCTGCGTACCTACTACCTAGTGGCGCGTCGCCCAAATAGCTACGCATCAATTGAGCGACAGACCACTCGTGGCCCGTCGCCCTACCCCGTACCTCGTGATCAGACCCTGACCAGGTACCAAGGACCAAGTACTCGGTACTCTTCCGGTATGGCCTTTCCCGATGGAATCGCAGACTTTCGCTCAGACACCGTGACCCGCCCGACACCCCGAATGATCGAGGCCATGGCCTCGGCGCCGGTCGGTGACGATGTCTATCACGACGACCCCACGGTCAATGCATTGGAGGATGAGGCGGCGGCGGTAACCGGCAAAGAGGCATCGATCTTCGTCCCGACCGGGACCATGGGGAACCAGCTCTCTGTCATGTTCCACACCAACCCTGGTGAGGAGATCCTGGCTCATGAGGCCAGCCACGTTCGCTCGATCGAAGCCGGTGCGCCCCAAGCCCTCTCCGGCGTGGGCTTCAGGACGGTGCAGGGCGAGGGTGGGCGGATCTCACCCGAGGACGTCGATGCCGCGATGGCGATGGCCGGGTTCTTCCCCCGCATCGGGTTGATGGTCTGGGAGAACACCCACAACCTCTCCGGCGGTCGGGTCATCCCCATCGATGTCATGGAGGCCACGTCGGAACGAGCTCGCCAACACAGGTTGGCGGTCCACATCGATGGGGCCCGGATCTTCAACGCGGTGTGTGCCACCGGGATCGACGCCACCAGATGGGCGGCCACCGCCGACACCATCCAGTTCTGCTTCTCGAAGGGCCTGGGAGCCCCGGTTGGATCCATAGTCTGCGGGTCGGCTGCTGCCGTGGCCGAAATCAGGTATCTCCGCAAGCGGCTCGGTGGTGGTATGCGTCAGGCCGGTGTGATTGCCGCCGCCGCCCGTGTCGCCCTCGCAGAGAGGGAGAGGCTGATCGAAGACCACGTCCTCGCCCAGAAGCTGGCATCGGCATTGGGTGAGCGGTTCCCCGGTTCGATCGACCCCGCCGAGGTCGAGACCAACATGGTCAGGATCCCGTTCGCAGACCTGGGGATGTCCTGGGAGGAGGTCAAGGCCAGGCTCGATGCCGCCCGGGTCAAGGTCAACAAGCCCGTGGGGGGGTCCTGGCGGATGGTCACCCACCGTGACGTCGACGGCTCCGATGTCGACCGGTTGATGTCGGCGCTGTCGTAACCGATGGCCGGCGGCCGGGGTCGGACCCTTCGGTGAGTCCCGCAGTCCTCTTCCCCGGGCAGGGGAGCCAGTTCGTGGGGATGGGCTCCGAGCTCTTCGAGGCGCGTCCCGATCTCCTGGGGGATCGGGCAGACCAGGTCCTGGGATGGTCGCTTCGTGAGATGTGCCTGACCGGCCCGGAGGAGGCGCTGACCCGCACCGAGCACGCCCAACCCGCCCTCTACGCCCTGGCCTACGCTCTGTGGGAGACGCTCGCCGCGGGGATGGGCACAGACCCTGATGCCGCCGCAGGTCATTCGCTGGGGGAGTACACCGCTCTCACCGCCGCCGGGTCGTTGTCCTATGACGTCGGGCTGTCGATCGTCGCCCGCAGGGGGAGGGCGATGGCATCCGCCGCCGATCTCGAGCCATCTGGCATGGCCGCCCTCATCGGGGCGAACCCCGACCTCGCCGATGAGGTGGCGGCCACCCGGCGCAGCCAGGGAGGGCGACTCCAAGTGGCCAACCTCAACGCCCCCGGCCAGATCGTGATGGCGGGAGGGCTCGACGACATCGAGTGGCTGTCGGAAAACGGCCCGACTCTCGGAGTGCGTCGGGTGATCCCTCTCCGGGTGGCCGGTGGGTTCCACTCCTCGTTCATGGCCCCGGCCGCAGATGAGTTGGAGATGGCCCTGGCCACCGTTGCCATCCAGCCGCCCCGCTTCCCGGTGTGGTCCAACACCACTGCGCGGCCCCACCGAACCGAGGAGATGGCGTCCACCCTGGTCCGGCAGGTGGTGTCACCGGTCCGGTTCTCCGAGAGCCTGGCCGACATGGCTCGGGTCGGGATCGACACTTTCATCCATGTGGGGCCGGGTGACGTGACCGCCGGTATGGCCCGCAAGACGGTTCCCGACGCCACTGTGCTCACTGTCTCGACTCTCGATGACTTGCCCCCCGCCCTGGAAGCGCTCGGTACGATGTGAGGAGGATCGACCATGCGTACCGCTGAGATAACCGGATGGGGCAAATGCATGCCCCCGAACGTCCTCTCCAACCACGACCTCGAGCAGTTGGTTGACACCTCCGACGAGTGGATCACCACCCGCACCGGGATCAAAGAGCGCCGGATCAGCCACGTCGAGGCGTCGGAACTCGCCGCCGTGGCGTGCCATCGGGCGCTGGCCGCCGCCGGCAAGACACCCGAGGACGTCGACCTCCTCCTGGTCGCCACCTGTACCGGTGACTCGATCATCCCCTCTACGGCCAGCGTGGTCCAGAGACGCCTCGGGGCGTGGAATGCCGCCGCCATGGACCTCAACGCCGCCTGTTCTGGCTTCGTCTACGGGATGGTCGTCGGCACCAACATGATCCGCGGGGAAACCAACAACACCGTGTTGGTGGTCGGCACCGAGAAGCTCCATCACGTCACGGATTTCACCGATCGCACCACATGTGTCCTCTTCGGGGACGGGGCCGGGGCCGTCGTTCTCGAGCCCAGCGATGGCCCAGCCGGGCTCCTCGCCTCTGACCTGGGGATGGACGGTTCCCTGGGCCACATCCTCGAGACCCCGGTCGATGGGACTCAAGGCGATCGCGGCCCACTGGACCCGGCGAGTTGCGGGATCAGCATGGAGGGCCAGGAGGTGTTCCGCCGCGCCGTCACCAAGATGGGGGAGTCGGCTCAGCTCTCGCTGGAGCGGGCCGGGCTGAGATTGGAGGACGTCGATCTCCTCATCCCGCATCAAGCCAACATCAGGATCATTGATGCCACCGCACGCCGCCTCGGTGTCGACGAGTCCAAGGTCTACGTCAACATCCACTCCTACGGGAACACCTCAGCCGCCACCATTCCGGTAGCACTCACCGAGGCCCTCGAGGAGGGCCGGATCAAGCCGGGCGACCTGGTGGTGCTGACCGCTTTCGGAGGCGGGCTCACCTGGGGATCAGTCGCCTATCGCTGGGGAGACCGCACCGAGCCGTTGGGGGAATCCGACGCCGAGCTCCCACCCCCGGATCGTGACACCCTCGAGCTCCTCCAACCCAACTTCGACTTCTTCGGGCTACCGGAGAAACTGACGTGACCGAGGGCGTCGAGGGGCGGGTTGCCCTGGTCACCGGGGCATCCCGTGGCCTGGGCCGGGCCATGGCGCTCCGACTGGCACAGTCGGGGCATCGGATCGGGGTCAACTACGCCAGGAACCGGGAGGCCGCCGACGAGGTCGTCGCCAAGATCGTCTCGAACGGCGGGGAGGCGATGGCCGTCCCGGCAGACGTCGCAGACGAGCACCAGGTTGCTTCGATGTTCTCAGAGATACAGGAGCGAATGGGGGCGGTCGGAATCCTGGTCAACAACGCCGGGATCACCAGGGACAACTTGTTGGTGAGGATGTCACCGGAGGACTTCGATCGGGTCATCGCCACCAACCTGAGATCCGCCTTCCTGTGCACCAAGGCCGCCATGCGCGGCATGCTCCGTGCCCATTGGGGCCGGGTGATCTCGATCGCATCG
Organism: Acidimicrobiia bacterium; assembly: GCA_040878345.1. Classification (GTDB taxonomy): domain Bacteria; phylum Actinomycetota; class Acidimicrobiia; order Spongiisociales; family ZC4RG35; genus ZC4RG35. Next base: position 13,851 of record JBBDML010000031.1, on the reverse strand, counting down.
GTGGCAGGCATCAGTGGCAACGCCGGGCAGGCCAATTACGCAGCATCCAAAGCCGGCCTGGTCGGGCTCACCAAGTCGGTGGCCAAGGAGGTCGGCTCCAGGGGGATCACCGCCAACGTGGTGGCCCCGGGTTACATAACCACCGATCTCACCGATGCCCTCTCCGACGTGGTCAAGACCGCTGCACTGGGCTCGATCACCATGAGACGGTTCGGGGAGGCGGACGAGGTGGCCGCAGTGGTTCAATTCCTCGCCTCCGAGGCCGCGGGTTACGTGACCGGCCAGGTGATAGCTGTCGACGGCGGGATCGCGCTGTAAGTTCCACCGTCACATCCACAGATAGGAGATAGGCAATGGACAGGGAGCAGGTTTCGGAGCGACTCCTCGGAGTCCTCGTGTCGGAGCTCGGGCTCGACGCCGCGAAGATCAATGACGAGGCTCACTTCGAGGAGGACCTGGATGTCGACAGCCTCGGGGTGGTAGAGCTTCTGATGGCCCTGGAAGACGAGTTCGACGTCAAGATCCCCGACGACGAGGCGGAGTCGATCATGACCGTGGGCCAGGCCATCGACCTGGTTCACGGCAAGCTCGGGACCTGAACCCAAGTGATCGAGCGGCGGAGCCGCGCATGATTGCCGACCGGCGACGGGTCGTGGTCACCGGGCTCGGCGCCGTCACCCCATTGGGCCTCGACGTCGAGTCGACCTGGGCGGCGGCCCTGAAGGGCCAATCGGGGGCGGGCCCGATAACACTCTTCGATGCCACCGGTTATCGGACCACGATCGCAGCCGAGGTGGGGGATTGGGACACCGGGCTCCATTTCGACGCCAAAGAGGCTCGGCGGCTCGACCGATTCTCCGAGTTCTTCATCGTGGCCTCGCGTCAGGCCATCGCCCACGCCGGGATCGATTTCCAGGAGGATGAAGAGGCCGCGGCACGGGCCGGGGTCATGGTCGGAGCCGGGTTTGGGGGGATGGGGTCTTTCATCGACGAGATCACCACCCTGAACGAGAGAGGACCCGATCGGGTCAGCCCGACAGGCGTTCCCCGGATCATACCCAACATGGCCGCAGGGCTGGTGTCGATCGAGCACAACCTGACCGGGCCGGTCTCGTGTGTGGTGACCGCCTGCAGCGCATCGGCCAATGCAATCGGCGATGCTGCCGAGATGATCAGGAGGGGGGCCGCCGACATCATGGTCGCTGGAGGCGCCGAAGCCACCATAACCACCTTTGGGATCTCGACCTTCGCCCAGTCGAGGGCGCTGTCGAGCCGAAACGATGATCCCGAGACGGCCTCGCGCCCCTTCGATGCCGATCGCGACGGGTTTCTGATGGGTGAGGGCGGTGCAGTCCTGATCCTGGAGGGCTTGGACCACGCCCGGGCCCGCGGCGCCGAGCCACTGGCCGAGATCACCGGGTACGGGATGTCGGCCGACGCCTATCACATCACCCTTCCCAAACCGGGCGGGATGGGGGCGGCCAAGGCGATGCGAGCCGCCCTCGACGACGCTGGCCTGTCTGGGGCCGACATCGGTTACATCAACGCCCACGGGACCTCGACCCAGGCGAACGACTCGACCGAGACCGCGGCCATCAAGATCGCCTTTGGTGATTCGGCTCATTCGACACCGGTGTCATCGACCAAGTCGATGACCGGGCACCTGCTGGGGGGTGCCGGTGCGGTGGAGGCCATCATCTCGATCCTGGCGCTGCGAGATCAGGTGCTTCCCCCCACCATCAACTACCAGACGCCCGACCCCGAGTGCGACCTCGATTACGTTCCCAACGAGCCCAGGGATGCGTCATTCGGGCACACCATGTCGAACTCTTTCGGGTTTGGCGGCCACAACGTCTCCCTGGTGCTGAGCTCGCTGTAGATCCGGGCCGCGATCACTCGTCGAGCGACCGCTGCTTCCATTCCGACAGGCTTCGATACACCAGCACCAGGAGCAAGCCCACCCCGACGGTCACCGCCACCAACGAGACGAGGGCGATCAGCCATCCCCAGCCCGGGCAGCCGGTTCCGGTGGGGCTCGTCTGACGGCAGGTGACGTCGGTGACCACCCACCCGAGGGCGGCGGCGAGGGCACCGAGGCCAAGGGCCGGCACCGCGACCCATGGGTTGGGGCGACGCCTCACACCGGTTTCCCGGTGTCGTCAACCCGCGCTGCGTCCAGCACCTCTTTCGGGGCCAGCTCGGGAGGGATGGGGAAGGTCGATCCCACTTCACGGGGCGGGTGGAAGGCTGCCTTGACCGAGGGATGCCAGGCGAGGTTGGCCACCAACCCGCCCAGTGCCACCGTCACGGCGGGGCCGGGCCAGATCAGGAAGGGCGCGGCTCCGAGAGCCAATGCCGGCCACAGCATTCGGGCCATTATGAGCCCGCCGAGCACGACGCGGCTGTACAGGAAGGCGGCGAGCGGCGCCGACAGCCCGAGGGCAAGGACGGCCCACTCCGGGCCGGGAATCCCGGCCCCGATCGCCACCGGGGCGCCGAGCAGGGCCAAGGGGAGGAGCACCGCTCGATCTCCGGGGCCGGTTGCGGAAGGGAGTCTCCGGATCCTCGGGGCAATGATCATTAGGGCGATGGCAGCTGTAAGGGAGGCCCCCAACCCGGTGATCCAAGACGGGTCGATGGGGCGGGCCAGCGCCACCAGCATGCTGGCTGCCACCACCCCCCAGCCGAGACGATGGGCCCATCGGCCGGCCATCATCACCATCCCGACCACCGAGACCGCGGCACAGGCCAGCAAACCCAGCCCGATCAAGAGCACCGAGGAGACTCCGGGGAAGGGCCGACGGTCGATGACCAGGGCCACCGTCCAAGCCACGGCCGGCAGCAGCGGGGCGGCGGCTGCGAGGGGCGGTCTCACCCGCCCGAGTCTCGCATCGGGTCGGCTCAAGCCGAAGTCGGCCTCTGAGGGCCCTCGGCGGCGGCGACCACCCTGAGATCCGACCTCTCGCCGAATCTTGGCGACTCGCCCGGGGTCCAGACGGTCTCCTCACGCCAAGTCGTGCCCGGGCGGAGGGTTATCACCGTCCCGTGTCCCGGCGTCCCGTCGTGGAGGGTGGAGAGATTGGATCCGACCAGGTGGAGACGGGCCGCCTGCACCGGGTCCTGGTGCGAGACGATCACGACGTCCCCGTGGGGATGGTCTGTGTCCAACCGGCGGGCCACCGACGCAACCCTTTCCGCCACCTGGTCGAGGCTCTCGTCGGCGAACCCGACCATCGAGGGGTCTCCGAGATAGTCCTCCAGCTCCCCCGGGAAGGCGCTCGTGATCGAGCCCCACGGGTTGCCCCGCCATCGGTCGGTGATCGACCAGTCGCGGAGGTCGTCGTCGACACGCACCGGGACTGCGGACCGGGCGGCGATCTCCTCGGCGGTGCGGAGGGCCGGTTCCAGAGGGGATGACCAGATCGCCACAACGGCGCGAGGGCCCAGATATCGACCGACCCGGCGCGCCTGTTCCAGCCCATGCGGCGACAAGCCAAACCCGGGCAACGATCCGTAGACGAGGTGCTGTGGATTGTCGACCTCGGCGTGTCGAACCAGATGGACCAGTGCCGCCATGCGCTCAGTTTGGCCCGTCGTCAGGCCAACCATGGGTAACTTCGACCATTGTGTGGTCCGAGCCCATCCTCCACGTCGACATGGACTCGTTCTTCGTCGAGGTCGAGCGTCTGAGCGACCCCTCCCTTCGTGGCATCCCGGTGGCGGTGGGAGGCACCGGGCCAAGGGGTGTGGTCGCCAGTGCCTCCTACGAGGCTCGGCGATTCGGGGTGCAGTCGGCCCAGCCGACCGCCATGGCCCTGAGGGCATGCCCCCAATTGCGGATGGTGCCCCCAGCTCATGGGAGATATTCGGATGTCTCCGCCGACGTTTTCGCGATCTTCAGGTCATTCACGCCTCAGGTCGAGGGTCTGAGCCTCGACGAGGCTTTCCTGGACGTGGCGGGTCTGCGTCTCCACCACGAGTCGCCGGTAGCCGTGGGAGAGGCGATCCGGGTCGTCATCAGGGCGGAGGTGGGACTTCCGGCCTCGGTAGGGGTGGCCTCCACCAAGCTCCTGGCCAAACTGGCCTCGGAGGCCGCCAAGCCAGACGGCTTGAGTCACATCCCGACCACCGGTCAACTCGGCTTTCTCCACGCCCTCCCGGCCACCGCGTTGCCCGGGGTAGGCCCTGCCACCCTCGCCGCCCTCAGCCGGCTCGGCGTCGAGACGGTCGGTGAAATCGCCGACCTTCCCCAGCCGACTCTGATCGGCGCCCTCGGCCAGGCGATGGGCCTACAGCTCTCCGACCTGGCGGCCGGGATCGACCCGAGACGGGTGGAGCCCGACATCGAGGCGAAGTCGATCTCCGTGGAGGAGACGTATGACACCGACCTCGAGGGCATCGATTTGGTCGAAACCGCCCTGCTGGCGCACGCCCACCGACTCTCCTCCCGCCTCCGCCGCAGTGGGCTGGCGGGGCGCACGGTCACCCTCAAGGTCCGTTACCCCGATTTCGAGACACTGACCCGGAGCCGCACCATCGACGGCGCGGTGGATGGTTGGCGCGATCTCTTCCGGATCGGCACCGAGCTGCTCGGCGAGTTGCGGCTGTCCCGACCGGTGCGCCTCTTGGGTCTTGGGGCCTCGACCCTGGAATCGGCCGGCCAACCCCGTCAGCTCGGCATCGATTCCTCCGCCGACTGGGACCGGGTCGAGGATGCGGTCTCCGGGGTCCGCGACCGGTTTGGCGAGAGTGCGATCACCCCGGCTCGTCTGCTCGAGGATCGGGGCTGAAGAACCGGGTCAACTGGTGGCGGGTCCCGTGTATTGTTTGAGAAGGGCAATAGGAGATCTGACCGGGTGCACCATGCCGCTTGACGACAAAGAGCAGAGGATCCTGGCGGAGATCGAACGCCAGTTCTACGAGGAAGACCCCGAACTGGCGCGTGCCGTTCAACGTATCGAGCGCCCCATGCGTGTCGGGATCAAACTGTCGGTTCTGGGTGTGATCGCCGGCCTCGCCATCATCGTCGCCTACGTGTCCCAGACCTGGGTGGCTGCCGCTGGTTTCGCCCTCCTGGTCGCCTCGGCGACTTCGCTGGTCAACGCCGTCCGAGTCAGAGGATGGCGCTCCGAGCCCTCAGACCCAGTCGACGAGCCCGACGAGTAGCCCTGCGATCGGCCTGCCGGTCGCCTCCCGAGTTGGCTATTGTTCCCGACCCCGCCGCTCCGACTCCGGGCAGTCACCGGCGGCAGTTGGACACGATGGACCCCATTCCGGTCCGTCACTTAGGTTTTTAGGAAGGACACATTGGACCAGGCGTTCACAGCCGAGCAGGCATGCCGGCTGAGCGGTTGCACCCACCACCAGTTGCGTTACTGGGATCGGGTGGGTCTGGTCAGCCCCTCGGTGCAGGGGAGTGGAGGCAGACCAGGTGTCCGCAGGCTCTACTCGTTCCGCGACCTGGTGGCGTTGAAGGTGGTCCAGGAGCTCCTCTACAACGGGATGTCGCTACAGCGAGTCCGTCGGGCCTGGGACTACCTGCGTCGTGAGGGCTCGATGGACGAGCACCTGGCCGAGGTGAAACTGGTGACCGACGGGAGGACCATCTTCCGGGTCAGCAGGGACGACGACGAGTTGCTCGATGCCCTGAGGGAGGGTCAGCTGGCCTTCTTCCTGGCCATTGGCGAGATCACCAAGGAAGTCGAAGAGGATGTGACCCGCTTCGAGCTCGACCGGGAGCGGTTCCTCGAGATGCTCCGCCGGGTCGAGGAGGACGTGGCCGAGGAGCGCCGGGCCACCGGCTCTTAACTCACTGACGCTTCAGCAGCGAGCGCGGGTTGAGGGCTCCGCGTAGGCGTCTGGCGGTCTCGAACCTCCGCTGGATCCACCACTCCACAGTGACAAGGTCGGTCTCACGGGCGTTGCCGGTCCTACCCCCGTAGATGGTTGCCGAGTACTCGCTGGCAAGTGGGAGCAGGGCGGTGTCGGTGGCCCTGGCGAACTCCAGCGGTGTCAGGCTCATCGCCACCGGCTCGCCCATGTCGGTGAGCCGGTCGACGATCTCGTCCCAGGCGGCTGTGATGTCACCTTCCCGTACCCGGCGGAGCCTGCCCCTCCGACGTGCCCGCTTGACCAGCGGGATCATCGAGAGGACCAGGGCCGCAGCCGGGAATACCAGGATCCACCAACGCCACTGGAGCGCCCCTCCGACCGGTGTCCCCACATCGTCGACGAATCCTGGCGCGATGTCGACTATCGGGGGCGCCTCCGGTGCTCCGATGCCTGTCGGGAGATCCTCGGGCACATAGAGCTCCGGGTCGAAGGCGGCGGTGAGGCTCTCCGGCTGGAACTCACCTCGGGGAGTGGGGTCGAATCGGACCCAGCCGAATCCGTCGATCCACATCTCGACCCAGGCGTGAGCGTTGGTGTCACGCACCTCGATCACCTCGATCCCGTCGACGTCGGTGGTGGTGCCGGGAGTGAAGCCCCAGACCACCCTGCTCGGGATGCCGAGGACCCGGCCCAGGACGGCCATCGATGCCGCGAACTGCTCGCAGTAGCCGGTCCGATAGTTGGGGCTCTCAGGGTCGTCGAGCCAGTCGGCCAGGACCAGGGCGCCATGACCGGTGGAGACGTCGAGCGAGTAGGTGAAATCGCCACTGTCCCTGAACCAATGCTGGAGCATCCAGCCTCGCTCGAAGTCGGTGCTCGCCCCGCGAGTGATCCGGGAGGCGATCCCCCGGAGTGGGACCGGGACCTCGTCGGGGAGGTCGGTGAAAGAGCCGAGGTCATCGGGCTCAACCACCTCACGATCCAATGGCGCCGCTGCCGCCCCGAACAGACCAGCTTCAGAGGCGGCGGCAAACATCGGGGTCAATGCGCCATCGGCCCCGGTGGCCATCGCGCCGAGATCCACGTCGTAGAGAGGGAACTGAGTCTCGACCTGGTAGTTGTCATCGGGTTGGAGACCGGACGGGTAGTAGATGGTGGCGTCGCGTCCCACCCTGAAGGATCTTGCAGGGATGACGTCGTCGGCATCGATCTGATGGATCTCGGTGGCGGTCCCGGCGGTGGGCACCAACTCGCCGAAGAGACGGGAGATGAAGACCCTCTGCAGGACCGAGGTGGTGGTCCCTTGGTAGATGTAATCCTGGTTCCCGATGCGTATTCCCGGCTCGTAGTTTCGGATCTGGGAGCCTCCCCTCCGCCAGGAAACGCCGTCGAACACGTCGAGTGACTCCATCCTCCAATACAGCTCATTTGCAGGCGGTGCGTCGGGGCCCAGAGTTGCTCTGAAGAGGAGGATGTTGTCACGGCTCTGCAGCCGCTGTCTCAGATCCACGAAACGGTCGAAGGCAACTCCACCGGTGCCCGGTCCCGATCCCCCCACACCCGACCGCCATGGGACATTCCCATACTCGGAGACCATCCCGGTTGCGCTGTTGGCGGTGAGGACGGCAACCGCTCCCACCAGTCCGGACATGGCCAGAGCGGCCCCAACGGACCGGTGGGCCTTCGGACGCCCGGCTCGGTCCCTCGCCCGCCCGATGTGCTCCTTCTTGCGGAGTGCCACTGCGGTGACGGCGAGAACCAGGCCGGCACCGGAGAGCAGCAGCCAACCCATACCCGCCTGTCGTCGATCGAATATGGCGAACTGGAGGTAGACCACGCCGGCCGGGAGGATCATCAGGGTGAGTTGGCCGGTGCCCAAGGCGCCGGCGAACACCCCGCCCAGGGCCCACATCAGCACGGCGAGGATGGCAACCACCCCGGCCTCGGGGTACACCGGGGGGACCCCGGACCGGATCAGCCTGAGTGCCGTCTCCATCACCTCGGCGAGCGTGGGGAGGGTCTCGGCGGTGGGGAATACCCCGGCAGTCAGGGTGGCCGGCACCGCAACCCTGAAGAACACGATGAGGCCACCGAGGACGAACAAGTAGACGCCCACCACCGTCTTGACCGCGGTCTGGCTGATCAGCCACCACACGATGGCCCCCAGGAGGGTGGCGGCGATGAGGATCAGGTGCCAGCTGGGCAGGTCCGGCCCGGACTGGAGGAGACGTCCCAGTCTGGCAAGGACGAGGACCAGGGCGTAGAGACCGGCTAGCTGGCCGAGGCGCCGACCCATGATGTCCTCATAGCCGATAGCCATGCCGTCTTCCACTCCGCTCCCGGGTCGACCATCACCGTGGTCGCCCCGGCGCGATGGAACCCGATGACGGTCTGAGGGGTGGTGGTGGTGACCCCCATCAGCACCGTGCTCCCGAAGTCCGAGGAGAGGAGCCGGTGCACCGAGAGGAGGCTGCGGTCGGGCACCCCCGTGATCAGCACCAGGGCCCCACCGCCACCGCGCTGGCGCACCCGGGAGGCCACTGCCTCGATGTCGATCGTGGGATCGGCCGCGACCAGCGCCAGCCTTTCCATCGCGGCGTTGTAGCGGGAGGCGTCGATGGTGTTGGCCTCACCGGCCCACAGATCGGCATCGAACCCGGAGCGGACCAGATGTGAGACCACGCTGGCGGCTCCGGAGACCGCGGTTTCGAAGGAATCGGCAGACTCGTAGGGCGACTCTCGCACATCGAGCAGGACCAGGGCACGAGACTGCCAGGGGGTTTCCAGCTGGCGGATCATCAGCTCATCGGTCTTGGCCGAGGAGGGCCAGTGGACACGTCGCAAGTCGTCTCCCAACTGGTACTCCCTCAGGGTGTAGAAGTCCTCGCCGCCTCTCTGGCTGTGCTCGGGGCGTGAGGCGTCGACGGCCGGGTCCTTCCCACGCACCATGGGGAACCCAATGAACTCCTCGACAGTGGGGTAGACCACCAGGCGATCCACAACCTGGGCGGGGATTGTGATCTCGGCGAGCCCGAGCGGGTCGGTCGAGTGACCTCTCGCCGGGCCGACTTGGTAGACCCCCCTGGGGCGGCCGGTGACCCGATATGCGGCAGACGCCTTCTCATCGGTGCGAATCGAGGCGATCTCGAAGCTGGCAGTGCCCAACTGCTCGACCTCATCCTGAACCCGGAGGTTGGAGGCGGGCCGACGGCCGACGTTCTCGAGGAGGAGAGTGATGGTGGTGGTGTCGCCATTGCTGACCGCGGCCGAACCCAATTGGCGGGCGATGGCGATATGGGGTCGCTGATAGTGGACGAAGACCAGGGCGACGAGCGTGGCCAGGATCATGAACCCGCCGACCAACAACAACTCGGGATCGCCGAACACGTACCACAGGATGAGAAGTGCCGCTCCGGCGCCGAGCATCGCCCAGCCCCTGACAGTTGGCATCAGGTTGCGATCCGCGAGGTGGTCCCGGGGACCCTCATCCGATTGAGGAGATCGTCGATCAGCTCGGTCACGGTCTCACCACGCATCTGTGCCTCGGGGCGAAGGGCGATTCGATGCTCGAGGACCGGCTGGGCCAGCGCCTTGACGTCGTCAGGCATCGCATAGCCGCGTCCGTTCGAGGCGGCCCGCGCCCTTGCCAGACGCTGGAGGAACAGGGCCGACCGGGGTGAGGCTCCCAGCATCGCGTCGGGGTGGAGACGGGTGGCCCCGACCAGGTCGACGATGTAGCTCTTCACCGAGGCGGAGACGGTGACCTCGCGGGCGATGCCGATGAGACCCTCGACGTCGTCGACAGTCGCCACCGGCTGGAGGTCGAGGAACGTTGAGCGGACTCCGTGGGTATCGAGCATCTCCAGCTCCTTCTGCCTCTCGGGATATCCGATCTCGACCCGCATCATGAATCGATCGAGCTGGGCCTCTGGAAGGGGATAGGTGCCCTCGTGCTCGAGTGGGTTCTGGGTTGCCAGCACCATGAATGGGAGGGGGACTTCGCGGGTGATCCCGTCCGATGTCACCTGACGCTCTTCCATGGCTTCGAGCAGAGCCGACTGGGTCTTGGGACTGGCCCTGTTGATCTCGTCGCCGACCACGATGTTGGCGAAGATCGGGCCCGGCTTGAACTCGAACTGGCGGCGGTCCCGATCCCATACCGAGACACCGGTGACGTCTGACGGGAGCAGGTCTGGGGTGAATTGGATCCGGTTGAAGGCTCCCTCGATGGACCTCGCCATCGATTTCGCCAATTGGGTCTTGCCGACGCCGGGGACGTCTTCCACCAGTACGTGGCCCTCGGCGACGAGCGCAAGAAGAAGCAATTCGACGACTTCCCGCTTGCCCTGGATCACGGTCTCGACGTTGGAGACGATCTTCTGGAATTGCTCGCCAAAGAACTCGATCTGATCGGACAAGCCGGCTGATCCTCCCGTGGGATTGTCGCCAAACTCTAACTATTACTTCGAGTTGTGTGGGCTAGGATTTGAGCAGGGGTATTGCGCTGGGAGGGCAAGTTGAGGAAGTCGCTGAGGCTGGGAACCCACATTGGCGCCCTCTTGCGCCGACCCATGCTCCTCGTGGAGGCAGTCAGGGCACTTCTCGCCATGCGGAGACATGGAGGGCCGGGTTCGTCCCCCGCCTACCTCCACTGGAGGACCGTCACCGCCTACGAGTCGGATGCTGCCATCCCGAGTAGAGACCTGGTCGAGTTTCTGGCGTGGCGGAAGCGGATGAGGTCCCTGGCCCGCCGCAAAGTCCAACCGGCATCGGGGCAAGGTCGATGATGCCCAACCTGGCCGATCGTCTCGAGGACATCCCGGGAGTGGCTTCGGTCACGGTGGATCTCACCGACGAGGGTGGTGGCATCAACATCCGACTCACCCCAGGCGCCGACGAGTCCGAGGTGATGGAGAGACTCCGCACCGTCCTGATCGCCTATGGCGTCAGGTCGCCGGGGCCCGAGCCCGAAGCGCAGGAGCCGGCTGTAGAGACCCAGCCACTCGGCGTCCAGGTCACCATCACCCCTCTGGAGCAGGGGGCTCGAGTCGTGGCCGAGTCGAAGAGTGTCCGCTCCTTCCGCCTGGTGGCGGCCAACCCCCACGCCATCGCCCAGGGAGTGGCCGACGCCTGGTGCCAGGTGGTCGGAAGGGTGCCGGTGGAGATCATCGGGGTCAGGGTCGGCGAGGAGGGGGCCCTGATGGTGACGGCGTGGGACGGAGACCGGGAGAATATGGGAGCGGCCAATGTCGAGATCGGGTGGGAGTCGGCTCTCACCCTGGCGGTGGGTCGGGCCATCGGCGCGGTGACCTCCACAACCTCCACCCTGGCTTGACGAGGGTGGGCAAGGACGCCGACGCCGCCTTGAGAACCCCTGATCGGCGCTAGCGACCCGTCGCCCAAAATGGCTACGCGGGCATTAATTGAGCGACAGACCACTAGCCTCTTGGCGGGTAGGTCGAAGAGTTATGGCACGGTCATTGGTATTGAACGCCAGCTATGAGCCCCTCTCCGTGGTCAGTGAGCGTCGTGCCCTGATCCTGGTCCTGACCCAGAGGGCTTCGATGGTGGTGCCCAAGGACGAGTTCTGGCGCTCCGAGGCCCTGACGGTGCAGATCCCCTCCGTGGTCAAGCTCAATCGTTACGTCAAAGTCCCGTATCGCCGGTCGGCACCGGTGACACGTCGCGCCGTCTTCGGCCGTGATGGACACCAGTGCCAGTACTGCGGTGGGCCGGCCGAGTCCATCGACCATGTCACCCCGAGGTCACGCGGGGGCGACCACACCTGGGAGAACGTGGTGGCCTGTTGCCGATCGTGCAACGTGCGAAAGGGTGATCGGACCCCTAGCGAGAGCGGTCTCCACCTCAAGGCTCCCCCCGGCCCGCCGCGTCGTTTCGCCTGGATCTATGCCTCCACCGGGTTCCAGGTCGAGCCCGACTGGCAGCCCTACCTCCTGGCCGAGTCCGCCTGAGTCCCGGCGGTAACCCAGGCCCTCTGGCCTTCTGACCGACCCGAGCCGCCCGAGGAGCCGAAGTAGCACGCCCGCTCCATGATGTGGGCCGAAAGGGTTGACAAGTGGGTTGAAGTGGGTCATAGTGGCGACCACTCCCGATGGTGGGAGTTGACATGAGGACGGACGGAAGCGAGCAGGCGTGTTTCTCGGCGAGTACTTCCACTCTCTCGATGAGAAGGGACGGGTGGTGTTGCCCTCGTCGTTTCGAGGCGAGCTGGCGAGGGGGTGCGTCGTCGCCAAGGGCAGGGATGGCCAGCTCATGATCTACGGGGTCGACGTCTTCGGCGACATGGCCTCCGAGGTCGTCTCCCAACCACAGGACCGCGGGGGCCGTCAGTTCTCGAGGACCGTTTTCGCCGGCGCCGATCATCAGGACCTGGACAAGTCGGGGAGGGTCATGGTCAAGCCCGATCTGCGCACTTTCGCCGCCCTCGAGCCAGGCACCGAGATCGCGGTGCTCGGTGTCTACAACCACATCGAGCTCTGGGAGAAGGACCGTTACCTGACCGACCGAGCCACCGGCGATGAGAGCTATGTCGATGAGGAGGACTGAACCGTCACGAGATAGGGCTTGGCTCATTGCCAGCCCCCCGGAACCAATTGGAAGGCCCCTGACTCCGCCCGCTTTCAGTTGGTACCAGCGCCCGGGGGGCTGGCAATGGACCAGGACGGAACAACCGATCGTGACTACCACAGCCCGGTCCTGGTCGATGAGGTGGTCGCCCTGATGGCGGCGGTGCTTCCCGGGACGGTCATCGACGCCACATTCGGCGGCGGTGGTCACACCCGTCGCCTCATCGAGGAATACGGGGACCGCATCAGGGTCATTGCCATCGACCGTGACCCCGAAGCGGTGGCCAACGCAGCTGGCTTTGGAGCCACCGTGGTCCTAGGTAACTTCGCCGACCTCGGAGACCTGGTGGGCGAGTATCTCGTGGAGCCGCCGGCTGCGGTCCTCTTCGACTTCGGCGTCTCCTCGCATCAGCTCGACGAAGCGGCCAGGGGCTTCTCCTATCACCGGGATGGGCCACTCGACATGCGGATGGGCCCCGACGCCGGGCTCACCGCGGCCGAGATCGTGAACCAGTGGCCCGCTGCTGCCATCGCAGACATCATCCGCCGCCATGGCGAGGAGCCCCTCGCCTCCCGTATCGCCGACGCCATCGTCTCGGCGCGCCCTATCGAATCCACTGCCCGGTTGTCCACCGTCATCGCAGAGGCAATGCCTGCGGCCCGGGGGGGGGGGGGGGGGGGGGGGGGG
>JBBDML010000031.1:0-734 GCA_040878345.1 Acidimicrobiia bacterium | reverse complement strand
GTCATCCCGCCCGACGCACCTTTCAAGCGATCAGGATCGCGGTCAATGCCGAGCTCGAGGCGGTGGCATCGGGTCTCGACCAGGCCATCGAGCTTGTCCGCCCCGGTGGGCGGGTCATCGCCATCTCCTATCACTCCCTGGAGGATCGGATCGTCAAGACCCGATTCGCCGCCGGGACGGTCGGGTGCATATGCCCACCCGGGCTCCCGGTTTGCGGGTGTGGTCGAACCTCGGAGTTGCGGCTCCTGACCAGAAAGTCGGTACGGGCCTCGGCGGAGGAGATCGATCAGAACCGACGAGCGCGCTCTGCCGTTCTCCGCGCCGTGGAGAAGGTGGCGGCATGACCGCGCTGCCCCATCAAAGGCGCCGATCCGAAGAAGGCCTTCGAGTCCTCTCCGGCCGCCGGCTGAGAAAGCCCACCCTCGCCCCGTGGATGATCATGGCGATCATCGCAGTGGTCGGTTTCCTGGGTCTGGGGTTTGCCCGGACCAGCCTCGACCGTGCCGCTTTCGACCTTGCCGAGCTGGATTCGGCCATCGCCGAGCAGCACACACTCAATCTCGAGCTGAAGATGGAGATCGCCCGGCTGGAGAATCCGGCGAGGATCGCACCCCTTGCCGAGCACCTGGGCCTGGTGATCCCTCACACCACCCGTCAACTGCTGGTGGATCTCGACACTCAGAGCCCGGTGGTCGCCGGGGCGGAGACGGACGGAAGCAACCAATGAGCACCCT
>JBBDML010000030.1:0-60202 GCA_040878345.1 Acidimicrobiia bacterium | reverse complement strand
CCTTCGCCACTACCGCTTGATTCGTAGCGCAACAATCCGTGCGTGCCCGAACCCGATAGTCGGGTCGTCCCCCGACGCAGGACGTGCTCGTGATTCGGAAAGTGGACTCGTCAGGTAGGCTCTCAGAGCCCACCCTCCTTCCATTATCGATCGAGCCCTATAGGCATCCAGAACTTGGTGTCCCTGTCCAGTGCCTCACGGGTGCGACGTAGACATAGTCGCCCATACGGCGTCAAGAATTCCGCATCCCGATCACACCTCTCGCATGTCGGATCCCACGTAAAGGAGAGCGATACCGTCGCCGGTATCTAGGAGCGGGTGGCGATCACGACAAATCGAGAGGATGAAGGCGTCCACTAGCTCAATCTCGGTCATCCGGTAGACAAGATGGATGTCAAGCCCCTCGTTCTCATTGGCTCGGTGTGGAGTCATCGAGGCGACTCAATCTGTAGGTTACGATGAGTCCATTAGCTGGGTCAGCTTCTGGAAGTTCCTCCACATCGCCTGCATGTTCGGAGCAGTAGCCCTAGTCGTGGGTGGAGGGGTCATCAACGGCCTCATCCAGCGGGGCAAGGACGTGCGGGCGATCCGCAGTGTCATAGCTGCGGAGGGTCGTGTCGCCCCGGTGGCGGGTGTGCTGATGGTGGCGGGCATCATCTTCGGGTTCGTCACGGCCATCGCCGCCGACTTCGATCTCACCGCGCCTTGGTTGCTGATCAGTTACGCCCTGGTATTGGCCATCATCCTCATCGGTGCCCTCTATCACGGCCCTCAGGGAAAGAAGCTGGGTGAGGCTGCTGCAGCAAGCCCGGATAGTGGGCCCAGCAGCGAGCTCCTCACGGTGATTGGAGGGACTCGTCGAAGCCTCCTAGTCAACGTGGTCGACAGCTTCCTCTGGCTCGCCCTGATATTCGTGATGGTGATCAAGCCCTTCGGCTTGTAGCTCGCCGTCAGCGGTCTCTGATTCACACCTGCGAGGAAAGGATTGGTCGATGTGGGCCCGATGCGAAGGTGAATCCAGGTCATCCGTCGCTGACTGCGGGCTCCTCCCACCTGATCCGCTCGGCATCGCCCCAGAGGTGCTCCAGTGAGTAGAACTCACGAGCCGCTGTCTGGAAGAGACGGACGATGATCTCGCTGTAGTCGACCAGCACCCACTCCCCCTAGGTCCGACCTTCGACACGCAGCGGCTTGAGATCAATGGGTTTGCTTGATCCTCTCCTCAACATGATCGGCAAGTGCACGTTGCTCCGAGACGAGCCGTTTTGGGAGTGGAGCTGAGGAGATTTGAACCCCTCCCCTGACCCCTTGACTGCCGGAGGCCGCGAGTGCGATTTCGCTACCTGGGAGAACCTAGAGAAACGATGCCTGACCAGGGGTTTCGTCGCTGGTCGGATCGCGCCCTTTCGTGGCGTTTCTCATTCTCCCGCGGACTTTTCGCGGACTCTCAGCTATACAACTAGAGGTCGGTGACGGACCGCATAAGGATCTACTCAGGCCTCGGCGTTGCGACGCGTTCCCCACCGCTTTTGTTTAGGCCGCGAACAGATCATGCTCAACTACCGCCAGAACGAGACCCGCGGCGGCCGATCCACCCGCAAGGTTTTCTCGCTCTTCCGACACCAACGCGGCAAGTGGCCCAGCGCGGCCAGCCATCTCGATCTGGAACTTCATGAACCCATGGCCCATTTCACCTAACGCGTCCGTGAATGGTGCGGCCTCTTCTGTGGTCGACATCCTCACCAGACTCTCGACGCTGTCAGACTCAGTGAGCGGGTTTGAATAATGAAGGGCCCCGTTCTCAGTGCCGAGCATCGCCCTTCCGACGATGTATCCAGTAATCAGAGTCGAGCCGCAGTAACGCCGCACTTCATCAGATCGACCCTTAGCAATTGTTCTTACAATCGTGTCGATCGCAATCTGCATTGCCCTATCTAGATCGCTGAACTGGACCAATTGCGGAGCTCGGTCGAGAGTGGACATGAGTTCCTCGGGACCGTAGGTCTCAGCGGCCTCATTCATCCTTGTCGTGGTCGAAGACTTAGGCCTGGTCCGCTCATCTGCTGATGTCAGAGGTTGCGGACCGGCATCGGGTTCTGAGGCGACAACATTTCTGCTCTTCGTGGATCCCGTTTCATCAGACGATTTGGAATCAGGCAAGGTTGTGGGCGACGGGCGCCGAGCGAGGTCCCAGTCCGGTGTGCTCATGTGCTCTAGTGCGGACGGGCAACGCCCAGCCGCTCGGTGAAAGCAGGCCTCCAAGACATTGATGTCAGATAACTCCCGACCATCGCTAATGGAATTATCGACCAAAAAAGCCAGCGTTCGTAATATCAGAGCGTCCGAGCGAGAGTCAAACGCTTTCAGCTTCCAAGCCGAGACAATGGGCTCCGTCACCAAGAAGAGAACAGCCATCATCTCCACGCGCACACGTAGGTCCAAAGCCAGTCCCCCTACCTCGAGGGATGCAACCACATAGTCGTACTCGAACCTCTTTAGGGCCTTACCGTGGTTCACAACGGCGTGCTCCGTTTCATTGCGTCACGACATCCCGCCGGGTGAGAGGATGACGAATGTTACATCGGCAGCTCAAATGCTCACCTACAGCTTGCCCCGGTCTTCTGCCAGAGCGCCACGCGTCTGATGGCTCCTTAGGCGTTCGGTGGCTCATCTGGGCTAAATGCGGTCAGAGCCAGTCGGGAACTTCAACGAGACTGCGCTGTAGTCGTTCTTGTCAACGGCAAGGGCTCTCCTCTCCGCCGAACTCGTCCGCGAGCCGGGCGATCTCATCGTCGAAGACGTCGGAAAGCCGCTTCAGGAAGACCAGCGGGAGGATGTAGTCCTTGAATTTGGCGCATCCAGCGGGCCCCTGATCTCACATGCTGCGTCCCAGAGCCACTTCTCAAGTGTGCCGACGTCCATCGTCCTCCTCACACCAAGTTACCGACACGATGGGACGCTTTCTGGACTCCGTGGGCGGGGCCTTCCTAGAGGCGCCACTGCCGACAACGCGACTCCAGCAGTTCCGGCTCGGTATCAAAAAGGTTCTGCCAGCTAGCGCAGTTCGTAGGTTCCCGTCGTCGGCGTCCACCAAGTGTCACACACAGTGCACTCGATAGACGGTGGGACAGGTCCGGACTCAGTGTGAACGCGCTTGCCGAAGGCAAATACCGGCAGCGTCCACGATCCGATCGAAGGAGTACCGGTCGGTCTCGACCGTCTCGGCAAAGAGCAGCATGGAGTCGGGATCGTCGTTCTCGCAAGAGGGAGAGACCAGCCTGTCATCTCGTGTCGATTCCGAATGGTCCGCCATAACGCTCGAGACCGTAGCTCTCCGCTGTGACTGAACGCAGACAGCTATCCAAGGCTGCGCTGGATCGACGCCCGCAAGTCTTTCATCAACAGGTAGAGGTGGCGTGGGTTTTCGGGCAACGGTTGGAATCCCCACCTCTGATAAAAGAGTGCAGCCGCCTCGTCCTTGGCGTGGACCAACACGGCCCGCCCTCCAATCTCGTCAGCGGCCGCGGCGGAACGCGCCAGGGCGTCCCTCAAGAGGTCCGCGCCCAAACCACTCCCGTGCTCAGATAGATCGAGACCCAGCCTGGCGAGAAGGATCACCGGTATCGGACGGTGACGAGGCAACCCAGCGCCGAGCCGGTTCCCTACTTCACCTGACTCGATCGCATGGGGAGCGAGCGTATAGAAGCCGACCACGCGGGTACCTCGCTGGAGGACATACGTGACTGAGGCCCCGGAGCGTTGGTCGGAGTACGCGAACTGGCGAAGCCACTCGTTGAGCACCGAAGCGCCACAATCGAACTCCTCGAGGTTGGCGCGTTTGTCGAGTCTCCGGACAGGTCGGAGTTCGCTCACTCGCTCGGTATGCGACTCGGCCGGGAGAAGAGCTCAACGAGTTGAGGAACAGCGACAGGTGCTACATCGAGGGCGTCGACGAAACGACCGAACGCTTCGGGACTCAGGAGCAGGGGTCTGTGTTCTGCGATGACTGACTCAGCTCGCGCCACTGCGCTTTCCTCGACGAACGACGTGACCGAGACACCCGTCAACGTCGCCGCCTCACGAACCAATGCATCGCTTCGCGGCTTGACTCGGAATGTCCATCTGCGCTCACGTTGTTCTGTGGTCATGGCGGTGACCTCCTGTACGTACATTGTATGTACAGAAGAAGATTTGTCAAGCTCTGGATGCTTAGCCGTGCAGAGAATCCAGACCATCAGCCGTGTTTGAACTGGTTGCTCAGTCCGCAGCCTGTGGATTGTGACCATTTGGCGCCTCGCTGACTTGGAGAGAGCTGGATTAGGTAGGGGTCTCGGGTTACTTCGTCGGCTCGGTTGGAGCTTGGTCGCCAATCGAGCGGCTAGCGCCCGGACCCTCTAGGTCGCTGGGCCAGCCTCCAACTGACTGCAAGTACTCAGTGGCAGCGGCATGCTCTGTGAACTCCAACAGGTTGCCGACCTTTTCGGCGAGGGTGTCGCGCACTTCGGCAGGTGTGGCAAAGAAGAACTCTTTCCGTGGGTTCATGAGGTTCAGAGCTCGATCGGCGAGGTGTTTGTGCAATTCGTTTTCCAATGTGACAGCGTCCTCCGAGAAGAAGAGCGCGTGAACATCGAAGCGGAACGGGACGGATGCTCCGCCCAGCTCATTGACCCGGTCAAGCGGCTCGAGCCTCCTGGTGAGCCCAATCTTGACTACGCCAGGGCCGAATGCACCACGGTTTGATATGACGTAGACGTAGCCGGCGCGAATGTTGGCGATGCGGTAGTCGTTTTCAGCGATCGCGGCATCGATCTCTGCGAGTTTCGTGTCCAGGCTCGAATCGCTCTCGCCGGAAGCGCTGAGCGCTTCAAGAGCATTGATCAGGTGGGCTCGCTCCTTGTCCAGCCTTTCACGCTCGGCTGCCAGCTCTCGTTCAACCCGACGTTCCTCGCGAAGGCGTGCTCGCTCTTCTCGCTCTGCCTCTTTCTCCTCCTGCTTTTTCATCAGCCAGTCAGCGGTTAGCTCAATCTCTTCCAGGCGTAGCGAGTGGAATTCTTCGCTTATGTGCATTTCCATCATTCTTCCGAGCTTCGCGATCGAGGATCTGGTCGCGTCGAGACGCCTCCTCGCCGTCACTACGTTGCCTGGTCGTAGAGCTCGGATCACATTGTCGGCCTCGGCGTTGTAAGCGCGCAGCATCAGCTTCGAGAGGTCTGCTGTCATTTGGCGGCCCTTCGCGAGGCTGTTGTCGTAGGTGAACATGTTCGACGCGACGATCGCAGTGCCCGCTTTGACACACTCGGCAACGCGCGCGTTCAGGTCGTCGAGGCGATCCTTGTATGCGGCAGCACTCTCGAGAGGATGGTGGTACCTGTAGATACCTACCGATTGGAGTACCCGGTCGTCATCGAGGATTACGTAATCATCGGCGTCATCGGCGCCGAGAGGGGCACGGTTGCGGATAGCCGATAGCTCCGCCTCAAGTGTGGAGACGCGGGCCCTCAAGTCCGCCTCTGCGTTCGAGTGCTCCCGGACACTTGCGTCCGGCACCATCGCATCGCGCATTGGCTGAGACACGGCGTTGCCAACCTCCATGTGTTGCTCCCCGGCGGCGGTGTCGGTCTGTTCCGCTGCCGGATGGTCGTCGTCCGCAGGAATCCACAGCTGCCAACCCGGCGGCGGGTCCGGCCAGGAGGGCTCAGGGGTCCAGCCGGCCGGTGGAGTCCAGTCGGGTGGTGGCTTCGGCCAGCCGGGAGGCGGATTAAAGACCAACCCGGTTCTGGTCACGATCGTCGGACACCCGACGTGTCTGTGGCTATTAGTCCATACGGATTCTTAGACACCGAAGCACCCAAGTGGGCCAGCGTGGCTGATGGAACGACTGCCGATAGGTCGAAGCCGATAAATGCTTCTCGGTCCGCTCCGACTGCGACCAATGGCACATACGTCTCGATTCCGGTTCCCGGGTCGATTGTCTCCGTGCCAACTTCCAAGGTGATCGACCTGATCAGCCCTCGCCGATCGGCTTCGAAGACTTCGTGCAGGGTACGCAGCGCCACATTGTGAGTGGCATCCGCGTACCGGTCCTTCGCCGCCTTCGCCGAAAGCGGCGTCTCAACAATCATGTCGTCCTTCTTCACGTACCTATAGGCCTTGATGGTGGGCACCTTGTCGGGTCCAGGAATCAGAGCTTTCAGAGCCAGCTCCGCCGTTGAAGTGTCGAACCCGAATGTGTGCTCAACCGGGAAGTGCTCTGGGTAAACGGAGTTCGCCATGACGATGCCTATGTATTCCTCAATTGCGTCCGCCGTGCCATAACCCAGGTTGGCGATGAGCGCGTCGAGCGAGGCGTTTTGCTCGGCTACTTCCTCGTCCCGAGCCGCGCATTCCGCTTCGTATCTGCGCCGCTCGGTCGTCAGCTGTTCAAGCCGCTGGTTCTCGAGGTTGGCGTGCTGCGCTTCGGCCTCAGCGCGCTTCGCTGGGAGGCCAGCCATTCCTGCCTCCCAAGCGGCGACTGCCTCGTCGTGCGTGGCTCGTGCCGCCACCTTGGCCTCTTCGAGTCTTCGCTTCTTTCCGATCAAGCCCTTCGGTGGCTCCGGCTCAACGAAAGTTGGCTTTGGCGGTTCGGGAATAGGCTGTAGTGGCGGCGTCGATACCTCAAGGTCGGGGCGATCAAATGGCGGGTGTTCGACCACCCGACGAAGGTCTTCCAAGTCGACGTGGTCATCGACGTCGAGGGTCGCGGCGAGCATTCGATCGATCTCGGTGTAAGTCGCTTCCAGTCCGGCGTTGCGCTGGTCGACCTCGGCCTGCATCGCGGCCTCGTGTGCGAGCTTGGCATCTCTCTCGAGCCGCTTTCTCTCCTGGTCGCTTGCTCGGGTCGCCTGTACTGCCGCTCGCTCGGCCGCCGCCTGCGCTCGTTCCGCGTCTCGCACGGCGCGAGCGTGCGCCTGGGCGTACTGCCGTTGAGCACGCTCCTTCTCGCGAGCGCCAACCTGGGCTTGGTGCTGCATCTCCGCGAAGAATCCACGTCGCTTCGCCATGATTGGCCTCTACTTTTGGGTCTTCCCGCCGAGGCTACAGATATCCCCCGGCGGAGCCGTCTCTGCCTTTATCGTCCCGGGGCGCCAGAACTTCAACCACATGAGCGGAAAGGCTGAGTTTGGCGACCGAGAACCTCTCGGATTGTCCTCGTAACATCGAAATGTTGCTTACGCGAGCGGATAGCGATCTGTCAGTTCACTCAGGTCGGTGTAAGTCGCTTTGAGATCGTATTCGTTGGTGAGCGCCCATGGGCAGCGTCCGCCGCCCACTCGGGATCGTCGTATGCAGGATGACCGGGCTCGACCTCGACCGTAACCATGAACCGATAGATGCGGGTGGCCTTCTCCATAGCTCCCATCATTACTCGAGAGTGCGGTCCTCGTCATAGCCCGTGACATCGCTTGTACTTAAGGCCGGACCGGCAAGGACAGGGTTCGTTCCGTCCGACTCTTGGCACTGACCCAACGGGAACTCGAGTCAGGAGAGTCGCGCGAGTCATGGAGCTCAGTGTCTTTTCCCAGTCGTCGATCTCACGCTCCTGGCATCGAGCAAGGCCGCTCGTTCGTCCAGGTCCTGACTCATACGCGCCAACAACGGCGAGGCGTCAGCTTCGCCGAGGACCGATCGAAGCTCGCTCTGGATGAGTTCGGCAATCGCCCGGTCCATTGGGATTCCGAGGCCCTCGCAGTAACGGCGCCACGTTGACCACATCGCATCCGATACCGGCACCCTGACCATCCGGTAGGTCTCGTCATGTCCGAGACCGGATGCCAGCTTGCGGTCGACTCTCGCAAGGGTTGCTCTATCCATTCGGTCCGACCTCCGTCTGTAGATCTGTAAACAACGCGCAACTGGTTGCAAGTGCGTGGTGGTCGAAAGGGTTGGTGCGCGCCATATGGGCTCCTTCGGTATTCGGGTCCAGTTCCTCGGCATGGTCTCGTTTGTTTGAGTTCGCCTCTGGTGAATGAATCCCTTGTTATCTGTTTTGGCCTTGTGTCAGTGACAGCCGCTCCATGGAGCCGGAACCCGCTAGCGACTAGCTGGTCACTTGCTGAGCGCCGACGTTCGGGTTCCTACCGCCGAGCCCTTTCGCCCAACGCTCCAAACCCAGTGAGGACAACTAGGTGACGGGCGGCGCCCTCCTCGACGACCGCTACACCTCTTTCGAAAGGGCTGTCGAAAGGGTTCCCGAGAGTCTGCCGAGAGGGCCATCACGGATGCTGGAGCGATGGATGGTGAGAATCGACTGCTCACCGAGCTGGCCGACTACCTAGCGGTTCCGGTCGCAACCCTGTACGCCTGGCGGTATCGAGGAGAAGGACCGCCGGCCCTGCGAGTGGGCCGGTACCTCCGGTATCGGTGGAGCGACGTGCAACGCTGGCTCGAGTTGCGAGTCGCCTGATTCGGGAGCGATCTCGTGGCTCACGTCAGACGCACGCCAGCCGGTAATTGGCAGGTTCGCTATCGCGATCCTGCCGGCATCGAACGGGCCCGCACGTTCTCGCGCAAGGGCGACGCCGAGAAGTTCATGGTCACGATCGAGGCCGACAAGCTGCGCGGTCTGTGGTCCGATCCGGAACTCGCCAGGACCACGATCAACGAGTGGCTGCCGACGTGGCCGACGGGGCGAGTCATCTCCGGGCATCGACGCGTGAGTCCGAAGCCTCCCTTCTCCGCAACCACGTCCTCCCCTACTTCGGCACCAAACGCTTAGGTGCGGTTACACCTAGCGATGTCCAGCAGTTCGTCGCGCTCCTGCAGGAGAAGGGCCTGTCGCCCGCGACGATCCGACTCGCCTACGTGATCGTCCAGGGCATGTTCTCCACCGCCGTCGAATCCGATCTGATTCCAAGATCACCGTGCCGGGGCATCAAGCTCCCCCAGTCGTTACCCACCGAGATGCGGTTTCTCACCACCGAAGAGGAGTCCCTCCTCGCTGACGCGATCGACCGCCAGTACCGAGCATTCGTCCTCACCGCCGCGTACACGGGCTGTCGGTTCGGGGGAGCTGGCGGGACTGCGTCGTCACCGACTCGACCTGGCAAGGAGAACGCTGACAGTGGCCGAGTCGCTCGCCGAGGTGAACGGCTACGTACACGTCACCCCGCCGAAGACCGCCGCGGGTCGTCGGCGGATCGCCTTGCCCCACCGTCTCTGCAAGGAGCTCGCCGAGCATCTCGAGGAATGGCCGCCCAGTTCTGACGATCTCGTGTTCACCGCCCAGCGGGGCGGGCCGCTGCTCAATCGGAACTTCCGCGACCGAATCTGGTTGCCGGCCGTGAGAGCCTCGGTAGGCGAGCCGATGCGATTCCACGACCTCCGGCACACACACGCCGCAATTCTGATCGCCCAGGGCGAGCACCCGAAGGTGATTCAGCATCGGCTTGGGCACTCCTCGATCAAGGTGACGCTCGATACATACGGACATCTGTTCGAGGGGTTGGATGAGGCCGCTGCGGAAAGGCTGAACATCATCATGGTTGGGTCGGATGGCGATCTGGAGACCGACAACGCACCGTACACACGTTCGATTACGCTGTGACATATGGCCGGCGACTCGTTGGTTAAGGAATTGCGAAATCGACTTGGAGTGCGCGGCAGCGAGCCATTCCGTCGTGTAATGGCTGAGCCAGTCGCCCTACTCGCTCTACGGACGATCGCAGGCGACTCGATCGATCGGATGGTGGAGATCATTCAGGAACAGGATCGGCAACTCATGGCGACTGCCGACGCGATGGAGAAAATGGCGCAACTCGGCTGGGCCCCTTGCGGGCAAATTCCATCGACAGCACCTGAGATCGTGATTGAGGCGGTCAAGTCTGGAATCGACAACCCGGAACTAGACGCGCTGCTGCAGGAGGTCTGGGCTCACTCGCGGATCTTCGAGGTGCTGCCTACCCGCATAGGTGGCCTCGGAGCCGGTGACGATCAGCTGCGCCAGCTCAGCCAACAACGCGCTCGCCTCGTGAGCCAAGCCTGGAAGCATCATGAGCGAGGTGAGTATGCGGCCTCCATACCCATCGCGCTCGCCCAAATCGACGGGATCACCTACGACGCGACAGCTAACTCAGTGAATCCAACCGGTGTAAGCCTGTTCTCGTCATCGACAATCGTTGACGTAGCTGTTGCCGATGATGAGACCGTGGCCGGTATGAACGCGGCCCTCCCAGCGGTACGCAGGTGGTTCTTTGATCAGGCCGTAACGACCTCGATTCAAGGTGCTCTCAACCGCCATGCGGTGCTACACGGTCGGGAGCTTGCATACGACACGGACCGGAACTCGCTCAAGACATTCGTTCTGCTGCTTGCCGTATGGGAATGGGCCAGCCGCAAGTTCGCCAAGGAAGCAGATCGTCGCAAAGAGAACCGTTACCTGCAGCACGCAGGTGCGGACGGGGTGGATTCAAACGGATGGCGTTTGGATCGGCGCGGATTCATTGCGAGCCGAGACGCCCTCCGCCAGTTGGCAGTAGCGGAGTGGTCCTTTGAGCAGAAAAACGGCCGAAGCGGAACCCTTGAAGATCTGACACACGACACTGTCTCCAGGATTCTCCTGATAGAACCTGACCTAATAAGTCATCAGTTGGACGACGGCGGGTCATGGTGGGCTTGGCGACGGTCAGAGTCCGGCTGGGTATTCGCAATCGGAGCGCTGTCCGGTAACGACAGACTTTTCTACGCTGATGGTGATATGCCACCGGTGGAGCCTCCTCCAAATGCACCCTGGCGCACGACCGACGATGGGAACTGGTCAGGCGACTGCCGCTGGTAGGTCGACTACGTCGCAGTATGCCGGAATTGCCGCTCAGGCCTAAGGCAGACGAAGGAAGCCGGCCAGGAGTTCATGTCCAGCGTTCCATTGAAACCGAGCAAACAACTCCGTTGCGAGTTCTAGAGCGATTTCAAGTGGTTCTGCAATGAGATGGTCCCGATCAAGGGTTCTCTCCAATGGAAGCTCATCAATCTCACACCGGTACTGGTGGGCGAACGGCATCTTTCGAGGGTCATCGACAACCAGAAGTCGACCGCGTAAGCCAGCTGCCGTAACACCGAGATACATGCGCCGGTCTCCGACTGAGCTCAGTGACAGCCTGGCCGCGAATTCCACGACTTCAGTCAACTTATACACCGCCTCGCCTACGCCGAAGTCCTGCCCAGGCTCCCAATTCGGATCGGCGGGCCATACACGTGACAGGTCGCGCCAGTCGTTTGGGAATCCGGCAACATCGACGAACTGACCGGACATGTACAATCGCCACGACTCCAGGGCGTGTTCCCACGCCGATTCCTGGCCAACCCAATCAACGTCGATATGGGGTTGAGTTGTTCGGTCAATGTGTGGGAAATCCCAGCCACGGATCTCGACAGCCGCCCCTGCTACAAGCGGAAAGAGCTCCCGGATTCGCTCCACACGTCTCGGCCTAAATACCTCCGAACGGATAACAATTCGCCAGTGACCTCGAGTTCGGATCTGATCCGTGAGCGCCGTCATAGGAAACCTTCCGTTTCTGCGGCGTAGGAATCCCCCTCCTCTGGTGCGATTACTTCGCCGCCCGCCCTATCAACGCGTCTGAGCAGCCGCCGGAGGGCCTTCTCTGTGGCAAGATCGATGAGTTCGCGCATGTCCTCATGGGTGGCAACCTCCACCGTCTGGGCACGCCCTCTCGGACGTACGTAGCACGTACCACGTCGCAGGCCGGGACCATCACGCTTACACAACACCGGAAGCTCATCGAACTCGTGAATACGAAACACGATGAAGACTCGACCGTCCGACTCGTGGTGGTCGATCTCAAAGCGGATGCGAGGATCGGCATATTCCGAAAAGAGGTCTGCTGAGTTGTCATAAGTCCAACCAGCCTTAACATCTGGGGTCACCCCAACTGGCACCGGGATCCTTTCAGCGTCTTCGTCCACGCCCAGAACGATGAAGCCTCCGTCCTGACGGTTGGAAAGACCGAGCGCTGCCCTGACAATCTTGAACCGGCCCTCACTCTCCCGAGGGACGCTGCCCTTGAACTCAACCCCGCCAGGTTCTCCACGACGAAGAAGTTCGTCGAATTCTGGAGCTGTCAACACGGTCGGGACCCAACCTCAGCAGACTCTCCCAATGGGTATGGACGATTGCCGACCGACATGTGGAGCGCGTTAGCGGTAGATCGCGAGTACATCAATCATCACTGCCGGGCCCTGCAGATACTGGTCCTCCTCACCTGCGGGCGGCGGCGTGCTTTCCATCCGCTTCCGATCCATACGTGAGACGAGGTTCATGCCGGGAAACGTCAAGAAGGGTTGCCACTGATCGCGCTGAATCAGCTTGGATACCTTCCCGACGATCGTGGCCAGACCATCAATCTCAGCGTGGCGGAACTCGTCCATGAGATAGCCCGCGACACGCCAATCCATGTCGTCATCCTCGCCAACGACGACGAGCTTCGCTCGAAGCCCCGAAATCAGGTTCGACATGGCATTCATCTCGTTGGCATCCGGCAAACCGTCCGTGTCCAGGCCGAGCTTCTGTGCACTGGGGATTAGCTGTTGCATCATCTCAAGCGCATCGCGAGCCTCGCCGGACGACGCCAGCACCTGGATCACCTCCGGAATGAAGAGTTCGCAAGTCCACGAAACCATCTGCCCGATGCGAATCCCCGTGAGGTCATCGTCAGGGTGTGACACTTCCACCCAGTCAAGAACCTCTGGTTCGGCTTCTGCTGCTCGCAAAAGACGGTCAAAGCGCGCCTCGTCTGTGTCGACGATCGTCGTCGAGTCCTCGTCCTGGCGGGACCTTTCCCCACCAGCTCGTAGAAGCTTAACATCGACTCCTGCTTCGGCGCTCCCGGCCTGCATGGAACGTCTAGTCGAGTCAGTGACCAGACCACCCTCCAAGGCACCCACATACTGGGAAAGCGCGGTGGCATCGAGATACAGGAACCTGCGGAGCACCATGCGACGATACCAACCCCAAGCCTGTCGCCCCCTGCGTCCGTGAAGCCCGGATGGCTTGTCGGGGTCGGCCCGCAAACGCGGGCAGCCGCGCGGATACCCTGCGGACATTCCGCGGACTCCGGCCGAATTGAGGGGTGCGGAGGACCACCCTCTGAGATAGCAAAAACCCCAGGTACCACCTGGGGTTTCAGGGAGTGGAGCTGAGGGGATTTGAACCCCTGACCCCTTGACTGCCAGTCAAGTGCTCTGCCAGGCTGAGCTACAGCCCCCTAAGGGGAACGGGCATTTTACCTTCACCGGGAAGCGGTGAGAATTCACAGCTGAGAGGACGGGTTCCACCGTGTATTCACTCGGCATCGCCAATCGGCATGTGAGGTCGGTGGTCAAGCCCGACGAAGTGGGCCGCTCGCTATCTGGCACCTCGTGATCGCTACCCGGAGAGCAGTGCTGCGATGTCGATGACGATGCCGACGCAGAGCAGCACCACGACCACACCGATGAAGATGGTGTAAGGCCACCGGGCCCGGTGGTCGGCGATCCAGAACCGTCGCACGCCGGAGACGCCCATGACGATGGCAAACACCGACAGGGTGATGTTGAGCCGGGGGGCCACGCTCTCCAGAAGGCCGAAGAACGGGGCCAGGATGGGTACCAGAAGATAGGTGATGATGCAGCGAATGCCCGAAAGCACGATGGCGGTGGTCGTCGAACGTCTGGCGCCGAAGATCGCGTCCTTGTCGACAGCGTCACCGACACGCAGCATCCGGCGCATGAGCCGGTCGGCGGTGGTGCGCTCCGGATGTAGTTGGTCGGTGGCGCTAATCGCCGCCCCCGGCGCTCGACCGGATGGGAGCCGGGTAGCGTGAAGCAAGGGTCTCAAGGACCGACGCCGCCGCCCGCCGACCCGATTCGACGCACTCGTTGAGACCGATCCCATGAAACGCGGCACCGGCCAGCGCCACACCGGGCAGTGCGCCCAATGCAGCTTCGGCCCTCTCCACCCGGTCGATGTGACCGATGGTGTACTGGTGGAGACCCTCATTCCAAGCGTGGGCCCAGGTGCGCACCGGACTGGCATTGATCCCGAGGATCGCCGCCAACTCTTCCCTGACAACGGCCCGCAGCCGGTCATCGCCGGCCTGCGCCAGCTCCTGGCCATGCGGCCCACCGATGAAAGCGCGGAGGAGGGCGAAGCGGGGATCTGGGACCCGTCCCTCCCATTTCTGGGAGAGGTAAGACACCCCCATGATCCGCCGTCCCTGCACCGACGGCACCACGAATCCCGACCCGGTGAGCCCAGGGAGATCGGACTTCCGATAGGCCAAGGTGATCGTGGCGGTGGCCACCTGGTGGATGCCTGATATGGCGGTGGCCGCTTCCGGCTCCAATTCGTAGAGGAGATCTGCGGTCACCCTGGCCGGGGTGGCCAGGATTACGGCTCCGGCCCGGATCTCCCTCTCGTCGCTGAGGGTCAGCCGGTAACCGCCCCGCTTATCCCTGCTGAGACGGGTGACCGCGACGCCGATGATGACTTCTACCCCATCGAGGGCAGCAACCAGGGCCGACGACAGCTGCCCCATCCCCCTCTCGAAGCTGGCGAAGTGGCTGAGCCCGTTTCCCGATGCCGACCGGGAGGCTGCGGAACGCGCCGCCAGGATCAGACTTCGGTGCTCACGCTCCATGTCGATGAATCGGGGGAAGCTGGCGCGGAGACTCATGGTTGCGGGCTCGGCGGCATGGATCCCGGCGATCAGCGGCTCGGCGATCCGGGTCAACACCTCGCGACCCAGACGACGGGTCACAAACGACTCCAGGCTCTCGTCTTTCTCCTCCCGTGACCTGGGCAGGACCAGGTCGGCCAGCACCCGGATCCTCCCCCTCCATGACAGCAAAGAGGAGCCAAGCAGCGGGCGGACCCGGGAGGGGACCATCAACAGCAGACCGCCGGGGAGGGGATGGAGCTCTCCCTGCCACCAGACATGAGACCCGCGGTGCTCGGGACGACTGGAGATCACCTGTCCTTCCAAGCCCAGCTCGCGGGCAAGCTCCAGGACCGAGGTCTTGCCGGCGACGAAGCTGTCGGGACCGCCCTCTATCAGGAACCCGTCGTCATGCTCGGTGACGACCTTGCCCCCGAGCCGGGACGACTTCTCGACCAGAACCACGCCGACACCGCCCTGCTTCAAACTGTGGGTGGCAACGAGACCGGATATGCCGCCTCCGACCACGACGACTTGGGGCTCGATCATCACTCAGTCACGCCCTACGACACCGATGACCAGGTCTGCCAGGGCGCCGATCAGGGCCGGATGATCGTTGAGACACCGGCAACGATAGAAGTCGAGACCCATCGCCGTCGCCCGATCCCGATGCTCGATGTCGTTGTCGTAGAGGGTCTCGACGTGATCTGAGATGAACCCGATCGGATCCACCAGGACCGAGGTGGCACCTTGCGCGGCCAAGAGCTCCATGACCTGTTCCACCGTTGGCCCCAGCCACGGTTCCTGGGCGGCGGCGCTCACGCTCTGATACGCCAGATGCCAGTCGACGAGGCCCAGCTGCTTGGCGACGGCTGCGGCGGTCTCGGCGAGCTGATCGGCGTACGGATCCCCCTGATCGATCATCCGTTGCGGAAGACTGTGGGCGGCGAAGATCACCGGAGTGTCATCCGGCGCCTGGCCCCGAGCCGCCGCCAGCATGTCGGCCAATCCATCTACATACCCGGGGTCAAGATTCCAATCGGGGCCGAATCGGAGCAGGGGCACCCTCCCGTCCAGAGCACGCTCGACGGCCGCCTCGTAGGCATCGGTCGACACCTCGCAGCGATAAGGGGCGAGGCTGATCACGACCAGGTCCTGGGCCCCGTCGGCCACGACCCGGTCTGCCGCCTCCTGGATCGTGGGACGGGCATGCAACATCCCGACATGGACCTCCGCGTCCATCCCGCGCCCTGCCAGCTCATCGGCGACGAGTGCCGCCTGACGCCGGGTGGTGGCCGGCAGAGGCGAGCCTCCACCGATCGCCCGATAACGGCCCACTGCAGCGGGGATGACGTGCTCTGGCGGCACCCGGCCCAAAACACTCGCCACGAAAGCCGGCACCTGGTCCAGACTCTCCGGTCCGCCGAAGCCCGCCAGAAGCACCGTCACCCGGTTGCCCTCACTCACCGAGCCATCCCACCAAGTCGTGCGGAGCGAGACGCCGACCCACGTAGAACGGCCCAAAATCGGCGAAGCGGGCGCTCACCTCGTCGAAGCGCATCTCGTAGACCAGCTTCTTGAACTGAAGCGGGTCGTCGGAGAACAAGGTCACCCCCCACTCCCAGTCGTCGAGCCCCATCGACCCGGTGACGATCTGGCTCACCTTGCCCGCGTAGCGGCGACCGGTCCGACCGTGGGCCCGCATCAGTTCTGCACGCTCCGGAGCACCGAGGCTGTACCAGTTGTCCGCCCCCTCCCGCTTCTTGCTCATCGGGTAGAAGCAGATATAGCCGCTGTGTTCGGGGATCTCGGGGTAGAGGCGCGCCTGGATGTAGGGGCTGTCCTCCACGTTCTCCGCCGTCCCCTCGGGAGACCCGTGACGGCTGATCTCGATCACCGACAGATAGGAATAGGGACGAGTGGTATAGGTGGCCAGGAGGGTCTGATCGAATCTGTGCTCGAGCTCGTGGAGTTGGGAGACCTCGGGGCGGAGATGGAGCATGAGCAGGTCCGCCTTGTGCCCAATCACGCTGTAGGTGACACTGCGACCGGCAGCTGCGTCAGACACCTCCTCCAGCGAGGCAAGGAGATCCGCTGCCTCGGCGAGGGTCTTGTCGCGGTCTGCCGGTGGCAGCTGATGCCACGCAGCGCGGTCTATCCGGCGCAGGTCGTGGAGGGCGAACCAGCCTTCCAGGGTCTCGGGCGCGGTCATCCGATGGCAATCCTTTCGTTCCGTGGACCGAGGGAAGGGTCACCGCCATGGCCGATGACGGTCTCGACCATGGCCTCAATGTTCTCCACCGGGGTGTCGGGTAGCACGCCATGACCCAGGTTGAAGATATGTCCCGCCCGGCCGGCGGCTTCCGCGAGCACGTCGATGGTGCCGGCCCGCACCATGTCGGGATTGGAAAGGAGAAGCGCCGGGTCCAGGTTGCCCTGGATGACCTGGGCCTCCCCGATACGTCGCCACGACTCACCGAGGGGGAGTCGCCAGTCGACCCCGTAGCCGGTGGCCTCCACGAGATGGACCAGCTCGAGTAGGTGAGAGCCAGCCGGAGCGAAGTAGATGGTGGGCACCCCGAGACCGGTAAGGGTCTCACGCACAGCCGGCACCACCCATCTGCTGAACTGTTGAGGAGAGAGAAGACCGGCCCATGTGTCGAATAGCTGCACCAAGTGCGCTCCCGCCTCGATCTGTGCCTCCAGGTAGCGACGCATTGCACGGGCCAGAACGGTCAGCGCCTCGGTCGGATCGCCATGAAAGGCACGTCGGAAGTTGGGGAACTGTTGGGAACCTCCCCCTTCGAGCAAGTAGGCGAGCAATGTGACCGGGCCACCTGCGAAGCCGACCACGGCCACCTCAGGGTCGAGCGAGCCACGCACCCTGGCGATGGTCTCGGCGACATGCTCGATCCGAGCAGGGTCGAGCTCACCGAGCCGGGTCACCTGGTCGATGGTCAGCGGAGCCAGCTTCGGCCCGGGATCGAACTCGATCTCCACCCCCATGGCGGCGAGCGGGGTCATGATGTCGGCGAAGACGATGGCTGCGTCGAGAGGGAAGCGACGCAACGGTTGAAGGGTGATCTCGGCGGCCACCGAAGGGGTGCGCATCGCCACATCGAACGAGTGCCGGCCTCGCAGCTCCCGGTATTCGGGCAAGTAGCGGCCGGCCTGACGCATGAACCAGATCGGGGGCCGGTCCAAAGGCTCACGTCGCAGGGCGGCGAGGAGCCTCATCGCGCCGTCTCCCCGACCGCCTCGACCAAGGCGTCGAGCGCCACATCCAGAGTCCCGTCGAGATGAGCCTCCATCAGGAACCAGGTCTCGTAAGGGGAGGGCGGGAGCAGGACCCCCCGCTCCAGGGCGGCATGAAAGAAGCGTCGGAACAGCTCCTGGTCGAGACCGGCCACGTCATCCCAGTCCCTCGCCCGGTCGATGCCGAGGAAGAGACCCACCATCCCCCCGGCATGGCTGACCACCCCTGGCAACCGTGCAGCCTGCAGGGCCGCAACGAGGCGTGTCGCGATCCTCTTTCCGGCCTCCTCGAAGTCTCGGTACAGGTCTGGGTGAGCGACCAGATGACGCAGGGTGGCAAGCCCGGCCGCGGTAACGATCGGGTTGCCGGCCAGCGTCCCCGCCTGATACACCGGACCGTCGGGGGCGATCATCCGCATCACATCGGCTCGACCGCCATAGGCGGCCCCCGGGGTCCCACCGGCCACCACCTTGCCCAAGGCGGTGAGATCTGGTGTCACCCCGTATCGCTCCTGTGCCCCGCCCAGGGCAACCCGGAACCCGGTCATCACCTCGTCGAAGATGAGCAAGCTCTCGCTGGCGTCGCAAAGACTGCGCAGACCGGGGAGAAAGTCGGGGTTAGGTAGGACACAGCCCATGTTGCCAGCGACCGGCTCAACGATCACCGCCGCCACCTTCCCGTCCGAGATCAACTCGGAAACCGAATCCAGGTCGTTGTAACGGGCCACCCGGGTATCCAACGCCGTGCCCGAAGGGACACCAGGGCTGGAGGGCTCGCCGAAAGTGGCCAGACCCGAGCCCGCCTTGACAAGGAAGGCGTCGCTGTGCCCGTGATAGCAGCCCTCGAACTTGACCATCGCCGGTCGGCCTGTGACGGCACGGGCCAGCCGCAGTGTGGAGGCAGTTGCCTCAGTGCCGGAGTTGACCATCCGCACCACGTCGATCGAAGGGACCAGATCGCAGATCAGCTCCGCCAGCTCCACCTCGGCGGTGGTCGACACCCCGAACGAAGTGCCCCGACTCACCGCCTCGCGGACCGCCTCGATCACCTCGGGATGGGCGTGACCCAGGATCAATGCGCCCCAGGACGCGATGAGATCGATCAGGTCTTCGCCCTCGACGGTACGCAGCCGGGCACCGAGGCCGGATTCGACGAACTGGGGGACGCCACCGACCGCGCGGAAGGCCCGGACCGGGGAGTTGACCCCTCCTGGCATCACCTCGATCGCACGCCGGTGCCAATCCCCCGCACCTGCGGTCACCGGTGAGAGCCGGGTGCTCATCCCGTCTCCTGGAGCAGACGGGCCGCATCGAGGGCGAAGTAGGTGAGGACGATGCCCGCTCCGGCCCTCACGATGCCGGTCAGAGACTCCATCATCACCCGGTCCCGTTCGATCCATCCCCGGGCAGCAGCCGCCTCGATCATGGCGAACTCGCCCGACACCTGATAGGCGACCACCGGGACCTCTACCGTCTCCCGTACCACGCGCACCACGTCGAGGTAGGGCCCAGCCGGCTTGACCATCACCATGTCGGCTCCCTCGGCGATATCGAGACGTGCCTCCCTGATCGCCTCCAGCCCATTGGCCGGGTCCATCTGGTGGGAGCGACGATCGCCAAAGGCTGGGGCGGACCCCGCCGCATCACGGAATGGCGCGTAGTAGCCCGATGCATACTTGACGGCGTAGGAGCAGATGACGGTGTCGGTGTGCCCCCTATCGTCGAGGGCGGCGCGGATGGCACCGACCCTGCCGTCCATCATGTCCGAAGGGGCGACGATATCGGCCCCGGCCTCGGCGTAAGCCACTGCGGCACGAGAGAGAAGGGGTAGGGCCGCGTCATTGTCGACCACTTCGCCTCGAAGCGGGCCGCAGTGGCCGTGGTTGGTGTACTCGCAGAGACAGACGTCAGCCCAGCGGACGAGCTGGGGCGCGACGCCAGCAACCGCCTCGATGGCCTGGGGCACCGGCCCGGCCGGATCCCACGCCGTCGAACCGATTTCGTCCTTGTGCTCGGGGATGCCGAAGAACATGATCCCGCCGATCCCGGCGGCCTCTGCCTCCTTGGCGAGAAGAGCCACCTGATCCACCGAGAGCTGGGCATGACCTGGCATGGACTCGATCGGCCTTCTCACCCCCTCACCCGTCACGACGAAGACGGGAAGCACGAACTGGGAAGGATGAAGCCGAGTCTCGGCCACCACTCGCCGCAGGGCGGGTGTAGCCCGCAGCCGGCGGGGACGCACGATCGGAAAGTTGCTCATACCGATACCTCCAGGTAGGACATCAGGGCCCTGGCCAGGGCCGCGTGGGATGGCTCGGGGGCAACGACGTCGGGTGGCCGATGGCGGGCCACCGCAGTCCCGGTCGTGCTCCCGATAACCCCAACCACCAGTTTGTCGAAGCTGCGGGCCAAGAGCCAGCCCTCAACTGCGACCGGGGAGGCAAAGGCGACGGCGTCCACCACTGTCGGCTCCGGCGCCAACGGGACCGTTCGGTAGACCTCATGCTCGTCCAAACCTGGGGCCAGACCTCGCAACAACTCCAACGCCACGGGGTCTGACCCGACAGCATGCGGGAACACCACCCTCGCCCCGGTCAGACGCTCGGCGGCCACCTCGATGAGGCCGGCCAGACCCGACGTCCCAGTGAGGACCACACGGCCGCCGGCGGCTTCGACGGTGGCCGCAGTCCTCTCGCCGACTGCCGCCACCGCCACGTCCGGCATCGGCTGCTCCGGCCAGAGCAGCTCGATGGTGCGGGTCGAGGTGATCAACAGGAGGCCGGCCCGGGATGCCGCTTCACGGGCGCGGTCCAGCACGTCTTCGCCGGCTCCATCGAAACGGATGCAGGGCGTCGCCACCGGCTCCAACCCGAGAAGAGCGTATGGATGAGCCACCGCCTCGAAACGATCGGTGGTGATCGCCACCCGGATCAAAGACCCAACTCCTTGCGTGCTGCCCTCACGACTGCTTCTGGCGTCGCCCCGAACACCACCGTGCGGCGCGAGCCGCCGTCATCCGCGACGAAGACATCGAGTCTCATCCGACTCGACTCCCAGGTGGCCAGCGCCCCGAGCGCGGAGCGGCAGCCGGCTCTGGTCTCGGCCAGCAAGCCCCGCTCCGCAGTGAGCAAGGACCGGAGATTGCCGTCGTCGAGGGTGGCCGCCATCTCGGCACCACGACTGCCCCTCCGGGTCTCGACGGCCAGGGCGCCCTGACCCGGTGCCGGCACCATCTCCTCGACAGTGAGACGCTGGGATATCATCTCGGTCCTTCCCAACCGCTCCAACCCCGCCTCGGCGAGCACGGCTGCGTCCACCACGCCTGCAGAGACCTTGCGGAGACGAGTGTCAACGTTGCCTCGCAGCTCCGTAGTCCGGA
The DNA here is from genome assembly GCA_040878345.1 of Acidimicrobiia bacterium. Classification (GTDB taxonomy): domain Bacteria; phylum Actinomycetota; class Acidimicrobiia; order Spongiisociales; family ZC4RG35; genus ZC4RG35. Next base: position 38,878 of record JBBDML010000030.1, on the reverse strand, counting down.
GATCGGGGCGTTGCTCGAGGAGCTGTGCCGTCCGACGCGGGCTGCCGGTACCGACGATGGCGTCAGGCGGCAGATCGCCCAAGGGCGACCCAACGATGACGTCGTAAGGTGAAGCCCGCCCGGGAAAGGCCGAGATCACCAGGTCTTCCGGCCCGGTGACGGGAAGATCTTTGAGGGAGTGGACCGCCAGATCGGCCCGGCCGTCGAGGACCGCCTCCTGCACGGCGCGGACAAAAGCCCCCAACTCGGTGAGCCGGGCGATGGGACCGACTCGGTCCCGGTCACCGGTGGTGTCGATCTCGACGAGGGTCACCGCCAGATCAGGGTATGTCGCACGAATCAGGTCGGCGACCAGTTTCGCCTGGGCGAGAGCCAGGTCCGAGTGTCTGGTGGCGATCCGCATCTCAGTCATCCTCAACCCCGAATGCCTCGGCGAGCAGCTCCACCGCTGCGCGGCCCCGCTCGGTCGAGCCGACGTATGAGATCGGGGCATGCAGCACGCGGCGGGCAACGGTGTGGGCGAGCTGGCGCAGGATCGGCTCGGGGTCCACCGCCCCGGGAAGGCGCCTGACAAAGCGCTGCACCTCTTCGTCAACGGCTCGCTCGGCTTGGCCGACCATTGCGGCGATTACCGAGCCCACTCGCTCCGAAGAGGTGAGCCGGAGCCATGCCGCGGACGCCCCGCTCACAAGTTGCTCCTCGGCGTCGGGCAACGGTCGGGCGACCACGGACGACGCAACATCGTCGATCCCCATGTAGCGGATCGCACCGTGTTCTCGGTGTCGGATGAACCCCGGGGGCATACCGAGATCGATAACGAGCAGGGGCTTGGATCGTGAGGCCAGAGAAGCTTCGACCACCGCGTCTGGGAACAATGGTGACCGGCCTGGGACAGTTGAGATCAGCACCGGGTAGCTGGCCAGCGCCTCGATCGCCGCCTCCCAAGGATGCGTGTCGTGACCGGCCACCTGTCCTGCGCGCCGGGCGTAGACCTTCACAACGCCTGTTGGCAGCAGTTGGGCCGCGGCTCGGGCCATCGTCCCCGCCCCCAGGATGGCCACCTTAGGGAACGAGGCAGCGGCACCGGCGGCCACACCCCCGAGAGAGCCGTTGGGGGAATCATCCAGATTGCGCCGAACCGCCCTGCCGATCCCCACCGCCGCATCCAGCACTTTCCCCAACATCCCCGACGATGGCCGCACGACCTGATATGCCGATACCGCGCGCCGAAACTGGCCCAGAACCTCGGGTTCTCCGATCAGGGGAGACTCCAACCCGGCCGCAATCCGGCACAGGTGGAGAAAGGCAGCCTCATCGCGTCGGGTCACCGCCAAATCCGACAGAGACCCGTCCCCATAGAGACAGCTCATGACTTCGTTGGTTGCCTCTTCATCGCCGTCCCAGACGACCTCAACTCTCAGGCAAGTCGACAACAAGAATGCGGGAAGGCCCATGGAGAGGAGGCGGGAATGAGCTGAATCGAGGCCATCCTCGGACAGAAACAGCCGGGAGCGATAGTCGGACGAAACCAGGGGATGGGCAAAGGACAAGCTGGTCAGGCTCAGCACCCGGTCCACTCCTCAAAGTCGTCGTCGGTGGACGGTTACCTAAGTTGGAACTATGACCGACAGCGAGTCGGGAACCGTCCGACACCGCACCGAATCAACAGGTTTGATCGAGGGGCGTCCCAGACCTGGATACAGTCGGCAGCATCGCCTCATTGAGCCGGCAATGATCTTCTTCACCAGGTGCTCTGCCAGGCTGAGCTTCAGCCCCCCTTGCGGGAGTGGGCAGTCTACGTCCGGGGCAAGCCCCGAAGGTCAAAGGTCACCCATAGGTCTCGACGAGGCCACGGCCAACCACAGCCAGCTCTGAGCGGAGCCCGTCTGGCTCCTCGACGTGGAACCCGAATGGGAGGTTGAGGAGGAATCTGACCAGCCATTCGATCTCGTCGGCGCCGATGACGAGGCGACAGCTGGCATCGTCGATGGGCTCTAGGAGCGCCCACAGTGGGTGCTATGTACCTCGCCGCCGACTCGGCCGACACATCGAGCCTGACAATCGCCCGATGGGCCCAGACGTCGATCGCAATCCCCCTCGACACCAACTCGACTGGGTCGGGTGCGGTCCTCCGGGCCGATTTCATGCCGGTGGCTTGGGTGTGGGAGATCCGGTCGAGGCGGAACGTCCTCCAATCGTCACGGTCGAGGTCGAAGGCCGCCAGATACCAGCGGCGGCCGGCATGGACCAATCGCAGCGGCTCGACGTGCCGTTCCGACTCCCGGCCCTGCCCATCGACATACGAGAAGCGGAGTCGTTGGCGAGCCCGGGTGGCCGCTGAGGCCACCGCCAGGGTGTTGGGGTCGATCCGTGGCATCCCCAGCCTCGGGACCGAGACCGTGGCCTCCGAGATGTCCTCGAGCCGGGCTCTGAGGCGAGCGGGGAGCACGTGCTCCAGCTTCGACATCGCCGAGAGCGACGATTCCTCGAGACCGCCAACCACCGTGGTGGCGGCAACCCGGAGCCCAAGGGCCACGGCTATCGCCTCCTCGTCATCCAGGAGGAGAGGGGGAAGCTTGCCTCCTGCCCCGAGCCGATAGCCGCCTCCGGGGCCGGCCACCGCTTCGACCGGGTATCCCAGGTAGCGGAGACGGGTCACATCCCGTCGGATGGTCCTCGGTGTCACCTCGAGACGTCGTGCCAGCTCGTGGGAGGTCCAGTCGATCCTCCCCTCGAGCAGCCCGAGCAGCTTCAGCAGGCGCTCTGCGGTGTCCATCCCGTCCTCAATATCGGAGTTTATGCGGACAGATGCTGTCCGCATAATCCAATACTGTAACCGAGGTCGAGAAGAAAGAGGCAAAGATGATTGTCTTCACCACATATCACGAGATCAAGCGGCTGGATCAAGCCCGTCGAGCACGTTCGCTTGCCCGCTACGAGCTGCTGAGACACCTCGAGGAGGCACGGCACCAGCCGCCACCGGCGAGAGTCGAGGCCGAAGTCATCGAGCTCGCCTTCGGAGCCCAATGTGAGGAGCAGATGGGTGCCTGAGATCGACTGGTCCTTGATCGTCGGCACCGAAGCCGGGGCTCTCGAGTGTCACCCGGCTCACCCCCGACCGCTTCGGCGACATGGAGGCGGTCATGGGAGAGAGGGGTGTCGCCCAGAATTGCTTTTGGATCTGAGAGCCGCCCACCCCATGCACCAGGTCGCGCCAGGCGCAACCTGGTGCAAATGCATCGGGGATCAGGTCTCAGACGTTATGGGCTCCTCCCACCGGATCCTCATCGAGTCTCCCCAGAGGCGCTCCAGGGAGTAAAAGTCGCGGGGCCCCGCCTGGAAGACATGGACGATGATGTCCCCGTAGTCGAGCAGAAGCCACTCCCCCTCGTTCCGGCCCTCCACCCGGAGCGGCTTCAAACCATGGGTATCGAAGAGCCTCTCCTCCACGTGCTCGGCCAGAGCTTGGACATGGGGGCGAGAGGTGCCGGTGGCAATCACGAAGACGTCGGAGAGGAAGAAGTGCTCCTCGACATCGAGCAGGACGATATCGGCCCCTTTCTTGGAGTAGATGGCGTCTGCCGCCACCCGGGCCATTTCGACACTCTGCTCTACGACGACTCCTCCGCCTCGGATGAGTCCCCCACCATATCGTCTCCCCAAGCCTGCGTATAGAGGCGATGCCCTTCGGCATAGCGATAGACGCCCTCGGTGACCAGGAACCGATATGGATCCCCGGCGGCGGCCATCTCCCTGATCTCGGTCCCGCTGATCTCGAGAACCGACATGTCGAGGAAGATCGCATCAGGGAGGACCGATGCCACTGCGGTCGAGTCGGTACCGGGACGCGGCGCCACCACGACCGTTGACCTTTCCAGCACCTCCCGGGCCCGGTGCCAGGTCGGGACTCCAAGGGCAGCATCGGCACCGAGTATCAGGAACAGCTCCTCCTCTGCAGGGAAATCGGCAAGGGTGTCGATGGTGAAGGTCGGGCCATCACGATCGACTTCCCGTGGGTCGACGGCGAACCCATCGACGCCTGCCATGGCGACGCGGGTCATCTCGAGGCGGTGATGGGCCGGGGAGATCGTCGCACCACGCTTCTGCCAGGGGTTCCCAGCCGGGATGAACAACACCCGGTCGAGACCGACCTGATGGAGGGCGCACTCTCCAGCGTGGAGATGGGCGATATGGATCGGATCGAAGGTCCCGCCGAGGATCCCGGTGCGCACGGGGCCGAGGATAGGGCCGCGGCGGGGTGATCAGCCGGAGAGCACGAGTGATGTCGGTGTGGCGACACCCCATCTGCGGGAGGGGGTCGACGTATCGGCCGTCGACCCTCGTGGAGAGATGCACAGCAGGGACACCATGGGAGAGCCCGGAGGTGCCCACTCTCTGACCGCGGGAAACCCACTGGCCGGCGGAGGGCGTCACGCTCTCCAGATAGGACAGGGATACCTTGAAACCTCGGACCGGTTCGATGGTCATGGTTCGCATCCCGGCGACGGTGCCGGCGAAGGTGACCCGGCCCGAGGCAGGGGCCCGCACGGTGGAACCTTCGGCTGCGCCGTAATCGACCCCCCAATGACCCGAGTAAAGGCCGGTCGGCGCATACCTGGCGACCACCTGTCCGCTGGTTGGCGGGGTCAGGCACATGGCAGCTACCGCAAGCACAGCAAGCATCATCTCCCCTGGGCCCACCGTATCCGCGGGCCGGTTCAGTTACCAGGGGTGCGACCGCTATGTTCGGGGTAGGAAAGGAATCGATGCCGGCAACCAGACTCGGTCTCATGGGCTTCGGGCGAATCGGTCGAAACGTCTTCAGGCTGCTCCACGGCCGGGACGACCTCGAGGTGGTGGCCATCGACGACATAGCCGACCCGGTGGCCCTCACCTACCTCCTCAAGTACGACTCCCTCTACGGGCGTTTCCCGGGAGAGGTGGCGTTCGAGAACGGCAAGCTCTCCTACGACCAGCGCCAGGTCGTCTTCCGCTCCGGAAAGGAGCCCAAGGACACGGCATGGGGCGAGGACGGGGTCGAAGTGGTGATAGACACAACCAGCCGGTTCCGCGATCTGGAGAGCCTCAATGGCCATCTGTCGACCGGTGCCGCCCGGGTGGTCCTCACCTCCAGCCCGGCGACCCCCGGGGAGATACCGTTGCTCCTGCGAGGTATCAACGACGAGCTTCTGGACGACTCGCCGGCGATAGTGGCCATGGGATCCAATACCTCCAATGCCGCCGCCCCGGTGCTGCGCACACTCGATCAGTCGTTTGGGCTCAGGCGCGTCTTCATGACCACGGTCAAGGCGATGTCCAACTCGGGTCGCCTGGCCGACGTACCAACCGACACTTATCGCCAAAGCCGGGCCGCCGGCGAGAACATCATCCCCTCGGAGACCAACTCGGCCGAGATCATCACCCAGGCCCTCCCCGAGCTGAGTGGAAAGCTGGCGGTGGTGGCCCTCAACGTGCCGGTCCCCGACGGCTCCAATGTGGACATGGTCGCCCAAACCGACAAGGACGTCGGAATCGAGGAGGTCAACCGGGCCATCGCCGATGCCGTCGAGACCCGCTACGCCAGGGTGATCGAATACGTCAACGACCCGATCGTCTCCTCGGACGTCAGAATGAACCCTCACTCCGGGGTGTTCGACAGTCTGGCGACCATGGTGACCGGGGGGAATCTGGTGAAGACGATCACCTGGTTCAACAACGGATGGGGCTACTCCCATCGCGTGGTCGAGGTGGCGACCAGGATCGCCGCCGAAGGAGAGCAGGGATGACGACGGTTGCCATCAACGGGTTCGGGCGGATCGGCCGGGCGGTGTTCCGGATCATCGCGGCCAGACCGGACCGGGCCATCGAGGTTGTAGCCATCAACGATCTATCGGACGACGACGTCCTTGCCTATCTCTTGGAGTATGACTCGGTGATGGGCCGGTTCGACCAGGAGGTCTCGGTCAAAGATGGGGTGATGACGGTCGGTGCCCACCAGGTCCGAATGCTGATGGAGAAAGACCCGGCCCAGCTCCCTTGGGCAGAGCTCGGGGTCGACGTCGTGGTTGAGGCCACCGGTGTCTTCAGGGACCGAGCCTCCCTCCAGAGGCATCTCGAGGCCGGGGCGAAGAGGGTGATCCTCACAGTGCCGGCCAAGGGCGACATCGACCAGACCGTGGTGCTCGGGGTCAACGACGATCAGCTCGGCGCCGACGACCTCATCATCTCCAATGCCTCATGCACCACCAACAGCTTGGCCCCCCTCGCCAAGGTCCTCGACGACAGCTTTGGCATCCGCAAGGGCGTGATCACCACCGTGCACGCCTACACCAACGACCAGCGGCTGGCCGACGTGCCTCACAAGGACCTGCGTCGGAGCCGGGCCGCCACCGAGAACATCATCCCCACCACGACCGGGGCGGCCAAAGCGGTGGGCGAGGTGCTTCCCGACCTCGCCGGTCGTCTCGATGGGATCGCGATGCGGGTCCCGGTCCCGGATGGGTCGACCGTCGACTTGGTGGTCGAGCTCGACCGGGATGTCACCGTCGAGGAGGTCAATGCAGCCGTCAAGGCAGCGGCCGATGGGCCTCTGGCCGGGATCATGGAGTACACCGAGGACCCCATCGTCTCCACCGACATCATCGGCAACCCCCACTCCTCGATCTTCGACGCCAGTGGTACCCACGTGCTGGGTGGCAACCTGGTCAAGGTGATGGCCTGGTACGACAACGAATGGGGCTACTCCAACCGGGTGGTCGATCTAATCGAGCGTCTCGCCGAGACCATGGAGCCGTCGCCCGCCTGACCCAGAGTGGGGGGCACGCGGTGCACCCTGGCAATCGTCGATCGGCCACTAGACCTCGTCGGGAAGCGGGAGGGCCCAGGCGGCCATGAAGCAGAGCCATCCGGCCACCGCCACCGGTATGTCGCGGGAGCCGGTGGCCACTGAGAGCCAGGCCGCCAGTGGTGGTCCCAAAGAGCCGACGACCAAGAACACCAGGCTCACCGTCCCCATTGCCGTACCCAGGCTGGTGCGGCCGAAGACGTCCCTCGAGAACATGCCCACCAGGGGCGAGGCAGCCCCGATGCCGAACCCGGCGACGACGGCGTAGACGGCCGCCATCACTGGGTTCCCGGCGAAGGCGAGGGCGATGGTCCCCACGCTCATCGCCACATAGGCGAGACGGAGGGACCGGACGACTCCCAGCCGATCGATGATGGGCATCAGTGGGAGCCGACCGAGGAGCTGGGAGAACCCGCGGAACCCGGCCCAGAAGGAGGCAGCGGCAAGCGGCAAGCCGGCAGCGGTCATCGCCGGGACCTGATAGACCAGCACCACCGCCATCGCCATCCCCACCGCCCCCTGGGTCAGGAGGAATCTTCGGGCGGTCCGCTGTCCGAGGGCGGTGCGGATCTCGGAGAAGATGTGGAGGCCCCGGGGCATCTCGCCGGTTCGGGTCTCGATGGCGAGAGCCCCCACCACCAGGGTGAGCACCGCCGACATCGTCACCGCCAGCATCGCCGACCTCCATCCGACCCGCCCGACCAGCAGGGCGGTGAGAGGGATGTACACCGCGGAGGCGAAAGCCCCCCAGATCGTCAGGACTGCAATGGCCCGGGTCGATGACCCCGGGCTGACACGAACCGCCACCGTCTGGGTCACGTGGTAGAACCCGAGGGCGCTGAACGCCCCACCGCCCACCGACGCCGCCAGGGTGAACAGACCCAGGGACCCGGCGCTCGTGGCCACACTGAAACCGCCAATCCCGAGAATCGCGGCCAGGGTGAACACCGCTCGGCTCCCCAGGCGATCGAGGAGCCAGCCTCCCGCCATCGCCCCAAACCCGCCGATCAGCGTCGAGATACCGAAGACGGAAGCCAGGGCCGGCTCGCTCCAGCCGGTGTCCTGGATCATTGGGTCGAGGAGAACCCCGAACGAGTAGTACCAGGACCCGTAGACGGCAATGGTGATGACACCGAGGACACCGATCCGAAAACGTGGGATCTTGGTTCCATGAGCGGTGTGCACGCCGGCGAGATTAGGGCAGACACCGTGACCCGATCGCCGTGACCCGACCCTGAGGCGGGGCAGGCCAGCCTTCCCAAGGGGTGGGTCGCATCGCTCTTGTTCGGGACCAGCTCGCTCCGGGTGCTCGGACTCAGCGGGCCAGGGCTCTCCAGATCTGCTCGGGAGTCACCGGGACCTGGACCTCGGCGCCACCCAATGCGTCGGATACCGCATTCAGCACCGCAGGAGTCGAGCCGACGGCACCGGCCTCTCCGATCCCTTTCGCGCCCAAAGGGTTGGTGGGGGTGGGTGTCACCGTCGCCCCCAGGATGAAAGAGGGCAGGGAGACGGCGGTCGGGATCAGGTAATCCATGAACGAGGATGTCACCAGGTTGCCATCCGAGTCGTAGATCACCCTCTCCCACATCGCCTGACCGACTCCCTGGGCCATACCACCGTGACGCTGCCCCTCGGCCAGCATCGGGTTGATGATGACCCCGGCATCGTCGACCGCCCACATCCGTTCCAGCGTGGGCGAACCGGTCTCAGGGTCGATCTCGACCACGGCGAGATGCATGCCATACGGGAAGTTGAGGCCGCCGGAGCGGAGGTGGATCTCCTCGTCGAGCCCGGGTGTCAATTCTTCGGGAACATCGCCGTTGACGGCGGCACGGGCGACGGCCTCCCAGGTGACATGGATGTCGGTGCCGGCGACGGTGGCCCTGCCCCCGTCGAGCACGATGTCGGCGGGTGATGCCTCGAGGAGATGACCGGCGACGATCCGGGCCTTCTCGGCCACCTTGGAGGCCGCGGCGTGGCTGGCGGAGCCCCCCTGTGCGATAGACCTCGAGCCGGAGGTCCCCCACCCATAGGGAGAGGTCGAGGTGTCCCCTTGTTCGATGTTGACCTTCTCGATGTCGATGCCGAGCACAGACGCCACCAGCTGGGCGAACGAGGTCCGGTGGCCCTGTCCCTGGTCCAGGGTCTCGACGAACACCGACACCGAGCCGTCGACGTGCACCTGGACGCGAGCCGCCCCCCAGTCCTCGAACCCGCATACCTCCACATACGCAGCCATCCCGATCCCGAGGAGTCGACCCTCCTTCCTGGCCTGAGCCTGCTCACGACGCAACTCGGCGTAATCGGAGATCTCGAGGAGTCGATCGAGGGCCTTCTCGTACTCGCCGGTGTCGAACACATAGCCGCCCATTCCCGCGTCACCCGAGGACTGGAACGGGAACTGCTCGGGCCTGACGAAGTTGCGACGTCGGACCTCCGCGGGGTCGAGATCGGTGGCTCGGGCCACCGCCTCGATGACCCGCTCGACGGTGAGGGTGGCCTCCGGCCGGCCCGCTCCCCGGTAGATGCCCCTCGGGGCCCGATTGGTCCAGATCCCACGCATCCGCCATCCGTAGACCGGGACGTCGTAGTTGCCGGTCCCGATGCGAGGGGTGATCTCCATGAAGGACAGATAACGGTGACGACATCCGAGGTCGATCAGGCTGTCGACCCACAAACCGAGGATCTTCCCCTGTCGGTCAGCGACGACCTCCCAACGATGTCTCTGTGCCCGGCCGTGGCCGATGGTGAGCATGTGCTCGCGTCTGGTCTCGGCCCACTTCACCGGCCGACCCGTGGCCCGAGCGGCGAGGATGGTGAGGTAGTCCTCCTCCGCGGGGTCGAACTTGGAGCCGAACCCGCCACCCACGAACGGGGTGATCACCCGTACCGCAGCTTGGGGCAGCCCGAAGTCGGCGGCAAAGGTCTCCTGCATCAGTTGGGGAGCCTGACTCGCCATGTGGACGGTGAGCCCACCCTCCTTCCACTCGGCGAGGATGACACGGTTCTCCATGGGTGCCGGGATCACCCGGGGGTGATCGACCAGGCCGCTGAGCATTATCTGGCCCTCGAGGGCATCGAATACGGCCCGGTCGCCCTTCGAGCGGTCATAAGCGACATTGCTCTCCTGACCTTCATGGATCGGCGGGGCGTCGATCGCCTGGTCGACATCGCCCACCACTTCCAGAGGCTGGTAATCGACGAGCACCGCCTCGGCGGCGTCCTTGGCCAACTCCGGGCTCTCAGCCACCACCGCGGCCACCGGGTCTCCCGGCATGAGGGCGACACCCTGAACCAATGGGAATCGTCGAGGAATTCGCCTTCCGGGGTCGGGGGGAGGGGGCATGGTCACCTCGGCCACATCCTCGGGACGGATCACCGCCCACACTCCCGGCATCCCCTCGGCTTCGCCGGTGTCGATCGACAGCACCCGGGCATGGGCAAATGGGGATCTGACGACCGCCAGATGGAGCAGGCCCGATGGATGGAGATCGTCGACGTAGCGACCATCACCGGTGATCAGAGTCGGATCTTCTCGACGCTGGACGGGCGCGCCGATAAACGAGGGAATCGTGGGTTCGGTGGTCACCGCCGCCCAGGTTACCGATGGCTCAGGCCATCGGACCCGCTATTCGAGCAGGGAGAGGACCGTGGAGCGGAAATCGTTGGGTTGGAACGGCTTGGTGACGAAGGCATCGGCCCCGCCCTCGTTGGCCCGTCTCCGTGACTCCTCTTCGGCGTGGGCGGTAAGCACAACGACGGGGATGCCTTTGGTGGTCTCGTCCCGACGGATTCGGTCGAGGACCTCCCAGCCGTCCATGCCCGGGAGCCCGATGTCGAGCACTACCAGGTCCGGTGACTCCGTGCCGACCGCCTGGAGACCGCTCTTCCCGTCGTCGCGGGTGACGATCTCTAGGTCGGCCGCGCGGAGGCAGACTTCGATCAGCCTTCTGATGACCGCCGAGTCCTCCACTACGAGAATGCGTGAGCCCATTTAGGTACACCTCAAAGTCAGGATGCCCGCCTGTTTGGGCATATCGCTACATCGGCAATTCGCCCGTCAGGGTTTAACGATTCCCGGCGAGCCACCAGCCTGGGAGAGTCAGCTCCTCGACGAACTTCTCGAGTTGCCGCAGCGTCCGCACCTCATGGACCGACGTGCAATGACGGGCGTAGTGCGACATGGTGGAGTCACCGGTGTCCCAATAGGCATGTGGCTCCGGATTGAGCCAGATGACGGCACGTGCCGCCTTGGCGATGTCCCCGAGAAAGGCATCCCTCGCCGGGCGGTAGTTGTTGCGGGCATCACCGGTGATGATCAGCGTGGTGCGTGGGGTGAGCTGCCTCCCATACCTGGTGTGGAACGTCTCCAGCGAGTTCCCGTAGTCGGAATGCCCGTCGAGCCAGACGACCTCGGCCTCGTTGGTGATCCGATTGACCGCCGAGCCGAAATCGACACCGGGCCCGAAGAAGTCGGTGACCTCGTCGATGGTGTCGACGAAGGCAAACGACCTCAGCTTGGAGAAGTGAGTCGACATGGCATGGGTGAACTGGAGGGTGAACCTGGAGAAGGTGGCCATCGACCCTGAGATGTCGCAGAGCAGCCACACCTCGGGGCGATGGGGCCGGGGATGCCTGAACTGGGGGTCGACGGGGACCCCGCCGGTGGCCAGCGACCGTCTCACCGTCCTGCGGAAGTCGAGCCTCCCGGCCCGCTTCTTCCGCCGGCGGGCGAGGCGTGCGGCCAGCTTCCTGGTCAGCGGGCCGATTGCTGCCTCCATCTCCACCAGGTCATTGGTTGTGGCGTGCATCAGATCGACGTCCTCCACCAGAGGGCGGCGCAAGGTTCGGGCCACCGCCTCTCTTCCTCGATCTGCCACCAGGCGTCTCCTGATCTCCTCTTGGATCTCGACACGGAGCAGATCCAGGCGGGCCTCGATTTCCTCGTCGAGCAGTCTTCGCTCGAAGTCGCTGAGGTCGGCCTCGGCGAGGAGGGCCTCGAGGAGCCTGGCCTCCAGGCGGGCAATGTCGAGCCGGCGCAGGGTGCGATAGAGGTAGTAGGTCCCACCCACGGGGCGCCCTGGCTCCATCCCGGCGAGTCGATCGACCGCCTCCCGTGCGCCGCGACGTAGTGCGTCCTCATCGAGACCAGCCATGGCCTCGAGCAGCGAATCGATCAGGGCGTCGAGGTCGAAGTCACCATCGCCGGCGCCACCCTGGCCATGGGATGGATCTGAGCCGGCCCGGCCCTCCCCGGTCTCAGCGATTGGAGGTGGGGGAAGTGTCGAGAAATAGACGTCGAAGGCGGTGTCGAAGGCCCTCTCATGACGCAGGTTCTTGACCAGGGTGGCCCTCAAGGCCTCACGCAAAGCCGTCCGATCGGCAATCTCGACCGCCTCCAAGGCCCGCATCGCGTCAATGGTCTCGACCATGGACACCGGGATCCCCGAGCTGCGCAACTCGTCGATGAACCCGGTGATGACCCCGAGCACGGTCAGCCGGCCGGGTTGGAGGTGAGCTCTTTGGCGGCCTTCTCGATGTCCGTCTGGTACTTGAGGAGCACGTGCAGGGTGTCACCCAGGACGGCTTCGTCTACCTCCTCTATGGAGAGGGCGAGCAGAGTCCGAGCCCAGTCGATCGTCTCCGATACCGAGGGGGCCTTCTTCAGGTCGAGGCTCCGGATCGACCGAGCCACCCGAGCCACTTGCTCGGCCAGGTGGGCCGAGAGCCCTGGGACCCTGGCGGCCAGGATCCGTGTCTCACGGGCCGGGTCCGGGTAGTCGATGTGGAGGAAGAGGCAACGCCGTTTCAGCGCCTCGCTGAGCTCCCTGGTGTTGTTGGAGGTCAGGAAGACCAGCGGCCTGCTGGCCGCCTCCATCGTTCCCAACTCGGGGATGGAGACCTGGAAGTCGGAGAGGACCTCGAGGAGGAGCGCCTCGGTCTCGACCTCGACGCGGTCCACCTCGTCGATCAGGAGCACCACTGGCTCCGGAGATCGAATCGCCTCGAGGAGGGGTCGGGTGAGCAGAAACTCCTCGGCGAAGATGTCATGGCTGATCGTGTCCCAGTCATGGTCGACGTCGGCCTGGATGCGGAGCAGTTGCTTCTTGTAGTTCCACTCGTACAGAGCTTTTGCCTCGTCGAGCCCCTCGTAGCACTGGAGGCGAATGAGACGCCGATCGGTGACCGCTGCCATCGCCTTTGCCAGCTCGGTCTTGCCAACCCCGGCCGGGCCCTCGACCAGCACCGGCTTGTCCAGCCGGTTGGCCAGGAACACCACCTGGGCGATCCTGGCATCCGGCAGATAGTCGGCCGCGGTCAGGGCATCGGCGACCTGTTGTGGGCTGGTGAGCTCCATATATACGCATTCTACGGCCGGGCCGCCCTGTCCCCCATCCCTGAGGGATGGTTGGTATGGTGCCCTCAACGCGGTGTGCCGGGAAGTCTGGTCGGCAAGACATGGATCAATGCCGATGACTTCAGATCACATCCCAGTCGGGCTCATGTTGAGAGCCCTCCGATGAGACCCGATTCCCGGCATCCGACCTGGGCAAGCTCCAATCGCTTCGTCCCCCGGATCTTCATCAGGTCCTTCGTGCGTTTCACCCAAGTCGAGGCCTCGTCGGGGTTGGTGCTCTTGGCAGCTACGGCCTTGGCCCTGATCTGGGCCAACTCCCCTTGGTCCGACTCATACTCTCAACTCTTCGAGGAGACGCGCCTGGTGCTCGACCTCGGGCCCGTCAATCTCGACGAGACCCTGGGCCATCTCATCAACGAGGGTTTGATGGCCGTGTTCTTCTTCGTGGTCGGCCTGGAGATCAAGCGAGAGCTCGTGGTCGGCGAGCTGAGCGACCCCAAGGCTGCCGCACTCCCAGTGGTCGCCGCCGTTGGCGGCATGGCCCTTCCTGCTCTCATCTTTCTCACGATCACGGCCGGCCTGGGACCGGAGGTGACCAGCGGTTGGGCGATTCCCATGGCCACCGACATTGCATTTGCGGTTGGCGTGGTCGCCCTTCTGGGGAGCCGGGTCCCACCTGCCGCCAAGCTGTTCCTCCTCGCCCTGGCGATAGCAGACGACCTGGGCGCGATTGGCGTGATCGCCCTCTTCTTCACCACGGACCTGGATCTCGGATGGCTGGCCGTCGCTGTCTCGGGTTTGGCCATCATCTGGCTGAGCCAAAGAGTCGGTGTTCGGTCGATGGCCTTCTATGTGCCGGCAGCGCTTGCGATTTGGTTCGCCACACTGGAGTCCGGGGTCCATGCCACCCTCGCCGGGGTGGCGCTCGGGTTCTTGACTCCGGCCCGTCCGCTCTACGGCGCGCGGGAGTTCGAGGCCAAGGCAAAAACGGTCCTCGAAACTTACCCACTCGGCGAGCGTCCTGAGGACCAGGAGAAATCGGACTATGAGGCGGAGTTGCTAGCTGAGATCGCCACCGAATCCATCGCACCGTTGACCCGCCTTGAGCACAAGCTGCTGCCCTGGTCGTCTTACCTGATCGTTCCGCTCTTCGCCTTGGCCAACGCCGGAGTCGACTTTCGTCAGTCCGATCTCTCAGAGGTTCTGCTCAATCCCCTGGCCCTGGGCGTGATATTCGGCCTGCTGGTGGGCAAGACCCTCGGCATCACCGCCTTCGCCTGGATTGCCGTCAGGTTCGGTGGCGCCCAACTCCCTCGAGGTGCTGGTTGGAGCCATGTGGTCGGCCTGGCGGCATTGGCCGGTATCGGATTCACGGTGTCCTTGTTCATCACCAACCTGGCACTCGTGGATCGGGAACTTGCCGATGTGGCAAGGATCGGCATCTTCGCCGGATCCCTTCTCTCAGGGATCGTCGGCTCGCTGCTCCTGCTGAGAGCCAAGGTGTCAGGCGAAGCCCTCCTCGATGAGGCTCCTGCCGACCCCTGACACCGGCTCGCTCCCCGGGAGCAGATTCGAGACGCGCCGACTTGGTCAGCCAGGCTCGAGGTCCCGTGACCGGAACCCGATCAGCCCAGCCAGTGTCAAGAGTGACGCCAGCGCGGCCAAGACACCCAGGGGGAGAATGGCCAGAGATTGGGCAGGAATTCGCGAGACGTGGGTGAAGGGGGACAGATTCAATGCCCATTGCGGGAATTGGAGGATCTGACCCAGCTGGCCCAGGAGGAGGCAGGTCACGAGCACACCCCAGCTCAGGCCGGTCAGGCGCGGCGCCAACCCGAACAAGGCGACTGCCACCCCGGTCAGCACCCATACCGCCGGCAGTTGCGCCAGGGCGACACCCAGAACACGAAACGCTTGACCAGTCGTGTCGCCGCTGACCGCACCGTAGCTGAGACCCATGGTGAGGCCGGCCACTAGGAGCAACAAGCCTGGGCCCAACACCCCGAAGGCGAGATGGCTGCCTACCCAACGCTCGCGGGGGGTGGCGGTGGCGAGTATCGGCTCGGCACGGCGGCCCTCCTCCTCGACTCGAAGACGCAGGACGGATCTGATCCCGAAGGCCGACGAGAGGAGACCGAAGATGCCGACCGCGGCGCCAAAGAAGGCGTCGGTGATCCCCGCTTCTCCTCCCAGCATCTCGAAGATCTCGGCGAGTCGGGGATTGTCGCTGAGCATCTCCCCGATCGAGTCGCCTGCGTAGCCGTAGACGACCCCGATGGTGGCCAGTCCCATCGTCCACCCGACCAAGGCGCCCCTGTGCAGGCGCCAAGCCAGACCGAATGGTGAGCGAAGGGAGCGCCCTGCCCGTGCCGGGCCCGGTCGCGCCGGCAACGCTCCGGCGCCCACATCCCGTCTCGCCGAGATCATGGATGCGATCGATACAAGGGCCACCGTCAATCCGGCCCACAGACCGAGCACCCACCACCGCTCGCCGGCGAACGGTCGCAGTCGACCGAACCATCCGACGGGAGAGATCCATGACATCCAACCGAGGCTTGCTTCCGACGTGTCGCCCGCCAATCGGGACAAGAACGCCACTCCTATGAGCGTCACGCCTATGCCGCGGGCGGAGGCAGCAGTCTCGGTCAGCTGGGCGGCGACAGCCCCGACCCCGGCGAAGGTGGCGGCGACCCCGATGAATCCGAGCCCGAAGGAGAAGGACCCCGCCATTGGCAGCCCCAGCATGGCCAGACCGCCGAACACGATCAGACCCACCATTGAGCCCGCCCCTCCTGTCACCAGGAGCGCAGCCGCCAGTGGTGCATGCCTCCCCACGACAGTGGCTCCGAGAAGCTCTCTTCGACCCGCTTCCTCCTCGTCCCGGGTGTGCCGGATCATCGTGAGGACCGCCATCAGGCCTATCAGGACCGATCCCAGCGTCCCGATGCGCCACGCCGTGAGGGCACCCAGAGTCGAGCCGTGAAGAGGTCCCAGCATGGCTATCAGGGCCGGGGTCGAGGCAACCGTCGCCGCCAGCTGCTCTCGTGCCGCCTCGGTCGGGTACAGCTCTATCAGGGCGTTGGCCGTTATCATCGGGACCAGACCCAGCACCGCGACCCACACGCCCAGTCTGAAGCGATCCCGGCGAAGTGCGAATCGGACGAGTCGCCCGGTTCCGGCGAGGTTGCTCATCAATCTCTCGAGTCGTCCTGGTAGTGACGCAAGAACAGCTCCTCCAGTGTTGGTGGGTGGCTGATCAGACTCCGCACCCCAAGTGGGGTCAACATCTCGAGAACCGCGTTGAGGTGGCCGGAGTCGACCTCGAACTCGACCCGAGAGTCGTGGCGACGCAAGTCGTGCACCCAGGGCAGGGTGGCGATCACGGCCGGATCACTCCCCAACTCGGCGACGATGGTGGTCCGGGTTAAGCTCCTCAGGTCTACGAGACTTCCACTCTCCACCGTTCGGCCCTTGCGCACGATGCTCACCCGATCGCACAACGATTCGACCTCGGCCAGGATGTGGCTGGCCAGGAGCACGGTGCGCCCCTGATCGCGGATCTCCTCGATCGCCTTGCGGAACTGCGCCTCCATCAGCGGATCGAGCCCCGCGGTGGGCTCGTCCAAGATCATCAGCTCGACACTCGAGGCGAGCGCCGCCACCAATGCCACCTTCTGTCGGTTGCCCTTGGAGTAGGTGTGGCCTTTCTTGGTCGGATCCAGCTCGAACTGGTCCAAGAGCCGCTCCCGCTTCTCTTCATCGAGCCCCCCGCGGAGCCGACCGAGCAGGTCGATGACCTCACCCCCGGTGATGTTTGGCCACAAGGTGACGTCCCCGGGCACGTATGCGAGTCTCCGGTGAAGCTCAACGGCATCGGACCAGGGGTCACCGCCCAACAGCGAGACATGCCCTGCGTCGTGACGCAACAACCCCAGGAGAACCCGGATGGTGGTGGTCTTGCCCGAGCCATTGGGCCCGAGGAAGCCGTGGATCTGACCGAACGCGACATCGAGATCGAGGCTGTCGAGTGCCACCGTCGAACCGAAACGCTTGGTCAACCCGGATATTGAGATGGCAGACGGCATGAGGGGCAGGACGCTAGGTGGGAGCAGGGGTCGGCGCTAACCAGCGATTCCGATGCCAACCACCATTCTGTGCGGATTCGCGCGAACCCCTCCGTCACAGATCCGCACAGAAAGAGGCTTACTTCATTCTGTGCGGATTCGCGCCAACCCCTCCGTCACAGATCCGCACAGAATGGTCATTCCTCCTCCTTCACGGAGTACTCGAAGGTGAGCTCGCCGATCCTGACCTCGTCGCCCTCCACCGCCCCGGCCGCGGCAAGGGCCTGATCGACCCCCATCCCGGCGAGACGACGAGCCGCCATGTCGGCGGCCTCCGCAAGGGTGAGGTCGGCGAATCGCACTGCGCGCTCGGCGGCCCTCCCCTCGATCCGCCAGGCCCGGCCCTCCCGCTTGATGGCGAAAGTGGGACCCAGCGGGCGGTGGAGCACGAACCCCTTCCGCTCCGGGGCCTCGCGGTTGGCCAGGTCGACCAGGTCGGCCATGGCGTGGAGCGCCGTGTCCAGGCCTTCCCCGGTCACGGCCGAGATCGACAGAGCTCCGATGGGGGAGCCAGACTCCGTGACGTCGACCACATCACACTTGTTGACCAGGATCATCCGAGGACGGGCAGCCAAGGCCGGGGAGTAGCGCTCGATCTCACCCTCCAGGATCCGGAGCTGATCCGAGGGAGTAATCCCTTGGGTGGGATCGAGGACCATCACCAGGACCCGGGCGCGCTCCGTGTGGCGGAGGAACTCATGCCCCAGGCCTTTTCCCTCGGCAGCCCCCTCGATGAGCCCGGGGATGTCGGCCACCACCATCTCACGGCCCCCGATGCTGACCACACCCAGATTGGGCTCGAGGGTGGTGAACGGGTAGTCGGCGATCTTTGGCCGAGCCGCAGAGATCTTGGAGATCAGAGTCGACTTCCCCGCATTGGGGAATCCGATGAGCGCGGCGTCAGCCAGGAGCTTGAGCTCGAGGGTGAACCAGGCGGCCGCTCCGTACTCACCTTGCTCGGCAACCCCTGGGGCCCGGTTGGCGCTGGTCACGAAGGCGGCGTTGCCCAAACCGCCACGACCGCCCTTGACCGCCGTCACCTCTTGCCCCTCGGCCACCAGGTCGGCGATCATCACCCCCTCTTCGTCGAAGACGACGGTGCCGAGTGGCACAGGGAGCACGAGGTCGTCACCTCTCCGCCCATGGCGCAGGTCACCCTCCCCGTGGGTCCCGGCGCCGGCGCGGTGATGCGAGCTCCGCTGGTAGCGAAGAAGGGTTGCCACCGAGGAGTCGGCGCGGAGGATCACGGACCCACCGGCTCCCCCGTTACCCCCGATGGGCTTGCCCTTCGGCTGGCCCTTGGCGCGGACGAAGGCGACGACACCGGCACCACCATTGCCGGCGCGCAGATTGACCCGGACCCGGTCGACGAACATCGCCAGAAGGTACCCGCTACCGGGTACTGGGTAGCTACTCGGGTATGACGGAGACCAGCCGGCGATTGGCGCGAAGGCCGTACTTCACCGTCCCGGAGGCGGTGGCGAACAGCGTGTCGTCCTTGCCGCGCCCCACGTTCTCTCCGGGGTGGATCCGAGTGCCGCGCTGGCGGACGATTATGGCGCCGGCGTCGACGAGCTGGCCGTCGAACACCTTCGGCCCCAGCCGCTGCGCGTGTGACTCCCTGCCGTTCTTGGAGGAACCGCCTGCCTTTGTCTTCGACATCTCCTACTCCTCTTCCGTCGCTGCCGGCTCTGCCTTCTTGGCGGTCCTCGAGCGGGTGCCGGGGAGCGTTATCCCCGTGATCTCGATCCTCGTGTACTTCTGACGATGGCCCTGGTGTCGGCGATAGCCAGTCTTGTTCTTGTACTTGAAGATGTCCACCTTCGGACCGGCGGACTCACCAAGGATCTTGGCAGTCACCTTCGCCTTGTCGAGGGTGGCACGGTCGGACACCGCCTTGCCCTTGTCGTCGACCACCAACAGCGGGGCGAACTCGATCTCCGCGGAGTCACTCTTGACCCGCTCGATCTCGATGACATCCCCTGATTGGACCTTTGCCTGCTTGCCGCCGGCGCGGATTATGGCGTACATGGAAAACCTCTGGTGAAGGGGGAACGGGGGCGAATCCTACCGGTTGGCCATCATTGAGCCAAGCCCACTAGACCTCGACTTCGGCGCCCACAATGTCGACCGGCGCCGAGTGGGGCAGGAACGACTCATCGATGATGACACCCCGCCCGGAGCAGTGCTCGCATTTGTGGGAGAATTGCTCGAGGAGGCCGGCTGACACGTTCTTCCGGGTCATCTCCACCAAGCCGAGGTGGGACACATCGAACACCTGGGTCCGGGTCTTGTCCCTGGCGAGGGTCTCCTTGAGCCGACGGAGGACCATTTGCTGGTTCTCGATCGACTCCATGTCGATGAAATCGATCACGATGATCCCGCCGATGTCGCGAAGCCGGAGCTGGCGCCCGATCTCCTCGGCCGCCTCCAGGTTGTTCTGCAGGACGGTGTCCTCCAGGGTGCTCGACCCGACGAACTTGCCGGTGTTGACATCGATCACAGTGAGCGCTTCGGTCCGATCGATCACCAGGTGACCACCGGAGGGAAGGAACACCTTCCGGTCGAGGGCCTTCTTGAGCTGGTCATCGACGTGGTAACGGTCGAAGACCGGGATCTGGTCCTCATAGAGCTGGACCTTGGACACGAGGTCAGGGGCTGTTGACTGGAGATAGCCAACCACCGTGTCGTATGCCGACCGATCATCGATCAGGAGCTTGCGGAAATCGGCGGTGAAGTGCTCGCGAATCACCTTTATGAGCAGCTCGGGCTCCTCGTGGATCAACCGGGGAGCGCCGCCGTTGCCCGCCTCCTCCTGTATCCGATCCCACCCCTTGAGCAACCTCGAGATGTCGGCGGCCAACTCCTCGGCCGAGGCGAACTGAGCCGCGGTGCGGACTATGACGCCAAAGCCGAGCGGCCGGACCCGATTGATCACGTCTCGAAGACGGGCACGATCATCGTCGGGGAGACGCCGGCTGATCCCGATGTTGTCCGACTCGGGCACCAGGACCAGATATCTGCCCGGGAGTGACGGCAGGCCCGTCAAACGAGCGCCCTTTGCCCCCATTGCGTCCTTGGTCACCTGGACCAGGACCTCATCCCCTTCCTTGAGCACGTGCTCGATCCGCTTCTGGGTCCTCCCGTTGCCACTCTGGGCTGCAACGTCCGAGGCGTAGAGAACACCGTTCTTCGACGCCCCAAAGTCGAGGAAGGCCGCCTCCATACCGGGAAGCACATTCCGGGTGATGGCAAGGTAGATGTTCCCCGCCACCGCCCCGGAGTCGTCACGAGCAACGAAGTGCTCGACGAGCACGGGGCCCTCGAGGATGACGATCTGGGTCTGGGCCCGGCTGACACTGACCAGCATCTGCTTTCGGGCCGACTCGATGGGAACGATTATCTCGTCGTCCACCGGGCGGCGAGAATGGGAGCGCGAGGTGGTCAACCCGTTCTTGGGCTTGCCGTTCCCCGACGGCTGTCGCCGTCGCTTGTCCTGTCTAGGAGTCTTCCCCCGGGCGTCTTCGACGCGCCGGACCTCGACTCTCTGTCCTCTTACATTGAGCGTCTTGCGCTCTTCGACCGTTCCCTCCGATGAGGAAATACGGACGATTTCGGGGCCCTTCTTTCGAAACAGAGCCATTCGATCTCACTCCTCTGGATTTTGATGTGCGCCGCGAGCGCCCGATTCCTGGCAGAGGATCGAAGGGCGAGCTCGCGGGTCGACGGGCACCGGACCGACCGCCTCCTGTCGAGGTGGGTCGTGTCGAAACTTGAAACGATCGCATGATGCGACCGGAAACGGGTGGTGGTTATCACCGATGTCACTCCAAAGAATGGGAATGCGCGGCGTCCGCCGGACCGGCAGAGTTTACCAGAGAGCGCGCCTTCCGCCTATTCATCTTCGAGCACCAGTCGCTGCTGCTCGGGCTCTGAGGGGTCGTAGCACATCCGACAGCGTGCCTCGTAAGCATCCAGTGCCCCCAGGACCACGAGGTCATCGGACTGGACGATCCTCTGGGTGTACAAGGCCGGCCCGCCACAGCGGTGACAGACCGCCAGCATCTTGGTCACATACTCGGCACGGTCGCACAACATGGGGATCGGCTCGAAGGGGCGACGCAGGTAGTCGGTGTCGAGCCCGGCAATGATCACCTGCAGCCCGGTGACCGCCAGGTTGTCCACGATGTCCACCAACCCATCGTCGAAGAACTGGCCTTCGTCGATGCCGATCACCCTGGTGGAATCGTGGATGGCCCTGAGCAGCTGGGTGGAGCCGTCCACCGGCATCGCCTCCACCTTCAACGATGAGTGGGACACGACCTGGCTCTCTGCATACCGATCGTCGAGCATCGGCTTGAAGACCTGAACCGGGATGCGAGCGATCTTGGAACGGGTGACCCGCCGGATCAGCTCCTCGCTCTTCCCAGAGAACATCGGGCCGCAGATCACCTCGACCCACCCCTCCTGGCTGCGTCTCAACATGGTCGGCGAGAGTAACGACCTCAGATCAGTTGGTTCTCGGAGGGGACCGGGGTGCGCAACAACCAGACCGAATTGGCGATCCCCAGGGCCAGGGCCATCGCCATGTAGAACGAGCCACCCTGACTGAGGAACGGCAGGGGCAGACCGGTCACGGGCATGATCCCGACAGTCATCCCGATATTGACGAAGACATGGAACATCATCATGGCGGCTATCCCGACCGCCACCAGCGCCCCGAACCTGTCACGTGAGTTGGCGGCGATCACCAGAAGACGCCATGCGATCACGGCGAAAGCCGTCAGGACGAGGAGGCCGCCCAGAAGCCCGAGCTGCTCCCCCACCGCGGTGAATATGAAGTCGGTCTCCTGTTCGGGGACGTACTCGAAGTGGGTGAGTGTGCCTTCCTGGAACAGGCCTTTCCCCAAGAGCTGGCCCGACCCGATGGCCCGCTTCGACTGACCCAATTGATAACAGAGATCCTGGGGGTCGACTTCGGCATCGACCAGGCATCGGATCCGGTCCATCTGATAGTCACTCAGCAACCCGAATCTGAGCACCACCACGGTTGAGACGACTCCGGCACCGATCAGGGTCACCATCTGTCGCCAGGTGGCACCGGCAGCGAAGAGGAGCACGAGGAGTATGAACACGAATACCAGGGTCGTCCCGAGGTCGGGCTGCTTGTAGATGAGTACCGCAGGCACGGCGACGATGAGGAGGGCCAACCCCAGCTTCTTCCACGAGACACCGCGTTGAGGGCTCTCCTCGTGCATCGATGGGGCGAGGAGGCTGGCCAGCGCGATGATCACCACGACTTTGGCGAACTCGGCGGGCTGGAGGAAGAAGAACCCGAGTGGGATCCAACGGTTCACCTCGTTGACCGGATCGAAGAGGAACACGGCGAACAGCAGGATCAAGATGATCACCGAGATCATCGGGATGATCCCCCGGTACTCCCGATAGTCGATGTTGGAGGAGACCAGATAGATGATGAGCCCGGCGGCGACGAAGATCATCTGGCGCTCCATGGAGAAGGTGCCGGTGTTGCGGGTCGCCGAGTAGATCATGAGGAGGCCAAGGCCGGACAGGGCCAGCATGGTCCCGAAGAGGATCCGGTCTGACCGGTTGCCACGACGGACCACTGCGACTTCACGGATGCGGGTCAGGACCGTCATCAGTCGGCGTCCTCCCCTTCGACGATCGGCATCGGCTCGTTGCCCATCAGGTATTGGAGGATGTGGCGTCCCACAGGAGCCGCGATGCGACCTCCGGAGCCACCCTCGTCGATCAACACCACCACCACGTACTTGGGGTCGTCGATGGGGGCCACCCCCACGAACCAGGCATGGTTGTCCCTGACCGCGGTCGACTGCCCGGTACCGGTCTTGCCCCCGATCTTTTCCAGCCCCGGCCCGAATTGGCTGAACGCCAGCCGAGCGGTCCCGTTGGTGACCACCCGGTTGAGATCGGTGAGCAGGTCGGATCGGGTTTGGGCACTGATCGGAACCGTCCGCCTCAAGGGCGCCACCACCGGTGTCACCTGCCCGTCGGCCGAGGTGATCTCACGGACCACTCTCGGCTCGAGGACCCGACCACCGTTGACCAGGGCGGCGTAGGAGACGGCGACCTGCAAGGGTGTGGCGGTGAAGGCCCCCTGCCCGATGGCGAAGTCCATCAGGTCACCACCGAGCCAGGGGCTGGCGATCTCCAAGCGGCTCGGGTCGAGGCGCGGGGGTTGATCCGGGTTCTCGATTTGATACTCCGCCCACTCCTCGAAGAGCTCCCTGGTCGGCACGATGCCTGCCGCTTCGGTGCTGAGATCGACACCGGTCCGGGTGCCGTAGCCCAGTTCCATCGACCAGTCCTGGATCACGGTCTCCTTCGGACTGGGGGCCCGATATGCCTGGTAGGTACCGAGCGCCGCCGACCAGAAGAAGATGTTGCACGACTTTTCGAGGGCGGAGTGGATGCCGAGCCATCCCAGGTTCCCCGGGTCGTACCAGTCGGACTTGCTCTGAGGAGACCCATCGGAGAGGTTGGGAAGCTCCAGCTTCCCGTCGCAGTGGACCTGGCGGTTGGCGGCGTCGATCCCCTCGATGCCGGTGGGGAACGGCAGGTTCTCCTCCTCGATCACGGTGTAGGTGATCGCCTTGAAGGTGGAGGCCGGCGGGTACAGGCCATTGGTCGCCAGATTGTTGAACGCCTCCGAGTCGTTCAGCGCTGAGAAGGTGGTCTCGTCTATCCCGGCGACGAAGCGCTGAGGGTCGAAGTCGGGATATGAGGCCGATGCCAGCACCTCGAAGGTCTGGGCATCGAGGACCACGATGGCGCCGTGCTCGGTCTCGCTGAAGACCTCGAGCCCGGCCGCCCGATCCTGGTCCTTCACCGTGTTGGAGAGGGCGATGGCCTCCTCGAGAGCCATCTCGGTCAGGTCCTGGAGCTCGAGGTCGATTGTGAGGGTCAGAGAGCTTCCCTGGACAGGGTCGACCGATGGCCTGGTGTCGATGATGTCGCCGCGTCTCACTCGATACTCGAGCTGGCCGGCTGTCCCTTGGAGGTACTCCTCGTATGACTTCTCCACGCCAAGCTTGCCCACCCGGACACTGGGGTCGATGTCGGGATTCTCCTCGAGGTCGGCAGCGTCCGGCAGCCCGAGATGGCCCATGACGTGAGCCAATGTGGGCCCGGTCAGATAGATCCTCTCCGGGACCTTGGCGACCTCCACACCAGGCAGGGAGTCGAGGTTCTCGTTGATCCGGTAGGCCATCTCGATGGAGACCGTTGTCACCTGGAACCGCCCGTTGATCCCGGCTTTCTCATAGAGGTCGTCGAGCGCGGCGCGGTCGATCGCAAGGATCGAGGACAGCCTGTCGACCAGAGCTTCCCTTTCCTCAGGCTGGACAAAGGTACGGTCCACGACCACCGCCGGGACGACACGGCTGGTGGCGAGAAGGACTCCGTTTCGATCGAAGATGTCGCCCCTGGGGGCGGCGATCGACTGCTGGATCCACGTCTGCTCGGCGGCGGCGAGAGCGATCTCGGGGCCCTCGGCGACCTGGATCACCCACAGCCTCAACCCCACCACGGAGAACATCATCACGAAGACGATGCCCACGACGCTGAGTCGGACCGCGAACTTCATGTGAACCGGAACAGTCCCGTGTCGCGGTCGACCAGGCGGATGAAGAGCGGCGACACCAGCCCAGCCAGGACCATGTTGGCGAGTGGAACGAGGGTGAGACGACTCCCTATGTCAGGGCCGATGAGGGTGGTCTGCCCGAATAGGGTGCCGATCAGGACCATCAGGACCATACCAACGAAGGTGAGCAGACCTGCCCAGATCACCGTGGCGTAGCGACCGATCTCGGCCCGGGACCGTGTTCTCAGGGCGAAGTAGGCCACGGCGGTGAAGACCACCGCCCGCAGGCCGACCAGCGACGATCCCAGGAGGTCCACGACCAGCCCGGACTGAAAGGCGACACCGAGGACCAGCTCGGGGCGCATCCTGGTGAGGGCGAGCATCATCACCACCAGCATCACAAGGTCGGGGACGACCGTGTGTATCTGTCCGAACAGGGTGGTCTGGACCACGATCGCCACCAAGAGGATGGTGGCCACGATCAGACCGCGTGGGAGCCTCACCCGCTTCCCTCGGTCGTGGTTGATCCCTCGACCGTGGTCGAGGTAGGGATGGTGGTGGTGGTGGCATCTGTCACCGCAGTCACCGGGTCGGGGGGCCAGGCGAGGACCACCACGAGGCGCAAGGTCCTCGGGTTGACGAATGGCCGAACCATCGTGGTCAGGACGTCGACCACGGGGGCGGCGTCGGCTACGACTTCCCCGATCGGCCATCCTGCCGGAAAGCTGAGGGAGCCGGCCGACGTCAGCACCCGCTCGTTGGCCAGGACGGGCCCCCGCGCCGAATAGACCTCGAGTTTCATCAGCTCCGAGCCTGGCTGGGAGATCAGCGATCCTTCCTGGTCACCGACGATCACGATGAGACCCTGCCTCTTGGAGATGATCGGGACGACTCTGGCGGTGCCGGCGGTGGCCGAGCTCACCGACCCCACCACGAACCCGTTGCTGTCGACCACCGGTTGGCCGACCGCGATCCCGTGAGAGGTCCCCTTGTCGATGATCAGCGTCTCCTCCAGAGGATCCGGGCGTCCGATGACGTTGGCCACGGTGCGCCCTATCTGGCTCCCTGCGGATTGCATGTCGAAGATCTGCTCGAGGAACTCCACTCTCACCACCAGATCCTGCATCGCATTGAGCTCGGCTTGCGCCTCCACCAGCTCACGGCGAAGGGCGATGTTCTCCTCACGGAGGTTGGCGACATTGGACAGCGAGTCGACCAGGTCGACCACGGGCTTGACCGCAAAGGAGGCGGCCTTCTGGAGTGGTGACACCAGGCTCTGGGTGCCGGTGCGGAGGACACCGACCACCCCGGTCCCCTCGCTACGCACATCGAATGTCATCAGCATGATGCCGATGACTATCAGCGTGATGAGAGTGGGGAGGGTGCGACCTGCGGGTTCTCTGCTCAGCATCTGCCGGGACGGGAGTTGGGGCTCATGGGCGGGCCGACGACGCCAGCACCGCATGCAGTGCGTCGAACTCCTCCAAGCACTTCCCCGAGCCGAGCACCACTGAGTGCAGCGGATTGGCTGCTGTCACGATGGGCATCCCCGTCTCGTGGGCCAGACGATGGTCCAGCCCAACTAGCAACGCTCCCCCTCCAGTGAGCACGATCCCTCGCTCGACGATATCGGCGGCGAGCTCGGGTGGTGTCTTGTCGAGCGTGAACTTGACTGCGTCCACGACCGCCTGGGTTGGCTCCTCGATCGCCTCACGGATCTCGGGGCTGGAGAGGAGGATGGTCTTGGGAAGGCCGGACACTAGATCACGACCTCGGACCTCCGCCGATGGCTCGTCGGCGTAGGGCCAGGCGGAGCCGACAGCGATCTTGAGCTGTTCTGCGGTGCGCTCACCGATGAGGACGTTGTGCTCCTTCTTGACCCAGTCGATGATTGCCGTGTCCAACTCGTCACCACCGACCCGAATCGACCGGGATACCACGATCCCCCCGAGCGAGATGACGGCGACCTCGGTGGTGCCACCGCCGATGTCGACCACCATCGAGCCTGAGGGCTCACCGATGGGCAGACCCGAGCCGATGGCGGCTGCCATTGGCTCCTCGATGGTGTAGGCCCTCCTGGCGCCTGCGTGATATGCGGCTTCCTCCACGGCCCGCCGCTCGACGGGGGTGATGCCGGAGGGAACGCAGACCACGATGCGGGGGCGGGCCCATTTGCGACGGTGGACCTTTTGGATGAAATAGCGGAGCATCTTCTCGGTGATGTCGAAGTCGGCGATGACCCCGTCACGGAGCGGACGGATCGCGGTGATGTTGGCCGGGGTGCGGCCGATCATCCTCTTGGCTTCCATGCCAACGGCCAGGGCCTTGTTGTTCTGGGAGTTGATGGCCACCACCGATGGCTCATTGAGGACGATGCCGCTGCCCCGGACGTAGACCAGGGTGTTTGCGGTGCCCAGGTCGATGGCCATGTCTTGACCAGCGAACGACAAAAGGGTTTCAGCCATGGCCGACGAGTCTCCCGAGTGGACCAATCGAGTCTAGGGGTCACCGCCCGCTTGTGCCATTGGGGCCCTGTCCCCCTGCGCTTGCAGTACTCCATATTCGGTATTTGCACCGAGTGTCCCAGTACCTGGTACCAGGTACGAAGACGGCGAAGCCGCTTCTATGGGAAGAAGATGTCCAGCTCGCGGAGAGCGCTCTCCGGGCTGTCAGACCCGTGGACCAGGTTGTGTGTCACCGCCAAGCCATAGTCTGCCCTGATCGTCCCGGGGGCCGCCTGCTTGGGGTCGGTGGCGCCCATCAGGTCCCGGCTAACAGATATCGCGCTCTCCCCTGACCACTCCATCGCCACCACCGGCCCCGAGACTATGAACTCGAGCAACTCGGGGAAGAACGGCTTGTTGACGTGCTCTGCATAGTGACGACGGGCGAGAGCCTCGTCGATGGTCAGCATCCGGATCCGTTGCAGGGTGAGACACTTCCGCTCGAAACGGGAGATGACCTCCCCTACCAGCCCGCGAGCCACCCCATCGGGCTTGACCATGATGAATGTGCTCTCCACTGCCATAGATCGGACCACCGTATCGGAGCCAGGCGTCGGGCGAAGCTCAGCCCGTCAGGATGTCGCGCACCTGGCCCACCAGATAGAGCGACCCAGTGACCAGGACCGCCCCCGCAGGCCCCGCTTCGGCTCGTGCCATGTCGAGGGCATCACCAACGCCCTCGGAGACCAGCACCGGAACCGAGACCCTGGCAGCGACCCGCTCCGCCAGATCCGAGGCCGAGACCGCCCTCTCCGAATCGACTGCCGTGGTCACCACACCCTCGAGAACAGGGATGAGCCGCTCGACCATGAGCTCCACGTTCTTGTCGCCCATGACACCGAGGACCACGTGCCAACTGGTGGTGGGGAACTCCTCCTTGAGAGCCTCGACCAACACTTCGACGCCATCGACGTTATGTGCCCCGTCGACCAGCACCAGCGGCGACCTGGCCAGGAGCTCCATACGGCCCGGTGCGGTGGCCGCCGCGGCCGCATCCCTCACCGCCTCGGGGTCGAGACGATCACCGACGAGCGCTTCGGTTGCGGCGATCGCCATTGCCAGATTGATGACCTGATGACGTCCGTGCAGCGGGAGAAACACGTCTTCGTACTCGGCCTCGGCTCCTCGGATCGTGGTGAGCCATCCACCGACGCCACGTTCGGCCCCCACGATCTCGAAGTCGTCACCAAACCGGCGGTGTTGGATCCCGAGCTCTCTGGCCCGCCCTGCGACCACCTCGAGAGCCGAAGCGGGCAGAGGCCCGGAAACGAGGATGGAGTTGAGCCCGGCGATCGCCGCTTTCTCTCCTGCGATCTTTGCCAGGTCGTCACCGAGGAGCTCGGTGTGATCGAGCCCGATCGAGGTGACGACGCAGACCTCGGCGTCCACCACATTGGTGGCGTCCAGACGACCACCCAACCCCACCTCGAGCACCGCGGAGTTGACCGCCTGGTCGGCGAAGAAGGCAAAGGCACTGGCCGTGGCCAACTCGAAGTAGGTGTACGGCGAGCCACCGGCGTGCTCATGGATCTCGGCGAAGGCTGCGGCGTCGGTCACGGCCATCGCGAACTCATCGCGAGTCGCCGTCCGCCCGTTCACCGCCAGGCGCTCCTCCACCACCTGGAGGTGCGGCGAGGTATAGGTGCCGGTGGTCAGCCCGTGGGCGACCAAGATCAGCGAGGTGAGCCGGGAGGTCGAGGTCTTCCCATTGGTGCCCGCCACGTGGACAATGGGGTAGCCCTGCTCGGGATGACCCATCCTCTCCATCAGGTCCCGCATCCGCTCGAGCCCATGGCCGCCGCCAAGCCCGATGTGGGCTTCGAGATAGGCGACCGCTCCGGGGTAGTCCATGGAAAAGCCCCGGGAGATTAATCCCGGGGCCTTCCTTGCCCTGCGGACAAAGCGGTTATCTCAGTTGTTGTCCCTGAGCTTCCGGGTCAGCGTGAGGAGGGCCACGCCGAGTCCGAGGAGCGCGATCGAGATTCCGAGCATCGACTCGGCATTCATCCCGGTGAAGGGAAGATCGTCGTCGGGGTCCTCGGCTGGTGCTGTGGTCACCACTGTCCCCTCCACGGTTGCAGTCGTACTGGTACCCGCGGTGGTCACTGTGGTCTCTTCGACCTCAGCGCTGGTAGTCGTGGAGTCGTCAACACTCGACGTGGTCGAGTCGTCGACACTAGACGTGGTCGTGTCGTCGACACTCGATGTGGTCGTGTCGTCGACACTCGATGTGGTCGTCTCCTCGACAGTCGTGGTCGTGTCCTCGACGGTCGTGGTCGTGTCCTCGACAGTCGTAGTCGTCTCCTCGACAGTGGTCGTGGTCGTGTCCTCGACGGTCGTGGTCGTCTCCTCATCGACCGGTCGTGAGCAGAGGATGATGTGGCTGTAGCCGCCACCGGTGGCGTGCTCGTACTCCTCGCCCTCGAGTGGGTTCCAGAAGAGGGAGTTGGCGTCGTCTCCGGCCCCCTTCTTGGCGATCAGCAGTCTCCACTCCTCACCGGCCGGTGGCGCCGGAACCTCAAAGGTCCCGTCCGAGCCCTGGTCGTCGAGTTTTTCACAGGTCCAGTCGTCCTCCAACTCGAAGGTCTCGCCCCACTGTTCCCAGAAGTCCGCCTCATTGGCTTCCGAGCTGAACGGCCAGGAGTCGACGTGCTCGGCTCGCGCCGTGCCCGAGAACACCATGATCACCGTCGCCACGACGGCGAACGCGGTGAGGATCGCCAGCAGCCGCCGCGCCTCCCACCTACCGCCAATTGCTGGCGTAGTCATTATTCCTATCCCCTTCGTTGATAATGGGATAGGTCGGTCTCACCACTGGCTCAGCCAGGCCGAGGTGACCGTTTTACAGGCCTGGCTTCAATGCCTCCCTATTAGCCCTCTAACATCCCGAAACCACTTACCGTGGTTGACTGCCACAGTGTGCCCTCACTTGGCTCGATTGTCAACCAGTTCAATCCGGTTTCTGTCCGTAACTTAGCGTATTCGCTGGACACCTTGTGGCCTCTTTCGTGGGCCTGTCGGCCTAATCCGCGATCGTGTCGCCGTACCGGGTCGGCGTGTCAACCATCTTCCAGAGTGGTCGAGCGATGGCCAGGCCAGACGACGGGAGAAGAGGGAAGGCCGTCGGCCGAACCACGAGGGTGTCGGTTCAGGCGGAGCGCTCGGTGGGCTCGATGACCCTCTTGACCGGGACCAGAGTGGGGTTGACCTTCTTCTCGACCACGTCACGGTCGATCAGGACCTGCTCGACGTCGTCTCTGGAGGGAAGGTCGTACATCGTGTTCAGCAGAACCTCTTCCATGATCGCTCGCAGACCCCGAGCCCCGGTCGACCGTTTCAGCGCCTGCTCGGCAATCGCCACCAGTGAGTCGGGGGTGAAGACCAACGAGACATGATCCATTTCGAACATCCGGGCGTACTGCTTGGTAAGCGCGTTCTTCGGCTCGGTGAGGATCCGGATCAGGGCGTCCTGATCGAGGTCTTCGACGGTGGCCATCACCGGCAGCCTTCCGATGAATTCTGGGATCAGCCCATATTTCATGAGGTCCTCGGGCATCACCTGTGACAGGACCTCGGTGGGGCGCCTGTCGGAACGGGAGCGGACCTCGGCACCGAACCCGACGCCGCGCTTTCCCACCCGGCTCCCGATTATGTCCTCGAGCCCACCAAAAGCCCCGCCACAGATGAACAGGACATTGGTGGTGTCGAGCTGGATGAACTCCTGATGGGGGTGCTTGCGCCCGCCCTGGGGCGGGACTGAGGCGACCGTCCCCTCCAGGATCTTCAACAACGCCTGCTGGACACCCTCCCCCGAGACGTCCCTGGTGATCGACGGGTTCTCCGCCTTGCGGGAAACCTTGTCGATCTCGTCGATGTAGATGATCCCCTGCTGGGCTCGGTTGACGTCGTAGTCGGCGGCCTGGAGCAACTTGAGGAGGATGTTCTCCACGTCCTCGCCCACATAACCGGCCTCGGTGAGACTGGTGGCGTCGGCGATGGCGAAGGGGACGTTGAGCTGGCGGGCCAGGGTCTGGGCGAGGAGGGTCTTTCCACTACCGGTGGGCCCGATGAGCATGATGTTCGACTTCTGCAGCTCCACCTCGCGCTGCACCTCGCCGGAGCGGATTCGCTTGTAGTGGTTGTAGACCGCCACCGAAAGCTTCTTCTTGGCCTCCTCCTGCCCCACCACATAGTCGTCGAGGTAGCTCTTGATCACGGCGGGCTTGGGGAGCTCGGTGAAGGTGAACTCCTCGGAGGTGTTCAGGTCCTCTTCCATGATCTCGTTGCAGAGATCGATGCACTCGTCGCAGATGTAGACCCCAGGACCGGCGATGAGCTTCTTGACCTGCTTCTGGGACTTTCCACAGAAGCTGCACTTGAGCAGCTCTCCGCCCTCGCCAAGTCTTGCCATTGAGATGGACCTCCTACTGGGAGGCTACCGCAGCCAGTTCCCGCCGGGTGAGCACTCCGTCGATCACCCCGTAGGTCTTTGCCTCGGCGGCCAGCATCCAATAGTCACGCTCGGTGTCGGTGGTTATCTTCTCCAGATCCTGGCCGGTGTGGAGGGCGAGGATCTCGTTGACCTGCTCCCGCATCTGGACGATGAGCCGGGCCTGGATCTCGATGTCACTGGCCTGGCCCTGGGCCCCACCGTGGGGCTGGTGGAGCATGATCCGAGCATGCGGCAAGGCGTATCGCTTGCCCTCGGCGCCCCCGGCGAGGATAACGGCGGCTGCGGAGGCGGCCATCCCCATGCATACCGTGTTCACCTCTGGCCGGATGTACTGCATGGTGTCGTAGATGGCGAAAAGCGATGTGATCGAGCCGCCGGGTGAGTTGATGTAGAGGAAGACGTCCTTGTCCGGGTCCTCGGACTCGAGATGGAGGAGCTGGGCCATGATCAGGTTGGCGATCGTGTCGTCGATCGGAGTGCCGAGGAAGATGATGCGGTCCTTGAGAAGCCGGCTGTAGATATCGAAGTAACGCTCGCCCCGACTGGTTTGCTCGAAGACTGTTGGGATCACATAGTTCTCTGCTCTCATTCCTCTTCCTCCACGACTATGGCCATCACTTCGCCTTCGACGACGCCCTCGTCATCGATTACCTGGCCTTCGACCTCGGGTACCTTCAAACTCAAGTCGACGGGTTGACCCTCCTCGTCGACAGCCTGGGCGTTGGACAAGATCACGTCCAGTGCCCTGTTTCTGAGAATATCACTGGCCAGGGCCAATTCTCTGCCGCTCCCCCGAAAGGCCTTCAGATAGGCCACAGGGTCGCCGGACTGCATGGCGAGACCCTGAAGCACGTTCGACATGTCCTCCTCGGTGACGTCGATCTCCTCGGCGATCGCCACCCCTTCGAGGACCAGGCGGCTCCGCAGGGAGAGCTCGGCTTGTTCTCTGAGGTCGGAGGCGAACAGGTCCTGGGTGATCCCGGTAGCCCTGAAGTAGTCCTCGAGTGAGATCTCCGTCTGCTCCAATCGATGGAGGAAGTTGTGGAGGTGGCTGTCCATCTCCGCCCGGACCAGCGCCTCCGGGAGGTCGATTTCGATCTGGTCCCGAAGCGTTGACAGGGCCTTGTCGGCGAACTCACGAGAAACGGCACGCAGCTTGGCATCGCCGAGCTGATCCCGGAGGGCCTCCTTCAGCTCGTCAACCGTCTCGAACTCGGTGTTCTCGTCGACCCAATCGTCGGAGAGGCCGGGAAGGATCCGCTCCTTGACCTCGTTGAGGGCCACGGTGAAGGTGACGCTCTCACCGGCCCGCTCGCCAAAACCGTCGGGCAGCGGGCCGTCGAATGTGAAGGTGACACCGGCGGCCTTTCCCATCAGCACCTCGTCGATCCCTTCGAGGAACCTCCCGGAGCCCACCTGGTAGAGCAGGTCGGCCACCCGGGCGTCCTCTACCTCCACGTCATCGCTGGACGCCTGGACGTCGATGGAGACGAAGTCACCCTCCTCGGCGGCCCGGTCGATCTCCTCGACCGTCGAGAATTGCTCCAACATCCGTTCGAGCTGTGTCTCCATGTCCTCGTCCGTGACTTCGGGGTTGGTGACCTCGATCCGACGATCTTTGTAGTTGGGGATGTCGATGGTCGGCCACAGGGTGACCCGGATCTCGACCTCCACTCCCCCGTCGACATCGTCGAGAGATTCGAGCTCGGGGGTGACGGCCGGACGCAGGTCCTCCTCGGCGAGGACGTCGCTGAGAACCGGTGGGACCAGGTCGTCGATCGCCTCGCGACGGACCCTCTCGGCGCCGAGGGTGGCCTCGATCACCGGCAGTGGTGCCTTGCCGGGACGGAAGCCGTGGATCTTGACCTCGCCGGCCAACTTGCGGGCCGCGCCCTTCTTGGCCTGATCGATCTGATCGTTGGTCAGTTGGAACCTGACCAGGCGCTCGAAAGGGCCGGTCTCGGTGACGGTGGTTGTCATCTGTCTTCCTGGTCTGTCGAAGTACCAAGTACTAGGTACAAAGTACGTGGCCGCTCATGCAGAGCGGCCACTTCGGGTGACCGACGGGACTTGAACCCGCGACTTCCTGGACCACAACCAGGCGCTCTACCAGGCTGAGCTACGGCCACCATGTCGAATGGGTCACCGGCGCCCCCGGGAGGACTCGAACCCCCAACCTACGGATTAGAAGTCCGCCGCTCTATCCATTGAGCTACGGGGGCCAAGGGGCCGGTGCCGCCCCGGGAGGCGACCCATTCGAGCGGGTGAAGGGAGTTGAACCCTCGCCGCCAGCTTGGAAGGCTGGAGCTCTACCGTTGAGCTACACCCGCGAACCCGACCATTGTAAAGCCCGGGTCGGGCTGGCCGGATTCGTCTGGTCGGGCTGGTCGGACTTGAACCGACGACCTCTTGCTCCCAAAGCAAGCGCGCTACCAAGCTGCGCCACAGCCCGAGAAGACCTCAGGATACTTGCCCCCGCTCTCCTGTCCTACCCAACCGAGACCCTGAGAGTCGAGACCAATGCGAGACCCCGGGCTGTTGGCCCGGGGTGGCGGGGTTGGGGAGGGGTTCGGACGCTTCTCAGGGACCGGCGGGGGGACCTCCATCGGGTGGCCCGCCCGGGATGCCGGCGGGCGGACCGTTGCCATTTCCGGGCTCATCGTCGCCGTCGTCTCCGTGGGAGATCTGGTTGGCCATTCCGGCCACCCCTCTTCCGAAGGCGCCGGGCTCGAAGTCGGGGCTGCCGATCATGCCGGCGTTGTCCAGCATCCACTGGAGCAGGGCGGCCACGCTGGCGCGTATCTCGCTCGCGTGGCCCGGTGCTTCACCACTCAACTCGGCGATAGCCTGCTCCAGGCCCTCGAGGGCGGCGGAGACGTCTTCCTCGCTCTCCACCTCACTGGCCACGGACTGGGCGGCATGCGCCAGGGCCTCCGCCGCGTTCCCCTGCTCGGCCAGGGCGCTCGACTCGGTGAGTCGCTCGACCACGCCGCCTCGCCCCACCCCGATCTCCTCGAGTGCGAGGTCGACTCTGAAGAGCGCGTCACCAGGGGAGGCGCTGTCGGCGGCGATCGCCACCCCCGTCATTCCCGACAGCACGAGCAAGGCGAGCACTGGGATCGCCAGTCGGCGAGCGATCGACGGGCGCTGCTTCCTGGGTCGCCGGGAAAGGGCACCGGTCGCATTTCGTCGTGACTCCTCTGGCAGCGTCATCGATGCGATCCGGGCCGCGGCCGCGGCAAATGAGGCCACACTCTCCGGTGCGGGAGGCTGGGACCATTCCGTCTGCAGCGCCACCATGAGAGGAGCGAAGATCGCCAGAGCGTCGTCCTCTGGGGTCAATCCGGAGAGGAGCCGCTCGACGTCGCGATCGGAGAACCTGGTATTGGGCACTTCATGGTTGTAAACGTCGAAATCGCTCACGGAGATACGCCCTCCAACTCCAACTTTTCCCGGAGCGCCTCCAGCGCCCGTCGTTGGGCGGCTTTGATGGCCCCGGTCCTCTTGCCCAGCACCTGGGCGGTCTCCTCGAGGGTGAGCCCCGCAATGATCCGGAGGGCCAGGACGTCCCGCTGGGCCTCGCTGAGCCGGTCGAACGCCCGACGCAACTCTTCGGTCACCAGGCGCTCCACCGCCTCCGCTTCGACGTCCCCGGCGGAGAGCAGGGTTGTCTTCTCATCGAGCTCGGTCATCTGGGGGCGACGACCACGGAGACGCCTCTCGTCGATGAGCCGTCGATGGGCGATGACGAAGACCCAGGATCGAAAGGCGGACAGGCCACCGGTGAACCCGTGGACGTATCGGGTCACCTGAAGGAAGACCTCACTGGTGACGTCCTCAGGGTCTGAGGCGCCCCGCCTCCCGAGGTACCCCTTCACCGGCCCGGCCAACTCGGTGTAGATCGTCGCCCAGGCCCACTCGGCACCGCTCTTGGCGGCTTCGAGGACGGTCTCGAAGGTCTCGTCGTTCAGGGCCAAAACATGACCTCTTCCTCCTCGGCGACCACCCCAGGATCTGGGGCTGGGCGCATAGCTTCGGCGCCCGAGCCTCCCGAGGGCAACTCGCACTGGTTATGTCACACCTAGGTCTTATCTTCGGAAGATGGAACTCGAGGCTGTACTCCTCGAGCGGGTGGAGACCTGGGAACGATTGTCACGATGGGAGAAGTCCGAGCTGGGCAAGGACCTGCGCCGGACGGGATTGTCCTATGGCGAGATCATGGGGATGATCCCGGTCAAAAAGTCGACCCTAGCCACCTGGTGTCGTGAAGTCAGGCTCGCCGATGAGCAGTACGTCGCGATTCGGGTCAGGACCGGCAGCCGAGAGGGCATCCCACGCGACACGAATCGGAAGCGACGAGCCGAGATCGAGATGATCAAGGCCCAGGCATCACTCGAGGCCATCCACTTGCAGGATGATCCACTCTGGACAGCTGGTGTCGCCCTGTATTGGGGGGAGGGTTTCAAGACCCAGTCGACGCTCGGAATGGCGAATGCCGACCCACATGCCCTCCGCCTATTCATGAGCTGGGCCGATGCCTACGTTCCACCGGCCACCGGTTACCGCGCCCGTCTCAACCTTCACGCCGACAACGACGAGTCTGCTGCAAGGGCTTGGTGGGCTGATCAATTGGGACTCGGCACCTCCGAGTTCACCAACACTTTCATCAAACCCGACGGCACCGGCCACCGGAAGAACCACATGCCGCACGGTGTCTGTTTGGTGAACAAGCGTCGAAGTGCCGATGCATTCCACACGACCATGGTCTGGGTCGAATTCATGCAGGAGTGGTTCGGACGGTAAAATCCAAAGTCGGGCCGCTAGCTCAATTGGCAGTAGCAGGAGCCTCTTAAGCTCAAGGTTGTGGGTTCAAGTCCCACGCGGCCCACCACACAGCCCAAACCATGGGGTAGGAGCTTGCCGGGACCGCCGGCTCAGCGGAGGAGACTGACCTCGCGCAGTGATTCCGAGCCCGGGAAGAACGCCTGAGTGTCGGGGTGAAGCATCCTGATGTCCATCCGGAATGCGGTGACCCCTTCGACGCCGTCGGGGCCAGTGGTGTCGTTGTGACCACAATTGACGGTAGGAGTGGCGACGAAGTCGTTAGGGCATGGAGTCGAGCCACCAGCCTCCCCCGGCGAGAAAATCGTGTCGCAGTCCGGGCTTCCGCTTGCGTTGCAATTGAAGTAGAGGGTCTCGATCCATATTGGGGCAAAGGAATCGATCAGGTAAGACCCGGGACCGTTCGGGTATGCGGTGAATATCGGTACTGCCCCGAACCGATCGTGATCCTCGAGGCTCTGGACGAAGATGTCCCCATCGGCTGGTGTCCAGTCCTCAAGGCAGACCAGCATCTCGTCGTAAGAGTTCACATTTCCGTTGATCACCCCAGACGAGGACCAGTTGCAAAAGGGGTCGTCGAGGTAAGTCCAGAGAGGAGTGTTGTCGAGACTCGAGTAGTCTCGCACCGTCACCGTTCCAGTGGACTCCGAAGTCGGCTCCAGGCGACCATCCGCAGAACCGAAGCTCTGACCGTTGATCGACCCGGAGACTCCAGTGAGGAGACCGTCGGTGGCCGCCGCATCAGGCGAACCGGGCTGCACGACCAACTCATTGATGTCCTCGGACTTGTTGGGGCAGACCCCATGGTCGTTTACCGCGGGGCCGCCGGTCCACTCGGTCATGATGTGGTCGCTGCCTTTAGCAAGGTTGATGGCGGTCCTGACGTTCGGCGTCCCGTTGGCACATGTGGATGGATTGTCGAAAGTCGAGTCTCCATAGAGGGCGATGTCGAGATAGCCAAACGACCCGCTGTCCGGACCCGCGCAAGGCTGCACCGCCTGCGGCGCTTCGTTCGAGAAGAGGCAGACGATCGAGCCGGTACCGGCGGTGAAGGGCAGCACGTCCCCGGTAGCCAACGAGAGTTGTTCGGCCTCGGCCTTTGCAGTCACGTCCATGCTCGCGAATCCGATGACGTTTCCGAAGGTGTTGTCGAGTGTGTCCAGGGGCAGTCGCACCCTCGCCTGTGAGAAGTTCTCTGTGAAAGAGACGCATGGGGTGAGCGACGAGACGATGGTGTACTCGGCCGGGCGCGTCGGATCGGTGCAGGCCGCCCAGGCTTGAAGGACTCGACCTGGCAGGTTCGCCTCGACGACTGTTATCGCCTCGGCAGCTCCAGCGTCCTCTGGGTTGGCTCCGACAGAGGCGTGCAGTGCCGCCAAAGAGGCGAAGTCGACGGCGGCTTGCGCCTGTCTGCGCTCACTGAAGCCCGCCCCGCCATCGATGACCACCGCTGCCACGCCCATGAGCAGGACCATCGTGATGGCGATCAGAATCGCACTTGCCCCCCGCTCGGCCCTGAACGCGTCTCTTATGGGCACGGCGCCAGATCGACAGGAGGAATGAAAGCAGTGGTGGCTTGCTCGACCCTGCCCTCGACTGTCGAGCTGATCGTAGGATTGGGACCCCAGAACGGTCCGAAGAGGCCGGTTATCTGTTGAAGGTTGGCGGTAACGGTGACAGTCGCGGCTGTTCCTGGATCAAGACCGGTGTCCAACGAGATCTCGGTGACCGCGGCACTCGGGACGATGTCGTTGCCACAGACTCTGGCCTCTATGTCGGCTTGCGGGGAATCGACTATCACCAGCCGCAGCGCTTCCCGCGCCTTGTGCCGGACATCGATCTGCTGGGCCAGGCCCCACCCGAACTCGACGATTCCAAGAAGCAACAGCACGAGCAGGGGCATGAGAATGGCGAACTCGACTAGAGCCGCGCCTTTCTGCCGACGGTTCAAACGGCCGGTGCGTGTTTGACCACGACCAAGCCCTCGCTTCGCCACCCTCATGTACCCGTTATCGACAAAGGGGGCCGTGGGGATACGGGCCATACGACTCATTGCTCACCGCGTCTAATGCTTCTCGGCTGGGTAGGGTCTGGAAACCCATTCCCGGACTCGATGCCATGGGTTC
>JBBDML010000029.1:4369-13194 GCA_040878345.1 Acidimicrobiia bacterium | reverse complement strand
CAACTCTCTCCCTAGACCTATGACACCGTATCCCCATGCATCACAAATGTTCTGGTTTCTTGGTGTCGCTCGCGTCAATGCCCCGGAGACGCCAGGTCGGACTTGAAGATGAGAACCAGCCTTCGCAACATCGTCACGTAAGCCCGTTGGGCATCCAGGTCGACCCCGTCGTCGGACAGAGTCGGCCGGGCCGTGGCGCCGTCGAAGGCTCCTGCGTTCACAGTTGCCAACAAAATCCTCTCCACATCGTCGTCAGTGAGGAGCATTTCGTGGCTGTTTGTCAGTGCGGCAAGCATCGCCGCCACGGCGTAACCCCCCCAGTCGGATATGGCGGCCACCATGAACTGGTCGGTCTTCACTGAGGCCGCAGAGCCGCCACGGCAGTCACACTCGCAAACTGCACCCGCGGGCATGACCTCCTTAACCGTGTCGATGATCACCCCGTATCCCACCTCATTCCCACCGTCGCCGATCCCACAGGTGAGGATCCCCCGGTCCTGAGCCATTTCGAAGATGTATTGAGGCTTGGAATGGACATCGTCGTAGTTGAGGCCGGTGGCACCGTGGATCACACCCTTGTCGTTGGGGGAGAGCTTCTCGATACCGATCACCGCTGACGGGGACAGCCGGTCCAGTAGGTCAGCGGCCTGAGTCTTGGACTCGTCGTGACCGATCTCGGTGGGGATGTAGAGGACGCAGTTGTCCACCTCAGGATCATTCATCTCCCGGAAGTTGAGACCCGCTCCCCATACCGCCGCTCTCACCGGATCCTTCGCCCGCTCTTCGGTGAGTATGGCCACCCTGGCACCTATGCCGAAGTGGATCGCTCGGGCGATTGCCACCGCACCTGGAATCCCATCCACCTCTGCTTTGGGGAGGACGGGAGGCCCCCCGGCACCGGTGAGGATGAATACGGTGTCGTCCTTTCCCACTCGCTCGACCAGCGCCTCTGCGATCCCAAGACTCAACGGTCGGCCGAACTTTTCGCGGGCGGCGTCATAGAGAAGATGGATCACTCCCCGAGGGAGGTTCCCCTTTCCCGGACGCATCTCGATCGTTGCCAGACGATCTATGTACTCACCAATAACCACTGACATGTGCTCTCCTCCTGTGACGACGGATCGGTTCGCTACCGACGGCTATTCGATGCCCATGGCCTGGGCTAGCCGGTCCGGGTGCTGCTTGGTGATTTCGCCGTAGAGACGGGGGTTGCGGTTGTAGAAGGGATGAAGCGTCCCCCGGACTTTTCGGGTGTCGGCCTTGTCCCACTCCATCACCATCACCGCCTCTTCGTTGCGTGGCGCTTCGGCCTTTACCAAGCCACCGGCGCTGAATAGACGGGATCCGCCAAAGAGCTCGAACTCTTTCTGCTTCCCCACCACGGATACGTGGAGATATGGCACGGTGTTCTCCAGGGACCGCGTGTAGAGGATGTGGTCCCAAGCCTCTTCGAAGCCGCAAACCGCGGCAGAGACATTGACCACCAGTTCCGCACCCTTGAGGGTCAGTGTCCGAGCCACTTCTGGGAACCAGATGTCGTAGCAGATCTCGACCCCGATACGTCCCACTGGTGTGTCCCACACGTCAATTGATTGACCCGGGCTCCACCACAGTTTCTCGCCCGCCCTGCGGCTTCCTTCGAATACGAAGGCAGCGACATGGGTCTTGGAATAGGTGCCGATCAGCTCGCCGGGGCCGATGACCAGGACGCTGTTGTAGACGTCGCCGGGGAAGGTCCCCTTGTGGGTGGTTGCACCCATCAGAATGGTGATGTCTCGTTTATTGGCCTCGTTGACCAATGGCTTGACGAATGGGTCCTCGGCATCCTCGGCTACCGCGTAGTCGGGTGTGAATTCTTGTGACTCATAACCATTGAGAAAGATCTCGCCGAAAACCAACAGTTGGGCGCCTTTGTCGGTGGCCTCGGCGATGGCCGCCATCGCTCGGTCGAGGTTGTCGGGTCGAGGGTCGTAACCTTCTTCGCCGACCTTTGACTCGAGTTGGCAGACCCCTATTTTGACGATGCTCATTGGTGCTTCTCCTTTCGATCGTGTGCTGTCATGTCTCGGTTTTCTGATCTGATCAATTGCTAGCTCCACTTGATGTGTCCGGGGCGCCAACAGCCGAGATCCCGAGGTAGTCGGCTGAGATCTCGGTTCTGCTCGCGGCCTCTGCGCTCGAGCCGGCGAACACGAACTCTCCGGATCGCATGATGTAGATCCGATCGGAAATCTCGATCGTCCGGGAGGCGTTCTGCTCCACGAGGAGGATGGTCATTCCCTCATCCCTGAGACCGGGGATGATCTCGAAAACCAGATCAATCAACTGAGGCGCCAAACCAAGTGAAGGCTCATCGAGCAACAGGAGTCGTGGCCTGGTAAGGATGGCGCGTGCGATTGCCAGCTGTTGTTGCTCGCCACCGGAGAGGCTGCCCGCCGAGTGTCGGTAGTAACGATCAAGGATCGGGAACCGCTGCAGTATCCCTGTCAGGTCGCCTTCGACTCCCGGGTCACCCTTCCTGGTGGTCAGCCCGAGTTCGAGGTTCTCGGCCACGGTAAGCGTCCCGAAGATCTGGCGGCCTTCCGGTACGAGCGCGATTCCCTGTGCGACGATCCGCTCCGGTGTCATCCCAAGGATCTCAGCCCCGTGGAATGTGATCGATCCTCGAGCCTTTCCCCCCACCCCTGCGATGGCGTTAAGGGTGGAGGTCTTGCCGGAACCATTTGGGCCGATCAATCCGACGATTTCGCCTTGGGCGACTTCGAGGTCGAGATCCCGTACCGCCGGGATCCTCCCGTATTGAATGGTGAGGTCAGACACACGAAGCATCAGGCCGTCCCCCTACTCGTACCCAGGTACGCGGCCTGGACGGCGGGGTCCTTCTGAACCTCGGCGGGTGTACCCACCGCGATCGTTTTGCCATAGTCGATGACATGGATCCGTTGGCAGGCGGACATGATCACTCGCATGTCGTGCTCGACGATGAGCAGTCCCAGGTCGTAACGGCCCGGGAGGGCGGCAAGGAACTGGGCAAGGGCTATCGACTCGACCTCGTTGAGCCCCGCAGCGGGTTCATCCAACAAGAGGAATTTGGGCTTCATTGCCAAAGCGCGCAGGATGCCGAGCATCCTTTCCTCACCGTGGGGGAAGGAGCTAGCCGGGTTCAGAACCCGCGAGCCCATGCCGGCGTTGTCCAACAGCTCCCAGGCGAGTTGGAGTGAATCCCGGTTCGACAGGTTGCCACCCAGCGCCCCGATCTGAACGTTCTCCAGGGCCGTAAGCTTCTCGAACACCCTGACACTCTGGAAACTGCGGACGATTCCTGCCCTGGCTCGAAGGTGGGCGGGGAGTCGGGTGACGTCTGACGAGTCCAGGTGAACCGTCCCGGTGGTGGGGCGCTCATAGCCAGTGAGGGCATTTAGAAGGGTGGTCTTGCCGGCACCGTTAGGGCCGATGAGACCGAGGACCTCACCACGTGAGAGGTTGAAGTCCACCCCATCCACCGCCTTGACCCCGTCGAAGTGGACTCGTAGGTCGGTGCCTCGAAGTTGAGTGACGGAGGCCGTCACGACGCCTCCTCAGCTTGGGTTCGACGCAAGGCAAGGAGCGACCACTCTCGACCCTTAGTGAGTCCCGAAGGAAAAAAGAGGAGCACCGCGAGCATGGCGACGGCCACTCCCAGCTGCTGGAGACCAGGGCGGAAAGACAGAGACCAGGAACCGACCTCAACGCCCGATTCCACCCGGCGCAGCACCTCGGAGATCAGGGTCACGAACAGGGTCCCGATCACCGCTCCTGTCAGTGAGCGTGCACCACCGATCACGAGCATGGCGACGAT
The DNA here is from genome assembly GCA_040878345.1 of Acidimicrobiia bacterium. Taxonomy (GTDB): domain Bacteria; phylum Actinomycetota; class Acidimicrobiia; order Spongiisociales; family ZC4RG35; genus ZC4RG35. The sequence goes on along the minus strand of JBBDML010000029.1, from coordinate 9,356 downwards.
GGCGAAAGTGGTTTTGAGGAAGAAGGCCTCTGAGTTGAAGGTGCCGAAGAATTGGGCGTACAACCCGCCGGCGATCCCGGCGATGAAAGCACTGATAACGAAAGCCGCAGTTCGCTGTCTCATCACACCGATGCCCAGAGACCTGGCGGCGACCTCGTCTTCGCGGGTGGCGCGTAGCTGGAGTGCTGTGCTGGTATGGCGGAACAACCACGCGATGACTATTGCAACTGCGGTCCAGGCAAGGGCGACGATCGGAGTGGTGGTCTGTGGAACTCCGTTGAGCCCGGTAGACCCTCCAGTTATCGAGTGCCAGTTGGCCGAAACGATGTAGACGATGTTGAGGAGGGCGAAGGTCGCGAGCCCCGCAACGAGGCCTGTCAGTCGCATCAATGCCGGGCCGATGATCAGGGCGACCAACCCCGCCACGAGTCCACCGGCGACAATCGCGGTCACCGGGTCGAGCTGGAGCTCCGGCATGCGGGGGAACAGGGCCGCCTTGACGTTGGCTGGTATCCGTGCGATCCCCACGGTGTAGGCGCCCATGGCCATGAAGGCGACATGGCCGAAGGAGAAAACACCGGAGTTGCCTACGAACACTTGGAGGGCGACGACCAGGATCAGATTTATCAGCATCGTCGTAATGATGATCTTCAGTACGGGAGACCCGAACACGCCTGGGAGGGTGATGAGGGCCGCGATGAGTATCAGCAGCGCCAGGTTGCCGAGACGATTGGGGAGGAGGCTCGGTGGCGTCGACCTGCTCATACCCTCTGCTCCCTGCGTCCCAATAGGCCCTGGGGTCGCACGAGGAGAATGATCACAAGGGCGAAGAAGACAAAGGCATCCCTGAAAGGTCTCAGGTCCTCAGGAAGTGTGACCTGGAGTAGGACCGTGATCGCCCCAAGGGCGTATCCGCCGAGGACAGCCCCGGTCAGGGTTCCGAGGCCACCGATGATCGTCGCCACGAAGGCTGCCAGCACGGGGCTGAGACCGGCGGTGGGGCTTATGAGCCCGGTTTGGGCGACGAACATGATCGCGGCCACACCGGCCAGAAACCCGCTCATGGCAAACGCCAGCGCAACCACTCTGTTTGCCTTGACGCCAAGCAGCCGGGCCATTGTGAAGTTCTCGGCTGCAGCCCGCATTTGGATTCCGGCGCTGGTCCTCTTGAGAAACAGGACTAGCCCGACCAAGAGAACCGCGGTGACCGAGATGGTGAGGAGGTCGAGCCCCCTTACCTGATAGCCGAAGATGCTCACCGGCGCCGAAAGATTGAGGAAGATCCCAACGCTGGTGGGGAGGGAGCCGAAGATAAGGATGGCAAGGCTCTGGAGGAAGATGGAGACTGCGAATGAGGTGACTAGGAGTGTGTCGGCTGGCGCCCCCCTGACGGGCCGAAAGGCGGCCCGTTCCATGATCAGGGCGAGAACCACGGTAACGACCAAAACGGCTAGCACCCGGACGGGCGTTGCTATCCCAATGGTGATGAGGAGGACGAAACCACCGGCCATGATCAGTTCACCGTGGGCGAAGTTGATGAGCCCCATGATTCCGAACACCAGGGCGATGCCAAGTGAGAACAGGGCGAACATGCTGCCAATGCTCAAGGCATCGATCGTGACCTGCAGGACCTCACGCATTCTCAGGCGTCATCGGACAATCGGATCGTGACATCCTTCCGATCCTTCCAGTTGCTGAGGACCCGGTGCGGGCGTAGGGGGCACTCCGCACCGGGTCCTGTAGACGTCCGGACTGTTACTCCTCGAACAGTGGAGGCGAACTCTCCACCGCCCTGACGGCGTCAACCGCATGGACACCGTTCATGACGCTGACAATCCGCTCCTCACGTGCGATGTCGATGTGGAGATCGTCGGTGAAGGTCACCAGGATTCCCGCGACCGGCTCTTGTGTGAAGGCCTCCAACTCCGCGGCGACGGCGGCTCCATCGGTGCCGCCCGCTCTCTCGACGGCGATGGCGATCGCTTTCATGCCGGCATATCCAAAGAACGCAAAGATGTTTTCCGGGGGATTGCCATTGGCCTCGGTATATGCGGTAGTGAACGCGTTGACATCATCGCTGGGGTCATTGCCCCAGATCGAAGCCGACGACAGGAAGTAGAAGTCACTCAGGTCGGGGATCGTGTCCTTGAACCAGAAGTCCCCGTCCATGGCTCCATTGCTGACGATGGCCGAAGTGATCCCGGCATCCCTGAGCTGCTTAACGGCCACGGCGCCACCCGGTGGGAACGAGCACAGCGAAATGATGTCCGGCTGAGTTGCCAGGTTGTTGATTCTGGTCACCTGTGGGGCGATCGAAGTGTCACTGTTCTTGAACACATCGGTCCCGAGGATCTCGCCTCCGAGCTCGAGCCATCTGGTCTCGAAGCCGCGGCACTGATCCTTGTCGTAGTCGGTGACGTCGTCGAGGAGGAGATAGGCGGTACGAAAGCCCTTGTCCTCGTAGCCCCATTCTGCCGAGACTGCTCCGTCGGTGACTCCAGAGATCCCCATGGTGAAGGCGAGGTCTCCGATACCCTCGACTCCGAAACGCGGTGAACCCGCTCCCATTGAAATAGCGACCATCCCTGCGGCCTGAGCCTCCCGTGCCGCCCCGCCGCCGAAGTTGAAGTCGGGGGTAACGAACATGATCTCGGCTCCTGCCTGGATCACCTCCTGGCCCGCCCTCGAGCCTTGGTTCACGTCCGACTGGGTGTCTGCCGTGACCAGCTCGATCTGGCGTCCCAAGACGCCGCCGGCTTCGTTGATCTCAGCCACAGCGAGCTCGACGCCATTGGAGGCCGGGTTGTCGAACGACTCGAGAATCCCTGTGAACCCTGCAGCGATCCCGATCACGAGCGGCTCCGTGGTCCCTGGTGCAGCGGTTGAGTCGGAGCCCGGGGCAGTGGTGTCCGAGTCTGCAGTAGTGCTCGATCCGGTTCCGTCCCCGCACGCGGCTACCCAGAGTGACAGCACCAAACACAATGACAACAACCATCGATGACGTCTCATGACCTTCCTCCCTGCATGGATTCAATACCCAATCGGCAGCGGTCGCCCCGGAGGCCGTGTAACCGCCAAAGACCTTGCGCTTAGGACTATGTACACGTGTGTCGTACGCTGTACGGAGCACGTAAGCTTATGCTGGCGGGTCTGTCAAGCGGTTCCGGGGAGAAAAGAGGAGGATCGGATTGGCCGCTGGAGAACTGAGTGTTCGGACAGTCGTCTCTACCGACGATGTGTTGGACAGCGCCCTCAGGATTGCCGACACCGAGGGTCTTGACGCCTTAACCATACGTCGCCTTGGGGCTGTTCTCGATGTTGCCCCCATGACCCTCTATAGGTACTTCGACTCGAAAGAAGACCTATTAGACCAGATCGCCGATCGGGCAGTGGATCGGTTCGAGGTCCCGTTTATCACGTCGGGCGACTGGAAGAAGCAAGTTGCTGCGATCATGACAGCCTTCCGGCAGCTCCTTCTCGAGCACCCATCCCTCGTTCTACTGTTGACCACGCGGAGGGTCGTGTCCGTAGGAATCACACGGTCCATAGAGGCCACGCTCTCCCATCTCCAGGGCGCAGGGTTCACCGGGCCAGAGGCGGTCAGGGCCTATGCCGGGCTCTTTGCCTATGTCCTGGGGTTCGTTGCCTTTGAGATTCCCCGCTCCGGCCCTCCCGACGCCCAGGCGGAGAACGATCGAATGGTGGTGAACCGTCTACACGACTTCGCCAAGACACGTCAGTTCCCTCTAGTCGACAGCCTGGCCGACGAGCTTGCCGAGATGGCCCACGGGGACAGCTTCGAATACGGGTTGGCCAGACTCATCGATGGCCTAGGGGACCATGTGGAGTCGGCACGAGCTGAGAAATGACCGGCTACCAAGGTTCAATCGGAATCGTCGTGGGAAGTTCGGTCGGGCCCGGCGAACTCGCCGCGACTGCCAGGAATGCTGAGCAGTTCGGGTTCGCCCAGGTGTGGACTGCGGAGGATTACTTCTTCACCGGAGGCGTGGCCGGGCTGGCGATCACCCTGGAGGCGACCGATCACATCAAAGTCGGAACGGGAGTGGTGTCCGCCGTGAGCCGACACCCTGCCCTGCTAGCCATGGAGTTCGCCACTCTCGGGGTTGTGCACCCTGGTCGGGTCGTGTTGGGTCTCGGATTGGGTCTCCCGTTGTGGATGAATCAGATGGGATTGCGCCCCACCTCCCAGGTTGCAACTGTGGGGGCTGCCACCCGAATCATCCGTCGTCTGCTCGATGGTGACGAGGTGACGACCGAAGAAGGCGGGTTCTCGGTCGAGGGGATACGACTCGCGTACCCAGGGCCTGGCATCCCGATACATCTCGGAGTGATGGGGCCCAAAATGATGGCCCTGTCCGCGGACGTCGCTGATGGCACCATCCTTTCCATTCTCTGCTCGCCCAAGTACGTCAGGTGGGCACGGAGTGTGCTCGGGGCCAACCATCACATCACAGCGTTTGCGATCTTCAACGTCGACGACGACTCGGAACTGGCACGTCACAAGGTGCGTCACCGCGCTGCCTTCTCGCTGAAGCGAGGGCGTTCACCGTTGACGGATGCGGCCGGGATCACCGACGAGTTAACCGAATTCCTCGCCGCCAAGGGCGCCGGGGCACTTATCGATCAGATGCCCGACTCATGGGTCGACCTGATGACTGTCTCAGGGACAGCTAATGAGTGTATCGAGAAGATCCGTTCCCTTATCGAGGCCGGTGCAGACCAGGTCGCCCTTTTTCCGAATCCAGGGCCGGAGGCCCCGATTCTCACCCAGAGGGCTGGCGAGTCGATCTTGCCCCACTTCCAGAATGAAGGCCTAACTTTCTCCTGACACGTCCAGTTCCGACGTAGCAACACTGGGCCCGTTCTGGCGTATCTGACCATCGGTCGACTAATCGAGTCTTGGTCAGCCAAGACCCCAATGGCGCCAAGGGCCTTCTTTGTCAACAAGCCCCCATCTCGCTGCTGA
>JBBDML010000029.1:0-4269 GCA_040878345.1 Acidimicrobiia bacterium | reverse complement strand
GCGTCCCGGAGTACCCGGCAGGACTCGGCGAGGCGCTCGGGCGATAGCTGCGTGATCGGTCGGCGGAATGCTCCTCGTGGGAGGGTGTGGAGATTGTCGAAGTTGACCACACATTCGCTGGGGACGCCGTCGGCTTCAGGTGAAAGCTCGAGCTCGGATACGAGTCCCCTTCGGGTTCTCGTTAGAGCCGCTATGACGACTGACCCGATCCGATCGGCGACCGGGTCACGTGTCAGTACCAGCACGGGCCTATCCCCACCAGGGGTCTTAGCGAACCAGATCTCACCCCGTTGCATCGAGCCAGTCCGTCCAGTCTTCAGCGGGACCCCAGTCAGACATCTCGGCCAAGCTCGTCTCATCATGAGTGAGGGGTTTCTTTAGCCACGCCTCCACGTCATCTTCAGCGCGTAGCCGCACCAAATACCGGTGAAGGGCATCGCGCAGCAGTTCGGAGCGATCGATGCCCAGGCGATTGGCCCACCGCGTCGCCTCCTCCGCTTCGTCTGATTCCACGCGGAAGCTAAACATTGTCATACGGCGAGTCTACATCGTATGACAGACAGAGTTCAAGGGCTCCGCCCACACCGCACCTGGTTCGTTCTCGCGCGTCTTGCGAGGCGGTGGAGACCTAATCCACAGGGTCCTCTCCAACCTGGTCCCAATAGTCCCATTGGAAATCAACACCGATCATCTCAATTGTTTCGGGGTCAAGCTGCCGGCCTTAAAAAACTGAAGGCGGGAACATGTACGGCGCGGGTGGAGCGATCAGCGCGATTCTGATCTCCAACTCGGCGTCGACCTTAGGTACCAGGGTGGGGTCATGGCTTCCGGGTGCGTGAATCCTCTCCGCATGCTGTCTGCCGTTCCAGCACGTTCCGTTTCCCTGGCGCGCGTTTGACATGATGGGATGTTGCTACGGTCGTGATGTCGCGATATCATGGCATCATGAGCAAGCAGACGACCGTCCGACTTCCCGAGGATCTTGCCCACGAGGCAGAGGCGGTGGCTCGTGTCCAGGGCACGAGCGTCAACGCCTTGATCATCGAAGCGCTGGGCAATGAGATCGAACGGGTTAGAGAAGACAGAGATTTCACCAGCCGAGCAAGGCAGCTACTCGAACGTGATCGGGAGCTGCTCGAGCGGCTCGCTCGGTGACCCGATACCTAAATCTGGCGGGGTACCTTTGGTTGGCCGAACAGGTCACAGGTGTGGACGCCACCGTGCTCGCAAAGGCATCTAGGTCGGATCTTGCCGACTCCGCGTTACATGCCCCTCAGGCTGCATTCGGCGATGAAGAGTTCTATCCGGACATCTTTGACAAGGCGGCTGTGCTCGTGTGCCGGCTGACTTGGAACCATCCATTGATCGACGGCAACAAGCGCGCTGCATGGGCGGCGCTGGTCACGTTCATCGATCTCAATCAGGGCAGATGGGATCCCGATCCACCGGACGTTGACCAAGCTGAACATGCCATGGTGGCCATTGCAGCTCACGAGGTGGACGAGGGGTGGACGGCGACCTGGCTACGGGAGCGGGTGCGTTTCGATGCAGATTGATCCGATCGGCGACCAATAGAGCCGGACGGACGACGCCAAGTAGCAGCTCCTCGTTTGACTTAGGCCCTCGGTGAGGGCGACATTGCTCTGGTTCGCCCGCCCAACATGTCCCGTTTCCCTAGCGCGCGTTTGACATCACTCTCCGTGGTCAACCTACGTAGGTCGTGCGCAAGCCTCGAGGATTGGTCCAGCTTGGCATTTCGATGACTCCAGCTCGGTCCATCGGCCCTACCAACCCTGGCTTCCTAGGACCCGATGACCCTACGCCGGATCGACCAATTGGGCCGCGCAACACCCATATTCACTCGCTCCGATACCGGGCCGTACCAAATTGGCGCGGGCGTTCGTTATCGGTCCTCCGAAAGGTGTCTGAGTACCTCCAGTGGCATTGAACCACGACAGCCGCCCCGAGTAGCGCTAGGTCCAGCCTACTTGCCCGCCGGAGGCCCAATCACCCGTCAGCGCCAGGGCGGGTACGTTATAGTACTGACGCGGTCACGCAGGCTGACTTTTGGAGGAGCAATGTTGGACCGGCCCATTGCCGACGGTCTCGTCATCGAGACCGTCTTTCGCACGTGATCGGGGAGAAGGGCGACTTGTGTCATTAGCTGCAGACAGGTCCGTGGTCGTGCATCTCCGCCAGATACACAAGACTTTTGGCTCCAACCACGTCCTGAAAGGCATCGACCTGGTCGTCGAGCGCGGGCAGCACATCGTGATCTTCGGGCCATCCGGGTCGGGCAAGTCGACTCTGCTGCGCACCATGAACCTGCTCGAGGAGCCCGACTCCGGGTCGGTGCTGTTCGAGGGCACCGAGTTCGGTCCCGGGCTTCCGAACGAGAAGACCAAGTCCCGGGGCAAGTCTCGAGTGCTGCGGCAGCAGATCGGCATGGTCTTCCAGCAGTTCAACCTGTTCCCTCACCTGACCGCCCTCGACAACGTCGCTCTCGGTCTGCGCAGGGTGAAGAAGGCGAAAAGCGACGAGGCGGAACTGCGCGCCGCCCAGGCCCTCAATCGAGTCGGGCTCCTCGACAAGATCGGGAGCTTTCCGGCCCAGTTGTCCGGTGGTCAGCAGCAGCGGGTGGCCATCGCTCGGGCCCTGGTCATGGAGCCGAAGGTGATGCTCTTCGACGAGCCGACCTCGGCGCTCGACCCCGAGTTGGTCGGGGAAGTGCTCAGCGCGATGAGGGCCTTGGCCGAGTCGGGGATGACCATGGTGGTGGTCACCCACGAGATGGGATTCGCCCGGGGTGTGGGGGACACCAACATCTTCATGGATCACGGCGTCATCGTGGAGCAGGGCGGTCGTGAGATATTCACCGACGCCCGCGAGCCCCGAACCCGAGCCTTCATCGACGCGGTGCTCTGATGACGATGCCCCTCGCCCAGATCGATATCAGCTGGGACTTCATCTTCGACAACCTGCCCCTGTTCCTCGACGGGGTGAGGATCACCATCTTCATCTCGCTCGTGGCCTTCGGGCTGGCGATCGTCTTTGGTCTCGTTGTGGCGCTGCTCCGGCTGTCGAAGTCGCGCATCCTCCAGCCCATCATGGCCGGATACATCAATCTGTTCCGGGCCATCCCGCTCCTGGTCTTCATCCTCTTCGTCTATTACGGCGTCGCCATCGCGTTCAGCCTGCAGGTCTCGGCGATCCAAGCCGGCATCTTCGCCCTGACCCTGCAGTACTCGGCGTGGCTCGGCGAGATCTTCCGGGGCGGGATCCAGGCAGTTCCCCACGGTCAACGCGAGGCCGCCCTCTCGGTGGGCATGGGGCGGGCCCAGACCTTCCTCGTGGTCATGCTTCCCCAGGCAACCCGGATCGTCATCCCACCCACCGGGAACATGTTCATCGGGATGATCAAGGACTCCTCGCTGGTGTACCTGATCGGTGTCCCCGAGCTTCTGCGGGTCAGCAACCGTCTTGCCAACCGCACCTTTCGCTATTTCGAGGTCTACCTGAGCACCGTCCTCATCTACCTGGTGCTCACCACCGCGGTGTACTTCCTGGTCAAATACTTGGAGCGTCGCTTCGCCCTGGTTGACCTGCTCAACACCAAGGCGAAGGCATTCGCCCCGTTCGCCCATCGCCGGACAGCGCATCTGCGTGAACTCCAAGAGAGCGTACGCGCCTCGTCCGGCTCCACAGCAGCTTCGGTCGGTGACGCATCACCCGGTGTCGCCGACGGAGAAAGCCTGGCGCCCACGCGTCCAGGGTCCGTGCGAGAGAAAGGAAGCTCACAGCAGTGAGACGACATAGCAAATGGGTAATGCTGATGAGTGTGCTGGCCCTGGTGCTGGGCGCTTGTGACACCGATGGGGGCTCGGACACCACCGGCGCCGGCGGCGGCGAGGGTGGTTCGACGACCATCGCCACCCCGGAGGGCTTCGAGGGCAACCACTTCGACGCCATCAAGGAGCGGGGGACGCTGCGGGTCGGAATGACTCTCCAGTTCGAACCCCAGATGTACCGGGACGAGAACGACGAGCCAGCCGGCTACGACGTGGAGCTGGTCACCATGCTGGCCGCCGACCTCGGGGTCGAGTTGGAGATAAGCGACCAGGAGTTCGACGCACTGATCCCCGGTCTTCTCGCCGACCAGTTCGACATGGTGTCGGTGGGCCTGGTGGGCCGTCCGCCCCGTCTCGAGCAGATGTGGTTCAGCTGTCCCTACGTCCCCTACCGCCAGGTGGTCGTGGTCAACGACGGGGC
>JBBDML010000028.1:0-66281 GCA_040878345.1 Acidimicrobiia bacterium | reverse complement strand
CATTAGGCACGCCGCCAGCGTTCATCCTGAGCCAGGATCAAACTCTCCAACGTACTTTCGTCGCACCCCGAAGGGTGCAAGTCATGTCAATGAAGGGTTTGCAATGGGTCCGAGACCGTGAGAGGTCTCAGAGCTTTGATTGCACACGCGACCCCTTCGGCGACGAATCGCCTCGGAGATCGCATTGATGCTCCACCCTCCACCCTACGGGGAAGATGGGCACCTGCTGGCTTTTGGCACATTGTTCAGTTGTCAAGGAGCCCACAGCTCCGCATCTGAGATTTCGAGTGTCAGACGGGTCGACGATCATACCGCGACCCCGATACAGACGACAAGCCAGCGCGGCCGCGCATATGCGGGCCTCGCCGGTCAGCGGATCGGCCGGACCTGTGCCAGGCCGTACCGGCAATGGTAGCCACGACGGAGACCTACGCAAATCAATCCACTAGACGGGCAAAGCGACGTTTCCCGGCGCGGATCGTCCTCCCGATCAACTGGTCACGAGGAATCTCGAGGGACGAGAGGGTGACCCCGTCGATCTCGACCGCGCCCTGGTCGATGAGCCGACGGGCTTCTCCACCCGACATCCCGAACACCTGGCGGAGAAGCGCGGCGACACTCACCGGGTCCCCGTGAGGGAGTCGATGTTCTTTGATCGCCTCAGGGACACCCCCATGCTTGAAGACCTCGTCGAATCGCGACTCGGCCAGGGCTCCCTGGTCTTGCCCCCAATACAAGTCGACCACTGACCGGGCGAGTCTGCGCTTGGCCAGATTGGGGTGGATCTCACCGGAGACGATGCCTGATTCGATGGCCCCCGCCTCCTCCGGGTCGAGGTCGGCGGCAAGACGAAACCACTCCCCCATTGCCGCATCCGGGATGCTCATCGTCTTCCCGAACATCTCGTCGGGGTCGTCTGCGATGCCTATGTAGTTGTCCAGCGACTGGGACATCTTGTTCACCCCGTCGGTCCCAACCAGCAAGGGTACGGTCAGCGCCACCTGCGATGGCTGGCCGTATCGTTCCTGGACCGTCCTCCCCATCATCAGGTTCCAGAGTTGGTCCGAGCCGCCGAGCTCGACATCAGCTTCGACGGCCACCGAGTCGTATCCCTGGAGGAGGGGATAGAGGAACTCCATGACCGAGATCGGTGAGCCGCTCTCGTACCGGTTGGCGAAATCGGATCGCTCCAACATCTGAGCCACCGTCGCCGCACTGGTCAACTCGAGCAGCCCTGGCATGTCGAGAGTCCCCAGCCACTCCGAGTTGCGGCGGATTTCGAGGTTGTCATCGCTGAGGATCCGTCGGAATTGGCCCAGGACGCTCCCTGCATAGCCGTCGACCTCTTCGGGTGACAGTCTCTTGCGGGTGGCGCTTCGAAGCGAAGGGTCGCCTACCCGCGCCGTGAAGTCGCCCACGATCAACACCGCGGTGTGCCCAAGGTCCTGGAACTGCCGAAGCTTGCGGAGGACCACAGCCCACCCCAGGGTCACAACGGGGGCGGTCGGGTCGAGACCCAGTTTGACCCGAAGCTTGCTGCCCGATTCGAGCTTGGCCACCAGGTCGGCCTCGGGAACGACCCGGTCGGCGTACCGGAGGATCAGATCGAGCCCGGGTGCGGTCATGGGCGGATCAGGGTAAACGGGCGAGCGTCACGAGCTCGCCGACACCGCAGCCACGAATCTCCACGCCCGGTCCCGTGCCCTCGATATCCCGATGCGGGGGGTGCTGACGATCACCTCGGGAGGTTCACCCGGCTCGAGCCAGAGCGGCGGATCGCCGGCCAGTAGGTCGGTCCCATCATGGCTCAGGTCGATACCCAAGGCTTGGCAGACCTTGCCCGGGCCATCGGTCAGTTGGTCCGACCGACCCCTCCGCTTCCGGGCAGTGCCCTCACCCTCGATCACCTCCCCTCCCCGGATCAGGATCCCCCAACCGATCCCTTCCGGGCCGGCAGCGGTGTTGGCGCAGTGATGGATCCCATAGGAGCGATAGACGTACAACGTGCCCGGACTTCGGAACATCGACCCGTTGCGCTGGTTTGGCCCTCGGAAGGCATGCGACGCCGGGTCGTCGGAGCCCTTGTAGGCCTCCACCTCGGTTATCCGCAACCGCACCATCAACCCAGAGATCTCAGAGACCAGATGAGAGCCGAGCAGTCGGGGCGCCCCAATCTCTGGAGGGCCGGAGAGGGCTTCGGAGAGAGTGGCTGTCCACCTCATGCCCCGCGGAGCTCGCCGCCGACCGAGATGGCCGCAGAGATCATCTCATCTCGGATGACTCCGATCTCATCGGCTGTCAGCGTGCGGTCCGGCGCCCTCAGCCGATAGCGGATGGCGAGGGCCTTCTTGCCTTCTCCCAGCGAAGGGTCACGGAACTCGTCGAACACCCGGCTCCGCTCCAACAGGTCACCGACGGCTCGGCTGGTGACCTCGACCAGGTCGGCGGCAGGCAGGTCGGCGTCCACACGGAACGAGAGGTCGAAGTCGACATGGGGGAACAACGAGAGGTTCCTGCCCATCTTGGGAGGCACCGGTTCCAGGAGCAGCGCCAGGTCGATCTCGGCAATCGCCACCCTTCCTGGCAGTTCGAAGGCCCGCGCCGCCAAAGGGCTGAGCTCGCCCACGTGGCCGATCCCCTGCCGCTCGATGACCACCCTGGCGGTGCGGGCGGGGTGGAATCCGGGGGTGGTTGCTGCCGTCAAACGGGTTTCGATGCCAAGAGAGTCGGCAACAAGGTCCCAAAGGGCCAAGGAAGTGGAGGCATCGGCCACGCGGGTCCCTGAGTCGAGCAACCGAATCCCCACATCGCCCTGGACCACCCATGCCAGCCGTTCGGGTTGATCGGGGAGACGATGGTCCCACTCAGCCGGCTCGGTGTGAAAGACGCTTCCGGTCTCGAAGAAGGCGACCGAGTCGGCACCATGGGAGAGGTTGTACCGCGCGGTGTTCAACAGGCCGGGGAGCAGACTGGGGCGAAGCCTGCTCTCTTCCTCGCGGAGCGGATTCCTCACCGTTAGCAGGTCACCTTCGGCCGGTCTCAGCCCCAGGCGGTTCAGGTCATCGAGGCCGACGAACGGCAGATTGATCGCCTGGTCGAGCCCGGCACCGGCAAGTGTCGCCACCAGACGGCGCAGCCTCTTCTGAGAAGAGGTCAACCCTCCGATCGGACCCCGGGGAACGGTGGCGTCGAATCGGTCGTAGCCGTGGATCCGCGCCACTTCCTCGATCAGGTCCACCGCCCGGGAGACGTCGGGTCTGTAGGTGGGGACCGTCACCCGCATCGGGCGTCGACCCTCGACACGCATCCCGAGACGGCTCAACAACGAAGCAACCAGATCGTCGTCGAACCCGGGGCCCAACACCCGTTCCACCTGCTCGCCGCTCAGATCGACTTCGAGGGGTGTAATCGGCGTGGTGACAACATCCACCGATCCGGAGAGCACCTCTCCACCGGCCAGGGCGGCGACCAGTGCAGAGGCTCGCTGGTTGGCGAGATCGGCCAGGCCTGGATCGACCCCCCGCTCGAATCGCGTCGAAGCCTCAGACCTGAGGTCGTGTCGGCGCGACATGAACATGATGGTGGGCGGATCCCAGGAAGCGGCCTCCATCAAGACCCGGTTGGTCGATCCCGAGACCTCGCTGCGGGCGCCACCCATGGTCCCTGACATCGAGGTCGGACCGGCATCGTCGTAGATGATCAGGTCGTCAGGTTCGAGGTTTCGCTCGACGTGGTCCAGTGTGACCAGTGTCTCCCCTGTTCCGGCCCGCCTCACCACCAGCCGGTCACCGACCACCGAGTCGGCATCGAAGGCATGTAGGGGATGGCCCAGCTCGAACATGACGTAGTTGGTGACATCGACCACATTCGAGATCGGCCTCAAGCCGACTTTCGCCAGTCGATGACGCATCCAGAGGGGGGACCTTCCCAGGTTGACTCCGGTTATCTCACGGAGGGTGAAGCGCCGACATCCGGCGGGGTCCTCGACCTCGACCCTCACGGCGGTGGCGCCGCCCCCAGCCACGAGACCTGGATCGGGGGCCCGGAAACCGATGTCGTAGTGAGCGGCCAGGTCGCGCGCAATGCCGAGGATCGACATGACGTCAGGGCGGTTGGGGGTTATCTCCAGGTCGAACACCACATCAGGGAGCTCGAGCAGATCCGAGAAGGGAGCCCCCACCTCAGGGCTTCCATCGAGAACCAGGATCCCCTCATGGTCATCACCCAGCCCCAGCTCCTTTTCCGAGCAGATCATGCCGTTGGAGAACACGCCACGGATGGTCCGCTGGCGTATCTCGAAGCCGCCAGGTAGGACCGCTCCGGGTCTTGCCACCGCCACCATGGCTCCGTTTTCGAAGTTCCACGCGCCACAGATGATCTGTTCGGCGCCCGAGCCGGTGTCGACCTGGCACACCCTGATCCGGTCGGCGTCCGGGTGGGCTGCGACATCGACCACCCGTCCCACATAAACGTCGGACCAGTCGATCTCGAACCTCTCAACGCCTTCCACTTTGTGCCCCAACATGTCGAACACGTAGCCAAGCTCTTCGACGTCTCCGGTGGGCAGATCGATCATCTCCTCGAGCCAACGAAGGGGCACCCTCATCAGAACTGCTCCAGGAAGCGACGGTCGTTGTCGACGAAGTGCTTGATCGAGTCGATGCCGTGGCGCACCATCGCCAGCCTTTCGACACCCATGCCGAAGGCGAACCCGGTGACCTGACCCGGGTCATACCCAACCGCTTCGAACACGTTGGGGTCGACCATGCCGCAACCGAGCATCTCGAGAAACCCGTCGCCGCCGCATACCCGGCAGCCGGGGTCGTTCCCGTCACAGGCCGAGCAGGAGACGTCCAACTCGGCACTCGGCTCGGTGAATGGGAAGAAGTGGGGTCGGAGCCTGACCGTTGTGGAGGGGCTGAAGAACTCGTGGGCGAAATGGAGGAGGGTTCCCTTCAGATCGCTGAACACGATATTGGTGTCGACGGCAAGGCCCTCGATCTGATGGAAGACAGGCAGGTGGGTGGCATCGACGGTGTCGGTCCGGTAGCACCTCCCCGGCACCACTACGTAGACCGGAGGTTGGTGGGTCTCCATCCAACGAGCCTGGACCGGTGAGGTCTGGGTGCGGAGCACGACCTCGTCCTCGGCTCTCCCCCAGTCGAGGTACATGGTGTCCGACTCCGCCCGGGCCGGGTGTGTGGGCGGGGTGTTGAGGGCGTCGAAGTTGTACCAGGCGAGCTCGGCCTCGGGGCCGGCCGCCATCTGGTAACCGAGGCCAACGAAGATGTCGACCACCTCGTCGATGGTCTGTTGGATCAGATGCAGCGAGCCTCTGGGGAAGCTCACCGCACCCAGGGTGACATCGATGGCCTCCTCACCGAACCGGGCGGCCTCCTCCACCGTCTCGATGTGGTGTCGCCGGATGGCGAGCAGCTCCTGAATGGCGCCGGTCACCTCGTTGAGCCGAGCTCCGACACGCGGGCGCAGCCCTTCATCGATGGAGCCCATCGCCCTTCTGATTCCCCCGACATCCGAGGCGCGGCCAAGGAGCGACGACTCGACACGGTCGAGATCGTCGAGTGTGGCTGCGGTTTCTATATCGCTGGGAGCGCCGGCCAGCACCTCATTCAGGGTGGAGAGCGGGTCCATAGGAACCGTGACATTAGGAGCCTCGACCCGCTCGGCCCGTGCTTGGTGTTTCGATCAGCCTTGGGAGAGGGCGTAGACCACGATCCCGGCCGTCACGGCCGCGTTGAGGCTTTCGGCCCCACCCGGCATCGGGATGGTGAGCCTGACGTCGCATTCCTGCACCACCTGCTCGGGCAGGCCCGAGGACTCGTCGCCGATCAGAACGGCATACGGTCCGGCCGGCAATTCCGAAGGCGCCACTCCCCCACTGACCACCGTGGCAACCGTCGTTCGCTCCCCGTGCCAGGCGTCTTCACCGAGTCGGGTCACAGCCACTCGGAAATGCCCTCCGGCACCGGCTCTGAGGGCCTTTGGCGACCACGGGTCTGCGGTGCCGGCGGTGTAGCCCATGTGCCAACCGAATGCCGCCGCCGTCCTCACCAGCGCACCGAGATTCCCTGGGTCGGAGACTCCGTGGGCGACAAGTAGATGTCCGGCTGCCGGAAGAGGGACCTCCGGGATGTCGATGATCGCCACCGGCCCGCGCGGGGTACCGGTGTCGGCGAGTCTCGCCATGGCCGCGGTCCCAACGGGCCGGACGTCGAGGCCATGAGCGACCCCGAGATCGAAGGTGGCACGGTCGCCCACGGCGGCGAAAACCACCCGTACCGGGACACCGGCCGACAGTGCTTCGCTCAGCAGGTTGGGCCCCTCGATCAGGGCCTGGCCCCGCTCACGCCGGTCTCGGGCACGATGCAACCGGGCTGCCTCGACGACACCAGCGTTGCGAGCGCCGAGGGGCTGGTCCAGACGCCGGTCCCGGTTCAACCCTTCTTGGAGACTTCGACCAGGTGGGCGAACGCCGCAGGATCGCTGATCGCCATGTCGGCCAGCATCTTGCGGTCGACATCGATCTCGGCAGCCCTCAAACCGGCGATGAGCTGGTTGTAGGTAGTGCCATTCTGACGGGCGGCGGCATTGATCCGTGTGATCCAGAGCTTGCGGAACTCACCCTTACGGGCTCGACGGTCCCGATAGGCATCTTGCATCGCATGCATCACCTGCTCGTTGGCGGTGCGGAACCGCCGGCTCCGTGATCCCTTGTAGCCCTTGGCCCTGTCGAGCACCTTCTTGTGTGACTTCTTGGCGTGGACCGCCCTCTTCACACGTGCCATCTCAAACCTCCTGGGCTCTCAGCGTCCGAGCTGCTTCTTGATGACCTTGGCGTCACCGGGCGCCATCTCGACCTCGCCGGCGCGACGACGGAACACCTGCTTGCCCTTGGCCAGGCGCAGATGGGAACGACCGGACTGTCGGCGCATGTACTTGCCGGTGCCGGTCACTTTGAATCTCTTCTTGGCGCCGCTGTGGGTCTTCATCTTGGGCACGGCGTCCTCCTATTCCTCGCTCTGCTCGTCGTTGTCGACCGTGGCGGTCCTCGCCCTTCTCACCGGGGCAATGACCATGGTCATCGAGTTTCCCTCCAGCTTGGGAGCCTGCTCTACCGCGCCGAACTCGGTGAGCTCGGAAGCCAGCCGATCCATCAGGTCTTTGCCGAACGAGGGTCTCTCGTTCTCGCGGCCCCGGAACCTGATGCTGACCTTGACCTTGTCGTTGTCCTCCAGGAAGGCCTGCGCCTTGCGCCTCGTGATATCGAAGTCGTGGTCGCCGATCCGCACTTTCATGCGGAGCTCCTTGATGCTGGTGCGGGTTTGTTTCTTGCGAGCTTCACGCTGCTTGACGGACTGTTCGTACTTATATCGTCCATAGTCCATCAACCGGCAGACGGGAGGCTTGGCGTTGGGAGCCACCTCGACCAGATCCAGGTCCAGTTGCTCGGCTAGCCAAAGCGCCTCGTTGATCTTCTTGACGCCGATCTGCTGTCCATCGGGTGCGACCACCAGGACCTCCTTGGCCCTTATGGCGCCGTTCACTCGCAATTCGCTGATGCTGTTACCTCCATTGGCTAGCAACGAGAGAGCAGCAGGAGGAACCCTGCTGCTCTAGGTGACCGGGATTCCCGGTCTCTCATCTGACCGCGGCTCGCCTGATGGCGGCCGGGTGGGGAAGCAGCGGCTTCCGCTCTTGCTCTCAATTGTCCCTCAAAGGATACCAGGGGGCTCCGGCCAAGCTCCAACAGCCCATCACCGGCCCAACTCGGCGATGGTGTTGGCAGTTGCGACCGCGGCCTCGACCGCCTCCCGCCCTTTGTTCGCTAACCCTTGGCCCGAACGGTCCATCGCCTGCGTCACGTCGTGCACGGCGAGGATGGCGTTGGCCACCGGGACTCCGCTGTCGATGGCGACGCGGCCCAACCCGGCACTCGACTCCCGCACCACGATCTCGTAGTGATCCGTCTCGCCCTTGATCACCGCCCCGATGGCGACCACCGCGGCACACCCTGCGTCGACCAAGGCCTTGACGATCACCGGCAACTCCAGCGCTCCGGGGACCCGGGCGACCGTGACCTGTGTCACCTGGAGCTCGTGACACCTGGCGAGGGCACCTTCGAGCAATCTGTCGGTGATGGCCTGATTCCAGGAGGCCACCGCAATCCCGATGTGGAGACCCTCCCCTCCGAGAGACCCTTCGATGACTCGGGTCACTCTTCCTCGTCGATGTCGATGGAATGGCCCATGCGATTCGCCTTGGCCCGTAGATAGTCCCGGTTCTCGGTGTTGGCCTCGACCCGTATCGGGATCTGCTCGAGGATGGAGAGACCGTAGCCCTCGATGCCGGCGCGCTTGGTGGGGTTGTTGGTCATGAGCCTCATTGAGCGGACCCCGAGGTCATAGAGGATCTGGGCCCCGACTCCGTACTCCCGCGCGTCGATGGGGAGACCCAGGTTGACATTGGCGTCAACGGTGTCCACGCCCTGATCGTCCTGCAATCGATAGGCGGCCAGCTTGTGCAACAGGCCGATGCCACGGCCTTCGTGGCCGCGGATATAGAGGACGACGCCTCTGCCCTCCTCGGCAACCCTGGCCAGAGCCGCGTCGAGCTGCTCGCCGCAGTCGCAGCGCAGGCTTCCGAACACATCGCCGGTGAGGCACTCCGAGTGAACTCGTGTCAGGACCGCCTCCCCATCGCCGATTTCCCCGGCGATCAGGGCCACATGCTGCCGATCATCGACCAGGGACCGGAACCCGACGGCGCGGAAGGTGCCGTGTCTGGTCGGCACCCTGGCCTCGACCACCCTCTCGACCAGTTTCTCCTGGCGGCGTCGGTAGGCGATGAGATCGGCGATGGTGCCGATGAGCATTTCGTGCTCCTTCGCGAACCTCTCCAGCTCGGGAAGGCGGGCGACCGTCCCGTCGTCGTTCATCACTTCGGCGAGGACACCCGCCGGGTACATGCCGGCCAGGGTGGCGAGGTCCACGGCGGCCTCGGTATGGCCCGTTCTTCGGAGGACACCGCCGGGCTCGTAGCGAAGTGGGTACATGTGACCCGGTCGGGCCAGGTCCTCGGGGCGGCTCGCCGGGTCGAGGACGGCTTCGATGGTCCGGCACCGATCGGAGGCGCTGATCCCGGTGGTGGTCCCTTGGGCGGCGTCGATGGACACGGTGAAGGCGGTCCGCCTCACGTCGGTGTTCCTGTCCACCATCATCGGGAGCTCCAACTCGTCGAGGCGCTCACCGACGATGGAGAGGCAGATGATGCCGCTGGTGTGGCGGAGCATGAACCCGAGTTTCTCGGGGGTGGCCGCCTGGGCCGCCAGGATGACGTCGCCCTCGTTCTCACGGTCCTCGTCGTCGACCATGATCACCATCTCGCCCTTGCCGACCGCGGCGATGATGTCCCGGATGGGAGCGAAGCTCATCGGACCGCCTTGAGGATCCGCTGCACGTACTTGGCCAGGACGTCGGTCTCGAGGTTCACCGTGTCACCCGGGCTCAGCGAGCCGAGGGTGGTGACCTCGAGGGTGTGCGGGATGAGGGAGACCTCGAACGTCGACTCGGTCGCCGCCGAAACGGTGAGGCTGACCCCGTCGATCGTGATCGAACCCTTCTCGACGATCTGCTCCATCAAGTGGAGCGGTGGCTCCAACACGAGCACCACGCCGGCTCCATCTTGAACCAGGTCGAGGATCCTCCCCGTGCCGTCTACATGCCCTTGGACGATATGGCCGCCGAACCTGCCGTCGGCCGGCATGGCGAGCTCGAGATTCACCTCGTCCCCCACCTCTAGGCCACCGAGATTGGTCCGGCTCAGTGTCTCGGGGATCACGTCGAACCGAGCCCCGTCATGAATCGAACCGACCACCGTGAGGCAGACGCCATTCACCGAAACCGAGTCTCCGATGGGCACAGTTGAGAGTCCAGGGGCGGCGACGACGAGGCTCGAGCCCCCCTGGGTGAGCCCGGACACCTTCCCTCTTTGATCGATTATCCCTGTGAACATCCCTAACCCCGTTCGAAATCGACGCGGATGTCACCATCAAGGCTACGCACGGCTGTGATGGAGACAACCTCGGCGTCGGCAATGGTCCCAAACACGCCAGCCAACGGGCTTCTTCCCGCGCCTCCGCCGACCCGGCCCCCCAGGTAGGCGACACCGCGAGTGATCACTCCCGAGCGCCACCAGGCACCGGCCACGGTGGGCCCGCCTTCGAGGAGGAGGGCGAGCAGACCCAGGTCGGCCAGGGCGACGCACACGGCCTTGGGGTCCGGGGTCCCCCCGCCGCCGAGGACCTTGATCAGGGTGCCCGAGGGGAGGTCAAGGTCATCGGTGGCGACCACGATCGGGTCACGTGCCCAGATCCTGGCGGCCGCTGGTAGCTGCCCGGTTCCGGCTATCACCACCGGCCTCGGCGGAGCGCCCTGGAATCCTTCGAGTCGGACATCCAGCTCGGGGTCGTCGAGTCTCAAGGTGCCAGCCCCCACGATCACCGCATCCATCTCCGATCGCAGGTGATGGGCGTCCTCTCTCGCCGATGGGGACGTGATCCACTGCGATGTGGCGTCGGCGGCTGCCACCGATCCATCCAGGGTCATGGCGTACTTCATGGTGACCAGCGGCATCCCGGTCTCCCGGTGGCGGAAATAGGCCGGATCGAGTTGACGCCCCTCTTTGGCCATCACCCCCTCGATCACCACCACCCCGGCCGACCGGAGGCGGGCGATGCCGCCGCCTGAGACCTGGTCATCGGGGTCGGTGGCCGCAACCACCACCACCGCAACACCGGCGGCGAGCAGGGCGTCGACGCAGGGGGGGGTGCGACCCTGGTGGTTGCATGGCTCGAGGGTGACATACACCGTGCCATCCCTGGCCGCATCCCCCGCCCGCTCGAGGGCGGACACCTCCGCATGCGGCTGGCCCGGACCGAGATGGGCGCCCTCCCCCACCACGTTGCCGTCCTTGTCCAGGACAACCGCACCGACCCGGGGATTGGGGTGGGTTCGATACGGACGCGCCAGCTCGAGGGCGCGAGCCATGTGACGGTCGTCGGTCACCTATGCGGTGCGGCGATCGATTCGAAAGGTGGAGCCCGGTTGCTTCTTTGCGAACTCTTTCATCTCCACCGCGATCGCCGACGCCTCCCACTGTGTGCCGATTTCACGCACGTCGGTCGACGCTACACCCAGAGACAGAGAGACGACGGGGAACGCATACCGCTCGCCGCGCCGATCGATGACCTCGATATAGCCACGAAGTGCATCAGCGGTGTCATAGAGATCGAGGATCCCGTCGTCGAACCGCTCGATCACTTCCTTGCAGAACGACTCCGACATCTCGGGCGGGGTGATGACCACGAAGTCGTCACCACCGATGTGACCGATGAATGCCCCGCCTATGTCGAGAGCCTCGGCGGCCTCGATGAAGCAGCGGGCACAGAATCGAATCACCTCGTCGCCCCGCATGAAGCCGTAGTGGTCGTTGAACGCCTTGAAGTTGTCGAGGTCGCCATGGACCAGGGCGAAATCCCTGCCATCCCGGATCGCAGCCTCTATCTCGCCGGTGATCTTGAAGTTGCCGGGTAGACCGGTGAGGGGTGAGAGATCGCGCGCAGCCTGGGTACGCCGAAGCACCGCTCGGACCCGGGCGGCCAGCTCGGTGATGTCGAACGGCTTGGTTATGTAGTCGTCGGCACCGAGCTCGAGACCGCGAACCCGGTCCTCCGGGAGCCCCCGGGCGGTGAGGAGGATGATCGGGATGTTGGCGGTTGAGGCCTGGCTGCGGAGCCGGTGGAGGGCGGTCAAGCCGTCCATCCGCGGCATCATGATGTCGAGGACGATGGCGTTCGGTGGGTTGGTGGTCGCCTTCTGCAAGGCATCCTCCCCGTCGACCGCGGTGTCTACCTCGAATCCGTCGAGCTCGAAGTTGATCTTGACCACGGTGAGGATGTCCGGATCATCGTCAGCCACGAGAACGCGCTCACTCATTCGATCTCCATTGCCCTTCTCAGTTCGGCTATTGCATCTGGAGGGTTATCGGCTCCAAACACCGCCGACCCGGCCACCACAACCGAGGCTCCTGCGTCAACGACCAGGCGCGCGTTGGCGGGGGTGACACCTCCGTCGACCTGAATATCGGCCGGCAATCCCCTGTCCTCAACCCACTTTCTGGCTTGCTCCACCTTCGGGAGCACCTCGAGCATCAGCTCCTGGCCCCCGAATCCTGGCTCGACCGTCATGATCACGATCACGTCGCAAAGCTCGGCAAAGGGACCGACACCCTCGAATGGGGTCCTGGGGTTGAGCACCAGCCCGAAGTCGAGGCCGGCTGCCCGGACGAGGGCGGCGGCTTCGGTCGGGTCGGGTATCGCTTCGATGTGCATCGTCAACAGATCGACACCGGACTTGGCGAACTCGGTTACGAAGTCGGCCGGATTGGTGGTCATCACATGACAGTCGAAGTAGAGGTTGGTCAGGGGTCTGATGCTCTCGATGACCGGGATCCCGAATGAGATGTTGGGGACGAAGTGGCCATCCATGACATCGAGATGGAGCCAATCGACGTGACCCTCCACGGAGGCGATCTGAGACTCCAGCCTGGCGAAATTCGCCGCCAGCAGGGAGGGTGCGATCTTGATGCCGCCGGCCATGCGCCGATTGTATTGCCTCACCGCACCAGGCCTCCGGGCCGATGCCGCCCCCGGAGCCATTCCTCCCCGGTCTGGGGGCGGCGCCCCGGAGGTTGGAGGATCACCAGGGCCACCCCCTCTCCGCCAACCCCGACCACGGGGAGTCCCTCATGCTCCCCCCATTCCCCTACCGGCGGGGCCGAGCCCCAGAGTCGAGCCTCCAGTATCTTGTGGACCTCCCCATCTATCTCCAGCGTTGCCCCCGGCATCGGCGCCAGGCCACGCACCCGCCCCAAGAAGGCTGCCAGGTCGTGGTCCTGGCCGAGCCGGCGATCCTCTGGCTCGAGCTTGGCAGCGTGTGCCACCCCCTCATCGACCTGATCGACCGGCACCACCTCCCCCGAGAGGTACTCAGGGATGACCGAGACCAGGAGGGCGGCTCCGATCCTGGCGAGGCGGGAGGTCAGGTCACCCGCGTTCTCGTCGGAAAGGACATCGACCGCCTGAGCAGTCAGGACCGGGCCGGTATCCAATCCCTCGTCGAGCCGGATGATGGTGACACCCGTCATCTCGTCGCCGGCCATCAGCGCCCTGGCGACTGGTGCCGCTCCGCGCCAGCGTGGGAGGAGCGAGAAGTGGAGGTTGAGGATGCCATGACGCGGCATCTCAAGAACCGCCGGCCTGAGGATCCTTCCGTAGGCCACCACCACACCGAGGTCCAGGGGGCCAACCGAGGTCATTGCTTCCCCGATCTCGGGTGAAGTGGATGGCTGAGCCACGGCGAGCCCTCGACCCAAGGCGAACGTCTTGACCGGGGGGGCCATCGGCCGGCCCGATCTCCCACGAGGGCGATCGGGCTGGGTCACGACCAGCGCCACATCGAAGGCCCTGGTCAATGCGTCGAGGGCAGGCAATGCTTGGTCCGGGGTGCCAAAGAACACGATCCGGGTCATGTCAGGCCCAGGTTCTCGTCCCGCAGCTCCTGGAGGACTTTCTTCCTGACCCGCTTCGGGAGCTCGTCGAAGAGCAACCCGCCGTCGAGGTGGGCGATCTCGTGTTGGAGCACCCGACCCAGGAGGCCCTCTCCCTGGTACTCGACCTGATTGCCGTCCAGGTCGAGAGCCCGCACCCGGGCGAAAGCGGGGCGGGTGATCTCCCAGTACCGACCCGGGACCGACAGGCAACCCTCGTCGTACTCCAGGGTTCCCGATGTCTCGAGGATCTCGGGGTTGATCATCACCCGCGGCCCGAGCTCGTCTTGGGCATCGAAGACCGCAATCCGGCGGGTAACCCCGATCTGGTTGGCGGCGAGCCCAACGCCCGGGGCGGCGTACATGGTCTCCATCATGTCCTTGACCAGGATGCGGACCGTCTCGTCGACATCGATGATCGGCTTGGTCTTCATGCGAAGGACCGGATCGCCGAAGGTTCGAATGGGAAGGGTGGCCATTGGGGGAACCGGAGGGTAGCTACGACGCTGAAGCCGGTTCCCACCCGGCCCTGGCACCGCACAGGCCTGTTGGGCCCGGCTCAGCTCGCCTTCTCGAACGCGATGAACCCCCCGGCGGCCCAGGTTGGAGCGGGCTGGTCGTACAGCTCCGTGGTATCCGTCCATCCGATGTCGAGGAGCTCCCCGCGGAGAGGACCACGGAGGAACCGGTAGAGCTGTCCGACGTCACGGTCGTCGCTCTTGGCGGTCACACAGTGCTGGTTGTAGCCCCAGTAGTCGCCCGCGTCTATCAGGGCGATCCCGGTCTCCATGCTGGCACGGGCGGCGAGGAGCCCGTCGAGCTCGGGGTGGAGGGCCTCCTCCACGGGCGTCCCGTACCCGATCCCGTGGTGGAATTGGTCCCCCGTGGCGACGATGACGGCATCCTCGGCGATCCGCGTCACATCGTCGACATTTGGAAGGTCGCCGGGGCGCCCTCCCGCCAGGAACGGGTATATCTCGACCAGCCTCCGGTCGCTGATCCCGCGCCGCTCGGTCTCCGCCTCCCAGAAGTGCCGGAGGCTGCGCATGGCGTGGTCTCCGCGCCACTCCTCACGGAAGTCGAGCCCGGGGCCCTGGATCCCCCAGGTCGGATGTCTCGATGGCGACCCCCCGGCGGCCACTTCACGACGAGCCAGCTCCATCTCCTCGGTGAAGGCGTGGAGGACGCTGACGGCGAGCACGGTGTCGGCGCCGGTGTCAAGGGAAGAGTTGACCGCGGCGGCCACGTGGACCCCGCAATCCGCCACGCCTACATGGGCGAAAGTGACAACGCCACCGGCGGCCAGAGTACGGCTGAGATCCCATCGTCGGGCCGCGTCCAGCATGTGATTGGTGCCCTCGACCCCGAGAGCCTCGTGCTCGAGTTGGTACTGCTGGTTGACCCTCGTCCGAAGGGCGGTGCGGTCGAGGTCCATCACCTCACTCTAGGGACGGAGGTCAGAAGTCGATCGGGTCGGCATCGATCCGGATGGTCGCCCCTTTTTCCCTCCACCGGCCGGCGTACTCTCTCAAGTCCTTCCTGACATTGGTGAGGCTGCCCGCGAGCAGCCAACGCCGGCCGTCCTCCATGGCCATCGGCCCAAAGACCTCAGAGGCGCCCAGACCGGCGATCTCGTCCTCGATCCCCTGGGGCGAATCGCCTCTGACCTCGATCGCGATCATCTCGGTTGACGGGGGTAGACCGGCGCGTGCCCGATCAACCAGCACTCTCTCCAGGTAAGGGATCGGGTTTCCCCTCCTCAGCGTCTGGACCAGGTCGGAGCCCGGGCTCTCGGTCTGGATCATCATCCGACGGCCCCGACCCGCTCGGAGCATGTTCCCCAGACGCGCCAGCTGGCGGAGGGCCTCCTCGGCCGCACGGTACCCCGTGCCCATCAAAAGGGCGTCGGCATTGGCCGCCACCACCAGGCTCACCGGTTCCAGCCCGGCCATATCCCGTTCGGTGCCGACCATGACGATCGACTTCCCCGGGTAGACCGCCGAGGCCCCGGCCCCAACCCGGGTATTGATCTCGTCGACAAGCCTCGGTGCCGTCCGATGGCCGGTGAGGATGAAGGCTTTCTCGCCGGCATCGGCCACGGTCGCCCGCAGGGCGGCGAGCACCTGGTCCGAGAGCAGGCCGGACCCGGGTCTCTCGCCCGAGCGATCAACCACCTCGACCAGGCCCCACGGCCGTCGGGCAGCCGGCACCACCGCGGCGCCGGCAGCCAGCAGCTCGACGCTCGGTGTGGGCCCGAAGAACACGGTGTTGAAGCCCTCGACGCGGGAGCGGGTCCTGACCAGGTCCCTGACATGGATGGTTGGTGTCTGACGGTCCTTCATCGCACGTCTCCCCTCCTCCAACACAACAGTGAGACTCAGATCAGCCACCTGCCACAGGGCGAGGCGAGGTGTCCCGATCACGAGATGCCCGGGTGCCTGAGCCTGTTCCCATCTCCCGGTGAGCTCGGCATCATCATCGGCAGAGACAGCCAGCGCCCGCTCCCCATAAACCCGCTTCGCCCGGGCGTGGATAGCCACCACCTCGGCAGAAGTGGCAGCCAGGACCATCGCGCTCCTCCCGGCACTCAACACCGGAGCCAACGATTCGAGCCAGTCGAGGTCCTGCCATCTCCCTACCACCGCGGTCACCGGGACTCGCTTGCCTACAGCGGATGACGTAGCCGTCGTCGCCAGGGGGTGGCCGCCCTCGGAGACCTGCACCGAAGCCGCTGGCGCACTCCCACGCCCTCGGGGCAGATTGGGCGGAGAGGCCTTGGCCAATACCGCTGCCACCGGGGCGACGTAGTGCTGGGCTGCCCACAGCAGGCTCTGGGCCAGGTCCTTGTCGAAGACCGGGACCGCGCCTGAGACCCCGGAGATCTCCTTGAGCCTCTCGGCGGGCCGGTCAGCGATCTCGACGACCCACCCCCGCACTCGCCGGCCGGAGAGGGGGGCCCGCACTACCGATCCCAGCGCAACCGAACCCATCAGGTGCTCAGGTATGGCGTACCAGAAACCGGCGTCGACCGAGAAGGTGGGGACGTTTGGGACGACTCTGGCGGCTGGCCGGGTCAGAGACCCGCCGCCGACCGGATCTCCTCCACTCGGTTGAGCCGCTCCCACGCAAAACCGGGTCGGCCGAAGTGACCATAAGCTGCAGTCGAGGCGAAGATCGGTCGGGTCAGCTCCAGACTCTCGATGATGGCAGCGGGGCGAAAATCGAACACACTCTCTACAACCCGGA
Source organism: Acidimicrobiia bacterium (assembly GCA_040878345.1). Classification (GTDB taxonomy): domain Bacteria; phylum Actinomycetota; class Acidimicrobiia; order Spongiisociales; family ZC4RG35; genus ZC4RG35. The sequence goes on along the minus strand of JBBDML010000028.1, from coordinate 49,409 downwards.
CGATGCTGGCTGGGTCGATCACCTCGGTCCCGAACGTTTGGATGTCGATCGAGAACGGCTCGGCCCTCCCGATGGCGTATGAGACCTGTATCTCGAGCCGGTCGGCCACCCCTGCGGCCACCAGGTTTTTGGCCGCCCACCTGGCGGCATAGCCCGCCGACCTGTCGACTTTGGTGGCGTCCTTGCCCGAGAACGCCCCGCCTCCATGGCGGGCATAGCCCCCATAGGTGTCAACGATGATCTTGCGTCCTGTGAGCCCAGTGTCGGCGACCGGGCCCCCGACGACGAAACGCCCACTGGGGTTGAAGATGAACTCGAACGACGGCGAGACCATCCCCGCCGGTATCACTTCCGAGACCACCAGGTCCCGTATATCCGGCTCCATGTCCTCGGTCTTCACGTCCTCGGAGTGGTGGGTGGAGATCAGGACCTTCTCCACCGCCACCGGAGTCTGACCCTCGTACCGCACCATCACCTGGGTCTTGCCATCGGGTCGCAGATAGTCGAGCTTGCCCGTCTTGCGAACCTCAGCGAGACGCTCCGCCAGGCGATGAGCCAGGTATATCGGCAACGGCATCAATTCTTCGGTCTCCCTGACCGCGAAGCCGAACATGAGACCCTGGTCGCCGGCACCAAGCTCCCGATCGACTCCTTCTGCGATATCCGGGCTCTGCTCGTCGACCCGGTTCAGCACTTCCACGGTCGAGCCGTCGAAGTCGGAGTCGAACCCGTCGTAGCCGATGCGGTTGATGGTCTCGCGGACGATCGGCTCGATGGGCAGGTCGCCATTTGCCGTGATCTCGCCTCCGACCACTGCCAGCCTGGTCGTCACGAAGACCTCGCAGGCGACACGGGCTCGCGGGTCGATCCTGAGGGCGGCGTCGAGGACCGAGTCGGATATGGCGTCGGCGACCTTGTCTGGATGCCCTTCGGTGACCGACTCCGACGTGAAGTAGGAGGTCCTCATGAGATGAGCGAGGTTAACCCCGTTCGCCGAGGTCGGCCAGGGCACGATCGAGGAGACGAGACGCCACTTCGCTCTTGGCCAACAGGGGCCAGGACTCTCTCGCCCCGGCACCGTCGATCAACACCACCCGGTTGGTGTCGGTGCCGAAACCCGAGCCTGGTTCGGTGACGTCGTTGTACACCAGGAGGTCGACACCCTTGCGCTGCGCCTTGGCCACTGCCCTCTCCGGGTCCCCGGTCTCGGCGGCGAATCCGATGACGAAAGGGCGCGGTTCGCGGGCGACCACCGATGCCAGGATGTCGGGCGTGGCCGCCAGGTCGATCGACTCGAGGCCGTCGGACCTCGAGATCTTGGAGGGCGCGGTCTTGGTCGGGCGGAAGTCGGCAACCGCGGCGGCCATCACGGCCAGGTCGGTGTCGGTCCCATCGACCGCTTCCAGCATCTCCTGCGCAGTCTCGACCGTCACCACCTTCACCGCAGGATGGGCAGGGATTGCCGACGTGGTCACCAGGGTCACTTGACAACCTCGACGTGCCGCCTCATCGGCGATGGCGTGGCCCATCTTGCCCGATGACCGGTTCCCCAGGTAGCGCACCGGGTCGATGGGTTCCCTGGTCCCGCCGGCTGTGACCAGGACCCTGAGGGACGACTCGGCCGGTGCGAGAACACTCTCGATGGCCTCGAGGATCGCCTCCGGCTCCGAGACCCTGCCCGTCCCGGTGTCTCCACCGGCGAGCGCGCCGGTCTCTGGGCCCACGAAGTGATAACCGAAGCTCTCGAGGGTGGCGATGTTCCGCCGGGTGGCCGGGTGCTCCCACATCTCGGTGTGCATCGCCGGCGCCACCAGGACCGGGGCGGTGGTGGCGAGGAGGGTCGCGGAGACGAGATCACTCGATAGGCCGGCGGCGACCTTCCCGATGGTGGCCGCTGTCGCCGGTGCGACGACCACGAGCTCGCACCACCGCGCGAGGTCGGTGTGTGGCGATACGTCGGGCCGGCCGAACAGCGAGGTGTGAGGCTGCTCCCCGGTGATGGCGGCAAAGGTCTGGGCTCCGATGAACTCGAGGGCCGAATCGGTGAGCATCACCTTGAGCTCGGCACCGCTCTCGACGAGACGACGGGCCAGGATGGCCGACTTATAGGCGGCAACGCCCCCGGTCACGGCGAGCAGGACCCGCCTGCCCCTGAGCATTACTCCTCGACAGACTCGACAGCGACCTTGCCCTCGGCGATCTCCTCCATGGCAATGGTCAGGGGCTTGCGGGAGAGAGAGTGGACCTGTGGAGGCACGAACTCGCCGTAACCCACCCCGAGCTGGTGGAAGTAGCTGTTGATCTGACGCGCACGGCGGGCCGAGACCACCACCGTGGCGAACCGGTTGCCGATCTGATCGATGACGTCTTCGAGCTTCATGATTCCTGTGTTGTAGGTGTGGGTGTAAGGCTACCGCAGTCCGTGTCTCTGACCAGCTTCGCGTGACCGCACGTGCTCGAGAACCAGCCCCACCACGGCCTCCGGCATCAGGTCGGAGGTGTCGATCACCAGGTCGTAATGGCTGTGATCGGTGTAATCGATCCCGTAGTAGCTGAGGTAGCGCTCGGTCTCGGACTGCGACCTCGCCTCTATGGCCTCGAGAGTCGACTCCAGGTCCACATTCTCGTGCTCAGCACCACGTGCCGCTCCGAAGATTCGACGGGCTGCCACCTCGGGACGGACCTCGAGGAACACCTTGATCGATTGCGGGACGAAGCGCCAGCCGAGCCGGGCGTCCATGACGAAGCTTCCCCCTTCGTCTGAGAGTCGCGCCGAACGGGCGTCGATCTCCCAGTCGATGGCATCATGCTCCTCGGCCGATCGAGACAGCTCGAGGATGGACACCCCGCGCTCCTCCGCCATGCTTCGCATGAAGTCCCCGGCCGAAACGTGACGAACCCCGAGCTCGCTCGCCACCCTCGTCGCCACCAGGCTCTTCCCCGAGCCGGGCCTGCCCGAGATGGTGATGATCAACTCAGGAGAACTCGACGAGGAGTGCCTCCTTCTGCTTGGCTCCGAGCCCCCGGATTCTCCGGTTCTCTGCGATACCGAGCGACTCCATCAGTCTCTTCGCCTTGATCTTCCCGGTGCCGGGCATGGCTGCGATCAGGGATTCGACCTTCAAACCGGCGATCAGGTCGTCGGTCTCCGCTCGGGTGAACAGCTCCGAGAGCCGCATCGACCCTGTCTTGAGCAGCTCTTTTGCCTCGGCCCGGACCCGACGGGCCTCCGCGGCCCTCTCCAGGGCCTTCCTGCGCTGTTCTTCGGTCAACTGTGGTGGCTGTGCCATGGGTCTCCGTCTCCTCGCTACGGCGCCCGCGCCCCCGACCATAGCCAACGATGCGGGCCGGGGGGGTTCTCTCAGGCGTCCCGATGATCGCCCAGCATCTCGTCCAACGCCGCGGCGAAACGAGGGATCCCGTCGTCCACCATCTCATCGGAGGCGGTCAGGCTGAGCCGGAACCATCCCGGAGTCTCCACGATCGTGCCCGGCAAGACCAGCACCCCATGGCGGCCAAGCACCTCGGCGAACAGCACATCGTCGGGGATCGGCGAGCGGGCCATTACGTAGAAAGTCCCTTCCGGCATGGAGGCCTCGTACCCCATCTCGCGCAACGCCGGGACCAGCCGGTCGCGTCGCTTCTCCAGCACGCCGACATCGATTGAGAGTTGCTCCAGCTCGGGCAGGGCATGCTGGAGCAGCGCATTGGGGAAGGCATACCCGGTGGCGGTCTGTTGGACGAAGATCTCCCGACGCAGGGTCGCCCGCTGTGCCTCCGGCAAAGAGGGGGGTACCGTCAGATAGCCGATCCGCTGACCGGGTGCCAGCAGCGTCTTCCCATACGAGTAGGTGACGAGGGTGTGGGGATAGTGCTGGGCCGGGCTGTGGAACTCACAGGCATCGAAGAGGATCTTCTTGTAGGGCTCATCTGATATAACCCAGAGGGGATGACCCACCCGTTCGGAGGCCTCGATGAGCATCTCCGACATCGAGACGATCAACTCCCGCGGGTAGACCCGGCCGCTCGGGTTCTGAGGGTTGTTGAAGATGATGGCCCGGGTCCGATCGCCGATCGCCGACTCGACCAGCCCCAGATCGACGTCGAAGCGCGGAGGCCGTAATGGCACGGGCACCGGCTCCCCTCCGGCAGCCAGTGTCAGGAGCTCGTAGAAGAACCACGGGGGCGAGAGATAGATGACTTCGTCGCCCGGGTCGACGACCGACCTCAGTGCCACCGCAAGGGCACCGAAACCGCCGTTGGTCATCGCCACGTCGTCGGGGTCCCACGCCATCCCGGTGGCCTGCGAGAGCCCTTCGGCGACGGTTCTCCTCGCCTCCGGCTCCGAGAACTTGTACCCGAACCAGTGGGGGTCCCTCGGTTCGAGATGTCTTCGCAGTGAGGACACGTAGTCCGGCATCGCCATGTCCTGGGGGTTGCCCACGGCGAAATTCGCCATGCCAGGCTGTTCGTTGAACCGGGTGTAGGGGCCGTTGAAGTAGGCGATGAGCGGGGCCAGGCACTCATGCATTCGGACGCGGCGCGACTTTGGCTCGGTCCTCACTGGTTGGCCCATCATCGTCTCCATCGACAGACTCGCCAGGTGGAAGGTAGCGGTCTCTGGCGGCTCCACACCCTTGGGTTGCCCCTCGGCGAGCTATGCCAGCGCTCGGGCGACAGCGAGGAGGGGGTCCGCTGCCCTGGTGATGGCCCGGCCCATCACCAGATAGTCGGCCCCGGCGGCGAGCGCCTCGAGCGGAGACCCCACCTGCTTTTGGTCGTGCCAGTCGTCGTCAATCCTCAGACCGGGCACCACCACGGTGAGTTGGGGCGCCACCTCTTTTACCCGCCCGATGGCGGCAGGAGGGCAGATCACTCCTTCTGCACCGGCATTGGCGGCGAGATCGGCCATGGCAGCCACCTGGTCCCCGACTGCCCGGCTCACACCGGTCGCACGAAGATCGCCGTCGTCGAGGGAGGTGAGGACCGTGACCACGAGGACTCCGGCCGGGCGACCATCGAGACCATCCCCGAGCCCGCCGACGGCCGCCTCGACCATTCGCCTGCCACCACCGGCGTGAACCGTGACCCAACGCGCCCCCTGGCCGGCCAGTGCGCGGGCCGCGGCCTCAACGGTGTTGGGGATGTCGTGCAGCTTGGCATCGGCGAACACCGGCAGGCCCAGGCGGGCGATCTGCTGTATTGCACCTCGACCCTCCCCAAGGAGCAGCGCGAGACCGACCTTGAAGCCCCCCACGTGAGGTGCCATCACGGAGGCCATCTCATGGGCCTCGCTCACCGTGGGGAAGTCCAGTGCGAGCAGGATTGGGCTCACCATGGTTCGACGCTCCTCACCAGATCTGCCACCGATGTCGCCCCCAGGTCAGCCATGGTCGCGGTCAACTCGCGAGTGATACGGGCTCCGGCTCGTGGCTCGGCCAGGAGGACGGTCCCCAATTCGACCGCGGAGGCCCCCGCCATCAGATACTCGACGACGTCGTCACCGGTGAGGATTCCGCCGCACCCCACAATGGTGGCATCGGGGAACTCGACGGCCACCTCGTGGACACATCGCAACGCCAGCGGTTTGAGACCGGGCCCGCTATAACCCCCCACCCCTCCGCTGATCAGCGGGCGTCGGGTCCGGGTGTCGACTCCAAACCCAAGGACGGTGTTGGTCAGCACCAGGAAGGCGGCACCGGCGCCCAGACAGGCCCCGGCGACATCGATCAGGTCCGGGGTGTTGGGCGACAACTTGGCCCCCACCGGCAGAGTCGTGGCGGCGCTAACTGCTTCGATGACCTCGCGGCTCCGGCGGGAGTCGAACGAGAACATGATCCCGTCGTCGAGGTTGGGACAGGAGAGGTTGACTTCCACCGCGGTGACCCCGGCAGAGGCCAGCTCCTTTGCCACCAGGGAGAAACCGGCCGCATCGCCGGCGACCGCCGACCCCCACACCGGGACCCCGAGACCACCGAGTCTGGGGCTCATGTCCTGCACCCAGGTTGCGATGCCCGGGTTCTGAATCCCGACGCCGTTGATCATCCCGGTGGCCAGGGGGGCCAGCCTCGGGGCTGGCCGCCCCGACCAAGGCTCCGGGGCCACCGACTTGGCCACCGCAGCCCCGAAACGGGTGACGTCGGCGACTTCCGCCCACTCCCAAACCGACCCCACGGTCCCGGAGGCCGCGATCAGAGGTGACCTCAGCCTCATCGGACCCAGCGGGGTGGTCAGGTCGATCGATGCCATTCCTGGAGACTCCTGGGTCGGGCGATGGCCCCGGGGCCGCTGCGCAGGCTTCTCGCCACGGCGAGGGCGCCCTGGATGGTCGTCACGCAGGGGACGGAGTGGATTCTGGCGGCACGTCTTATCGCCGACCCGTCGGATCGGGCCCGACCACCACGAGGGGTGTTGATGACCAGGTTGATCTCACCGTTCTCGAGTCGCTCGCCGATGTCGCGTGGCCCCTCCCCCACCTTGTGCACCCGCTCGGCATCAACGGCGTGATGCCCCAGGTATCGGGCGGTGCCTTGAGTCGCCACCAACTCGAAGCCGAGCATCACAAAGGCCTGGGCCACCGCCAGCCCCATCGGCTTGTCGCGGTCGGCGAAGGAGAGGAAGACCCGGCCCCGGTCGGGGAGAGCATGCCCGGCAGCCAGCAGAGCCTTGCCGAACGCAGTCCCAACGTCCTCACCGATCCCCATGACCTCGCCAGTGGCCTTCATCTCGGGACCGAGAACCGAGTCCTCCTCGGGGAAGCGCTCCCACGGAAGGACCGCATCCTTGACGGCTACGAACCCTCGGGTCCCGACCGTCGGGACCAGGCCCTCCTCACGAAGCTCTTCGATGCTGGCCCCCATAATCACGCGAGCCGCGATGCTGGCCAGGGGGATGGCCTTCGCCTTGGAGATGAAGGGAACGGTCCGGCTCGCCCGGGGATTGGCCTCTAGGACAAAAACATCCGAGCCCTTCACCGCGAACTGGATGTTGATCAACCCCCTGACCTCGAGGGCTTGTGACAGCTCCCGGGTTACATGGAGTATCTCCTTCATCGCCTCGTCGGAGATGGTTGGCGGCGGGGTGACACAAGCGGAGTCGCCAGAGTGGATCCCCGCCTCCTCGACGTGCTCCATGACGCCGCCGACCAAGAGCTCCTTGCCGTCGTAAACCGCGTCGACATCGACTTCGACCGCCGACTCGAGAAAACGGTCGATGAGAATCGGGTTGCCGGTGATCTCGGGGTCGTCCTCCCCATATATCTCCCTCACGTACCGGGCCAGCTCTTCCAGGCTGTAAACCACACGCATCTTGCGCCCGCCGAGGACGAACGAGGGACGGACCATGACGGGGAGCCCGATGTAGTCGACGACGTCTTCGGCCTCGGCCGCCGATGAGGCGGACCCGGCAGGCGGCTGCTTGATCCCGAGATTGCGGCAGATCTCGGCGAACTGCTCGCGGTCCTCGGCGAGTGCGATCGATTGAGGTGTTGTACCGGCGATCCTCACGCCGGCCTTTGACAGGGACAGTGCCAGGTTGAGGGGTGTCTGGCCCCCCAGTTGCACCACCACGGCCACGGGCTGCTCGGCATCGATCACCGCAAGGACGTCCTCGATGGTGAGCGGCTCGAAGTAGAGGCGGTCGGAAGTGTCGTAGTCGGTGGAGACCGTCTCGGGGTTGCAATTGACCATCACGGTCTCATACCCGGCTTTTTTCAGGGCATAGCTGGCGTGCACACAGCAATAGTCGAACTCGATGCCCTGGCCGATCCGATTGGGGCCGGAGCCAAGGACGATGACCCTCGGCCGATCGGTGGGTCGGACCTCGCTCTCGTCCTCGAAGGTGCCGTACATGTAGGGCGTGGAGGCCTCGAACTCGGCGGCGCAGGTGTCCACTGTCTTGAAGGTGGTGACGATCCCGTCCTCGATTCGCCGGTCACGGACCTCTTCTTCCTCCATGCCCCACAGATGAGCGATCTGACGGTCGGAGAACCCGTGTCTCTTGGCCTGGCGCAGGGCATCGATGCCCCGGTCCGTCTCGACGAGGCCCCGGACCTCGACGATCGCCGCCATCTGATCGATGAACCAGGGATCGACACCGGAGAGGCGGGCCACCTCATCGATCTCCCATCCGCGACGCAATGCTTCCCCGATGGCGAAGACCCGCTCCGGCCGGGCCACCGTGACCATCTCTGCCAGCTCGTGGCGGTCGACACGCTTGAGAGTCTCCTCGGCGGGGTCGGCGTTGAGCCCCGCCCGGCCGTTCTCGAGGCTGCGCAGAGCCTTCTGTAGGGCTTCGGGGAAGGTCCTGCCGATGGCCATCGCCTCACCGACACTCCTCATCGATGTCCCCAGCTTGGTGGGAGCCGTCGGGAACTTGGCGAAGTCGAACCTGGGCACCTTTACCACCACGTAGTCGAGGGCTGGCTCGAATGACGCCGGTGTGGCCCCGGTGATGTCGTTGGCGATCTCGTCGAGGGTGAAGCCAACGGCGAGGAGGGCGGCGATCTTGGCGATGGGGAACCCGGTGGCCTTGGAGGCCAGGGCGGACGATCGCGACACCCGGGGGTTCATCTCGATGACCAGCCGCCTACCGGTGGCCGGATCCACGGCAAACTGGACGTTCGACCCCCCGGTCGCCACTCCTATGGCCTCCAGGATCCTGATCCCGTCGTCACGCATCTCCTGGTACTCGCGGTCGGAGAGGGTCTGGATCGGCGCCACAGTGATCGAATCGCCGGTGTGCACCCCCATGGGGTCGAAGTTCTCGATGGAGCAGACGATGACGGCATTCCCGGCCGAGTCGCGCATCACCTCCAACTCGAACTCTTTCCATCCCAGCACCGATTCCTCCACAAGGATCTCCCCCACCGGTGAGGTCGACAGGCCATGCCGGGCCACCTCGAGGAACTCGTCCTCGTCGTGCGCGATCCCGGTGCCGCCTCCTCCGAGGATGAACGACGGCCTGACCATGACCGGGAAGCCGATCTCGCCGGCGATCTTGAGAGCCTCCCCCATCGAGCGGGCGTAACCGGATCTGGGCACCTCGAGCCCGATCGACTCCATGGTCTCTTTGAACTGGCCGCGATCCTCGGCCCGGTCGATGGCCTCGGGGCCGGCCCCGATCATCTCGACCCCGTAGCGATCGAGGACGCCCCTCCGCGCCAGATCGGCGGCGATGTTGAGCGCGGTCTGACCCCCGATGGTGGGCAGGAGCGCATCGGGGCGCTCGCGGGCGATTATCTCGGTCACCACCTCGGGGGTGATCGGCTCGATGTAGGTGGCGTCGGCGAACTCGGGGTCGGTCATGATGGTGGCCGGGTTGGAATTGACCAGGACCACCCGATAACCCTGGCTCCTCAACACCTTGGCCGCCTGCGTCCCCGAGTAGTCGAACTCGGCGGCCTGGCCGATGATGATCGGGCCCGAGCCGATGAGGAGGATCGACCGTATATCACCACGGCCCGGCATCAGTCACGCCCCTCGATGAGAGTGGTGAACCGGTCGAAGAGCCCCCGGGCATCTCGTGGGCCCGGCGCCGCCTCCGGGTGGTACTGAACGGAGAACGCCCCGGCAGCATCGAGCGCCATACCCTCCAACGTGCCGTCGTTGAGGTTCTGGTGGGTCGACCGCAGTGTGCCGTAATCGGTGTCGACCACCGCTGGGAGCAGCTCAGGGCCGACCAGGCCGTGACGGGCGGGGGCTTCCTCCCCGGTCATGGGCCAGAGATCAACGGCGAATCCGTGGTTCTGGGAGGTGATCTCGACCCTGCCATCGTCGAGACGACGAACCGGGTGATTCCCACCGTGATGCCCGAACGGGAGCTTGTAGGTCCGGGCCCCGACCGCCAGGCCCAGCACCTGATGGCCGAGGCAGATCCCAAACACCGGCACCTTTCCCAAGACGCCGCGGAGCATCTCGGTGGCGGTGACCAGGGGCTCCGGGTCACCCGGCCCATTCGATACGAAGACTCCATCGGGCCGCATCGCCAGCACCTCTGCGGCGGTCGACCGAGCCGGCACTACTGCGACGTGGTAGCCACGGCCGGTGAGGTTGGTCAGGATGTCGGTCTTGATCCCGAGATCCACCGCCACCACCAGCCCCTTCGGGTCCAGCCGGGTCTCCACACGGTAGGGCACCGGTGTGCTGACCCCAGAGGCAAGGTCCAGGCCCTCCATCCGAGGAGCCTTCGCCGCCAGCTCCAGGAGTTCGACCTCGTCGACATCGGTCCCCATCGCCACTGGCATCGCACCCCGGTCGCGGATATGACGGGTGAGCCTGCGGGTGTCGACCTCGCTCACCGTGACCACGCCGTGGTCGAGGAGGAAGTCATCGAGGCTTCCCTCTGCCCGCCAATTTGACTGCCTCCGGGCCATCGACCGCATCACCAATCCACTCACCGCTGGCCGAAGTGATTGGAGGTCGTGAGAGCTCACCCCGTAGTTGCCGATGTGAGGGGAGGTCATCACCACCACCTGCCCGGCATAGGACGGGTCGGTGATTATCTCCTGGTAGCCGGTCATCGCCGTGTTGAACACGGCTTCACCTGTGGTGATGCCGGCGGCGCCCGCCGAGCGCCCCCGAAAGACGGCGCCGTCGGCGGTGGCCAGGAGGGCGGGTCGATGGGGCTTCATGCCACTCCCTCGAGCTGATGTGTGATGGTGCCCTCGAACACGGTGAGCATCGCCCTCCCCGTCATCGTCCGGCCCAGGTAGGGGCTGTTCGACGATTTCGACACGAAGCTCTCAGGAACCCACCGGGCGCTCGGGTCGAAGACCACGAGGTTGGCCGGAGACCCGACGGTGAGCGGCACTCCGTGTCGTGTCAGACCGGCGATTCGCGCCGGTAGGACACTGGTGACCTCGAAGAATCTGACCGGGTCCGACATCACCTCCCATACCGCCGGCGCCGCGGTTTCGAGACCGATGACCCCTCGAGGGGCTCCGCTGAAGGGCACCGCTTTCTCGGCAACGGTGTGTGGTGCATGATCGGTGGCCACCGCATCGATGGTCCCATCGATCAGGGCCGCGGTCACCGCCATTCGGTCTGAGTAGGGACGAAGCGGCGGGTACATCTTGAAGTTGGTGTCGAGGCCGGCAGCGGCCGACTCATCGAACGACAGGTGATGAGGCGTGACCTCGGCGGTGACCCTCAGCCCTTCCGTCTTTGCCGCCCTGACCAGCGCCACGGTCTCGGCGGTCGAGACGTGCTGCACGTGATAGTGGGCCCCGGACTCCGCTGCGAGCTGGAGGTCTCTGGCCACCACCGAGTGCTCCGCATCCGAGGGCATGTCTCCCGGCCCTGGTGACCTGGCCGTTTCGCGATTTTGGAGCTGGGGTCCCCGGGTAAGGAGGGGGCCCTCGGCGTGCTGGGCGACCACCGCCCCTGGCAGTCGGGCCAGGTTCCGCATCGCCTCGGCGAGCACGTTCGGGTCGCAGACAGTCTCCCCATCGTCGGTGAACACACGAACGCCGGCCCGATACAGGGCCTCGGCATCACTCGGAGCCTTCCCCGACCTTCCGGCTGTCAGGGATCCAGCCGGCATCACCAGCGCCAGGCCGGCAGACCGTCCCGATGCGGTCACCGCCGCAGCGACTTCCGGGGAGTCGATCGGCGGGATGGTGTTGGGCATGGCGACCACCGCCGTGTAGCCGCCCACCGCAGCGGCCCGAGTGCCGCTCTCGATGTCTTCCTTCCAGGTCTGGCCCGGCTCACGGAGATGGGTGTGCAGATCGACGAGGCCCGGGCCCACCAGCATGCCCGTCGCATCTACCACCTGAACGGCCGATGGCCCTTCGCTGCCGAGGGCAATGATTGTGTCACCGGCCACCCAAACGTCGGCGAGCATCATGCCCTCCGGGGTCAGGACCGTGCCTCCGGCGATTCTGATCATCGAAGACCCTCCCCGATCGCCGCCAGCACCGCCATCCGCGCCGGCACACCATTGCTCACCTGCTCCAACACCAAAGAGCGAGGCCCGTCGGCCACCTCATCTGATATCTCGAGGCCGCGGTTCATCGGGCCGGGGTGCATCACCACCGCCGAAGTGCGCATCCGGGCAGCCCGATCCGCGCCCATCTGAAATCTCGTTTTGTAGTCGGAGTCGATGTTGGCTCCGCGCTCCTTCTGAACCCTGAGCAGGTACACGACGTCCACCCCGCCCACGACCCGGTCGAAGTCGTCGGAGGTCGACAGAGCGGTCTCGGTGGCGGTCGGAAGCAGTTCCGAAGGCCCCACCAGGGTGACTTCGGCGCCCAGGGTAGGCAGAGCGTGCGTCAGGCTGCCCGCGACTCGGGAATGGGAGACGTCCCCAACGATGGCCACCGAGAGGCCGGCGATGGTCCCGAAGCGGCGCTGCAGCGTGAGGAGATCGCCGAGCGCCTGTGTGGGGTGCTCGTTCGCCCCATCCCCGGCGTTGATCACCGGCCGGCCGGTCCAACGATGGATCGAGTCGGGAGCCCCTTCGGTGGAATGCCTCACCACCAGGATCTCGACGCCGAGCGACGACACCGTGAGCGCGGTGTCCTGGAGCGTCTCGCCCTTGGTCAGCGAAGACTGCTCGGGGAAGAAGGTGAGGGTGTGAGCCCCCAGTCTGCGGGCGGCCACCTCGAAGGAGAGCCGTGTCCTGGTGGAGGGCTCGAAGAACAGCGCTCCCATGGTGAGGCCGTCCAGCGGCCCTGGAGCCTCGAGCCGGGTCGACCCATACCATGCCGCCCGAGCGACGAGGTCTTCCAGGTCGTCCCGAGTGAGATGCCTGACGCCCAGGAACGACTTCATGCGGCCCGTCTCTCGATCCAGACACCTTCATCGCCATCGACTTCCATGACCCGGACATGGACCCTCTCGTCTTTGGAGGTGGGGAGATTCTTGCCCACGTAGTCCGCCCTGATCGGCAGCTCGCGATGACCACGGTCCACCATCACCGCCAGCTCGGTGGTCGACGCCCTGCCGATGTCGGAGAGAGCGTCCAGGGCGGCTCGCACCGTTCGGCCCGTGTAGAGAACGTCATCCACGATGATCAGATGACGATCGGTGATGTCGACCGGGATGGTCGTGGCTGGGGTGGTCACGGGCCGAGTCGCCCGGTCATCGCGATAGGCACCGACGTCCAGCTCACCGACAGGCACCAGGGTGTGCTCGTAACCTTCGACAGTGGCCCCCAGCCGCCGAGCCAGATGTACACCCCTGGTTCGCAGGCCGACGATGACCATGCCCTCGGCGCCACGATGGGTCTCGATGATCTCGTGGGCAATGCGTCGGATGGCGCGCTCTATGTCGTCGCCATTCATCACCTGGGGCATCTACGCCCCCCGGTCAGATGTGGGGTGATCCCCATCGAGCTCCTTCCCGGCCTCACTGGACCGTCCTTAAAGGCACTAGCGACGTTAACCGGAGACCGGTGGTGAGGCGAGCTCACTCCCCTCTTGCGATGCGGGCCAAGGCGGAGAGGACACCGTTGACGAACGAAGCCGACTTCTCGGTGGAGTAGGTGCTGGCCAGACGCACTGCTTCGGAGACCACCACCGCGGTGGGGATCGATGGATGGTGCTCCAATTCGTGCAAGGCGATCCTGAGGACATTGCGGTCGACAACCGGCATCCGGGAGACGGACCAGTGCTCCGAGACCTCCTCGATGCGAGAGTCGAGCCCGTCGAGGTCATCGAGGACCGCTCGAGCCAGCCGACCGGCTCGGCCCTCCATCTCCGGCGGGCTCCCCGAGGTCTCGAAGGAGTACAGATACTCCAGCGCGAGGTCTCGGGCCTCGATCGCCAGGGCCACTCCCAGGGCGCGCCCCACCTCGACCGCCAGGTGGCCGGCGACGATGTCGTCGGGGCCGGAGGGCTCACCCTGCGCTTTCAAGACCGCCTCCACCTCTGAGATTTCGAGCCCGATGACACCTGCGAGCTGTGTGACGGTGAGGGCGGCCCCGATGGTGATTGGCCTCGGGATGCTCATGCCCGGGTCAGGTACTCACCCGTCCTGGTGTCCACCTTGATCCGGTCGCCCTGGTCGACGAAGAGCGGCACTTGAACTTGGATGCCGGTCTCCAATCTCACCAGCTTGGTGGCAGAGGTCCGGGTGTCGCCCTTGACCGCTGGTTCTGCGTAGGTGACCTCCATCTCCACCGCAGCCGGGAGCTCGACTCCGATGGCGGTCCCCTGATACAGGGCGATGCTCACCGTCATCCCGTCGATGAGGTACCCGGCTGCATCGCCGACATCTTCTGCCGACAGGACCACCTGGCCGTAGTCGGAGAGATTCATGAAGTGGTATCCCAAATCGTCGGTGTACAGATACTGATGGTCGGCTCGATCGATCCTGGCCTGCTGGACGTTCTCGTCGGCCCGGAAAGTCCGATCGAGGACCTGGCCGGTATCCAGCCTCTTCAACCGCATCCGCACGAAGGCCCTGCCTTTTCCCGGCTTGACGTGCTGGTACTCGACGATCGAGAACAGGCCGTCATCGAGGTCGAGGGCCATGCCGGGCCGGACGTCGTTGGTGCTGATCAATGGGCTCCCTGGAAGACTCCGGCCGGGACGGTACCCCGTCTCAGATGCCGATCGCGCCCAGCGCCATCTGCACGTCGTCCTCGAAGACATGGGTCACGAAAGGGTCACCTATGGCCCTGAGCAGGACCATCCGGCTCCCGCGCTCATCCCTCTTCTTGTCACGATTCACCAGGTCGCGCACTCGGGCGACATCCAACCCGTCTGCAGAGATCGGAAGCCCCAGGGTTGCCAAGGTGCCGACCACCTGGTCATGGGAGGCGAATCCCACTCGGGCCTCGGACACCTTCGAGGCGCCGACCATCCCCAGCGCGACGCTCTCCCCATGTGAGAGAGGAGAGGCGTACTCGATGGCGTGCCCGATGGTGTGCCCGAAGTTGAGAAAGGCTCTCACCCCCCGGTCCAGAGGGTCCAGATCCACCAGCCGGATCTTGACGGCCAGGGCGCGGGATACCACCTCGTCTATCGGGGCCTCCCGGCCCTTGGTGGTGAGCAGGTCGGCCAGCTCGGGGTCACCGACCAACCCGGCCTTGTATGCCTCGGCCAGGCCCTCACGGATCAGGCCCGGCGGAAGGAGCTGGAGCAGCTGGGTGTCCACCACCACCCTCGTCGGGTGCCAGAAGACCCCGACCAGGTTCTTGCCGGCGATGTTGACACCGGTCTTGCCTCCCACAGCCGCATCGATCGCGCCCAGGTAGGTGGTTGGGAAATGAACCACCTCCACGCCCCTCAGCCAGGTGCCGGCCACGAAACCGGCCAGGTCGGTGACCGACCCACCGCCGACCCCGACGACGGTGTCGTGAACGGTCAGACCCATGCGGGCCAGGGCCTCATAGACCGACGCAGCCACCGCCAAGGTCTTGGCCTCGTCGCGATCCGGGAGCCCGATCACCTCGTTGTGGATGCCCTCGCCTCTCAGCCGGCCGGCGATCTCGAGGGCCCGGGAAGTAGCGGCCGGCTGGGTCAGAATGGCGGCCTGGCGTCGTTTGGGGCTCTCAGGGAGCAGGTCATCGGGTAGGCCGGCCCCGATGATCACCTCGGTGACCCCGGCGACCGTCAGGCGGGCCATCTCGTCGCTATCTCGGCGGCCACTTCCTCCACATCCAGCGGTCCGGTGTCGATTCTCTCGGTCGCCGCGCTGGCGTAAGCCTCCCTTCGCTTCTCGAGGAGCTCCCGAAGTGTCAGTTCGAGAGCGCCCTCGCGGAGCAGCAGAGGCCGACCGCCCGCTGCGATCCGCCCGGCGATGATCTCCGGGGCCGCCTCCAACCAGATCACATGTCCCGATCTCCTCATTGCGTCCCGGGAGGTCGGGTCGAGGACAGCTCCGCCACCTGTAGCCACGATGCCGGTGTGGCCTTTCATCCCGGCGATGGCCAACCGCTCATGCTCCCTGAACAGCGGCTCCCCTCCAAGCTCCCAGATGTCGGGCACCCGCATCCCTGCGCGCTCCTCCACCAGTTGATCGGTGTCGATGAACCCCACCCCGAGGATCTCGGACGCCCTGCGCCCCGCCGTGGTCTTGCCGGTCCCCATCAGCCCGATGAGCCACAGAAGGGTCATGTGACCCGCTCGGCCAGGCGCCGGCGGTACCGGTCCACCGCCTCCCTGAACTCCTCGACGGTGTCGCCACCGAACTTTCGCTGCATCTCGGGGGCGATGGTCAGGGCAACCATCTGCTCGCCTACCACCGCCGCCGCCGGCACCGCGCACACGTCGGCGCGTTCCCGCACTGCCTGAGCCTCCTCCCCGGTTGCCATGTCCACGGTGTGCAGGGGCCGCATGAGGGTCGAGATGGGCTTCATCGCAGCCCGCACGCGTATCGGCTCGCCGTTGCTGATCCCGCCTTCGACCCCTCCCGCACGATTCGAGCCACGGCCGAGGATCCCATCCGTCAGGTAGATCTCGTCGTGGGCCTTGGAACCGGGCAGGGCTGCCACCTCGAACCCGTCGCCGATCTCGACGCCCTTGATCGCCGGTATCGACATCACCGCCTGGGCGAGGAGGGAATCGAGACGCCGGTCGTAGTGGACATGAGACCCGATCCCCGGTGGCACCCCGTAGGCGAGCACCTCGAAGACCCCGCCAAGGGTGTCCTTGGCCGCCCGTGCCTGATCGATGGCGGCGATCATCCGTATTTCGGCCCCCGGATCGAGGCACCTCACCTCGCTGGCATCGACGTCGGCGCCCTGATCGCCCCCCGGGGCAGGCCCCTCGCTTCTGACTTCCCCGATCGAGACCACGTGGCTGACCACGTCGACCCCCACCGCGGCCAACACCTTTCGGGCAAGCACCCCAGCGATGGTCCTGGCGGCGGTCTCCCTGGCCGACGCTCGCTCCAGGATGTCACGGGCGTCGTCGGTGTCGAACTTGAGCATCCCGGCGAGGTCGGCGTGGCCGGGGCGTGGGCGGGTGATGGCCTTTGCAGGTCCCCTTGGCTCCACCGCCATGACTTCTGACCAATTGGGCCATTCGGTGTTCCTCACCATCACCGACACCGGAGATCCGAGGGTGCGCCCATGGCGAATCCCGGCGATGATCTCCAAGTCATCGGTCTCCACCTGCATCCGGCCCCCGCGCCCGTACCCATGACGGCGACGGGCAAGCTCCCGCGAGAAGTCGTCGGATGTCACCTCGAGGCCCTTTGGGAGCCCCTCCACGATGGTCACCAGGCCGGGGCCATGGGACTCGCCGGCGGTGAGGAATCTCAGCATCGACGAGATGCTACGACGGAAGTGGAATCGACCCGATCCCGGCGAGCACCACCGCCAGCCAGGCGCCCATGATCATCGGCGGGCCATAGGGAAGCTCGGTCTTCATCTTGGCTGCACCCATCGCCAGCATCCCGATCCCCACTGCCCCGCCGATCACGGCCATGGCGAACACCGCCCACCCGAGGGTCCCCCACGAGACAAAGGCGGTGAACAAGCCGAGCAGAGGGGCCAGCTTGACGTCTCCGGCCCCGAAACCCCGGCCTCGCACCAAGAGCCACATCGCCGTTGCCCCGGTGAAGTAGGCGGCGGCGCCAAGGAGGCCCCTCACCAGGGCCCCGCCAGCCCCAATCGCCAGCGCCACTCCGGAGAGGGCGACGAGCAGGACCAATGTCCCCCTGATGTTCAGCCGGTCGACGATTCGGAATTCCTCGAGGTCGGTGACAAGGAGGGCCATGCTCAGGGCGAGGAATCCGAGATATGGGATGAGCAGCCAGGTGAGCCCGAGACCCAGGTAGAACCCGGCTGCCACCAGGGCCCCGGTGATCGCCACCACCGGCTCGCGCTGCACCCGGCGGCCGCATTGACCACAGCGTGCCTTGAGCCAGCCCCGTCGCTGGTGGCACTGGGGGCAGGTGCCGGTCAAGGGCCGGAGCGGCATGTCGTCGGTCAAGCCCTGGATGGCGAGGTCATGAGCGGCCAGACCGATCAGGCCACCGATCAAGGCGATTAAGACGAGGGTCACCGCTGGGGCAACCTAGTGGGAGAGATGGGGTGGGCGGCTATTCGTTGGAGAGATCGCGAAGGGTGCCCATGCGCCGGCGACGGAGCAAGCCGTAACCCTCGTCCGGCTCTTCGGCGGGCTCCATGTCCGAGAACACCTTCTCCAGGAAGGCCTCAGTGTCCTCCTCGACCTCGGCGTGGCCGGTGGTGTCCCGGGTCTCGACCGGGGACTCCACCGCAGGCTGACTCTCACCCCATGCCTGGTCACCCTCTATCGCGGCCGCGATCGCCTGGTCGGCGTCGGGCTCGACCTCATCACTGGTCTCGCCGGCCACCGGCTCCCTCCACCATGACTGGTTGGGATCCACATGGACCTCCGACTCGAGGGGCTCTGTTGACCCATTGGCGCCGGAAACAGGCTCGGCGTACTCGATAGGTGCGGTCTCGAAACTGGCCACGGGCTCTCTGACATGTGTCGGGGTGGCCTCGACCGTCTCCATGGCGAGAAGCTCGTCCTCGACGAGCCCGGCTGCGATACGGGCGGTCCAGAACTCGGTAGTGCCCAACTCGTCGGCAAGAGCGCGAACGCTGCTCCCCCGGCCGACCTCGCTGAGCAGGCGCCAGGCGTCCTTGGCGATGGTCACCTGGTCGCGATCCCCTAGCTCGTGACGGAACTCGAGATTGCGGTCGAGGTCGGAGATGATTGCCTTGACCTCGACCCAGTCGGTGAAACGCTGCTTGGAGTCGGCGATCAGGTCCTCGAGCTCGAAGGGCTTGGGATTGGCGTAAGGAGAGGTCTCGCTCTCCACGACCTCGAAGGTCTCACCCTGGAGACCGAGCTGATAGATGCTCTCGACCGACATCTCCCGAAGGAGCGCCGACAGTGCGCCGCCGTCCTGATCGGTTATCGAGCTCAGATCGGCTCCACCGGTTGAGATGGTGCCCAGCTTGGCACTGTCGATCAGCCCGGACTTGATGAGATGACGATAAAGGCTCTCGTCGGTGAAGGTGGTGGCGAGCGACACACCGCCACGATCGACGAAGACACGCCCACGTACCTTCTCGCCACGCACGTCGACAGCCCCACGCTGCTTGGAACGGGTCAGCAGACGGAGAACTTCGTCGAGCGAGACGAATCCCAGATTCCCGGAAAGAGACACTTCAGCTCCTTGTGTTAAGCCTCGCATCCATTTCGGCCTAATGCCTCGGGCGCTTTAGGCGTTTCTGGCCACGGACTCGAGGTACCCCGAGTCTACGGCAACCCCGGTCCACCACTCGAAGGAGGCGGTCGCTTGTGACGCCAGGAATGCGATGCCATCCAACACCGGAATCCCAGCGTCGTTGGCCGCGATCACCGCCGGTGTCGGTGCCGTTGCATAAGGAAGGTCGATCAGCGCCGCCGCCCCGGTGCGGACCCCGTGGGGAAGGGTCTCGCCATGCATTCCCAGCGGTGTGGCATTGACCACCAGTGCCCCCGGGATCCCTTCGCTCCAGCGAACTTGTTTGACGATCTTGCCTGGGACCCCCGCACCGGCCAGCTTTGCCGTGTCGCGGGCTGACACATGGGCCTCGTCGCCCGGCCATGCCGCAACCGCCGCCTTCGCCGCACCTCCCCAACCCAGCACCAGGAGAGCCGGGGCGTCGCCAAGCAGCGCGTAAGAGGTGTCGAAGGCAACCACGTCGGTCGAGTGCCCCTCGAGAACGCCATCCCTGACCCGGAGGCTGTTGACCGATCCGGCTTTCTGGGCCTCGGCGGTCAGTCGGTCGCATCTCTCGAGGGCGGCCGGTTTGAGGGGCATGGTGACATTCGCGCCGTCCAACCCACCCTCATGCAGATCCCTGATGACCTCGTCGAGGATGGCATAGTCGGCGCGGATGGCCCGGTACTCACCCACCAACCCGGCCACCTCCAGGGCGGCATTCTGGATCAGGGGCGAAAGCGAGTGCTCAACAGGGTCTCCAACCAACGCGAATCGCCACACCGGAGCCATGGGGCCCAGTGTGCCAGGAGGCTCAGGGCAAGACCCCGTCCTCACGCGCCCTGGCGACATTGGCCTGGTGCTCCTCGATGGTCTCGGCAAAGACGTGGTTCCCCTCGAGATCGGCCAGGACATAGAACAAATATGGCGTGGCTGCTGGGGCGGCGGAGGCCTCCAGCGAAGAGCGCCCCGGCGCCGAGATCGGGGTCGGTGGCAGCCCATCCGCCACGTATGTGTTGTAAGGCGAGTCGAACTCCCGGTCGAATTCGGCGATGTCCCTGGTGCCCAGGGCATAGAGGACGGTGGCGTCGAGCTCGAGTCGCATCCCGGCCGCCAAGCGGTTGTGGATCACGCTGGACACGATGACACGCTCGGTGTCGACGCGGACCTCGCTCTCGATGAGTGATGCCAGAACTATCCCCTGGTACCTGGTGTGACCGAGGGCCTCCCAGGCCTCCCAGTCGATGCTGTCCACCCGCTGTTCCATGGTCGAAGCCATCCTCTGGAGGATGGCGATGGGCCCGGCACTCCTCGAGAATTCATAGGTGTCGGGGAAGAGGAGCCCCTCCCAGTCGGCGAGCGTGGGGTCTTGGGGCATGTCACGGATCGAGGTGGAGACCTCTCCACCGAGGAGAGCAGAGGCGTAGGCGTCGTAATCGTGCGGGGTTTTCTCTGCCAGGGCCACCAGGATCTCCTCCACCCGGAGACCTTCGATGATGGTGACCCGGTAAACCGAAGGTGCCGGCCCGGCGACCAACATCGCCACCACCTCCGCAGGGTCCATCACGGTCAGGAAGTCATAGGTGCCGGCCTTGAGCCTCTCGGCTGCGTCCACGTTGCGGACCGCCACTTCGAACTCGAGCGCCGACCTCACCACCCCGTTGGCGGCGAGAATCGCACCAATGTCCTGGCCAGAGGAGCCGACCGGTACCTCGATGGTGACCGGTTGGCCAGGCTCGACATCCACCGGGATGCTCCCCACCTGTTCGGGGCCCAAGGCACCACCAACCATCCGCCCCAGGTACGAGGCGCCACCCACAACCACCACTGCAGCGAGGATCACCATGCCAATCGCGCCCGCAACCTTTGCGGCGCGCGACCAAGCAGCCTGGTCGGGGGTGGGCTCAAGTGTCATCGGGCACCAGTGCCTTTGACGTCTCCGCTCCGGCGCGAGTTCCCGTCGAGGTATCCCTGGAGGATGATCGCCGCTGCCACCTTGTCGACGGTGATGCGCCTGGACCGGCGCCTCACGCCCGCTTCGAGTAGTGATTCTTCGGCAATTTTCGATGTGTAGCGCTCGTCGACGAACACCACCTCCACACCGGTCGCCGATTGGATCTGATCTCCGAGCTCCCGGGCCAATCGCGCAGAATCGGAGTCGCCGCCGCCAAGCGGTCGGGGCAACCCGACCACGATGGTGTCCACCTCATGCTCTTCGGCGAGTTGGGCGACCCGGTCGACCGCCAGCGAGCGGGGCACGACTTCCAGTGGTCGGGCGGTCATCCCCAGAGGGTCGGACATGGCCAAACCGACCCGTTTGCGCCCGTAGTCGACGCCGATCACGCGTCTCACAGGGCTGAGAGCGCCTCCTCCGCCTGCTCCCGGGCCAGCTCCAGCGCCTCACCCAAACGTGACCCGTTGGGCCCGCCCGCCTGTGCCAGCTCTGGATCACGGGATCCACCCCCGCCCAGCTCGGCGGCCGCGCCTGCGATCAAGTCTCCCGCCGACACACCACGCGCCACCAGGTCGGGCGTGATCGCGGCAACCATGGCCCCCTTGCCGTCTGCCATGGACCCGATCACCACCACCGCCGGGCCCTGGAGTCGGTCACGAGCGCCCAGGGCTATCTGACGGAGGCCATCGGGGTCGACCTCGCCAGCGGAGGAGATCAACAAGGACACCTCTCCTACCTTGATGGCGCCTTCTGCCAATTCTGCGGCCATCGAGCCACGTCGCTGGTTCCTGATGGCATCCAACTCTGCCTCGAGCCCCTCGACACGCTCCAAAAGCTGTTCGAGACGAGCCGGCACCTCGGAGGGGTTGCCGGTCCTGAGCAGGCGACCAGCGTCGTAGAGGGTCTCCCGAAGATCAACCAGATGGTCGTAGGCGCTGACGCCGGTGAGAGCCTCGACCCGGCGTAGGTTGGACCCGATCGACGACTCGGAGAGGATGATCAGCGGTCCCACTTGCGCCGAAGTCGAGGTGTGGGTCCCACCGCAGAACTCTGTGGAGAAGTCACCGACTCTGACCACCCGAACCGTCTCGCCGTACTTGTCGCCGAAGAAGGCGATGGCACCCATCGCCTGAGCCTCCTCCTTGGACGTCACCACCGTGGTCACCTGATGATTGGCGATGAGCCTTCGGTTGGCCTCGGCTTCGATCAGGGCCAGCTCCTGCTGGGGGACCTGGCCGAAATGTGAGAAATCGAACCTGAGCCGCCCAGCCTCGACCAGCGAGCCCGCCTGTCCGGCGTGGTCGCCCAAGACGTCGCGCAAGGCCCAATGGAGGACATGGGTTCCGGTATGGCTCTTTCTGATCGCCTCCCTTCGGATGCCGTCGATGACAGCGGTCACCTGTTGGCCGACCACCAGGGAGCCCCGCTCCACCCGCCCGCGGTGGCCATGGAGCCCCTGCACCGCGTGTTTGGTGTCCAGGACTAGCAGGAGCCCGGTTTCACTCTCGATGGCCCCGATGTCCCCCACCTGGCCACCGGACTCGCCGTAGAAAGGGGTGCGATCGAGGAAGACCTCGACGAGTTGGCCGTCCCCCGCCTGAGTCACCGGATCGCCGTCGAGGAGCATCGCCAGGATGGTCCCTTCGGATCTCTCCAGGTCGTACCCGAGGAAACGGGACAACCCGTGGGTCTCGAGGATGTCCCGGTAGGCCACTTCGGCCTCGGCGGAGTCGATGCCCTTCCATGCCGCTCGAGCTCGCTCGCGCTGTACCGACATCTCGGCCTCGAATTGCTCGACGTCGACCTCGACGCCGCGCTCGGCGGCGATCTCACTGGTGAGCTCGATGGGGAAGCCGTAGGTGTCATGGAGCTTGAAGGCCGTGGACCCGCTGAGCACCGCACCGCTCTCGCCGAGCTCGGTGTCGAGGAGCTGATGCCCCGACTCCAGGGTCCGGCGAAAACGCTCCTCTTCACGGGTCGCCACGTCGAGGATGAACGAGGACTTCTCCACCAGGGTCGGGTATGAGTCACCCATCACCTCGATGGTCGCCTCGACCAAGGAGGGGACCACCAGCCCCTCACCACCGTGTTGCCATGCATGTCGGACTGCCCTCCGCAGCACCCGGCGGAGGACGTGGCCCCGACCGTCGTTGGAGGGAACCACCCCGTCGCCAATGAGGAAGGTGACGGTGCGGCCGTGGTCGGCGAGGATCCGAAGCGACACGTCGCTCTGGGCTGAGTTTCCGTAGTGGAGCCCGGTCTGACGCTCGGCGGCGTGGAGGACGTGGCGGGTGGTGTCGATGTCGAACACCGAGTCGACCGCCTGCATCACGGTGGCGACCCGGTCGAGTCCCATCCCGGTGTCGATGCTCTTGGCGGGGAGGTCGCCGACGACATGATATGGCTCATCCTGGATGTTCTGCATGAAGACCAGGTTCCATATCTCGACGAATCGGTCCTCACCGCCCCCGATGGGGCCGCCTTCGGGGCCGAAGTCCGGGCCGCGATCCCAGAAGATCTCGGAGCTCGGTCCGCACGGGCCGGGGACCCCCATCTGCCAGAAGTTGTCCTTGCCACCCCTCTGGACTCGCTCCGGCGGGACACCAACCGAATCGACCCAGATCTCGGCGGCCTCGTCGTCGGTCTCGTGGACCGTGTACCACATCCGCTCCGGGTCGAGGCCCAGGACCTCCGTGCAGAACTGGTAGCCATAGGGGATGGCGGTCTCTTTGAAGTAGTCGCCGAAGCTGAAGTTCCCCAGCATCTCGAAGAAGGAGAGATGCCGTTTGGTGGTCCCGATGATGTCGATATCGATGGTCCTGACACACTTCTGGATCGAGACAGCCCGGGGCCAGGGTGCCGGCTCCTGACCGAGAAAGTAAGGCTTGAACTGGACCATCCCGGCATTGGTCAGCAAGAGAGTGGGGTCGACGGGGATCAGCGAGGCCGAGGGCCGGAGCTCGTGGCCGCGCTCGACGAAGAATTCGACAAACGCCTTGCGGATCTGGTTGCTGTCCATGAGATGCATGTTGTGGGCTGGTGATGCGAGGTTAACGAGACCTCGCCCAACTGCCCGGCGACCCTGGTCAGCCTACGGAGGCGGCCACCTGCTCGCAGAGCTCGACCCAAGAGAAGTCGCCGGTCGACCCTCCCTGACGGACGATCACCACACGGCGCTCCGGGTCGATGTACAGATACCGGCCGTCCTTCACCAACCGAGCCCGATCGAGGTGCGCTTCGCCAACCGACTTTCCGATGCCGGGTGCACCCACCGTCAACCCTCCGACGGCAGTCCGCCCGAGGGGACGCCCGTGGCAGAGTCCCGCCGGGCAATCGCCCCACGCGCGAGCCCGATACCCAGATCGTCGAGTTGGGTGTCCGTCACCCAGGTCGGGGCACCGGTCATCGGGTCGGTGCCGGTCTGGGTCTTGGGGAACGGGATGACTTCCCGGATCGAGGCCTCGTTCTGGAGCACCATCACCAGCCGGTCGACGCCGAATGCAAACCCACCATGGGGTGGTGTCCCGTATTCGAGGGCTTCGAGGAACCACCCGAATCGGCGCTCCGCGGTCTCGGCATCTATCCCCAGGATCTCGAACACCTGACGTTGCACCGTCGGGTCGTGGATGCGGATCGAGCCACTCCCCAGCTCGACACCGTTGACCACCACGTCATACGCCTTGGCCAGGGCGCTCTTCGGGTCCTCGCGCAGCGATTCGATCGACTGTGGAGAGGTGAAGGGGTGATGTGAGAACGTCAAGGAGCCGTCGTCCTCCTCCTCGAACAGTGGGAAGTCGACCACCCAGACGAACTCGAGCCGGTCATGGCCCGCCGGGCGGCCCAGATCCAACCTGAGACCCCCCAGGGCTTCGACCGTGGTTCGCCAACGATCGCCGATGATGAGCAGGACGTCACCGGGAGAGGCCTCCAATTGCCCGACGATCTCGTCGATATCGAAGGGCTCGAGGAACTTGGCGGCCGGCGACCTCACCCCTCCGCCATCCTCGACCACCATCCAGACCAGACCCCTGGCCCCGAGCTCCTTGGCCCGTTCGGTCATCGCATCCGCCCGGGCCCGCGACCATTCCTGGGGGCCGACGTTGACTCCCCTGACGACTCCCCCGGCGGCCACCGCATCTTTGAACACCCCAAAGCCCGAACCCGCGGCCATCGCGGTCAGGTCGACGATCTCCATCTCGAAGCGGAGATCGGGCTTGTCGGTGCCGAATCGCTCCATCGACTCCTGCCAGGTCAGGCGGCGGAATGGGAGCGAGACCTCGATACCCCGGAGTTCGCCCACCACCGCCGCCAGAACCTGCTCGATCGTGGACAGGACGTCATCGCGTTCCCAGAAGGACCCTTCGAGATCGAGCTGGGTGAACTCGAGCTGACGATCCGCCCGGAAGTCCTCGTCGCGGTAACACCTGGCGATCTGGAAGTAGCGCTCCACCCCGCTGATCATCAGCAGCTGCTTGAACAGCTGGGGAGATTGGGGCAGGGCGTAGAACTCACCGGGGCGCAACCGGCTGGGCACCAGCATGTCCCTGGCCCCCTCGGGTGTCGAGTTGATCAGGGTGGGCGTCTCCACCTCGAGGAACCCCAAGTCGTCGAGCGTCCTCCTGATGGCGGCAGTGGCCCGTGAGCGGGCCCGCAGGTTGGCAGCCATCCGGGGCCGGCGCAGGTCGAGGTACCGATACTTGAGACGGACCTGCTCATCGACCTCGGTTCGGTCGTCGATGAGGAAGGGAGTGGTCTTAGCCGCCGAGAGCACATCGATGCGGGTGGCGCCGATCTCAACCCTCCCGGTGGGCATCTCCGGATTCTCGGTGCCCTCGGGGCGGGCCCTGACCTCGCCCTCGACTGCAACGCAGTACTCCATCTTGAGATCGCTCGCCACCGGGAGCCGTCCCGGGTCGGCCACCACCTGGATCAGCCCGGTGCCATCTCGAATGTCTAGGAACGTGATCCCGCCGTGATCCCGCCGTCGCTGGACCCAGCCTGCCACCGTCACCACCGACCCGATGTGGGGCTTCCCGATATTCCCGGCGCCGTTGGTCCGGATCATCTCGTCCCTCTCAACCAGTTCCCTACCTCGGACAGGGGGACCTGATCACGACCCTGCTCCCTCCGGGCGTCGATGGGATGGCCCCGCCCCTGGTAGACCAGGATCACCGGGGCGCCGAGTCGATTCGCCATCCTGAACTGGGCCTTGACCGACCGGCCCTCACCGTCGAAGTCCACTCTTATGCCCTGAGACCGAAGGCGGGAGGCGACCCCGATCGCCTCCTCGGGAGATGTCGCGGAGACCAGGAAGGCATCGAGATGGCCCGGCGGCTCGCCGCCGGCCGAGAGAATGATCCGGTCGAGCCCCAGGGCGAACCCGACTCCCGGTGTCGGCGGGCCGCCGAGGCTCTCGGCGAGTCCGTCATAGCGGCCGCCACCGCCCACAGCGTTCTGGGCCGTGTCCAGGCCCCGGCCGATGAACTCGAACGTGGTCCGGGTGTAGTAGTCGAGACCTCTGACCAGGGTGTCGTCTTCGGCGAACGGGACCGAGAGATCCTCGAGGATTGCCATGACCGACCGGTGGTGGTCTGCGCAGGGGACACAGAGGAAGTCCGCCATCCGGGGAGGATCGGCGAGCAAGGGTCGGTCGAGCTTGGAGTCGAGGACCCGGAGCGGATTGACCTCGATGAGCCTCAGCGAGTCATCGCTCAGCACCGATCGGTTTTGGCCGAGGTATTGGCGCAGGGCGTCGACGAAGGCCGGGCGACAGTTGGCATCGCCCAGACTGTTGATCAGCAACTCGAGACCGGGGACCCCCACCGCCGAGAGGTACCGGTACCCGAGCTCGATCACCTCGGCATCGGCCACCGGTTTCACCACGTCGAGGTACTCCACCCCGACCTGCCAGAACTGGCGTCGCCTCCCGCCCTGGGGCTGCTCATACCTGAAGAACGGCCCCGAATAGGCCCCTTTCCATGAACCCTGGTGACCGGAGTTGAGATATGCCCTGACGACACCGGCGGTCCCCTCGGGGCGGAGGGTCATCGAGCGGCCGCCACGGTCGGTGAAGGTGAACATCTGCTTGGTGACCACGTCGGTGGTCTCCCCCACACCACGCTCGAACAGATCGGTGGCCTCGAAGATCGGAGTCGCCACCAGGGGATAGCCGTAGCGCGCCGACCAGTCATCCCACGCGGCCTGGGCCTCCCTCCACGTCTGAGAATCAGGCGCGAGCAGGTCGTCGGTGCCCTTGGGGGGTCGGAAACTCATCGATGCCGGAGGTTACCGGTGACACCGGTCACTGCCCGATCACCCGGTTCCATCACAAACCGGTGAGGAAAGGGTTGTGGCGTCTCTCCCGGCCGATGGTGGTCTCGGGCCCATGGCCGGGCAAGACCCTCACCCCGTCGTCGAGGGTCATCACCTGAGCCCGCATCGAGGACATCAGAGACTGGTAGGACCCCCCGGGGAGGTCGGTGCGGCCGACGCTACCGGCGAAGAGCTGATCGCCCGAGAAGAGGACGCCCTCATCACTCGCCAAGAAGCAGCAGTGCCCCGGGGTGTGTCCCGGGGTGTGTCTCACTTCGAGAGTCACGCCGGCCAGATCGAGCTTGTCGCCATGACGGAGAGCCTCGATGGCCTCGGGAGGGTCGAAGTCCCCTGGCGGGACCATCCCGAAGAGGCCGCGAAGCTGCTCGGCGGGATGGAGTGTGAGAAAGTCATCGTCGGGATGGACATAGGTCATCGCACCGGTGATTCGAGCCATGGCGCCGGCGCCGCCGGTGTGGTCGATGTGGCCATGGGTGAGCAGCAAACCCACCACTGCCAGTCCCTCTTTCGCCAGGAACGCCCCGATCGGCTCCGGCTCGGGGGGCACGTCGATGATGACTGCCCGTCCGCCAGGCTCGTCGGCGACCACCCAGGCGTTGGTGGCGGCGACCCAGGCAGGTATGGGGTGGATGATCACGTCGCCGACGGGTCGTTGGCGAGCCGGAAGGCGGCGAACACCCCGTCGACACCACGAATGTCGGCGAGAAGTCGGGCCAGCTGTCCGGGGTCGGAGAGCTCCACCTCATACTTGAGGACCGCCACCCGACCCTCGCCCACCGTAGTCGAGGAGGCGGTGATGTTGGCACCCGTGTCCGAGACCACTTGGGTGACGTCGCGGAGCAGCCGGGTCCGGTCGAGAGCCTCGACCTGGATCCACACCACGAACGCCCCGGCACCGCCCCCGGGCCAGCTCACCTCGACCGACCGTTCGCGCCGCCCCGAGAGGGATGAGACATTGGTGCAGTCAGCCCGATGGACCGAGACCCCGCGACCAACGGTGACATAGCCGACGATCGGGTCACCGGGGACCGGTGAACAGCATCGAGCCATCTGCACCAGCATGTCGTCCTGGCCCTCCACGACCACCTGAGCCGCCTCGGAGGGGCGCCGTCGACGGGGAGGCCGGAACAGGATGTCGCCGGTGTCGGGGCTGAGTCGGCGCTGAAGCCGGACATGGAGGCTGTCGAGGGACACGTTCCCATCGCCTAGGGCGGCCACCAGGGTCTCGGCGTCGTTGAGCCCGAGCTCGATGGCAATCGCATCGAGATGGGCTTCCCGCTCCGTCGCCGATAGGTCCGGCGCCTCCCTCTTGAACAGGCTCTGGACCATCTCCTTGCCCTCGGACACCGCTTGGTCGCGGCGCTCCTTCTGGAACCACTGCCGGATCTTGGACTTGGCCCTTCCGGTTCGGACGAAGGTGAGCCAGTCGCGGCTGGGACCGGCGTCGGGTGACTTGGAGGTCAGGACTTCGACGATGTCCCCCGATTCCAGCCTGGTGGAGAGTGGTACCAACCTCCCATTGACTCGGGCCCCGACACAACGATGGCCGACCTCGGTGTGGACCGTGTAGGCGAAATCGACCGGGGTCGACCCCCGTGGCAGCTCCTTGACATCGCCCCCCGGGGTCAGGATGAAGACCTCGTCGCGGTAGAGATCGAGTTTGAGGTTGGCCAGGAATTCCTCCGGGTCCTCATCGAGGGAGTCGACCTCCATGCTGGCGATGTGGCTGCTGACATCTCCCTCCTTGTAACGCCAGTGGGCGGCGATGCCGGCCTCGGCCCGGTTGTGCATCTCCTGGGTTCGTATCTGGACCTCGATCGGCTTGCCGTCCGGCCCGATCACGGTGGTGTGCAACGACTGGTAGAGGTTGATCTTGGGCATTGCGATGAAGTCCTTGAACCGCCCGGTGACGGGCACCCAGTGGCTATGGACCAGGCCCAGGGCCGCATAACAGTCGCGAGTGCTGGTGGTGACGACCCGAATCCCGATCAGGTCGTGGATGTCCTCGAAGGGGCGGTTCTGTTCCATCATCTTGCGGTAGATGGAATACTGGTGCTTGGGCCGACCGGTGACCTCGGCCTCGATCCCCGCATCGATCAGCATCCCGGAGATCTCCGTGATCATCTTCTCTATGAAGGCTTCACGTTCCGGGGCCGCCTCGGCGAGTCGGGCCTGGATCTCCGCGTTGGGGCCTGGATAGAGAATGGCGAAACACCGGTCCTCGAACTCGTGCTTGATCTGCTGGACCCCGAGCCGATGCGCCAATGGGGCATAGACGTCGAGGGTTTCCCGGGCGACACGAGCCTGCTTCTCGTCCCGCAGGGCATGGACGGTCCTCAAGTTGTGGAGCCGATCGAACAGCTTGATGATGAGGACCCGAACGTCCTGGGCCATCGCCACCACCATCTTGCGGATAGTGGCCGCTTGGGCCTGTTCCCGATTGGAGAACCGGACACGATCGAGCTTGGTGACACCGTCTATGAGCCGTGCCACGTCCTCGCCGAAGTCGTCCCGGATCTGGTCCATCGTGACTTCGGTGTCCTCGACGGTGTCGTGGAGCAGGGCGGCGGCGATGGTGGTCCCGTCGAGCCCGTACCCGGCCAGCATGTAAGCCACCGCCAGGGGGTGGGTTATGTAGGGGTGCCCGGTCTTCCTGAATTGGCCGCGGTGTGCCTGCTCCGCCGTTTGGTAGGCGCGTTCCAGCAGGTCGCCGTCACCTTCGGGGTGATGGGCCCGAAAGGCTCGTAGGACGTCGGTCAGCTCGACCGGCGAGTTCGTCTCAGTCGTATCGGACAAGGGCATGGATTGGCACTCCGTCGAGCATCCGACTCCCACCGAGGAAGACCAGCTCGATGAATACCGAGAACCCGACTACCTCGGCGCCGATTCCCTTGAGCAGCCGGATGGCCGCCGCCGCGGTCCCGCCGGTGGCGATGACGTCGTCCACCACCAGGACCCTCTCACCTGGGTTGACCGAATCGGTGTGGATCTCCAGTGCGTCGGTGCCGTATTCGAGCGAGTAGGACTCTCTGACTGTCTCGAATGGCAGCTTTCCGGGCTTCCGGATGGGGATGAAACCGGCACTCAGCAAACGGGCTACCGGGGTGGCAAGGGTGAAGCCGCGGGCCTCTATACCGGCGACCTTGCTCACCTCGACGTCGTGATAAGGGGCGGCCAGCGCCTCGATCAGCTCGGCGAACGCCTCGGCGTCGGCGAGCACAGGCGTGATGTCCTTGAAGATGACCCCTGGCTCGGGGAAATCGGGGATGTCCCTGATCAGGGCGGCGAGATTCTGCACCCAGGAAGTCTAAGTCCGGCCGATGTCAGGCCAGGCCACCGGTCTGGCCGTCGACGCGGCCACCGACCGCCCGACGGGCAACCCGGATCTTGCCTTCCTCGACCCGCAACACCACGCTTTCCTCGTCCAACGAGATGATGGTGCCGTGGATCCCCCCGATGGTGCGGACCTCATCTCCCGCCTTCAACGAGCTCGCCAGCTGCTGCTGTGCCTTCGACCGCCTGCGCTGGGGGCGAATGATGAGGAAGTAGAACACCCCGATCATCAGGGCGAGGAAGATCAGCGAGGAAGTCCCACTGCCGGTGGCATCCTGGGCAAGAACGAGAGAATTCAACGGTTACTCCGATAGGCGACGGCGGAAGATTAGGCGGCCGGGGTCACCTACGCCGAGCCACCGGCTCGTCTGGCCACCGCCTCCCGGGCAAACACGTCGTACTCGCCCGCCTCGATGGCGTGGGCGGCCGAGGCCATCAGACCCAGGAGATAGGCGAGGTTGTGGATGGAGAGCAGTCGATGCGCCGAGATCTCGTTCGACCGAACGAGATGCCGCAAATAGGCGCGGGAGTACCGGGAGCAGGTGAGGCAGCCACACTCTTGGTCGATCGGTGAATCGTCGCCCTCGAACCCGGCCCGCTTCAAGTTGAAGTCACCGGTCGGGGTCAAGGCGCGGCCATGCCTGGCCAGCCGCGTGGGAATCACGCAGTCGAACATGTCGGCGCCCCGACCGATGGCGTCGAGCAGGCCTTCGGGATCTCCCAGGCCCATCACATAACGCGGCTTGTCGGGGGGAAGGATGTCGTTGGTCACTTCCAGCGCCCTGTTTCGCTGGGCGACGCTCTCCCCAACGGCCAACCCACCGATCCCGAACCCGAGAAAGCCGAGGGCAGCGGTCGAGGCGGCGCTCTCCGCCCGCAGATCCGGGTCGGCGCCACCTTGAACGATCCCGAAGAGGGCCTGGTCCTCGCGTCGGTGGGCCCCCAAGCTCCGCTCGGCCCAACGCAGGGTCCTCCTCATCTCGGTTTCGACCTGTTCCCTGGGGGCGGGGAGCCCGACGCACACGTCGAGGGTCATAGCGATGTCGGGACCAAGTAGTTCCTGGACCTCGATCGCCTCTTCGGGAGTCAGGTGGACCTTGCTCCCGTCGTATACCGAGCGAAAGGTGGCGCCTTCCTCGTCGATGACGGGATCGAGCGAGAAGACCTGAAAACCTCCCGAGTCGGTGAGGATCGGGCGTTCCCAGCTCATGAAACGGTGGAGCCCTCCGAGATTGGCGATGGTCTCGGCACCGGGGCGAAGCATCAGGTGGTAGGTGTTGGCCAGGACCATCCCGGCCCCGACGGCCTCTAGGTCGTCGGCATCGACCGCCTTGACCGCCGCTCGAGTCCCGACGGGGATGAACAGCGGAGTTCGGACCTTGCCATGTGGGGTGTCCAGCCAACCGGTGCGGGCGGCTCCGGCGGTGGCAACGGGGGTCCAGGTCACTGCCGGCATTGGAGCCAGGCTAGGAGGGAGCCCGCTCGGCGAGCATGGCGTCGCCGAAGGAGAGGAATCGGTACCTTCGTTCGACCGCGACTCCATAGGCCTTCCGCCAGCCCGGGCCCATGAAGGCCTCGAGCAGCACCAGGAGTGTCGAGCCGGGGAGATGGAAGTTGGTGACCAGCAGATCTGGAACCGTGATCCTGCTCCCAGGTCGGAGAAAGAGCGCGGTGGCCCTCGACCCGGCCCTGACCCCGCCCCTACCGTCGGAGAGCGATTCCAGGGCGCGGACCACGGTGGTCCCCACCGCAACCACCCGACCCCCGCCACTCCGGGTGTCGTAGATTGCCTTGGCGGTCTCCTCGGGCACGGAACAGAGCTCGGTGTGCATCACGTGGTCCTCGACATGCTCCACCGTCATCGGTCGGAACGTGTCCAGCGAGACATGGAGGTCGACCCGGGCGGTCCCGACCCCTCGCTCTCGGAGGCGGTCCATGACCTCGGGGGTGAAATGAAGACCGGCGGTCGGGGCCGCCGCCGATCCCGGCAGGTTGGCGAACATGGTCTGATACCGGCCAGGGTCGTTCAGGGAACCGGTGAAGTAGGGCGGAAGGGGCATGGTCCCTGTCGAGGCGATCAGGGCTTCGGGGTCGTCCGAGTCGAGGGTCAGGGTCACCAGGCCCTTCCCCAACGCCTCGATGACGGTCGCGGTCGCCAGCTTCAACTCGACGACCGCCCCAGATCTGAGCCTCCTGGCCGGTCGTGCCAGCGCCTGCCATGACCCGTCGCCCAGATGCTCCAGGATCAGGAGCTCGACACGGCCGCCGGTGCCCTGTCGACGACCTTCGAGACGGGCTGCACGCACCCGGCTCTCATTGACCACCACCAGGTCGCCCGGAGCGAGCAGCTCAGGGAAGTCGAGAAAGCCGTGATCACTGAGGTCTCGTGTGTCCAGGAGTCGAGCGGCGTGTCTGGGCTCGATCGCTCTCTGCGCGATGGAGCTTTCGGGGAGGTCGTAAAGGAAGTCGGAAACCCTCACCTGTCAGAGGAGAGTGCCCTGTGAGTCCGCGGGGCGAACGACACCGAGGTGGTCATAGGCGCCCTGGGTCGCAACCCGACCTCTGGGAGTTCGCTTGATCAGACCCGACTGGAGCAGGAACGGCTCATAGGCGTCCTCGACGGTCTCGGGCTCCTCGCCGACCGCGATGGCGAGGGTCGACAAGCCAACCGGCCCGCCACCGAAACGGTCGACAATGGCGGACAAGATGGCGCGATCCACCTTGTCCAGGCCCAGATCGTCGACCTCGAACACGGTCAGGGCCTCGACCGCCACCTCGAAGTCGATCACGCCTGACGCACGTGCCACCGCATAGTCCCTCACCCGGGCAAGGAGCCGGTTGGCGATGCGCGGGGTCTGCCGGCTCCTCATCGAGATCAGGTCCGCCGCCTCCTCCACGATCTGGACATCGATGATCCCGGCGGATCGGTGGATGATGCGAGCCAGGTCCCCAGGCTCGTAGTAGTCGAGCTTCTCCTCGATCCCGAACCGGTCGCGAAGCGGTGCGGTCACCTTTCCTTTGCGAGTGGTGGCACCCACCAGGGTGAAATGGGGCAGGTCGATGCGTATCGATTGGGCGGTGGGCCCCTTGCCCAGCACCACATCGAGTTGGAAGTCCTCCATGGCAGGGTAGAGCACCTCTTCCACCGCCCGGGGGAGACGATGGATCTCATCGATGAAGAAGACGTCCTGTGGCTGGAGGTTGGAGAGGATGGCGGCGAGATCCCCGGGCCTCTCCAGGGCTGGTCCCGACGTGACCCGGAAGGAGACTCCTTTCTCGGCGGCGATGATCGCCGCCAGAGTGGTCTTGCCCAGACCCGGGGGCCCGGAGAGGAGGACATGGTCGAGGGGCCGACCCTCCTTGACCGCGGCCTCCAGCGAGATGCGGAGCCGGTTCTTGACATTGGGCTGACCGATGAACTCGTCGAGGGTCCGGGGACGGAGGGTGATCTCGACCTCGTCATCGATGGTCGGGCTGAGCAGGCTGTCCTCACGCATCTGCCATCACCTCCCCAGGCTCTGCAGAGCGGACTTGATCTGAGCTTCCAATGGCTCGTCAGGGTCGATCTCGGTCATCACCCCGTTGATCTCCACAGTGGTGTATCCCAGGCCCTCCAGGGCCTGGCGGACCGAGCCCAGCTCCCCCCCGCCCCGGATGTCGACCTCACGGCCGGCGAGCTTCGGGGCGAGCTCGAGGACGATCTTCTGGGCGCCGCGCTTGCCCACTCCCGGTGCCACGGTGAGGGAGTCGGGGTCCTCGGTGATGATCGCCCTCGCCAGCTCGGGCGAGGTCATCGAGCCGAGGAGGGACATGGCGACCCGGGGCCCCACCCCGCTGGCGGTGATCAACACCCGGAACATCTCTCGGTCTGTCTCGGTGGCGAACCCATAGAGGCTGATGTCGTCCTCCCGGACATGGGTGTCGGTGTGGACCACGATCTCCTCACCGAGTCCGGGGAGGGATGCCAGGTCACGCGGGGTCATCTGCACCTCGTACCCGACACCCCCGACGTCGACACAGACCAACGTGTCGCGGGTCGAGACCAGGACCCCACGGAGTCGCCCGATCACCGGCGGCTCGCTTCCAGAGGGGCCACCCGCAGATGGCAGAGGGCAATGGCCAGGGCATCGGCGGCGTCGACGGGCGAGGGGGGCTCGGAGAGATGGAGGAGTCGGGCCACCATGGTCTGCACCTGCTTCTTGTTAGCCGAACCGTCACCTGTGACCGCCGATTTCACCGCGGTCGGGACATACTCGTAGACGGCAAGACCGGCTCGAGCTGCGGCGAGCATCGCGACTCCCGAGGCGCGCCCCACCGACATCGCCGTCTGAAGGTTCCGATTGGTGAACACCATCTCGACTGCCACCACATCCGGCTTGGAATCTGCGATCACCCGGGCCAGCCCGTCGTAGAGCACGGCCAGGCGGGCCGCGACCGGGACTTCGGGGTCGGTGCGGACCACACCGGCGAGGATGGCGCGGGGCGGGTGGGTCCCCTCGACCAACCCGTATCCGGTGACCGAGAGACCGGGATCGATCCCGAGCACGAACATATGTTCTACGACGGTACTAGAGCTTGACGATGAGAGTGGTCATTGCGCCGAGAACCCCAAGCATGGTGGCGATGCTGGCATAGAACGCCCGGTCGATCCTGCTGTTCAGTGAGGCACCGAGCGCCGCGATCTGCCCGGATAGCTCCGCCCCCAAGGAGTCGACCTCCGCCCTGAGCTCTGATCTGAACTCTTCTCTGAGCTCGGCCCCGAGCAGGGCGATGTCGCTCTTGAGCGAGGCGATGTCGCTCTTAGTCGCGACCTCATCGAGGTCGTGGAGGGGGATGGCACTCATCAGGGTCTCGGTTCGCTCAGGGCCGAGCAATTCGGCGAGACCAGTGTAGATTCAACCACTACGGGGTCGAGGCCAACTTGGTTCAGCGCGACTTGGCGGGCCGGACCAATATCGGATCCTGGGGCGACTCGGTGGCCGTGTCCCGATTCCGACGATTGACCATCACCAGCCCGATCAAGGCCAATGCACCCAACCCGGCCGGCCACCACCAGGATGACATCCCCGAGTCATCCTGGTCTACGTCTGCCCCTTCGACCACCGGCTCGACGGAAGGGCCCTCCCGCACTGGCGGGGCAACGGGAGCGGACTGAGTCTGGTCGGGTGCGTCCTCGGCCGGGACCGTCACCGGCTCCTCCCCGACAACAACTATCCCCGACCCCTCGAGGACCGCTTGGTCGGGATTGAAGAACTCGGATCCCTTTGCCCAGGCAGGGAGGGCGAACAGCAGCGTTGACAGAAAGACAACACAGACCAGCATCCGACGCATCGTGGACCTCTCGGTCGTGGTGTCAAACAATAACGAAGCGGGATGGAGTTGAGGTTCCGTCAGCCCAAAGGTTCATCAAGCCTCGGCGAGGACCTTCTCCATGACATCGTCTTCGATGTCGTAATTGGAGAAGACGGCCTGGACGTCGTCGAGGTCGTCGAGGGCGTCGATGAGGCGCAGCAGCTTGCGGGCGTCGCTCTCCCCCACCGCGACCCAGGTCGACGGTCGCTGAGTGATGTCGGCCGACTCGATGGTGATCCCGTCGGCGTCGAGGGCACCACGCACCCCCACCAGGTCCGAGGGTGCGGTCACCACCTCGTAGGTCCCGTCGCCATTGTCCTCGATATCCTCGGCGCCGGCATCCAGGGCAATCAGCATCAGCTCGTCCTCGGACCCGGAAGCCACGATCAGACCCTTTTGGCTGAACAGGTACCCCACCGAACCTGGCTCACCCAAGTTTCCGTTGTGACGGGTGAAGGTGGATCGGACATCGGAGGCGGCGCGATTCCGATTGTCGGTGAGGACCTGGACGAAGAGCGCGACACCCCCGGGCCCATAGCCCTCGTACCAGATCTCCTCGTAAATCGCCCCTTCGACCTCGCCGGTCCCTCTCTTGACGGCACGATCGATGTTGTCGTTCGGCATCGAGGCCGCCTTGGCCTTGAAGACGGCGGTGGCCAGCGTCGGGTTGAAGTCCGGATTGCCGCCGCCCTCGCGGGCCGCGATCTCGATGGCCTTGGCCAGCTTCCCGAAAAGCTTGCCGCGGGCCGCGTCCTGGCGGCCCTTGCGGTGCTTGATGTTGGCCCATTTGGAGTGGCCGGACACACGTACCTCAGATCATGTCGACAAGCATCTGGTGGATCCGCCCGTCACCGGTCAGCTCGGGGTGGAACGAGGTCGCCAGGAGCTTCCCCTGGCGGACCATGACCGGATGTTCGCCGATCGCGGCCAGAACCTCCACTTCGGAGCCCACCTTCTCGATCCAGGGCGCCCGGATGAACACAGCATGGAATGGCGTTTCGAGCCCCTTCACCTCGAGATCGGTCTCGAACGAGTCGTTCTGGCGACCGAAGGCATTCCTCCTCACCACCACGTCGAGGGCCCCAATCAGGGGCTGATCGCCCTCGGTGATGGCCCCTGCGAGGAGGATCATCCCGGCGCAGGTCCCGTAGACCGCCAGCCCGTCGGCGATTGCGCTCCGCAATGGCTCGAGCAACTCGAACCTGACAGCCATCTTCCCGATGGTGGTGGACTCGCCACCCGGGATCACCAGGGCGTCGACCGTGGCAAGCCGTTCAGGGGTCTTGACCTCGACCGCCTCCACCCCCATCGT
This sequence comes from Acidimicrobiia bacterium, assembly GCA_040878345.1. GTDB lineage: Bacteria > Actinomycetota > Acidimicrobiia > Spongiisociales > ZC4RG35 > ZC4RG35. The sequence continues at coordinate 11,992 of JBBDML010000028.1, read as the reverse complement.
GTCGAGGATGTGGAGATGCTCCCGGACGTCGCCCTGCAACCCCAGGACCCCAACCCGGCTCATGTTCACCAGCCTCGTCCGGCCAGCTTCTCCGTCTCGTCGAGAGAGCCGATCTCGAGACCGGGCATGGCCTCACCGAGCCCGCGTGACACTTTGGCGACCACATCGGGCTCATTCCAGAAGGTGGTGGCCTCGACGATCGCCCGGGCATAGCCCGCCGGGTCGGAGCTCTTGAAGATCCCCGAGCCAACGAAGACGCCTTCAACGCCGAGACCCATCATCAGGGCCGCGTCAGCCGGAGTGGCGATGCCGCCCGCGGCGAAGTTGACCACGGGGAGCTTCCCAGTGGCGGCCACCTCCTTGACCAGGTCGAAGGGGGCACCGAGATCGCGGGCCGCACTCATCAACTGCTCGTCGCCGATGGTGGTGAGGGCCCGGAGCTGATTGGTCACGGTCCTCATGTGACGCACCGCCTCGACCACGTTGCCGGTGCCGGCCTCACCCTTGGTCCGAATCATGGCAGCGCCTTCCCCTATCCGGCGCAGCGCCTCGCCCAGGTTTCGGGCACCACAGACGAAGGGCGTGGTGAACGCCCACTTGTCGACATGGTGCTCCTCGTCGGCGGGGGTGAGCACCTCGGACTCGTCGATGTAGTCGACACCGAGGGACTGGAGGACCAGGGCCTCGGCGAAATGGCCGATCCTGCACTTGGCCATCACCGGGATGGTCACCGCGGCCTGGATCTCCTCGATCTTGGAGGGGTCCGACATGCGGGCCACTCCCCCCTGCTTGCGAATGTCGGCCGGGACCCTCTCCAGGGCCATGACCGCGACCGCTCCTGCCTCTTCGGCGATCCTGGCCTGGTCGGCGGTGACCACGTCCATGATGACGCCACCTTTGAGCATCTCGGCGAGGCCGCGCTTGACACGATCGGTACCGGTTTCCACGAATCTCTTCTTCTGTGCGGACTCTCGATTGTACAGCGGGCCCGGGGCTGCTCCTAAGAGACTGCCCTCCTGTAGGCATCACGGTATCTGTCGACGATCACACCCCAGTCGAAACGTTTGACACCGAGTCGCGCCCGCTCTCCCAACCCTCGAGCCGCGGCCGGGTCCTCGAGGAGCTCGACGACTGCAGCGGCAAGGGCGGCCGGGTCTCCCACCCCGACCCTGACCCCATCATCGCCTATCACCGCCTCGAATGCAGGGAGATCCGAACAGACCACTGCACACCCCGCCGCCATGGCCTCGGCGAGGACTATCCCAAAACTCTCTCCCCCGGTGTTGGGAGCCACATAGACCAGGCTCGAGGCGAGCACCCGATTCTTCTCCCCGCCGCTGACCCGTCCCATGAAGGCGACCCCGAAGCGTCCCGGTCCCCGATCTGCCCCCATCACCTTCAACTCGGCATCGGGTACGGCCTCACGGATCCGAGGCCAGGCGGCCAAAAGGACGTCGAGTCCCTTGCGCGGCTCGTCCCGACCCAGGAAGCAGACCCGACGCTCCACCCGTCCCACGGGTAGGTGGTAGGCGGCAGTGTCGATTGCGTTGGGGATGATCTCCACCGGGCCCCAACCCGAGGGGATCGCCGCGGCGGCGGTGTCGCTGACCGCGGTGAGCACACTGCGCCGGAGTCGACGGCCCGCCAACGGCATCCGGCGGTAACCCTGCTTGACCCACTCCGGAGGGTCGGCATGGAAGGTGGCGACCAGAGGCTTGTCGACACTCAGCCCGACCCAGCCCACCAACGGCACGAAGGGCTCGTGGACATGGACCACGTCGACACCGGAAAGGGCCTCCCTTACTCTGACCCACGTCATCGGGCTGAGTGTGAGGGGGACCATCGACTCGTTGGCCTTGATGGCGAAGGCCCTGCCGGCTTGCACTGTGATGTCATCACGCTCCGGACGGAAATGCGCATTTCTCCCCGCCCCTACCAGTACCACCTGGTCGCCGCCTCGACGCAGCTGGTCGGCGAGCTCGGTAGTCAAGTGCTGCACACCTCCAGGGGCGGAGAGGTCATAGGGGCAGACGATCCCGACCTTCATCCTCAGACCAGGTCCGAGGGCCAGTTGGGCTGTACCAGGTGCCACTGCCGCGGGTTGGCCCGGATCAGGTCCTCCATCTCGATTGCGAGTGCCTGGGTCATCGCCCGGACCTGCTCCGATCGCGACCCCACGTTGGGGACCGGGATCGGGGGTCGGATCACCACCCGGTGCCCCCCGTCCTCGAAGTAGGGCGCCACCGGGAGCAGGGGCGCACCGGTCTTGAGGGCCAGCGTGGCCGCCCCAGCGGGGAGAGTCGTCCTCTCACCGAAGAACTCGACTGCGACACCCCGGCCCCTCAAGTCGCGATCAGAGAGCAGCGCCACCGCCTTGTTCTGGCCAAGGGCCGATTCCAGCCGCCGCATCACTTCCATGCTCCCGGTGGCGAGCACGATCTCGATGCCGAACTTGGCCCGCATCGAGGTGAACCAACCGGTGATCCGGCGGTTGGGCAGATTCTCGGCAACAGCCACCACGGGCACCCCCTGGTCTCCTGCCACCGGGGCCGCCGCTTCCCAATTGCCCATGTGGGGCAGCCCGTAGATCATCCCTTTGCCGTGATCACGGGCATTGGTGATGTGCTCGAGACCCTCGACTCTGGTGTGGGCGATCAGGTCGGTCACCCGGTTCTGGCGGATCCACAACGCCTCCGCCCAGTAGCGCCCGTAGGACTCCATCACCGATCGGGCGGCGTCGGCGGCTTCAACCGGATCTCCGAGAACCCTGGTCATGTGGCGGCGCGCCATCGACCTCCTTCTAGGGTCGAACCGGTGCCATAGTCGTCCGCCGAGCCCGCCGAGACGGCGGGCCAAGCTGCCGGGGAGGAGGCCAACCAGCCCGACTCCCAGACGGAGCCCGAGATAGGCGAGGAGCCCGGTCACTGGATGGAGCGGTAGGTGTTCCAAAAGCGGATGAACGCGGTGAGCCACACCAGGGCCACGAACCCCCAGAGCATTGGCTCGACCTGGCCGATCATGAGGCCCACGCTGAAGAGGAGTATCCGCTCGGCTCGTCCCATCAGCCCGCCCCGGCCATCGACACCGGATGCCTCGGCGCGGGCCCGCATATAGGGGACCAGCATCGCCCCACCGAGGGCCAACACGATGAGGAGGAGGACCCGGGGGTCACCGGCGCTGGCGAAGGCGAGGCCGCCGAAAGAGGCGATCTCGCCGAGACGGTCGAAGGCGGCATCGAGGAAGGCCCCACGGGTGCTGACACTGTCGGTTGCCCGCGCCACCGCCCCGTCGAGACCATCCAAGAGAGACCCGAAGAAGACGATCGCCCCCCCGAGCGCCAAGCGGCCGGCGGCCAAGACAACGGCCCCAGCGATCACCACCGTCAGGCCGAGGACGGTCATCGCCGTGGCGGTCATCCCGACCCGGGCCAGCCCCTTCCCGAGCGGTTCGAGGAGTCGGGTCACCCGCGGTCGGACCCGCATGTCGATCACGGCTTGAAAGTAGCACCCCCCTCGGAACCAGTGGGACATCAAGGGTTAGGATCGGCCCGCGTTTTCAACAAGGAGGTCGGGTGGTCCCCGAGAAAGTCCGTAACGTCGCCCTGGTCGGCCACGGAGGCAGTGGCAAGACCACCCTCGCCGAGGCGATGCTCTTCGTAGGCGGTGCCACCAACCGGGTCGGGTCGGTCGAGGGAGGGACGACGACCTTCGACCACGAGCCCGAGGAGATAAGCCGCCGCATCTCTCTAAGCCTCGCCGCGGCCACCGTGGAGTGGAATGGATTCCGGGTCAACATCATCGACACCCCCGGGTCATCCGACTTCGTCGGCGACGCTCGGTCCGCTCTGAGGGCGGTCGACCTCGCCATCTTCTGTGTCTCCGCCGTGGACGGTGTCGAGGTACAGACCGAGCAGTTGTGGAGAGCCGCCGGCGAGGAGGGAATCCCTCGTGCGGTGGTCGTCACAAAGCTCGACCGGGAACGCGCCTCCTACGAGCGCACCCTCGACGATCTGCGATCGGCTTTCGGCAAGCAAATCGCCCCGATCCAGGTCCCAATCGGCATCGAGGCGGATCTCAGGGGACTGGTCCGGGTGGCCACCGAGCGCGCCTACGAGTACGCCCCCGGCTCGAAGACCGGGAGCCAGGTCAGCCTTCCCGCAGAGGTCGAGGATTTGGTGCACACCGCCCACACCGGTCTGATCGAGACCGTCGTCGAGACCGACGACGCCATGATGGAGGCCTACTTCGAAGGCACCGAGCCAACTCGTGAGCAATTCGTCTCGACCATTCACAACGGGATCGTCGCCGGTGACATCCATCCAGTCCTGGTCACCTCGGCGGAGAAGCTGATCGGGATCGACACCCTCCTCGAGTTCATCGTGGACTACGGCCCCAACCCGCTGGAACGAAAGCTCCCCCCTCTCGCCGCCGGAGACACCCTGACCCCAAGGGCCGACGGCCCTCTGGTGGCGTACGTGTTCAAGACCGTCTCCGATCCCTTCGTCGGTCGCGTCTCCCTGTTCCGCATCTTCACCGGCACCGCCCGGGCCGACATGGACCTCGAGGTGGCACGGGGGGGAAAGGTGCGTCTCCACAGCCTGTTCAAGCTCCAGGGCAAGGAGCACCGCGACGTCGAGGACCTACCGGTCGGTGGGATCGGCGCCGTTGCCAAGATCGAGAACATCCGGTCGGGCGACACCCTCCGCACACCCGGGATCGGCACAACCATCAAGCCGGTCGCCTATCCCCGGCCGGTGGCAGAGATCGCCATCTCTCCCAGGTCGCATCAGGATGAGGAGAAGCTGTCGACCGCCCTCCAACGGATCGCCGAGGAGGACCCGACGATTCGCATCGAGCGCCGCGCCGAGACCGCCGAAACCATCCTCGCCGGCCTCGGCGACAGTCATCTCGATGTGACCCTCGAGCGGATCCACCGGATGTTCGGGGTCGAGATCGATGCCGAGCTGCCCAAGGTCCCCTATCGGGAGACCATCACCACCACCGCCGAGGCCGAGGGAAAGCACAAGAAGCAGACCGGAGGTCGGGGCCAATATGGGGTGGCATCGGTCAGGTTCTCCCCATTGCCCCGGGGCTCGGGCTACCAGTTCGTCGACTCGATCAAGGGCGGCGCCGTACCCAGGGGTTTCATCCCGGCGGTCGACAAGGGGGTTCGTGAGGCCATCGGCCGCGGTGTGCTTGCCGGTTACCCGGTGATCGACCTTGCAGCCGAGTTGTTCGACGGCAAGTACCACACGGTGGACTCAGACGAGATGTCATTCCGGATGGCCGGCATCCATGCCTTCCGCTCCGCCTCGGAGAAGCTGGGACCAGTGCTGCTGGAACCGATCATGAAGGTTCAGGTCACGGTTCCGGAGGACCACCTCGGCGACGTCATGGGTGACATCAACTCCCGTCGAGGCCGGGTGTTGGGTATGGACGGAGATGGGACCCTGCGTGTGGTCAGCGCCGAAGTGCCCATGGCCGAGATGCGCCAGTACCCGGCCGAGCTGCGATCATTGACCTCGGGCCGGGGCACCTTCGAGGTCGAGTTCGATCACTACGCCGAAGTGCCCCACAACGAAGCCCAGCACGTCATCGAGGCCTCACGGTCCCAGGAGAGTTGAGGAGAAGGGATCTCTCATGCCAGACGCTGTGGTCCGGTACGGGGACGAGGAGATGACCCTCCCCACCGTGGTAGGTACCGAAGGCGATGCGGCCGTGGACATCTCCGAGCTGCGTGGCACCCTGGGGTTGGTCACCGTCGACCGCGGTTTCGCCAACACCGCCGAAGGCCGATCATCGGTGAGCTTCATCGACGGAGAGAAAGGGGTGCTCAGCTACCGCGGCTACCCCATCGAACAATTGGCAGCGAGTGCCTCCTTCCTCGAGGTCGCCTATCTGCTCCAGTATGGCGAGCTCCCGACGAAGGCACAGCTCGAGGAGTACGAAGAGGCAGTCACCCGCCACACCTTGCTGAGGGAGGATGTCAAGCACCTCTTCGAGGCCTTCCCCCACTCAGCCCACCCGATGCAGATCCTGGCGTCGGCGACTTCAGCCCTGGCCACGTACTACCCCGACGCCATCAACCCCCTCGACAAGGAAGCGGTGGAGATCGGCTCCAGGAGGCTCATCGCCAAAACACCGACGATGATCGCATGGTCGTACAAGTACCGGGTCCATCAGCCCTACGTCTATCCCGACAACTCCCTGGACTACCCGTCGAACTTCCTCAAGATGATGTTCTCGGTCCCGGCCGAGGACTACTTCGCCGATCCGGTGGTGACCAGCGCCCTGAACCTGCTCCTCGTGCTCCACGCCGACCACGGTCAGAACTGCTCTTCCTCGGCGGTGAGGCTTGTGGGTTCAGGCCATGCCAACATCTTCAGCTCGATCGCCGCCGGGATACACGCCCTCTCGGGTCCCCTCCATGGTGGGGCCAACCAGCTGGTCCTGGAGATGCTGGAGTCGATCATGGCTGAAGGTATGGACCTGGACACCGTGATCAAGAGGGCGAAAGACAGGGATGATCCGTTCCGTCTCATGGGTTTCGGGCATCGGGTCTACAAGAATTTCGACCCGAGGGCCCAGATCCTCAAGAAGGCGGCCGAGGACGTGCTCTCCGCACTGGGAGTCGATGACCCCCTCCTCCACCTGGCGATGCAACTCGAGGAGGTTGCCCTGTCGGACGATTACTTCATCGAGCGCAAGCTGTACCCCAACGTCGATTTCTATTCGGGGATCATCTACCGAGCCATGGGCTTCCCCACCGACATGTTCACCGTCCTCTTCGCCCTCGGACGCCTCCCCGGGTGGATCTCCCAATTCCGGGAGCTCCTGGCCGACCCGGAGACCAAGATCTTCCGGCCCCGCCAGCTCTATGTCGGGTCTGCTCCCCGGGACTACGTCCCGATGGCTAATCGCTAGATCGGGTCGACCGGTTCGACGTAGGGCGTCTCGACCACCTCGCCTGTGACGGCGTCGACCACCACCAGGGCCCTGGCGTCTGGCGGCTCGACCGCCGAGTAGAGGACCACCGACCAGCGCGGATGTGATCTCCACCCCTTGAAGCGCACGGTTGCGGAGGCATGACCGATGGGGAAGTCGACGGCGGCGGCGGCCGCCCGGAGGGCCTGGTGCTCGTCGACAGCCAGGGGCCAGGCCGATAGAAATTGCCACCCGGCGAGGATGCCAAATCCGATTGCCACCCACCAACCGTTGGGGATTGTGGCCAGGGCGAGGATGGCGAACCCGAGCAGGATCCAGCCGGAAGCCCGGCGCCGCCCCGGATCCGGGAATCGATAGGGCCCGACAACCGTCGAGTCGAGCCCCTCCTCGATGGAGATCTCCTCGGCGAGCCCACGGTCGATGTAGATGCCCTCGCGGTCGACTCTCGGGCCCTCCTCGGTCATGAAGGCGGCCGTGCCATCGCCACCAGACGGGCCGTGGCCTCGGACAAGGGCACGGCACGTGTATCACGCTCCTCGCCGTAGAGCCTGAGACCGACTGTCTTGCTCTCGATGTCGGCGTCACCGACCACCAGCACCGCCGGGTGTTTCTGGGTGAGGGCCCGCCGGATCTTGTCGCCGACGGTCTCCAGCGAAGTGTCCGTCTCGGCCCGGAGGCCCGCCCCGGCGAGACCCTCCTCGACGGCAAGCGCGTATTCGTGATGACGGTCGGCGACCGGGATCACCGTCACCTGGACCGGTGCCAGCCACATCGGGAATGCCCCGGCGTAATGCTCGATCAGGACTCCGATGAAACGCTCCAGCGACCCCGCCTTGGCGCAGTGGATCATGTAGGGCCGCCCCATCACATTGCCCGGTGCTGCGTACTCCAGATCGAACAGGTCGGGGAGGTTGAAATCGAGCTGAACCGTTCCCATCTGCCAACGCCGCCCGATGGCGTCCTTGATGTGAATGTCGATCTTGGGCCCGTAGAAGGCGCCCTCACCGGGAGCCAGGCGATAGGTGACGCCGAGGTCGCCCAGCGCCTCCGCCAGGCGTTTCTCACTGATCTCCCATTGCGACTGCTCGCCCACCGACTTATCGGGTCGAGTGCTCAGCTCGGCTTCCACCACCGTCTCGTCGAAGCCGAAGTCACGATGCCAGGCCAGGGTGAACTCGAGATGATGCCGTATCTCAGCTCCGAGCTGGTCCTCGGTGCAGAAGGTGTGGGAGTCGTCCTGTGTGAAACCCCGGGCCCGGAGCAGCCCGTGCACCACACCCGACTTCTCGTAGCGGTAGACGGTCCCCAACTCGGACAGACGCATGGGCAGGTCCCGGTAGGACCGGCTACGGGCCTGGTAGACGAGGACGTGACCCGGGCAGTTCATCGGCTTGACCTGGTACTCCTGGTCGTTGTCGAGAACCATCACCGGGTACATGTTCTCGGCGTAATAACCGAGGTGGCCCGAGGTGCGCCACAGGTCGGCCTTCATCAAATGTGGTGTGTGGACGAACTCGAACCCGAACCGCTCATGTAGGGAGCGGCTGTGGTCCTCGATCACCTTGCGGAGAAGGCCACCCTTGGGGTGCCAGACCACCAGCCCGGGACCCAGGGCCTGCGGGAAGCTGAACAGGTCGAGCTCGGGGCCGAGCCGACGATGGTCCCGACGCTCCGCCTCCTCCAGCCGGTGCAGATAGGCGTCGAGATCGCCCGGGGTGGCCCAGGCCGTCCCATAGATCCTCTGGAGCTGCTCCCGGGTCTCGTCGCCCCGCCAGTACGCCCCCGAGCTGCGTGTCACCTTCACCGCAGGGATTCGACCGGTCGATGGGAGATGTGGTCCGCGGCACAGGTCGATGAACCCGAGGTTTCGATATGCGGTGACCTCTTCACCGTCGACCACCTCGCCGGGCTCGACACCTTCGATTATCTCCACCTTGAACTGGTGGCCGGCGAACAACTCGAGGGCCTGTTGGCGTGTCAAGGCGACCCGCTCGAAAGGCTGGTCCTCGGAGATGATGGATTTCATCCGTTGCTCAACTCGCTCGAGGTCCTCCGGAGTGAACGGATGGTCGACCCGGAAGTCATAGTAGAAGCCGTCCTCGATCGGAGGCCCGATGGCGAAGGTGGACCCGGGGAACTCGCCGAGGACCGCCTGGGCCATCACGTGCGCCGACGAGTGCCGGAGAACGTGCAAGCCCTCCGGATCGGCGAGTGTGACCACCGCGAAGTCCCCGCCCTGGGCTATGGGTCGGGAGAGGTCGAGCAGCTTCTCGCCCACTTTGACTGCCACCGCAGCCTCGGCGAGGCGGGGTCCGATCGACCGCGCGACGTCGATCCCGGTGACTCCATCGGGGTGACTTACGACAGTCCCATCGGGATAGCGAAGCTCTACTGGCACTGGTATTTCTGGCTAGCCTGGATCGGCAGCGTAATTCGGTGACAGGGGAACAGTCGCCGGTTTAGATCAGAGGGGTTTCCACCGTATATGGACTCACGAGCACTGGTTGCGGGGCTCCACCCGAAGGCAAGGATCCGAGAGCTTGCCGCCGGCGCCAACAAAGTGTTCAGGATCATCGAGAACGAAGTGGACACCTCGATCGTCAAGGTCTACCCGGTGGCCTCTCGTGAGAAGCGGGAGCGTCACGCCCTTGAGGCGCTGGCTGGTGTCGAGGGTGTTCCGCGGATCCTGGGCAACGGGATCGAAGGGGACATGGCCTGGTTGCGCATGAGTGACGGCGGGGCATGGTCTCTGGCCTCCCTCCCCAAGAACCCCGAGACCATCGAGGACGCCGGGCGCATCCTGCGCAACGTCCACACCGCCAAGGCCGCCATCACCAACCTGGTGGTCGGGATCGACAGTGACTACGTCCTCAGCCATTACCGCTCGACCATCGACCGCCTTGGTCGGTTTCGACGCAGGTTCGAGATCGATCAGGTGGTCCTCGATCGTGCCCTGGAGATCGAACCACCCCTGGCCACCAGCCCGGTGCCGGTCCACACTCGGCCTACCCCATCGAAGTTCGTGGTCAACGATGAGGGAAAGGTGACACTGGTCGACTGGGAGTGGGCCACCCTGGGCCCACCGGAGCTCGACCTGACACTGGCGGTCTGGCAGCTCGCCTCGCAGTCCGGCGAGGATGCGGCGGCCGCCTTCCGGTCGGGTTACGGGGCCGAACTTCCCGAGAGCCGGTACCGGTCATGGGTCGCCTATCACTCGGCGGTGATGATGCTCGATGCCGCGGAGGTGCGGGAGGGCCGTCTCGGCGATCTCAGCTACCTGGTCGACGACCTCACCGAGGCCGTCATGGGCAGCTGAGCGAAATCCGCAGTTCCTGGGCGTCTTCTACTTAGCCTCTTCCTTGCTCTGAGCAAGGAGGACGGGCGATTCTGGAAGCACTGGTCGTGGTCACCGCCACCACAGGTCTTTTCGCCCTCGCCAGGGGAATCAGGGGCTATGAGAGATTCCGGGTGGACCCGAGTCTCGTGGTGACGCCACGGGACGAGCGAGGCGACGACCTGCCGTGTCCGTGGTGCTACGCGCCCACCGATGAGCGGGACAGCCGCTGTCGCGGCTGCAGGCGGTCGTTTGGCTAGGGACCGCCGGCCAATCCCCGACTGTCGGCTCACGGCCTAGACCCGCCCGTGGACCTATCGTGACGGTGTGAGCAGGGTAGGACTGGTCCTCGGTGGCGGGGGCATCACAGGCGCGGCATATGAGATCGCGACGCTGATGGCCATCGAGTTGGCCACTGGATGGGATGCCAACGATGCCGAGGTCGTGGTCGGCACCTCTTCGGGGGCTTTCGTCGCATCCCTGGTGCGCAGCGGGGCATTGGGGCTCGACTCCCTGGTCCTGCCCGGCGACGATCGCACTGACGTGACCGAGAGAATCAGGTCACACGTCTACTCCAAGGGCCCCAGATCCGGGATGGGCAATTGGGTCCGCCATGGGATCGTCCCCGGTGTTCGCCGACCCGGACTCACCATGTTCTTGGGCTCACCCGCCCCCTATCACGCCGGTGGGCTGGCCGAATGGGTGGTGGCTCACGTCGGCGAGGCCGCTGCTGGCTCCTGGCCGGCACTTCCCACCGCCATCGTGGCCCACAACATCCGAAACGGCACCCGAGTCGCCTTCGGCACCGACTCAGCCCCCCAGATCGGCCTGGCCGACGCGGTGGCAGCCTCCTCAGCTATCCCCCTCATCTTCCGTCCCTATCAGATCGGACAGGACCTCTACGTCGACGGTGGAATCTCGTCCGGAACGCACGCCGATCTGGTTTTGGGGTCACCACAACCCCTCGACCTGGTCTTGATCCTGGCTCCGATGGCTGCCGAGACCCAACGCAAGAGGGCACGCTTCCACGAGAAGATGTTCGACCGGGTCGGCATGCGGGCACTTCGCGACGAGATCGATCTCATCGAGGAAGCCTGGCCCCGGTGCGATGTCCTGGTCCTCAGCCCGCCTCCATCGGTCCAGAACGCATCGAGGCCCAACCCCATGGACCCTGGGCGGTCGGTCCCCACCTTCATGAGGACCCTGATCTCGATGAAGAGGACCCTCGCCCGGCCCGAGGTGTGGGCTCCCTTGGAGGAGCACCTGACCAGCCGACGTCGGAGAAGGGTCGCAGCGGGCCGATAGGTCGTCGATATCGGGGGTGGGCGGTACTGGACTTGAACCAGTGACCTCTCGCGTGTGAGGCGAGCGCTCTGGCCGGGCTGAGCTAACCGCCCAAGGGGTCGCAGGTTAGAGCGAGCCCGGTCCCAAGTCGATCCGGCTGGCACAATCGGCCGATGGCATGCCGCCCGCCCCCCGGCCGATGAGACTCCGTGACTTCGAGCGCGTTGTAGATCGGGCGTTGGAGAGCCTCCCCGATTGGGTGGTGTCCAGCATCGACAACCTTGTGGTGGTGGTCGAGGATGCCCCCACCGAAGAGCGGGGCGATCTCCTCGGGATCTATGAGGGTGTCGCCCTCGACGAAAGGGAGGACTACTCAGGTGCGATGCCCGTCAGAATCGTCATCTACCGCCAGCCACACATAGAGATGTGG
>JBBDML010000027.1:9465-67409 GCA_040878345.1 Acidimicrobiia bacterium | reverse complement strand
CTTCCCATGATCAATATGACCCATCGTCCCCACATTCACATGCGGCTTCGAACGCACAAACTTCGCCTTCGCCATCTCTCGATGATCCTTTCTCGTCTTCCCGGCGCAAGCTACGCGCCGTCGATTCAGATGTAGCGGCGGGCAGACTCGAACTGCCGACCTCTCGATTATGAGTCGAGCGCTCTCACCTACTGAGCTACGCCGCCTCAGCCGAGCAGGCGGACCGGCCGTCTGCTCAGAGCCCCGTTCCGGATTCGAACCGAAGACCTCTTCCTTACCATGGAAGCGCTCTACCGACTGAGCTAACGGGGCTGGGTTGTATCGACGCCGAGCGTCCGTGCCGGGAGAAGGATTCGAACCTCCGTAGGCGTCTGCCGGCAGATTTACAGTCTGCTTCCTTTGACCGCTCGGACATCCCGGCGCGCACCAAGACCGGGCATTCGGGTCGCACGGTCAGGAGGCCGGAGTTTAGCCAGACCCTCCACCAGTGCCCAAAGGAACCAATGCCCCGATCAGCTGATCCCCATCGCCATCTTCTGGAGCCGATCGATGCGCTCCTCGGTCGGTGGGTGAGTGCTCAACAGTCTCATCACACCACCGCCACGGATCCCCTTCAAAGGGTTGTCGATGAACAGTTGGCTGTGCGCCGGGTCGATCCGCATCGGCACTCTCGCCGTCCCTTCTGAGATCTTCTCCAGGGCCGAGGCCAGGACCAGGGGGCGGCCGGTGATCTCGGCGCCGCTCCGGTCGGCCTGGAACTCCCGGGTGCGCGAGATGGCGAATCGGATCAGCATGGCGACGATCGGGGCGACGATCAGGGAGAGCAGCAGCCCGATGGCGCCGAGCGGGTTGTTGCGGTTGTCCCCGCCGCCGAACCAGAGGGCGAAACGGAGCACGATCGAGATGGCGGCACCGATCATTGCCGCGATGCTGCTGATCAGGATGTCCCGATTCATGACATGGGCGAGCTCGTGTCCCAGGACACCTTCGAGCTCATCGAAGGTGAGGGTCTGGAGGATCCCGGTGGTGACCGCCACCGCCGCCTTCTTGGGGCTCCTACCGGTGGCGAATGCATTGGGCTGCTGGGAGTCGATGACATTGATCGACGGCATCGGCATCCCGGTTTGGACGCAGAGTCGGCGGACGATGGCATACACCTGGGGAAACTCGGCCTCGGTGACTGGTCGGGCCCGGCTTGCGGCCAGGGCCAGCCTGTCGGAGAAGAAGAACGCCAAGAGGTTGAAGGCGAAGGCGATGATGATGGCGGTGACGACCCCACCACCCATCGCATAGACGATCCAGAACAGCAGGGCCGCCATGAATGCGAGGAGCCCGACCGTCTTCATGTTGTTCATGGCCCAGAGATTAGGAATCGGTTCGGAATAGGTGGTCAATCATGACTCTCGGTGGCCACCCAACCACGCTCCGCGAGAATGGTGTATGGTCCCGCGTCGTGATCAGGTGGGCCACGAGGGAGGCCCCAATCGAAGGAGGAAAGGGAAATGAAACGAGCCACTCTTCTCGTGACAGCCCTCGCTACGGCGCTCGCCCTGGCAGTCCCCGCGGGAGCGGGGTCGGTCGGGGGAATGTTTCAGGTCTCGAGCGAGCGGGGCCCATATGTCGTGATCCTCGCCGACGATCCGGTTGTCGCCTATGAAGGCGATCTAGCCGGCCTCCCGGCGACGAAGCCGGGTAGAGGCGAGAAAGTGAACCCGAACTCGCCTGCCGTCAGGCAATACCAAGAGCATCTGGACGAGCAGCGGGCCAATGCCCGTGCAAAGGCTGGTATCGACTCATCGCGGATCGTTGTGACCTACGACTTCGCGCTGGCCGGCTTCGCCGCGCTGCTGACATCAGCCGAGGCAGAGAGACTGGCAAACCAAAAGGGGGTCATCTCAGTCACACGCGACGAGTTGCAGCAGCTCCACACCGACACGTCGGGTGACTTCCTGGGCCTGACGGATTCGGGCGGGGCCTATGACACCGGCTATACCGGGGAGGGCGTGGTCGTGGGTGTCATCGACACCGGGATCTGGCCAGAGCATCCATCGTTCGCAGACGATGGCTCCTATTCGGACCCTGGTCTCAGCATCCCTTGCGAGTTCGGTGACACGGGCCACAACCCGGACGACTTGGCGTTCACCTGCAACAACAAGCTGATCGGAGCCCGCGACATGCGGACTCTGTACAACTCGTTGATCGGGCCGGAGCTGTACGACTCCGCCCGCGATGCCGACGGGCACGGAAGTCATACCGCCAGCACCGCAGCGGGCAATGCCGGCGTACAGGCCGAGATCTTCGGTATCGACCGAGGGCTGATCACCGGGATCGCTCATCGTGCCCATGTGGTCGCCTACAAGGGCTGTGGTGATCTGGGTTGTTTCGGCGGTGACCTGGCCGACGCGATAGATCAGGCGGTCGCCGACGGCGTCGACGTGATCAACTACTCGATCGGGAGCGACACCCCCGACCTGACCGGTCCCGACGACATCGCCTTCCTGTTCGCCGCCGACGCCGGCGTATTCGTTGCGACCTCGAACGGGAACGCCGGCCCCGGCGCGGCGACGACCGGCAGCCCGGCGGCAGCGCCGTGGCTCACCTCGGTCGGGGCCAGCCACCACGACCGGATCTTCCAGGGCTCGGTCGAGCTCGGCAACGATCTCGAGTTCCTTGGCGCTTCGGTCACTCAGGGGATCGACATGGCTGTTTTGGTTGACGGGGCAAAACTCAAGAACGAGTTCTGTGATCCCTCGATCAAGTTCAAGCCCGCGCCAAAGGGCAAGATCGTTCTCTGCAAGGGTGCTGTGGGACGGGCGGCCAAGAGCAGGGCGGTGTTGGAGCAGGGCGGTGTGGGGATGATCCTCTACAACGACGTCGCCAACCAGACTCTGCCTTCCGACAACCATTTCGTGCCAACTGTTCATGTGAGCAACGCCGACGGTCTGGCGATCAAGGCGTACATTGCACAGACGGCTGCCCTCAGGCCCAGAGTGAATGCCATGGCGGAGCTCATCGAGGGGGAAGCCGTGCCACGGAACGGGTCGTTCATGGCCTACTTCTCCTCGAGGGGCCCGGTCCGCAGTCCGGGATCGGCGGACATCATCAAGCCGGACGTGACGGCGCCTGGTGTCCAGATCCTGGCGGCCAACTCGCCGGCCCCCGGCTTCGACGCTGCGGGTGAGCTCTTCCAGGCCATCCAGGGCACGTCGATGTCGAGCCCGCATGGGGCAGGCCTCCTGGCACTGCTCAAGCAGGCCCACCCCGACTGGACCGCGGCGATGGCCAAGTCGGCCATGATGACCACGGCCAGACAGGATGTGACGAAGGAGGACCAATCCACTCCGGCGGACCCCTTCGACATGGGTGCGGGCCACGTCGATCCCGGTGGTTCGGCCGGCGCAGCCAACTCGATGTTCAACCCGGGGATCGTGTACGACGCCGGGTTCCTGGAGTATCTCGGGTTCCTCTGCGACGCCGCACCCCAGGTGTTCGCCAATCCGGCGGCCACTTGCGCATCGCTGGCATCGGCGGGGATTCCCACAACGGCGGAGAACCTCAACTATCCGTCGATCGGAGCCTCCGAGGTGCCTGGATCACTCACGGTGCAGAGGACCGTGACCAATGTCACCGGTTCGGCTTTGCACCTGAGTGCCGTGGTCGAGGAGCCATCGGGATTCGACGTCACGGTCTCACCGGCGTCACTGGTCGTGCCGCCGGGACAATCTCGGGGCTTCGAGATCACGTTCGACAATCAATCCGCACCAGTCGGTGAGTGGCAATTCGGAGCGCTGACCTGGGAAGGGAACGGGTTCGCGGCTCGCAGCCCGATAGCCGTGGCGGCATCCAAGCTGGAGGCACCTGATGTCGTTACCGGTACCGGCACGACAGGCAGCGCCAGCTTCGAGATCACCTTCGGCTACGGCGGGGAGTACGACGCCACCGCCCACGGGTTGACGGCCGACGTGCCGATCGCCGGTTCGGTCGATCAGGACCCTGACCAGGCCTTCGACCCGAACGATGCGACTGGGACGACCGCCCATGAGATCGTGTTGAGCAACACGGCTGTCTTCAGGCTGTCACTCAACACCGAAGATCTGGCACCCCCAGACTCCGGAATCGATCTCGACCTGTACCTGTACAGGGACGGGCAGTTCGTCGCTTCCTCGACCGCAGGGAGCACTGTCGAGCTGATCGAGCTCATGTCGCCCGATGACGGGACCTACACGCTGTTCGTCCACGGGTGGCAAACGCTGGACCAGACGGTCCTGTACTCGATCCACACCTGGGACGTCTCGGCAACACCAGACACGGGCTCACTGTCGGTGACCGGGGAGCCGGACAACGCCGCAATCGGCGAGACGGGGACCATCGACATCGCGTGGGCCGGTCTCAGTGCCGGAACGAACTACCTGGGTGCCGTCGGTCACAACGATGGGGGCGGCCTGTTCGACGTGACCCTGGTCGAGGTGAGCACCGAATAGCCGGACCAGAGAGAAGGAGAAGGGCGCCGATCAGGCGCCCTTCTCATTTCTCGTCGAAGCCCGGTGGTGGGGCGAAGTCGTAGCCGCCATCCTCGTCATCCGATGGGCAAAGGAAGGGTGGCTGTCCGGCTCCTGAGTGGTACAGGTAAACCCGGTCGCCATGGCCGAGCACGATCCGATGCCCCTCCACCAGGGACTGGGTGTAGAACTGGTCCGGCTCGGGGCACCCGATACTCCCGTCCGACCAGGTAACAGCTTCCACCGAGACCAACTCGATCTCAGAGTTGGTCACCTTCAACCGGATGGCGAGGTCCGCCACCGCCTGATGAGCCAAATCCATTGCTTGCTCCTGACCGGTCGTCGAGACACTCATCGATGACGTCACCCCCTCCAGGGTGGAGGTGGTCACTTCGTCTCCCCCACCCGAAGGGCTTCCGCACGCACCGACAAAGCAGATGGCGGAGATCAGCACATGGCGCCTCATTGTCCTTCGACGCTCCCTCGCTCCGCTCGGTTCCGGCACCGCTTCATACACGGCACACCAATACCCGGAAGTCACCCAGCCCTCTCGGATGGAGCAGGGTCTCCGCCTCGATTCTGAGCGACCGGGCCCGGAGACCCTGGTTGGTGTCTCCGGCCCTGGCCGCCTCCAACTCTTCCTGTCGGATCTCAGAGAGGCGTTGACGCAGGCCCAACCCATTGAGGAAGTCGTCCTGACGATTGACTGTGACATCTGCGCCGGCCCTTCTCGCCACGGCCTCGAGGGCAGTGAAGTTGACGTCTGCGGTGATATCGGTCTCACCCGGCTCGTCCAGCGGGTGAGGGCCCAAGTGATGCGCTCGATAGGTCCGGAGGGTGCCGTCGGCCCGCCGTGGCACCAGGTTGGCTGCAGTGTCGCCGTAGTCGAGGATCAGCACGGAGCCGGCCTTCAACGTGCTCAAGACATCTTCCAGCCACCGAGCGGCCTCCAGCTGGGCCTCGACCCAGCCGCCGTCGGGCACCTCTCCCGCATACTCATCCAGCCAACGGGTCACTTCCTCCCGCGGGGGCGCGTCGATAAATGCGAAACGCTCGCCTTCCCAACCGACCCAACGCTCCCGCCACCCGTCACCGGTCTTCTGAGCCAGCGCCATCGGCATGTTGTCGATCAGCTCGTTGGCGATCACCACCCCACGCATGCTCCGGGGGAGGCGGTCCACGACGTCGATGGCCGGCAGCGAGGCACCAAGAGCCGCACGGGCGCCAGGCGACACCTCGACCGCAACCGCAGGTGTCGGTGCCACTCTGAGCAGTGGACCGAGCAAGGTCCCGGAGCCGGCGGCCACCTCCACCACCTGGAACGGCTCTCCGATGCGCTCCCTCTCGGCGGAGACGAATCGGGCCAGAGTCTCTCCAAAGAGGGCGCTGACCTCGGGCGATGTGAGGAAGTCTCCGGCCTTTTCGGAGCGGAGCCGTAGGCCTCCGAAGAAGCCCTCCGGGTCGTACAGGGCCAGGCTCATGAACCGGTCGAAAGGCATCGGCCCCCGGGACTCGATCTCCCCGGCGATCTTCTCCCTCAGTGACATCGGATACCGTGGGCCATATGAAGCTCGGAGTGTCCATCTTTCCCACTGACACATCAATTCGCCCAGACGATCTTGCCCGCGAAGTCGAGGCCCGCGGCTTCGAGTCGCTGTGGTTCCCCGAGCACTCCCACATCCCGGTCTCCCGAGTCACCCCCTGGGGTGGTCAACAGGGTGCGCCACCACTCCCCGAGTACTACTGGCGGAGTCACCACCAGTTCGTTGCCATGGCCTTCGCCGCGGCGGCGACCACCAGCCTCCGGTTGGGCAGTGGGATCACTCTGCTGGCGCAGCGCGACCCGATCTGGACTGCCAAGGAGATCGCATCCGTCGACTTCCTCTCAGGGGGGCGGGTGCTGGTCGGGATCGGGTATGGGTGGAACAAGGAGGAGATGGCGCAACACGGGACCGCCTATGAGGACCGAAGGACCTTGCTTCGGGAGAAAGTGCTGATGATGAAGGCGCTCTGGACCGAGGACGAAGCCCGATTCGAGGGCGAGATGCTCTCCCTCGAGCCGTCGTGGGCCTGGCCAAAGCCGGTGCAGAAACCCCATCCTCCCATCACGTTGGGGGCGGCCGCCGGCCCCAGGACGATGGCCGACCTGGTCGAGCTCTGCGACGGGTGGATGCCACTCGCCACCCGGCACGACATCGCCGGTCACATCGAGACGGTTCGGCACGCGGTGGCCGATGCCGGTCGAGACCCCGACGGGTTCGAGATCACCGCATCGGGAGCCAAACTCGAGAGTCTCGACACCCTGAGGAAGGCCGGCGTCGACCGAGCCATCTTCTCCCTCCCCTCACTCGGAGCCGAGGTCGTGGTCGAGCGTCTCGAGATGCTGGCCCGCGAATCGGGGTTGTATTGACCCTCCCGGCGATCTAGATCTCGGCCAGCGAGGCTTCGATCCCCTCGATGTCGAATCGAGTGTCCCGAGATGAGGCCCCTCCCCTACGAGTTGGCGAAACCGGTCTTCGACTCCGGCTGGCGATGATGAGGAACAGCCCGAGCCCAAAGATGCTCCAGAGCCAGAACGAGCCCGGCGGCGCCTCGATGGTCGGGTTGAAGAAGGCTTCGACCTGGGAGCCGACGGCTCCGACCATGGCCCAGGCACCCAGGCCCGACAAGCGGTCCAGGCCCACGCTTCGCAGTCTCCGCCGGGTTGCGTTGACCTCGTAGAACCAGATCACCCACATGAAGTTCCACAACACCAGACCTATCCACCCCATCCGCGCAAACACGGTCAGCTGGGAGTTGTGGGCATTCCGCAGACCGATCTCGGTCTGCGGGATGTCATAGATCTCGGCGATGTTGGGGCCGAAGCCGTGCCCGGCCAATGGCACGTCCAGGTTGACCCCCCTCCAGATGTTCTCCCAGTGACGGATGCGCCAAGTGATGTTGCCGCTGAGCTCGCTCGAGGCCTGCTGCCCGACCAGGGTGCTCACATTTTCGGTCAACTGCTCGACCGAGATCTCCCGGCGACCCAAGTCGATCCTGGGGTCGATGATGACCGTGGCGACTGCCACCACCAGGAGGACTCGCGAGAAGGTGACTATCAAGCGGGTCCTGCCTGGGAGGAGTGCCAGGAACACCCCCGACCCCACAGCCGCAGCCACGAAGCCACCGCGATTGGCCGTGGCCAGAACCAAGATCCCAACCAGGGCGCCACCACTGACCAGATTGCGCCACCGCACCTGTTCCGCCGTCTCCGGGGTCCATACCAGCCAGATGAATGAGATGATCATGAGCAAATGGACCTGGGAGTACCCACCGGCAGCCACCGAGGTCAAGGGGACGTTGCTGTCGGGGACCGTGCCCCACTCCAGGCTCCTCACCACCAGGCCGATGGGCATCCAGATGACGACCAGCGGCATGATCGCCCGATAACTCCTCAGCCAACGGGGAAGCATGTGGGGTCGCTCGACGAGTACTGCGAGCACCGCGAGTGAGACGAGCACGTAGAGGAAGATCGAGGCGTCTCTCAAGGCGAAAATGGGGTCGTCGAAGATCCCTGGGAGCAGTCTGATCAGCCCCCAGCCGGCGTAGAGCGCCATGGCGAAAGGCGTGCTGGAGGATTGCCAGGCCGGAGACCAGGTCATCATCCGGATGGCCCCTCCGAGACCAAAGACGAGGACGATCTCTCCAACGAATGCCGGCGTGCCTGGAATGTGAAGCCAGGCGAAGGCCTTGTCGAAGAACAGGTAACCAGCCAGAAGGAGAGGAAAGAGAAGATCGAAGGGACGTGACCTGGATTCGAGTTGGACCGAATCCCACTGACGCACCGGCCGACGCTTCCCGACGTAGGTCATTGATCCCCACCCCCGGCACCCTGACCCTGGCCCAACAATTCTCCCAGGTCATCGGATGAGTCGTTCAAGTGCCAGCCGGCGACCTCGCCGCAGTTCCCGGCGTCGTAGAAAGGATTTACCCCCCCGGCGCTGTTGTACCACTCGACAACATTCCCGCGGACCTCGATCCCCTGGCAGTCGGTGTCGTATTGATCCCACACGTAGATCCCGACGTTCGACCAAGGAAACTGCTCAGAGAACACCAGATTGTCGACGACCCTGATGTTCTGGCCACCTGCCACGCCGATTCCGACCTGACCCGGGTTTATCAAGGTGTTTCCTCTAACCACCATGTGCGACCCGCCGTTGTCGCCAACGAGGATCCCTGATCCCGAGCGGCTCGACCCACCATGGGAGATGAGGTTCCTCTCCACGACCAACGGGCTCGACTCGGTGCCGCTGGACTCGTAGATGTTTATCGAGTCCTCGGTTTCGGAGGACCCTTCCTGATTGCGGATCTCGTTGTCGGACACCACATTGCCGGGCCCGGTCACCTTGTCGAACTGGACCGGGTTCCGACCGGCGTTGCTGATCGTATTGCCGCTGACCACGATCGAGCTGCTGTTCAGGGCATAGACGCCGGCCTCGGAATCGAGTAGCTCCGAGCTCTCGATCCGAACCCCGGTCGAGCGACGGACCTCGATAGCCTTGCCTCCGCACGGGCCGATCACCGAGTTGCGGATCGTCACGTCCGTGGAGCGGTCCACCTTGATGCAGTCCCCGTTGGGGTTGGTCAAGACCAGGCCGTCGATAACTTGGCCCGACTCCCGAGTGATCACCATCTGGCCGACGAGTGGCTCGCCCTGGGCAGGCCCCGGTGGGAGGGTTCCCGGCCTAAAGGTGGGGATGGTGGTGTCCTGTCGTCCGCGCTCATCGATGAAGTCGGAGGACCCTGAGTAACAGGCCGGGAGCAGGGCCACCAGCAATGTGGCCAGACCCATCCTCCTCAGTCCATGGATACCCACACCGCGCCCCATGCGGTCAGGCTACTGATGGTGGTCAGGAATGCACCTCGGGGCTTACCCGAGGTGCGCCGGCTGCTCCGGTCGGGGCAGGGGCGTCTACCAGCTGTTCTCGCCCCACCCGGCGACACTCCCGCATCCCCCGCCGTCCCAGGCGGGGTTCGACTGGCCGTTCTTATTGAGCCAGTCGACCTGATTGCCCCTGACCTCGATACTGCCGCAGCTGCCCGCCTGGTTCCAAACGTATATGCCGACGTTCGACCAGGAGAACTGGGCCGATGACACCGTGTTGTTCAAAACTCGTATGTTCGAACCGCCGGCTACCCCAATCCCCGCCTGGCCCGGGTTGGTGAGCTTGTTGCCCTGCACCAGGATGTACTGCCCGCCTGCGTCCCCGAGCATGATTCCCGAGCCGGACTGACTCTGCCCGGTGTTGTCCTTCAGAGTGTTCCCGGTGACCTTGAGCCAGCTGCCCGAGGTCCCACCTGACTTGTAGATGCTGATCATGTCCTCGGATGGGCTGGCAGAGACCGAGTTCCCCTCGATCCTGTTGCCCGAACCGGTCACCTTGTCGAACTGGATGGGATTGCGGCCAGAGTTGGAGATCTTGTTGCCCAAGACCGAGATGCCGTTGGACGAGTGGCCATAGACCCCGCCTTTGCTGCTGCCGGTCCGGATGGTGTTGTTCTGGACGGTCACACCAGAGGAGGTGTCGACGAAGACGGCCCAGTCGCCACACGGGCCGATCGTCGAGTTGCGGATGGTCACGTTTGACGAGCCAACAACTCGGATGCATGCGCCCCCAGGGTTTGATATCGAGAGGTTCTCGATGACCACGTTCGACTCGCCGGAGATGCTCACCGGGCCACTGGCCGTGCCAGGGGGTGGTGGGCTGGGTGGTTGAGTCGTAGCCGGTGGCTTCGTGCTCGACGATGGCTTGGGTTGGGTGGTGTCAGCGGTCGATGACGAATCGGTATCGGACGCAGGCTCGGTAGAGGAGGTGGCGTAGGTCGACGGGGAAGGATCCTCGTAAGCAACGGCCAAGAGAGTCGGGGCCTGCTGAGGCTCGGGAGGTGGGGCGGGGTCCACGCCGGTAGACCCGCCCGAGACCATCTCCAGAAGACTGGCTGGCTCGGAGCTGACGAGCAATTGAGGCTCCTCGATCACGATCTCGTCGAGGAAGGCGATCTGGTCGTCTGTGGGCTCGATCACTTCGACCAGGCTGTGAAGCGAGACTGTCATCAGAACCAGCAACAGAGCGCTGACTCCCATGAGCACACGAACGGTGGGGGAAGGATTCGACACTGTTAGATTGACCGGGCAGTGGGGGTCTCTCTGGTGTATCGACACGAGAGTCGCGGACATGAGGGCTTTTTCTTGCATGATCTGAAACGAGCCCGCCACCGATTGGAACTGCCCGCTGCTGTCGGTGGTCAGAGTCGGGGTCTGAGGGCGGAACCCTACAGCATTGGCCGACCGAGCCAACCGGGAGGCCGGTGGGCGCGGTGAGACCCTTGCCAGGGCGACACGACGTCTTCGGGACTGACATCTCTCTCACCACGGTCGACGAAGTCGTCGATCGTCTCCTCGACCCGGAATTGGACGGCCTGATGGTGGTGATCGCCAATGTCCACTCGATCATGACCTCGCGTCGAAGACCGGAGCTGGCCAACGCGGTTCGGGAGGCCGACATCGCCACCGCCGACGGGGTCCCGCTGATTTGGGCATTGAGGGCGAGCGGGATCGAATCGGCGGTGAGGGTCACGGGTATCGACGTCATGAGAGGGGCTCTCGCCAAAGGAAGGACGGAAGGGGCACGCCATTATTTCTACGGCAGCACCGAGCCAGTCCTCCGTCGCCTGGTCTCCTCGATCGAGCGCGACTATCAGGGTGTCCAGGTCGCCGGCGCCCAATCGCCCCCCTTCCAGACGATCACCGACTCGGAGCTAGCCGAGCACGCCGGCCGTATCCGGGCGGCGAGCCCCGACATCGTCTGGGTCGGTCTGGGCATGCCGAAACAGGAGCTGTGGATGGCGAGAGTGCGCGATCATCTGCCAGGCATCACCCTGGTGGGTGTGGGGGCCGCCTTCGACTGGGTGGCCGGGACAACGCCCATGGCCCCCGAATGGATGCGGCAACGGGGGCTCGAGTGGCTCTACAGGTTGGGGATGGAGCCGCGGCGTCTGTGGAGACGGTACGCATACAACAACCCCGCATTCCTGGCGCTCCTCATCGGGCGATGGATTCGGACCACCGCATCGAGACTCGTGGGGAGGTTCCGGCCCCCTAGCGGTCTGTCGCCCAAATAGCTACGCATCAATTGAGCGACAGACCACTAGCTGATGTCCGGACGCAGGCCGAGCCCGAGCGGGTCTCTCATCGAGCCTCTCCGGATGAGCATCTCCTCGCGCAGCGGCGCCTTGTTGTAGACGTACCCGGTGATCTCCTTGCCGGTCAACCCGACTCGGTTGGTGGCTTCCACGAGTGAAGTCGGGTCGCCACCGTGAGCGACTACGAGAACGACGCTGTCGCACAACCGCACCACACTTCCCGAATAGGCGACCTGGAGCATTGGCGGGACGTCGACCAGGATCAAGTCATATGAGGCTCGGATCTCACCGAACAGTGTCGACACCGCCTCCCGTCTGAAGAACTCAGGCGCCGCGATGGACTGGCTCCCCCGTGAGAGCAAATCGACCGTCAGACCATCCCGAACATGAACCGAGCGAATCGCCGTGGTCAAGGCGACCCCCACCTCGGCCATGTCCGTCAGACCCGGATGCCAGCCCTTGTAATCCGAGATCAGCCCGGTCAATGACTGATCCCCGAAGTCTGCGTCGATCAAGAGGACCCGCTTGCCTTTGGTGGCCAGGGCCGCCCCTACGTTGGCGGCCGTCACCGTCTTGCCGTCGCCTATCAACGGCGAGGTTATGGCGATGATTCGGCAGTCATTCCCCGACTCTCCGCGATCCGACCCGACCCCACCGAGCTCGATGCGATCGGAGAGAGCAGCCCCGGCGAATCGGAAGGACTCGGCCGCCGCGGAGAGTGGCGCATCGCGGACTGGAAGACTGGACTCCAACTCCTCATCGACGAAGTTGGGGACCTCGGCCAGGAGCGGGGCATCGACGATGGACTCCGGCTCGAATCGATGCTCGAACCGCTTGGCTCGCTTCGAGCGATTGAAAGCCAAGCCAACGCCGGTCCCGAGACCGAGAAGGAGACCGATGGCTGCCAAACGGCCAAAGCCCATCGATCGCTCGGCGGTCTCGGCCGGAGAGAAGAGGATCACTCCCGAGGTTGCGAGGGCTGCGTCGACACCCACCTGATCCCTGCGCAGCACCAGCTGGGCACGCTGATTGAGGGCCTGAGTACGACGCTCGATCAAGGTGGCGAGGAACGGGTCCTGCGCTTGGACGGACCGAATGAGTTGAAGGATCTGGAGCTGTTGCAGGGCCCTATCGAGCTCTTCAGGGGCAAGATTGGGGGCGTCATTGACCAACTCGATCAACTCCTGGATAGCTTCTTGGAGCTGCTGGTCGACCTCGACACCCGTCGAGCTCTCGAGGATCTGGGCGTCGAGATCTGAGACCTCGGCCTCCACTGTTGCTATCGACGAGTCGAGCTCGTCGATAGCCCTGTCGAAGGCGGTTTCAGTCCTGTCGTCCTTGACATCCTGATAGGCCACGAGCAAAGCGTTGCTGAGGGCGATGACCGTGTCTGTGTCCCGGTCGAGGACCGAGACCTCGATGAGCCCGCTGTCAGGGTCGGAGCTGATCCGCCGCAACCCGAGGACATCCTTGAGGGAGAGTGAGGCGACCGGCTCCCCCACCTCCTCGGCAGCGGCACGGGCGACCTCGGCCGATTCGATGATCGCCACTTGATCCGCTACGTAGCGCTGCGGATCGCGTGTGGAGGATTGCTCAAAGACCGTTGACCCCTGCGGATCCTCGACGAGGATCGATGAAGTGGCCACCTGCTTGTTCAGAATGGCGAGACCGAGGAAGATCGCCATCAATACGCCGGCCAGGGCGCACATCGCCACAAGGGCTCGATGCGCCCGAGCGGCGCCGAACAATGTTGGCTCAAACGATTCGTTCACGCTCGGTCTCCCACCCAGCCGTCACGCCCAGTCCAAGTAATGGGACCTACCCCAATGAGAAGATTACCCAGCGCCGGCCGGAATCACCAAAGAAACCCGACCCCTTCGTCAGAACCAAAGTCACGATGGGATCCTCGAAGACCGGCAGGTCTGAGTGGAGAAACCCCCCCCGGCAGCGATAGCGTGTCGTGGTGGTGCGGCCGACTCTCAGGAGCCTCTCGGCAGGACAAATAGACTCCGCCTTCTCGTCGGTGGCCACCTTCGTCGCCGGGCTCTATGCAGTCCGCGTCTTCGACGCCACCACTCTCGGAGCCTACGTCGTGGTGTTCACGGCATGGAACCTGGCGCGGACCCTCCCCAGCGAAATGGTCTACACCCCTTCGGAAGTGGTGGCGGTCGGCCACGCCGGGCAGCGCCGGATCCACATCCTCAGCTCCAGCATGCAACGCGGCTTCCTGCTATCACTTCTTGGGGCTGTCGGGGTCCTTGCCTCGAGTCTCGTCATCCACGGCGACATCGGTCAGCAAGCGGCGCTCGCCCTGACCGTCACAGGAGCGGCCGTCACCATCATCGCCCCGATGCTCGATCACTGGCGGAAGATGTTCCACATCGCCCACGCGTCGTGGCGCGCCGCCGTCACCGCCGCCGCCCAAATGGTGGCCACGATCGTCCTCATCCTGGTGCTGGATGGTCGGGTCCACCCCGCCTGGATCCCGTTCGGGGCCATCGCCGCGGGCTACGCCCTCTCAGGCATAGTGGCCTTGTTGCTGACGACACCTCTGATGCGGACCTATCAAGGAGGGATCGAGCGTCCCGAGTGGGTGGAGCTATCTCGGGTGGGACGCTGGCTGCTGCTGGCCAACCTGGCGGCTTTCGGGAGTGATTTCGTCCTGGTCCTCATCGCCAAGGCGGCCCTCGGCCCGGATGTCCTTGGATACGCGGAGGCGGCTCGGGTCGTGGCCCGCCCGGTCATCGTCCTGGGCGTGGGGTTAGCCGCGGTGCTCGGCCCCCGGTCGGTGCAGGCAGGAATGGGGCCCGACCCACAGGCGGCGCGCTCCCCTCGCCGGGTCCTATGGCTCTTCAGCTGCCTTGGCGGGCTTCTCTACCTGCCGCTCGTCGGGTTGGACTGGACACTCAACCCGCTTCCGAGCATTCTTCCCAACGCATACGCAGTGAAAGGCCTCGTTGCGGTGACAATCGCCGGCGCCATCATCTTCAACTTCGCACTCCCATGGTGGTACGAGCTGCTGGGGGCCCGACGTCAGCGCGAACTGGCGAGAACCGAGATGGTGGCGAGCATCCTCAAGGTGGCCACCGGTCTGGCGGCTTCGCTGTTGCAGGCCTTCACGCTCCCAGTGGCTTGGGGTATTGCATTCATGGCACGGGGCATCGGCCTCGACTTCTATGCCCGGCGGCTCTTCAAAGCAGGCAGTCCCGGGCCCACCGAGGCACAGGGCCCGGAATCGCGAGCGCGGGGAGATGGGTGATTTGACCGGCCCGATGGAGAAGGGAACACCGCGGTCTGGCCCTCGGGTGGGAGTGGGGATGCCGGTATACAACGGCGCCAACTTCGTCGCCGAGGCGATCGAGTCGGTCCTGGGTCAGACTTTCGAGGATTTCGAGCTCGTCATATGTGACAACGCGTCGACAGATGAGACACAAGAGATCTGTCTTTCTTATGCCGCCATGGACAAACGGATCCGTTACCTGCGCAACCGTAAGAATCTCGGTGGCGGGCCCAACTTCACACGGGTCTTCCAATTGAGCCGAGGCGAGTTCTTCAAGATCGCCAATCATGACGACATCTGCCATCCGCGCTTTCTGGAGCTTTGTGTCGATGTGCTGACAAATGATACCGAGATCGTCTCGGCCTACCCGTTGACAGTGGATATCGACGAGTCGGGGGCCGTCATTCGGAAGCTGCCCTCGGCTCCTCGATATGAGTCCACCGACCCGGCCACCCGCATCTGGGAAGCATTGCAGTTCGAGCGTGAGCCCCTGGCGCTGTTCGGTGTCATGCGCTCCGACATTGTCGTCAAGACCGGTCTGATGGCCTCCGTTCCGTCGGCGGACAGGATTTGGCTGGCCGAGCTGCTCATGCACGGGCGGTTCGGGGAAGTGCCCGAGCCGCTCTACCTGCACCGGGATCACCCTTTGCGCTCGACCTACTCGGCCGGGAGAGGCCACGCTTCGATGGCATGGTGGGACCCAGGCATGATGGGTACTTTCAAGTTCCCCTACTGGCGGATGATGCGCAAACTCGCCGAAGCCATCCGCCGAAGCCCTTTGGGCACTGCCGACAGGCGACGGGCCTACCTCCTCCTGGCGCGTTGGGGTACCACCAACCAACATCACTTGAAGCTCCTGTACGACGCGGCGATACCTCTACGCCCCCTGATCGATCGCCTCTATCGTTACTAGTGGTCTGTCGTTCAATTGATGCCGCGGTGTCGCCGAGCCATCCGGGGTCGCTGGCGGACGCAGATCGAAGACGCACCCGTAGGTGCCTTGAGGACGACGACGCAGCTCAGCGGTGTCGAGGCCGAAGAGACCGTGTAGCTATTTGGGCGACGGGCCACTAGACCGGTACGACCATGGGTTCGAGGCCCATCGTCGCCAGGTCGGTCTTGATCTCGTCGGTGTAGATGGGATTCATCGGCACCACCAGATCGGGGCGAGACTTCAATAGGACCGCCGGCTCCTGCACTTCGATGGCGATCCCCGGGAGCCATTTGCCTTGTTTGTATGGGTTGATGTCGACCACGGTCACATCGGTCAAGCCGAGAGCCGAGATGAAGGAGACTGTTTTCGACGCTCCGCCCCAGAGCGCGATCCTGCCGCCTTGGTCCGTGACTGCATCGATTCTCCGTCGCCAACGGCTGAGGCTATCTGCAGCGTTCGAGGCGAAGCTCTCCACCATCATGGCGATCTGGGGCGCGGACTCCTCCCCGTGGTGGACAGACTCCTGGCCCCCTCCCACCGTGGCACCGGCCAGCAGGTATTGATCTTCGAATCCGAGTTGCAGCCAGTTGACCTTGAAACCTGAGGTGCGCAATGCCCTGGCCAGGGAACCGAGGGTGAAGTAAGAGCAATGCTCGTAGAAGACGTCCCAGAACGCGCCCTCCCGGAGGATGCGGCCGACATCTGGGACCTCGGTGAAGAGCGAGGCCCCTGGGGTTGCGGACACCGACTGGCGCAGCCAGGAGAAGAACTCGC
The DNA here is from genome assembly GCA_040878345.1 of Acidimicrobiia bacterium. Taxonomy (GTDB): domain Bacteria; phylum Actinomycetota; class Acidimicrobiia; order Spongiisociales; family ZC4RG35; genus ZC4RG35. The sequence goes on along the minus strand of JBBDML010000027.1, from coordinate 50,740 downwards.
CCACATTGGGCATGTGCTCCATGAAATGACGCGTTATCACCAGATCGGCGGTCATCGAGAGGGTTTCGGGCCCGTACCACTCCCTCCGGAATTCGACCTCGCCGGCAGCCACCTTGACCCTTTCGGGCAGGAAACCGGGATCGATTCCCAGACCGTGACCTATCCCCTTGGAACCGAGGAGGGTCAGGAAGTCGCCCTTCCCACAACCGACTTCGAGAACAGTTCGTCCCTCGAGTCGATATCTCTCGACCATCTCGTCGGCGAGCCACCCAGCAAACTTGGCGAATCTAGGGCTGAAGGCCTGACTCTCCTCTGTGGGCATCGAATAGTCGATCAGATCTGGGTCATACCTCACGTTCTGGATGAAGCCACATCTCTCACAGAGGGCGAGCAACACGTCACCCAACGGGTAGCTCGCGGCCTCGGATCGATCGTCCAGTAAGAGACAGGTTTGGGTAGGGACGTCCACCACCTCATAGAACGCTACGAGGCCCGAGGACCCACAGGCGTTACAAAACAATCGCTCAGCCTCCTCGGCAAGAGCGGCCCCCGTGGCTGCCGACATGCGTTGGCGGAAGGTGGCCTGGGCGTCAACCATCGATCTGGACCCGCAGATCGGGCCCGATACGTCCCTCCGCCAGTAGGCGCTTGATGTGCTCCAGTCGCACTAGCGAACCAAGGAAGTCCGACTCGTCGAGGCCGACCTCGGCAAAGGCGTGGGCAAGCTCAGCTGCGCCCGCCTCCACCGTCCACCGGGTTGAGAAGGCCGGCACCATCTCCTCGATCTTCGAGCAGTCCACGCGATAGTCGCGGATGTCAGGGCCGGCGGTGCCCGCCATCTCCACCACCGACCTTGGCACGGTCTTCTCGACGATGGCGGCGACCTCGCTGATTCGATAGTTCTGGCTTGACGATCCCACGTTGAACCTCTGATTGTGCACCCGCTCACGGGGTGCCTCCAGTACCGCGAGGAATGCCCGAGAGATGTCTTGCACATGGATCAGCGGCCGCCAGGGGGTGCCATCAGACTTGAGGTAGACCCGGCCTTGAGTCACCGCATAACCGACCAGGTTGTTGACAACGAGGTCCGTTCGCAACCGGGGTGAGACGCCGTAGGCCGTGGCATTCCTCAAGAAGACCGGGCTGAACTCATCGCTCGCCATGGCGCCGACGTCCTCCTCCACCTTTACCTTGGACCACCCATAATGCGTCACCGGCTTGATGGGTGACTCCTCATCCACCCAACCGCCCATACTGGCGCCGTAGATGCTGCAGGACGACGCGAAGAGAAAGCGCTCGATCCCGACCTCGACCGCCAGTTTCGCCAGGTGGACCGTGGCGATGTGATTGACCTCATACGTGATCTCCGGGCTGAGGTCGCCCATGGGATCGTTGCTGACGCCGGCAAGGTGACAAATCGAGTCGAAGCCCTCCAGGTCGTCTTTGGTCAGATCTCTGACGTCTTTGCGCAGACTCGGGACATGGGCCCCTTCGCCATTGAAGATGCACTCCTCGAACAGGTAGCTGTCACAGCCGACCACATCGTGACCCGCTGCTTCGAGCACACCTGTGAGGATGGACCCGATGTAGCCATTGTGACCGGTGACAAGGACTCGGTGTTTCAATGCTTGCGTGCCCCCCAATTGCCCCTCCCATCAGACCTAGAAGAGGCTTTCCCGGCCAAATCTAGCATCGTCACTACGTAGGGAGAGAGAGGCGGTTGGATGACGTCGACCCCTCCTGTGGAAATGCATCACCGCCGGTGATCGCCATGAGTCGCGACTGCCCGAGCCAAGTCGAGGTCCTCCTCAGTCACCACATGGATGTTCCGGGCCGAGCCCTCGGTTGCCACCACCTTGCCTCCCATGATCTCGATAAGCATCGAGTCTTCCCACGCCGGCTTCGCCATCGAGGAACGCAAGGCATGAGCGTCTCTGAGCGATCGGGCCGAGAACCCCATCGGAGCTTGGGCCAGCCCCAGGCCATCACGACCCACGGTGGTGAGGTCGCTACCTGGCCCCACGCGCTTGACCACATTCACCACCAGCTGCACCGGAACGGCAGCATCTGCGCCTGCCACCACCGCCTCGATCACGTCGTCGAACATCCACGCCGGAGCCAGCGGGTGGGCCGCATCGTGGACCACTATCACCTCCGCATCATCTGGGACCGCGGACAGCCCACGGGCGACGGACTCCAATCGGCTGGTGCCTCCGGTGACAACGGCATCAACCGGTTGACCCTGCCACTCGCGACCAGCGGCCAGGACCAGCACCAGGTGCCCGGTGAGCCGAGAGGCTGCGGCCAGGGCAACGTCGACGAGGCGCGAACCCGGAGTCAGGTCCGCAAACTGCTTAGCCTGGCCGAATCTGGATCCGCTCCCCGCAGCGAGGACGATGGTGGAGATGGTCCTCACTCGAAACAAAAATCGGGCCAGCTCCGGTCCTTCGCCGAGATGACCACAGCTTCACACAGGGGCCACTCGATCGAGAACAACGGGTCATCCCATCGAGCGCCCATCTCGGCTTCGGGTGCATACGGGGCCGAGGTCGAATAGAGAACCCTCGATTCGGGCTCGAGAGCCTGGTTGGCATGACCGCAGCCCGGTGGGATGTACAGCGCCAGGCCATTCTCCGCGCTCAACTCGACACCGACCCATTTGCCCCGTGTCGGGGACCCCGCACGCACGTCGACGCAGACGTCGAACACATGGCCCTGGATGCATCGGACGATCTTCGCCTCAGAATGGGGATCCACCTGCCAGTGGATCCCTCTGATGGTCCCGGCAGCACGAGAGTGTGAGAGATTCATCTGGGAGATAGTCGACTCCAAACCGGCTTCGCTGAACGCGTCGGCTGCGAAGGCCCTGGCGAAAGACCCGCGCTCATCGATGTGAGGTTCGAGGGCGATCAGGTAACACCCCGCGACCTGCTGGGGCCGGAACTCCATTCAAGGCCTACATTCGGCGCATAGGTCTGCAGTCATCGCGATATCCCCGTCTCCTCACACTGCATCTCGCCGGGCCCCGTTCTGGGGGAACGTCTCGTCCTGCTCAGCAAGCAGGGCGTCGACCAGGCGTCCAGGAGGGTAGATGACGTCCTCGATGCGAATGGCCGCGTCACGGCCTACGTGATGGCGCAGGACCGATCCCTCGGCCATCCCCATCGGCAGCAACCCCTGCTCTCTCGCCGTGTCGTGGTTCTCACAGGCGCCATAAGCCATGTAGCCACCGAGGCCATCGATGACCTCCCCGCTCCTCAGATCCCTCTTGGCCAGGGCTATAACGTCGACCACCGGGCCCGCCGCCGGAGCGATGGCAGCATCGCCAAAGTCGACAGCCCGAGCGACGGTCACAGGTGCCTCCAGCGCTGTCAGGTGGTACGGGACATAGAAGCAGTAGAGGGGCCCTTCACCTAGTTTGCCCAGGCGCAAGAAACGGGATTGTGTCGAATCCCGCGCCGCGGCCAGCAGGAATACCCCCGGACTGGGTCTGGCGCCCACCACGAAGTCGACGACTCCACCCAAGGCCCGCAGCTCGTCGACGTCGTACCGGCCAGGTAGTTCATCCACGTGGCCGGCGTGGACGAGCCCGGACATCCCCCTCTTGGCAACCCTCATACCAGTGGCATTTGCGACGATTGCCTGTTCGAAGGAGACCTTCGTGCCGTCGGCGAAGCTGGTGACCATCGCCGCGCTCTGACCCCAGCGTCTGGCAAAGGACTCCTGGGTGGCCGGGTTCCGATACGGATCGTGAAGGCCCTTGATGCTCCCACACAACAGCGGGTCCAGACCGAGGCCGCTCACAAAGCGGAACAGGTTCATCTCAACGGCCGGCTGATCACCATCGCACCCCGTATAGATGACACCTGCCTTGTCTGCCTTGGCCTTGAGAATCGGTCCCACCGTCCCGTCCAACTCGGCGTTGAGCAAGACGACTTGTTTGCCATGCTCGATTGCCGTCGTCACCACTCTGGCGCCGTACTCGACATGACCTGTGGCCTCGATCACGCACTCGATCGAAGCCGAGCTGCACAACAAGGCGGGATCGTCGGTCACAGCCACCGAGCCAGACCTCACCGCCTGATCAAAGGCGTCGAGGGATGAGACTGGTTCGACCTTTTCCACCCCCGCGTCCCGCAGAGTGCTCAGCGCGGTCGAGATGGTCCGGTTGCAGACGGCGGCACATCGGAGCCCTCTGTGGTGCCTCCCCTGGTTGAGGATGCCCCGGCCGATGAAGCCAACGCCAGACAGTCCGTAGAGGATCGGTCGGTTCTCGGCTTCGCGCCTGACCAAAGCATTGTCGACGATTATCAGGTGACTACCAGACCTTCCAAGGAGGGTCACCAGACGACCACAGGGTCTCGAGGAAGACACTATCCCTGAGGGTGTCCAACGGGTGCCAGAACCCGGTGTGCCGGTAGGCCGAGAGCTCACCGTCATGCGCCAATGACCTAAGCGGTTCCTGCTCCCACACGGTGGAGTCGTCGGCAATCCGGTCGATCACTTCGGGCTCCAGGACAAAGAATCCCCCATTGATCCAGGCTCCGTCGCCGCTCGGCTTCTCCCTGAAGTTGCTGATCTGGGTCTGAGATGAGCTCAGGACCACGGCACCGAACCTCCCAGGGGGCTGTACCACCGTCATGGTCGCCTGTCGGCCCTGGTCGCGATGGAATTGGATCAAGTGTGCAACGTCGATGTCGGCGACCCCATCGCCGTACGTGAAGCAAAAGGTCTCGTCCCCGATGCGGTCCCGTACCCTCCTCAGCCGACCACCGGTCATCGACTCGGCCCCGGTGTCAATGACACTCACCTTCCATCTCTCGGATGCTTCTCGGTCATAGCTGACCGAGTGGTCCGAGAAGTCAAAGGTGACGTCGGAGTTGCGGAGCCGATAGCTGGCGAACCATTGAGTGATCATGCTCGCCTTGTATCCGGCACAGATGACGAAGTCGTCTATCCCGTAGTGGCTGTAGAGCTTGAGGATGTGCCACAGGATCGGCTGGCCACCGATCTCGACCATCGGCTTTGGCATCACCGTCGTGTGCTCGCTGATCCGAGTGCCCTGGCCCCCGGCCAAGATCACCGCTTTCATGGTCCCACCGCCCCCCCGCCTTCATGCCCAGGATGCGAGGTGGGCGATTCGGAAATCATCTGCCATCCCGTTTCTTCCATCCCCCGAAAACCTAACACTGGCGAACCTCGGCCACACTTTCGATGGACCCAAGAAATGAAGGGGCCCCCGGTTAGGGGGCCCCTTCATTCATGGTCTCGCGCCGTCCTCAGAAGTCCATGTCTCCGCCGTGGCCGTGGCCACCGCCACCGCCCGCCGCCGGGGGCTCCGGCTGCTCGACGACCAGCGCCTCGGTGGTGAGGAGCAGTGCTGCGATCGACGCCGCGTTCTGCAGTGTCGACCGGGTCACCTTGACCGGGTCGCTGACACCGGCGGCCATCAGGTCCTCGTAGACCCCGGTCATGGCGTTGAACCCTTGGCTGCCCTCGCGGTTGCGAACCTGCTCGACGACGACCCCGCCTTCGAAGCCGGCGTTGATCGCGATCTGACGGATCGGCTCCTCCATCGCCTTCCGAACGATGGATCGCCCGGTCTTCTCGTCATCGGTCCCGCCACGCACCTTGTCGACTGCCGCCTGGGCCCGGAGAAGGGCGACTCCGCCACCGGGGACCACGCCCTCCTCGACTGCGGCGCGCGCAGCCTGGACCGCGTCCTCGATGCGGTGCTTCTTCTCTTTGAGCTCGACCTCGGTTGCTGCTCCAGCCTTGATCACCACCACGCCGCCTGAGAGCTTGGCGAGACGCTCCTGGAGCTTCTCCTTGTCCCAGTCGGAGTCGGTGTTCTCGATCTCACGCTCGATCTGCTTGATCCTGGCCTTGACGTCGCCCTCGGACCCGGAGCCGTCGATGACGGTGGTGGTGTCCTTGGCCACCAGGATCTTGCGGGCCCGACCGAGGAGCTCGAGGGTCACATTCTCCAGCTTGAGGCCGACCTCCTCGGAGATCACGGTGCCACCTGTGAGGATGGCGATGTCCTGGAGCATGGCCTTGCGGCGCTCGCCAAACCCGGGGGCCTTGACCGCGACCGACTGGAAGGTGCCCCGGATCTTGTTGACCACGAGGGTGGCGAGGGCTTCGCCCTCGACGTCCTCAGCGATCACCAGGACCCCCTTGCCGGATTGCATGACCTTCTCCAGAACCGGGACCAGGTCGTTCACCGAGGTGATCTTCTGGTTGGCGATCAGGATGTAGGGATCCTCCAGGATCGCTTCCTGGCGGTCGGCGTCGGTGACGAAATAGGGCGAGATGTAGCCCTTGTCGAACTGCATACCCTCGGTGAACTCGAGCTCCAGACCAAAGGTCTGACCCTCTTCCACTGTGATCACGCCGTCCTTGCCCACCCGGTCCATCGCATCGGCGATGACCTGACCTATGGAGTTGTCGTTGTTGGCCGAGATCGACGCCACGTGGGCGATCTCCTCGGTGGTCTCGATGTCTCGGGCCATCTCGCCAAGGGCCTTGACCGCGGCCTCTACCGCGGTTTCGATCCCCCGCTTCAGCTCCATTGGGTTGGCACCTGCGGCCACCTGGCGGAGGCCCTCACGGACCATCGCCTGGGCGAGGACCGTTGCAGTGGTGGTGCCGTCACCGGCGACGTTGTCGGTCTTGTTGGCCACCTCGTAGGCGAGCTTGGCGCCCATGTTCTCGTAGGGGTCCTCGAGCTCGATCTCCTTGGCGATGGTCACGCCATCGTTGGTGATGGTGGGGGCACCCCACTTCTTCTCCAGGACGACGTTGCGCCCCTTCGGGCCCAAGGTCACCTTTACCGTGTCGGCGAGTTTGTCTACACCCGCCTGGAGGCCCTTGCGGGCATCCTCACTAAAGCGAAGATCCTTCGCTGCCATGTTGTATCAGCTCCTCATTTGACGACGGCGAGAAGGTCACGCTCCGAGAGGACTAGATAGTCGCTCCCGTCGAGCTTGATCTCGGTGCCGGCGAACTTCGAGTAGAGAACCTTGTCGCCGACAGACACGTCCATGGGGATGCGATCGCCGTCCTCGTCGCGGGCCCCCGGGCCTACGGCGATGACTTCGCCTATCTGTGGCTTCTCCTTCGCGGTGTCGGGGATGACGAGACCCGAGGGAGTGCGGGATTCCGCCTCCTCGGTGGAAGTCACCACCACCCGATCACCGAGCGGCTGAAGCTGCATTCGTTGCGCCTCCTTGAGCTCTTTACCTTGTCCTTGCGGCGGGACGACCTCGACTCAGGTCAGGCTCGAACCGCCCGTTAGCACTCTCATTGTTTGAGTGCCAGCGAAAGATAGCAGTCGAAGCGGGGGAGTGCTAATCAGAATCTAAGCGCGCGGTGCTCAAGTTCGAGCGAAGAGCCGCTCATAGGACCAACGACGGATTGACGGTCTCGGCCCAATCGGTGAGACGCCCCTGCGCCAGCCAGTGACCGCCGGCGACCCCGATCATGGCGGCATTGTCGGTGCAGAGAGCAGGATCGGGCAATGCCAAGGTCACCCCACGCTTCTCCGCTTCCTCGGCGAACCGATGACGTAGGCGACGATTTGCCAGCACCCCTCCCCCGCCTCCGACCACCCGGGCCCCAGTGGCGTCGACCGCTGAGAAGGTCTTGTCCACCAGCACGTCGACGATGGCCTCCTGGATCGAGGCGGCGACATCCGCCAACGGGGCCAGATCGCCGGCTGCTCTCGACTTGTCGATATAGGTGGCCACCGCGGTCTTGAGCCCCGAGAAGGAGAAGTGATAGGGCTGCTCGGGCAGGGCCCGCGGGAACTTCACCGCCATCGGGTCCCCATCGGTCGAGGCCACGTCTATGGCCGGCCCGCCGGGGAACCCCAGGCCCATGACCCGCGCCAGCTTGTCGAAAGCCTCACCTGCAGCGTCGTCGACTGTCTGGCCCATCGTCTCGTACTTCCCCCAATCGCGGACATGGACGATCTGGGAGTGCCCGCCTGATGCGAGCAGCACCACAGCTGGTGGGACGAAGTCCTCGAACTGGATCCGGGGTGCCATGAGGTGCCCCTCCATGTGATCGACCCCGATGAACGGGAGCTGGCGAGCCCAAGCCGTGGCCTTGGCAAAAGAGTGTCCGACTAGGAGGGCTCCGACCAGGCCCGGACCAGCCGTGGCAGCCACTCCGTCGAGATCGTCGGGATGGACTCCGGCCTGGGAGAGCGCACGATGGGTCAGGGTGCGGATCGCCTCGACGTGGGCTCTCGCCGCCACCTCGGGCACGACACCGCCGAAGCGGGCATGGATCTCGATCTGTGAGGAGAGGACGTTGGACAGGGCCTCCCGACCCCGGACCACGGCCACCGCGGTCTCGTCACATGAAGTCTCGAAGGCGAGAATGGTCGGCTTCACGCGAGGCTCTCCATGTAACCGGGCCGGTCGATGTCGTGGGCCCACATGATCAATGCGTCATCGTCGTCGTAGTAGCCGGGCCGAATCCCAACCGGGGCCAAACCGACCGAGGAGTACAGGGAGCGAGCCGCCTGGTTGCGGGCGCGTACCTCCAGGGTCAGATGACTGGCACCGGCGGCCACCGCCGACCGCATCAACTCGATCAGGAGACGACGTCCGATGCCCTGGCCCCGATGCTCAACTGACACCAACAGGTTGGTGACATGAGCCTCGTCACCAATGACCATCACCCCGCCGAATCCGACGAGTCCGCCGGCTTCTGCCGCCAGGTACATGCGATTCTGTGCCATCAGCTCATCGGCGAAGACCAGCTCCGTCCATGGCCGTGGCTGATTTGCGGCCTCGAGGGCGGCGGCCGGCCCGATGTCCCCCTCGCCGAAGGGCCGTATCGCGATCAGGTCGTGCTCCACGGTCCCTCCTGTCGCAGCTTCGACCAGTTGATGGTCACATCGGGCTCCCGCAGGTACATCGGCGTGATGTCGTCGGGTGCGGGGTACTCCCCCTTCTCCAGACGGGCATGCCCGATCTCGGCGAGGGCCACCGCATACGGATATCGGGGGCGCCCGGTCTTGACCCGGCTCACCCCACGGAAGAATCCGTCGGGGAGGGAGCCGACATCACCCACCACCAAGCTTTCATCCCCGCTGGATATCAATGACGCCCTCAGGACGTCTGCGGTGACCAGATCGGTCGACCCCTCCTTGACCACGCCACCCGGGACCGGGCGATACCGGGCAACGGCGTATTCGCCTCTCTTGACGTCGATGATCGACCAGATGAGCCGGTGCCCGGTCCGAGCCTCGAGGGCCACTGCATCGACCGACGAGGCCGGGACGATCGGGATCCCGAACGCGGCACCGAGCCCCTGGGCCGTGGCGAGCCCGACCCGGATCCCGGTGTACAGCCCGGGACCGATGTCGATCACCACTGCATCCAGGTCCTGAGGCGACCAGCCGACCTGATCGAAGCAGAAGTCCAGGGCTGGGACCAGAAAGCTGGCATGCCCCCTTCGGTCGACCCGAGAGGCGGCGGCCAGAGTCGTCCGATCCTCGACCACGGCCACGGAGGCACCCGGCGTCGACGTCTCGATGGCAAGGATCTTCATGCCAACACCTCCAACGAGCGCTGAGCCCACGTCCCTTGGGGCACCAGACGAATCAGTCGGGTCTCTTGGTCCTCGACCTCGAACTCGACCCGAAGATGGTCCTCGGGTAGGGCCGGCTCCACGGCATCACCCCACTCGATGACCAGGACGCTGTTGCGTGCCAACTCGAAGACATCGAGGTCGTCGAACTCGTTGATCGAGCCCAGGCGGTAAACGTCGGCATGGACCAGCGGGATGAAGCCGCTCTGGTATTGCTTGACCAGGACGAATGAAGGAGACACCACCGGCTCCTCGACCCCGAGCCCGGCTGCCAGGCCTGCGGTGAACAGTGTCTTGCCGGCCCCGAGGGGGCCGGCGAGGAGCAGCAGGTCTCCCGGCACCAACAATGGGGCAAGACGGCCCGCGAGGGCTTGGGTATCGGCAGGCCCGGGGCAGTGGAACTCCATCATCGAGGGGCCATCAGGCGAAGAGCTCCAGCTGGGCCTGGTCCGCATCAGAGGTCCTGCCCTCCTCACCTGCCGGGGTTGCCGGCCCCTGGTCCAAGATCCGCCTGGCCAGGGCGAAGTCCTCCCGCATCTGGTCGGTCACACGGTCGCCGCCACGGAGTGCTGCGGCCGGGTGGAAGGTGGGGATCAGGATGGCGCCCAGCCACCACTGGTGCGGGACACCTCGGAGTCGTGTGATCCCGGTCTCGGTCCGCAGGAGGAGCTTGGTGGCGAAGTTCCCCAGGGTCACCACCACCTCAGGTCCGATCATCCTGATCTGCTCTCGGAGATAACCCTTGCATGAGTCGATCTCCTCGGGTCTCGGATCCCGATTGCCCGGAGGACGGCACTTGATGACATTGGCGATGTATGCCTCGGGCCGGCTGATCCCGATTCCGGCGAGCAAGTCGTCGAGGAGCCTGCCGGCAGCGCCGACGAAGGGCTCCCCCTGGAGATCCTCGTTCCGCCCCGGGGCCTCCCCCACCAGCATCAGGCGGGCTTCCACATCACCGACCCCGAACACCACCTGGGTCCGGGTGTGTGCCAGGGGGCATGCCACACATGACATGGCGCGCTCTCGCAGCGCCTCGAACTCGGAGACGGGCACTTTCACCGCGGGTTCATTGTGGCAGTCATCACTCGGCGGAGGCGCGGACAGCGCGCTCTATCGCCGAGCCGGTGGCACCGAAGGCTGCCTCGGCGAGGCCGTCGATATCGGACTCGATCACACCGCAGGAGACGGCAAAAGCGATATCGCCGTCGTACCCGGTGTGCGACGGGCGCACGCAGACTGCCAGGGCGTCATGGGCCCGCACCAGGAGTCGACTCAACTCGATTCGGGTCAGCCGGGCGTCGGTGGCCACCACGATCAGCGTGGTGTTGGTGAAGGCGTCGGGAACAAGCGTGGGAGGCCCGGGCTCAGGGTCTCCCCCGGTGAGTGACTCGCCATCGAGGGTGAACACGTCACCGACCGCGTTGACCACCGCAAGGGCGCCGACCTTGGCATCGCCCGCCGCACGAAGAGCAGACCCCAGGCCTCCGGGCCGGCGATGCTGGAAACCCCGCCACTTGGCAGCCGTTGCCCCGGTCCCCGCGCCCACCAGACCTGACACCACGGGTTCCGAGGTCGCCGCCCGGTATGCCGCCTCTCCCTGGTCGGGTCCGGGGCGGGTAGCGGGGTCGCCGGGTGTCAGATCGAATAGAACCGCCGCCGGGACTATGGGGACTCGAGCCACCGGTGTGAGGTGACCGCGTCCTTCCGCCTCCAGAGCACGAACCACCCCGTCGGCTGCGGCGAGGCCGAAGGCGCTCCCTCCGGTGAAAAGGATGGCCTGGGCCTGCTCTACCCGCATCCCCGGCTGAAGGAGGGCGTATTCTCGGGTCCCCGGAGCCGCTCCTCGAGCCTCTGCGGTGACCACGTTTGGCTCGGGAAGATCGATCACGGTGCAACCTGTCAGGGCCACAGGGTCGCTCCAGTGACCAACACGGATTCCGGGGATGGCGGTGATGGTGTCGTTCATGCCACGTACCTCCGTGGCATTCGGGGCCCGATGCCGCAAATGACCTCGTATGAGACCGTTCCCAACTCGTCGGCCCATTGATCGGCGCTTATCTCGGCTGTTCCCTGAGGCCCCATGAGGACTACTTCCTCACCCATCTCTATGTCGTCATCACCGACGTCCACCAGGATCTGGTCCATCGTCACCCTTCCCGCCAGGGGGTAACGTCTTCCACCGATCAGCACGTCGCTGCTCCGCCGCCTCGAGAAGCCATCGGCGTAGCCCACAGGGACGGTGACCACGGTGCTTTCGGTCTCCAAGCCCCTGATCCGGCCATAGCTGGGCCGGGCTCCGGCCTCGAGACGCCGGATGTGGGTTACATGGCTGACCAGACGCATGGCAGGCACCAGTTCGATGGCACCTCGGGTCTCCTCGCAAGGATGAAGCCCATAGGTCCCGAGCCCGATGCGGCACATGCCGGCCCGGGCCTCCGGGAAGAGGACCGCTCCGGCGGTGTTCGCCAGATGGGTCATGGGAACGTCGATGCCGGAAACGGTCTGGTTGAAGACCTCGATCTGCCGCCGGGTGAAGGATGGGTCCTCGTCGGCGACGGCGAAGTGGGTGCACATCGCATCAAGGCTGAGATAGGCACTTTCACGCACCCGGGCCACCAGGTCCTCCACAAGCGAGGGCGGCGCCCCTACCCGATGCATCCCGGTGTCGACCTTGAGGTGCACGCCGAGTTGGCGGCGAGCCGAGGCGAGGGCGTCGATGAACTCCAGGGTGTACACCGTGGGGGTCAGCTCCCACTCCACGATATCGGCCACCGCGTCGAGGCCGGGCTCGGAGAGCACCAATACCGGGGCCTCGAGGCCCGCCTCCCTGAGCCGGATTCCCTCCTCGACGAGGGCCACGGCCAGCCAGGCGGCCCCCGCCTCGACCGCCGACTCGGCCACCGGCACGTCACCATGGCCGTAGGCATCGGCCTTGACCACCGCGCACACCAGAGCCGGATGGATCAGGTCGCGAAACCTGGCGACGTTCTGGGAGATGGCGCCCAGGTCGACCTCGACGTAGGTGGGTCTCACATGGCGTGTGAGCCTATGAGATCGACCAGGGAAACGGCAGTGACCATCTGTCGCCGTGCCAGCTCGGCGCCGGCCACCCCATGCCAGTAGGCGGCTGACACCGCCGCCGTGACCGGGTCGAGGCCGCGGGCCCATAGAGCGCCGACCATCCCGGCGAGGACGTCACCAGTGCCGATCGTGGCCAGCTCGGGCCCTCCGGAAGTGACCAGGATCGGGGGACCTCCGTCGGTCACCACAGTCGGGTTGCCCTTGTAGAGAATGGTGAGCCCCCGACGGTTGGCATACGAGCGCGTGGAGAACATCCCACCGCCCACCTCGGCGATCCTCTTGAACTCGGCGGCGTGAGGCGTCACTATCACCTCCGATCCCCCATCTGTCGCCGCATCGACCATCTCCTTGACCAACCCGCCGGCATCGAGGACGACCCGACGGGCCTTTCGGACCAGGGGTAACGCAGCCTCGACTTCAGTGGCCCCAAGACCTGGCCCGGCGATCACCACGTCGAACTTGTCGAGACGACCCTCGGCCTCGTCAAGAAGGAGGGAGGGGATCTCCGGGGCGATCTGATGAGCCTGTTCGGCGTGGCTCGAGCTCAGATAGACCGAGCCCGCGCCGAAGTTGAGAGCAGCCCGCGCGGCTAGCACCGCTGCGCCCACCATACCCTGAGACCCCCCAACCACCAGTACCGAGCCCACGGACCATTTGTGGTCGGTACGGCTACGAACGGGCCGAAGGGCATCACCCTCCTCGGCCAGGTACATCGAGGGCCTGCCACCGTGGATGCCGACGTCGGCGACGGTGACCACCCCGCAGTGATCGGGCCCAACTCCTGAGAGATGACCGGTCTTGTGGGTGGAGAAGGTGACGGTCTCCACCGCACGGAATGCCTGGTCCTCGACCTCCCCTGTGTCCGGGTCGAGACCGGTCGGGAAGTCGACCGCGATCACCGGGGCATCGTGGGCCATCCAGGCCACCACCTGATCCGGGAGACCACGGTGAGCTCCTCCGCCATAAACCGCATCGAGCACCAAATCACAGTCGACTGGCGGGCCCATCTCAGCCATTGAGATCCCTTCGGCCCTCGCCTGGTTGGCGGCACGAGCCGCCTCAGGGGTCTTTGGGTCGCCTAGCGCCTCGATCAGGACCGACACCCCCATCCGCTTGAGGTGCCGGGCCGCCACGTAACCGTCGCCACCGTTGTTGCCGGGGCCAGCGAGGACCACAACCCGTTTCCCGTAGCCGGCGCCGTGGCGAGCCGCGGCCAGGGCAACTGCATGTCCTGCCCGCTCCATGGCGATCGAGAAGTCGTCGTAGGACTGGTCGACCAGTTTGGCCTCGGTGGCGGTGAGCACCGGCTTCACGGTGTGGAGGTTAAGCGTGCTCCCCCACCGCCACCGCCATGACCAGCGCTGAGGTGTTGGTGTGGGTGATGGTGACCAGCACCTCGGTCACCCCCAGCATTTGGGCCCTGCGGGCGGCGGTGCCCGAGAGTCGAACGGTCGGCCGGCCACCCCCGGTGATCTCGACGTCGAGCCACCTCACCCTCCTCCATCCGGTCCCCATCGACTTCATCACCGCCTCCTTCCCGGCGAAGCGGGCGGCCAGCCGTCGCTCCGGGCTGGCGAACCGAAAGGCGTACTCCCTCTCATGATCGGTGAAGCACCTGTCGGCGAACCGCGGGTACCGCGCCAGCACGCCACCAACACGTTCGATGTCGGCGAGGTCCACCCCAAGACCGATGATTCTCACCATCGCAGCATATGACCAGGTGACCCCCCGGACACGAAGAGCCTTCTGGTGGACATCCGGCCACACCGCAATAGCATCGCTGGGCGGTCTGGAGTGGGAGGGACCGAGCAATGAGCAACAGATCGGTCACGGTGGGGCGCGTCGACGGCGGCTTCCGTCGCCTGATGGCCACACCTGGTCGTGCTTGGATTGTGATCCTGGTCGTGTTCATAGCGGCACTGTCGCTGCGCCTCGTCGACATCGGCGGCCGGAGTCTCTGGGTCGACGAAGGGGCAACCGCAGTCATATCCCAGCTCGACATCGACCAGTTGCTCGCCAGCGAAGACGCCGACCGCGAGCACCCCCCTGGCTACTACACCCTGATACACCTCACGTCGACGGTCTCCGACTCCGAGGCTGGTCTGAGGCTCCCATCGGCTCTCGCCTCGGCCTTGGCCGCAGTAGTCACCTACCTGGTGGGCCGGCGACTCGGTGGCCACCAGGTTGGGCTGCTCTCGGCGGCGATCATCGCCCTGTCTCCACTCGACCTCTGGTACGCACAGGAGGCTCGACAGCCGGTCTTCGCCGGGCTGGCGGTGATCGGGGCCATCTGGGGGCTGACCCGACGCGGGTGGGTCGGCATCTCGGTCTCGGCTGTCGCCATATTCCTCGGCCTCTACTTCGACTACATCACCGCGGTCGGGTGGCTGGCTGCCGGCGCAATCTGGATGGTGATGTGGTTCAAGAGCGACCGGGTGCGGGTCGTCGAATGGCTTGGGGTGACTGCAGCCGCCGGAGTCGCCTTCGCCGTGGTCCAGGGGCCGGAGTTCGTTGGCGGCTTTCGTGGGCTCCTCGGCTACGACGGTGCCGGCGTCTGGTACGGAGTGGTACTCGGCTCCAACCCGGTGACATCCAATGCCTTCGGGCTCTTACTGCTCGCCGGGATTGCCACGGCCGTCCTATTCGCCGTCGGCAACCGGCTGACCGGCAGCGTGAAGTCGGGGACCGCTTGGACCACCCTGATCGTGGCCGGTTTCGCCATCGGGTCGGCGTTGTCCCCGATTCCTCGCGCCTACAGCGTCAAGAAGGTGATCGTGGTCGGTTGGCCGGTGCTGGCCTTGGTCATCGGCTTCCTCATCCTCCATCGACTACGTCCCCAATGGAGACGAACCGCGGTGGCTGGCGTCCTCGCCCTGTCCCTCATGGCCTCAACGGTGTCGTTTTTCATCCCGAAGGACGACTGGCGTGCTGCGACTGCTCATATCAACCGCCTAGCCATGAGCAGAGACATGGTCTGGGTAGGACCCGAACCTTGGGCGGCGGATGCCTACCTCTACTACGGCGGGTCACTGCCAGTGTCCCTGGAGGCGGAGCCCTCGGCGGCGGATCTGCCTGCGAATGGCGAGGTTTGGTTGATCACATATCGCCGACCCCAGGACGTGGCCCCCTCCTTGGCAGTCGAGGAATGGTTCGACCAGAACTGGCTACTGGTTGAGGAGGTCCCCTTTTACCGCCTCGCAATTCGCCGTTACGCCCGCTGACCAACTAGGTGGTAGAGCCAGCGGGACCGGCGATCCGAAACCTCGGAGCGAGGGACCTGACTACAAATAGTGGTCAGTTCGGGAAACTTCGGAGGGATTCGGCATTGCCCCACCACTGTGGGTGGTGGTAGTGTCACGGGGCGAACAACGGGGTCCGCGGGGCTATAGGCGATTTCTGGGAGCTGGGGGCAATGAAGACTCATGGTGGTGACTCACCATCATCCTCACCATTGAACGGCAATGTGCGCAGCGGCGTGGCAACTCCTCGCCCGTCCGGGCCCTACGTAAACCTGGTCAAACCCATCTTGGACAGAGTGATTGGCCTGTTCCTGTTGACTTTTTTCAGCCCGATCATCATCATCGCCGGGCTGGTCATCCTGATACGGCTGGGCAGGCCGGTGTTCTACTCGCAAGAACGTATTGGGCTCGACGGCCGGTCGTTCCGGCTCCACAAGCTGAGAACCATGGTCCCCGATCGTCGGTCGGGGCATAGGGGCTACCACGGCGAGGAACGGCGCCTGACACACAAGTCGCTCAACGATCCTCGGG
Source organism: Acidimicrobiia bacterium (assembly GCA_040878345.1). Lineage (GTDB taxonomy): Bacteria > Actinomycetota > Acidimicrobiia > Spongiisociales > ZC4RG35 > ZC4RG35. The sequence continues at coordinate 34,283 of JBBDML010000027.1, read as the reverse complement.
TTGCCCCGGTGGGAAGGGTGTTGAGGAGAATGCGCCTCGACGAGTTGCCTCAATTCTGGAACGTTGTCAAGGGTGACATGAGCCTGGTTGGGCCCCGGCCAGAGTTGCCCGATATCGTGAGGCAATACGAGCCATGGCAACACCAGAGACATCAAGTCAAGCCCGGAGTCACCGGTCCCTGGCAGGTTTCCCACCGCAACGGCAAGCTGATGCACGAATGCACCGAACTCGATCTCGATTACCTCGAGCACATCGGTCTTCTCCACGACCTTCGCATACTTGCTGAGACCCCCCTTGCGATGGTCGGTGGTCGAAAGGGTTACTGAGATGAGCGCCGTCGAGAGAGTCCATGGTCGGACAACGGTCGCCCCAACTGCCATGGTCTCGCCAGGGGCGTCGATCGGGGATCGCTCCGTGGTGTGGGACCTGACCCAGGTCAGGGAGGGGGCGATCATCGGGCCGGACACGGTCATCGGCCGCAACGTTTACATCGACCACGACGTTCGCATTGGCGCCAACTGCAAGATCCAGAACGCCTCCTTGCTCTATTGGCCGGCCATCCTCGGCGATGGGGTGTTCATCGGGCCCGGTGCGATCCTCACCAACGACCGACATCCTCGTGCAGTCAAACCAGACGGCACCCCCAAAGGACCTGACGACTGGCTGGCGGCCGGGGTGACGATAGACAGCGGGGCTGCAATTGGCGCTGGAGCCGTGCTGGTGGGCGGGGTCAACATCGGTGCCTGGGCCCTCGTAGGCGCGGGGGCAGTGGTCACCGGAGACGTGCCCTCGCATGCGCTGGTGGTGGGTAATCCCGCCACCCGGGTTGGATGGGTGGGGAAGGCCGGTCGGCGTCTGGTCGAGGATGAAGATGGCTTTGTCGACCCGGGCACCGGCGACCGTTACCGCCTGCTGGACGGTGTGATGGAGGAGGCTCGGTGATCGAGCACTCTCACCCCCTGATCGGTGACCCGGAGATAGCAGCCGTGGAGAGGGTGCTCCGGAGCGGCCGACTGGCCCAGGGTCCGGAGGTCGTCGCATTCGAGGAGGAGCTCGCCTCAGCCGTCGGCGCCCAACACGCCGTTGCAGTTGCAAACGGGACCGTCACCATCGAGATCGGCCTCCAAGCACTGGGGATAGGGCCGGGCGACGAGGTGGTCGTCCCATCCTTCACTTTCATAGCCACCGCCAATGCGGTCCGCCGGGTGGGGGCGACACCCGTTTTCGCCGACATCGACCCGAAGACGTACTGCCTGACCGCCGCCACCGTCGAACCTCACGTGGGGAGAGACACCAAGGCCGTGGTCGCGGTCCATCTGTACGGGCACCCGGCCGACATGGACGGTCTCGGCGCCCTCTGCGATGAGAGGGGAATCCACCTGCTGGAGGATGCGGCTCAGGGTATCGGCGCCTCTTGGAGGGGTGCGAGCGTCGGCTCGTTCGGTGTCTTTGCCAGCTTCTCCTTCTACGCCACCAAGAATCTGACCACCGGCGAAGGGGGGATGTTGACCACCTCCGACCACCGGATAGCCGACATCGCTCGAGCCCTGCGGTCCCACCAGAGCAGAGTGGTCGACGGGCGGCTCCAGGTGTCCTCGAACTCGAGGATGACCGATATCGAGGCAGCCATCGGACGAGTGCAGCTCTCCAGAATGGCCGAGTTGCAGACCCGCCGGCATCAGCTTGCGGCGAACTACGAGCGAGAGTTGCGCTCCGGCCTCGACACTCCGTATGTAGCCCCGGAGGCTGTGCACGGCTACCACCAGTACGTCGTACGTGTGCCAAACCGGGAAAGCCTCATCCGTTCGCTGGAGCTGGAGGGTGTCGGTTACGGGCTCTACTACCCCGTGCCTGTCCATCTACAGGATACCTACCGCGACCAGCCGATCTCACTCCACGACACCGAGACGGCGGCTCGGGAAGTGATCTCATTACCGATTCGACCGGATCTCACTGATGACGAGCAAGCGAAGGTCATCTCTGTGGTCAACCAGGGGGTGGGACGTGCCTGACGGGCCACGAATCGGCGTGGCCGGGCTGGGATATATGGGCCGTAACCACGCCAGAGTGCTGGCCCGGCTCGACGGGATCACGTTCGTGGGGGGCGCCGACCCAGCAGGGGACATTCACCGGGCCCTTGGTGGGTTCCCGCTCTACCCGTCCCTCGAGGACATGATCGACGCCGGTGTCGATGGCGTGGTCCTCGCCACCCCTGCAGAGGAGCACGAGAAGTGTGCCATCCGACTCGCCGAAGCCGGGGTGCACACCCTGATCGAGAAGCCGATGGCCAACGATCTCGATGGTGCCCTTGCCATACGCGACGCCTTCTCGGGCACCGGCCTCACGAGTGCGGTCGGCCACATCGAGCGATTCAACCCTGCGCTCCAGGAGCTGAAGAATCGGCTCAACCAACGTTGCCTGGGGAAGGTGTTCTCCATCGCCACCAGACGAGCCGGCCCGTTCCCATTGCGCACCTACGAGACCGGGGTGGTCCGAGACCTCGCCAGCCATGACATCGACATCGTCCATTGGCTTCTGGGGAGGTTCCGGAGCCTCACTGCCGAGCTCGGTAATCAGATCGGCACGGATCGTGAGGACCTGGTGGAAGCAGTCGGTCGATTGGAGGACGACACCGTGGTCTCCATCTCGGTCAATTGGCTGACCCCGGCCAAGAGGCGCTCGGTGACTGTGCTCGGTGAGAGGGGAGCCCTCATCGCCGATCTCCTCACATCTGATCTCACCTTCTACTCCAACGCCGCCATCCCGGTCGAATGGGAGGAGATGGCTCGCCTCAAGGGAGTGTCCGAGGGAGACATCACACGCTATGCCATCAGGAAACCCGAGCCACTCCAGTCGGAGTTGGAGGGCTTTCGTGATGCCATCCTCGGATTGCCCGAAGCACAGATCGTATCCCTGGAGGAGGGCATCGACGTGATGGAGATCGCCGAGGCCATGCTTCGAGGCCGCTTCGTCAGATGACATTGCGGCTGGTCACCGTGGTCGGCGCCCGACCTGAATTCGTCCAGGTTGGCCCGATCGCACGGTCCATCAGAGCCACCTATGCCCCACCAGGGGCCATCGAGCACGCCATGGTCCACACCGGCCAGCACTACGACGAGAACATGTCCCAGGCCTTCTTCGACCAGCTCGGGCTACCTGACCCTGTGAGCCATCTCGGGGTGGGCCCAGGCTCGCAGGGAGCACAGACTGGTGAGATGCTGGGACGACTCGACCCTGTGCTCCAGGCCCTGGCCCCTGATGTTGTGATGGTGTTCGGGGATACCAACAGCACCCTCGCCGGTGCCCTAGCCGCCGCCAAGCTCAAAATCCCGTTGGCTCACGTCGAGTCGGGCCTGCGCTCTTTCAACTCCGCAATGCCCGAGGAGATCAACCGCAAGGTCACCGATCATGTCGCCAGCATCCTCTTCTGCCCCTCCGAGACCGCAGTCTCCAATCTGGCCGCCGAGGGAGTCACCAAAGGGGTCCACCTCACCGGTGACGTCATGTACGAGTCATTGCTCCATGCCCTCAGCCTCGGCGCCGGGCAGACGAGCATGTTGGCCCGGCTTGGATTGGCCCCCGGCGAGTATGCGGTCGCCACCACCCACCGCGCCGAGAACACCGATGCCCCCGACCGGCTGGGCCAGATCCTCTTGGGGATCTCCGATGTCGCCCGACAGGGAGTGTCTGTGATCTTCCCGGTGCACCCGCGGACCCGGGCGAGGATGGAGGCACATCTACTCGACGCTGGGGTGGTGATGATCGACCCGTTGCCACATCTTGAGACCGTGACCCTGGTTCAGAGTGCCGCGCTCCTCCTGACCGACTCGGGGGGGCTCCAGAAAGAGGCGTACTGGCTCGATACTCCCTGTGTGACCATGCGTGACGAGACGGAATGGGTGGAGACCGTCGACAACGGGTGGAATGTCCTAGCCGGAGCAGACCGGCGGCGCATCAGCAAGGGTGCGATGAGGATGATGGCCGGCCCGCTACCTGAGCGCCCACCGCTATACGGCGAAGGCACCAGGGTGTCCTCGGCCATTCTCGACCGGCTACTCCAAACCCTCGGGGCCTCGACCGACGCAGAAGCCTCATGAGCCCGGAGAGGTGGGGGGTGGTGGGTGGCGGAATCCTGGGCATGTCCCTGGCGATGTGGCTCCGCGACCGCGGCCACCAGGTCACCCTATTCGAGGCCGCCGAAGAGTTGGGCGGGCTGGCATCGGCCTGGCAGATCGGTGACGTCACCTGGGATCGGCATTACCACGTGACCCTGAACAGTGACAGGCATCTGCTGTCCCTACTCGACCGCCTCGGTCTCACCGACGAATTGAGATGGGTGGAGACCCGGACCGGCGTCTATTCGGGCGGTCGGCTCTACTCGGTCTCCAACACGCTGGAGTACCTCCGATTCCCGCCGCTGCGCATGGTCGACAAGCTCCGAATGGGGTGGACCATCATCTATGGCTCAAGGCTCCACAACTGGAGGCGCCTCGAGCAGATCCCGGTTGAGGACTGGCTACGGCGACACTCCGGAGACCGGGCGTTCGAGGAGTTCTGGCTTCCACTCCTCCGCTCCAAGCTGGGAGACAACTACCGGCGAACCTCTGCTGCCTTCATCTGGACCACGATCCAGAGGTTGTACGCCGCCCGGCGCAGCGGGCTCAAGAAGGAGATGTTCGGGTATGTCGCCGGTGGCTACTCCAGGATCCTGGCTCGCTTTGCCGTCGAGTTGGAAGCCCTCGGAGTCGAGATCGTCCTTGGGGCCAGGGTTTCGAGTGTGGGGCCCTCACCCGCCGGGGTGGAGATCTGCATCGGCGGGGAGGCGATATCGCTCGATCGCGTGGTTGTCACGGCCGCCTCGCCGATCGCCGCAAGGCTCATCGCAGGGATCGAGCCATCGGAGCAGGCGACCATGTCTGCTGTCCAATACCAGGGGATCGTCTGCGCCTCGATGCTGACCGATGTCGGTCTTGGCGGGTTCTACGTGACCAACATCACCGACGACCACCTGCCTTTCACCGGTGTCATCGAGATGTCCGCCCTCGTCGATCGGGCGGAGTTTGGCGGGCTCGCCCTCACCTATCTTCCCCGTTACACGACGGCAAACGACAGGATCAACACACAGTCGGATGATGAGGTGAGAGCCAGCTTCACCTCGGCAATCGCCGACATGTTCCCCGGCTTTGACATGGCCAGCGTGAAGGCCTTCAAGGTGTCCCGGGTCCCCTATGTCTTCCCGATACCCACCATCGGCTATTCGGAGCGGATCCCGCCGATGCAGACGTCGGTCAAGGGCGTTTATGCGGTGAGCTCGGCCCAGATCCTCAATGGGACGCTGAATGTCAACGAGACCGTCCAGCTGGCGGCCAGAGCCTTGCCGGTGCTGACAGGTGAAATGACCTACGATCGGTCTCTCCTCGAAGCCGACGTCGAACCGATCCTCCTCGGGGCCCCGGCGTGACGAGGCCGGTGGCACCACTCTCATTGGACCTCGACAACAAGTGGTCGTATCTGATGACTCACGGGGACGCGTCATGGGACACCTACCCGAGCTACCTCTCGGTCCTGGTGCCCCGGGTCCTCGACTTCCTCGATAAGAGGGGACTCAAGATCACCTTCTTCGTCGTCGGTCGTGATGCGACAATGGACCAGCACCGGGATCTGCTCGGGGAGCTGGCCCGACGGGGCCATCGCATAGCCAACCACAGCTTCGGCCATCTGCCTTGGCTCCAACGGTTCACCCCTGCTCAGGTCACTGACGAGCTCGAACGCTCCGAAGAGGCCATCGAAGCGGCCACGGGTCACAGGCCCCGCGGGTTCAGGGGCCCAGGCTTCTCCATGAGCGACGAGGTGATCGCTCAACTCGGGCGCAGGGGGTATCTGTACGACGCCACCGTCTTCCCCAACATCCTCAGCCCAATCGGGCGGGCCTACTACCTCCGGACCACCGATCTGAGCCCCGAGGAGAGGGCGCAGCGGGAGGAGCTGTTCGGGACTCTGAGCACCGCGTTCCGGCCCAACAAGCCCTTCGCCTGGAAGCTCGGTGTCGGTGAATCGCTGATCGAAGTCCCGGTCACCACCCTTCCCGGGCTTCGAACACCGATTCACCTCAGCTATCTCACCTATCTGGGAGGAAAGGCCCGGCCAGTCGCTTCCGCCTACTTCCGAACCGCCCTCACCTTTTGCCGGCTGGTGGGCAATCCCCCATCGATGCTCCTCCATCCACTCGACTTCATCGGCGCAGACGATGATCGTGATCTCGGGTTCTTTCCAGGGATGGACCTGATCTCCGAGAGGAAGCTGGAACTGGCTCATGGCTTCCTCGACCAACTCGAGGAGAGTTACGCCTTGGTGCCGATGGAGGATTATGTGGCAGGCGTCGCCATCGACACGGTTCGAGTCCCTGACTACTCGGTATGATCGGCCACAGGCGGCTCGTCAAGGCTCGTCATGCCGCCGGGCAATCCCCTGATCGGCTCCCTCTGCGGGCCGAGGCCCAATTGCTCCTTGTAGGCAGTGGTCCCCAGATGGAACAGCTCATCGAAGTACCTCTTGTTCTGTGCTGAGAGGCTCCCCAGGCTTATCAGCTGAATGGCGACTATCAGGCTGATGCCACCCACCACGAAGGCGTGAGGCGACAGCTGAAAGGCGGCGAGGACGGCATCGGAGAACTCGTCGACCTCGGGCGACACCCAGAACCTGATGGTGTGGAACAGTGCCCACCCGATCGAGTAGAGCGACAACACCAGGATCACCAAACCGGGGATGATGAAGTACATGAACGGTCGGAACAAGAAACTGGAGAATGCCTGGGCGAGAATGGCCCGCCCAACCTTGATGCTCGATGTCCGCCTCTCTCCCACGGCCCGCTGACGACTCCAATCGAGATGCGCCGGCACTTCCACGATCCGGGCCCTGAGCAGCTGGGCCTTGTAGATGATCTCGGTATTGATCTCGAAATCGGTTGCCTTGAGGTCGAGGCTCTGGAGGAACCGCCGGTCGTACGCTCGCACCATGCCGGTCACGGTGGTGAGACTCCCCTTTGCGGTGACCGCGAGCAGTCGGTTGGCGACCCGGCTCAGCATTTCCCTGCTCTTGGGGACCGCCGTCACCCTCCCTCCCTTGATGTATGGAGAAGCGATGACCACCTTGGCCCGGGTCTCGACGATCGCGTCGGCGAGAAGGGTGATGTGCTCGGGCGAGTAACTCAGGTCGCTGTCGAGAGTGATCACGTAATCCCCTCTCGCCCGGTTGAACGCGAATCTGAGGGCTTGGCCCAGGTTGAAGTTGGTGAAATGCCGGAGCAATTCGACGCGGGGCTCTCCGGAGGAGAACTCTTCGACGATCGAGGAAGTGGCGTCCTTCGACCCGTCATCGACGACGAGGACCTCCCAGTCGTATCGCGACTCGATGGACTCGAGGTGCTCACAGACCAGTTTCAGGGTCGCGCCGATCAACGCTTCTTCGTTGTAGGCAGGTAGGACCACCGAGATCATCGGTCTGCCGCCCAATCCTGTTCCTCCGTCCCTCCGGTTCCTACATCCAGTCTATTTGAATGCCATGCCCGGTAAATAGGCTACGGGGCCCACCGAGACCCATCAGCCCTGCAGGTTCGGCGCATCACCAGGCTTCTCCGGTGCAAGGTCCCACCTCGTCAAGTGCCATCACGCAGTGCTCCGGGTAGCAGCTTGCCACTCTGCGCACTCGAACTACAGTCTGTGCGGGCAGGGACGAAACTCCAGGGGGGCCAGCAGGAATGAATCAAGCACCGCCCGTCGCCATCATCGGGGGCGGCCTGGCAGGGCTCGTTGCCGCCCGTGAGCTGGTCGCCGCACGCGTCCCGGTGCGCCTCTACGAAGCCACTCCCGAACTGGGTGGGCTGGCGAGGACAGTCCGCGACGAGAACGGCTTCTCCTTCGACTTCGGGGCCCATTTCATAACCAACCGACTCGCTGCCGAGCTCGGGGCGGAAGATCTCTGCGAGGTGGTCCCACGGTATGCCGAGAGCGTGGTCACCGAGCGCACCACTTACTCCTATCCGTTCGGGTTCGCCCGCAACCCCAGGTATGTCATGTCGCTGATCGGGGCGAGACTCAGAGGCGGAGCACATCCCAGCAATGCCGTCGAGCAGATGGCTGCTCTCTATGGCGATGAGATGGCCCGTGACATCGCCACCCCCATCCTCGAGGGTTGGTCGGGGGTGGAAGCTGACCTCCTGTCGCCGGCCGTGGCCGAGAAGATGGATGAGGGGATCCTCAAGACCCTGTGGCTCAAGACCGTGAGCAAAGTCACCAGAAGAGCGATCACCATCGGTTACACCAGAGAGAAGCCCTCCAGCGCCCGCGTCTGGCACGTTTATCCCACCGACGGAGTGGGCTCTCTGATCAAGCGGCTGGCCGATCAGATCGGCGACGATGTCATCCAGTTGGCGAGCCCGGTCCAGAAGATCCACGTCGAAGATGGCCGGGTGACGGGCGTGACGGTCAACGGAGAGAGATCGGAGGCGTCTGCGGTGATGACCACCGCCCCGGTGCACATCCTCCCTCGACTCGTAGAGGGGACGGACGCCCTCGACCATCTCTCGCGGTTTCGCTACCGGCCCATGGTCTTCGTCAACCTGCTCCTCGAAGGGCGGGGACTGATACCCAACGTCCTGGTCTGGTACACCGATCCGAAGCTGCCCTTCTTCAGGCTGACCGAGACCCCTCTCTCCATGCCATGGATCGCACCGGAGGGCAAGACCACTCTGATGGCCGATATCTGTGCCGACGTCGGGGACGAGACCTGGGCGGCGGACGACGAGGAGCTGGCGAAGAGAATCATGGAGGCGATGGAGCCGATGGTCCCCGACATACGGGACCGGTTCATCGGGTCACGGGTCCTTCGGACCCCCCTGGCTTACCCCCTCTTCCTCAGCGAGTACGAGGCGGATCGCCAGGCCTTCACCCGGTCGAGTGGAGTCGAGGGGCTCTATGCCATAGGGCGGAACGGTGAGTTCGCCCACATCCTCATGGAGGATGTCTACTGGCGCACGAAGAAGAAGGTGGCCCAGTTGAGGTCCTACCTCGAGGTTTGACGTCTTCTCAGGCGGTCCAGCCGAGTAGCGAGCCCCCCAACTGGACGAAGACGACCCAGACGATGGCTGCCCCAACCGGCACTGCCGGGGTCCAGACCGGATTCCTCCGGAAGACCCGGATCAAGACCCACAGGCCACCGATCCAGATCGCCCACAGGATGTACAACCAGGGTCCCGGGACCATCAGCCCGCTGGCCAGGTAGAACCAGCCAACCACGACATACAGGATGATCCCGATCACACCCACGACCAGGTCACTTCGGTTGGGAGGGCTCTGGTTCATCGCTACTCCACTGTCACGGTCTTTGCCAGATTGCGGGGCTTGTCGACGTCCTTGCCGCGGGCGGTCGCCACGTGATAGGCCAACAGCTGTAACGGTATGACCGAGGTCACTGTGCACAACAGGTCGGGGCCGGCGGGGACCCGGATCACGTGGTCGGCCACCGACCCGACCTCGTCGCCTTCCTCTGCCACCAGAACGATGGTGGCTCCCCTCGCTTTCATCTCCTCCATGTTGGAAAGGGTCTTGGTCCGGACATGGCTGTCGGTGACCACGCCCACCACCACCACCCCCTTCTCGATGAGGGCGATCGGGCCATGCTTCATCTCGCCGGCGGCATATCCCTCGGCTCGCACATAGGCGATCTCCTTCAGCTTCAGGGCACCTTCCATCGCCACCGGGAAATCACCTGACCGACCGAGGAAGAAGTAATCCCGGACATCGGCCCATGGGGTGACCAGTCGCTCGATCTCATCGGAGGTCTCCAATGCCCGCTCCACCTGTTCGGGGAGACGGAGCATCTCCTTGACGAGGACCTCGATGCGGCCGGGGTCCATCGACCCCCTCACCTGCGCCAGGTAGAGACCCAACAGCTGCATCGCCACCAATTGGGTGGTGAAAGTCTTGGTGGCCGCCACCCCGATCTCGGGACCTGCCCTGGTGTAGAGGACCGCGTCAGATTCCCGGGCCAGGGCCGAGTCGACCACGTTGCTCACCCCGATGACACTCGCCCCCTGAGCCCTGGCGTAACGGACCGCGGCCAGCGTGTCGATGGTCTCACCCGACTGGCTGATCCCGATCACCAGCGACCTGTCGTCGAGGACAGGGTCCCGGTATCGGAACTCGGAAGCGATGTCGATCTCGACGGGGAGGCGGGTCCACCGCTCGATGGCGTACTTGGCCATCATCGCCGCGTGGTAAGAGGTCCCGCAGGCGACGACATAGACCTTGTCGACATGGCGGAGCAACGCCTCGTCCATCTCCAACTCGGTGAGCAGGACCCGCCCGGTCTCGCTGACCCGCCCCCCCAAGGTATCGGCGATGGCATGAGGCTGTTCGTGGATCTCCTTGAGCATGAAAGTGGCGAATCCACCTCTCTCTGCCGCTTCGAGATCCCACTCCACCTTGCGGTGCTGCAGCTCGAGCTCATTGCCGGCCAGGTCGATCAGCTTCACCGAGTCAGGCCTCAGCTCGACGACCCGGTCGTCCTCGATGATGACCATCTCCCGGGTGTGCTCGAGAAACGCCGGGATGTCGGAGGCGAGGAAGTTCTCCCCGTCGCCACGTCCCACCACCAACGGAGAGCCGCGTCTCGCTCCCACTATCACATCGGGCTCGGAGCGTCGCATCACCGCCAGGGCCAGGGCCCCTTCGGCCTGGTTCATCACCTGACGCACCGCCTCGATGAGAGGGAGATCGGCGAGGTCGGCGAGCATGTGGGCCACCACCTCGGTGTCGGTGTCGCTGGCGAACTCGTGGCCAGCCTCGATCATCTTCTGCTTGAGGGATAACCAGTTCTCGATGATCCCGTTGTGGACCACGACCACGTCCCCTCCGTCGTCTGAATGAGGATGGGCGTTCACCGTGTTGGGGGCGCCATGGGTGGCCCAACGGGTGTGCCCGATTCCCGACATGGCCGGTTCCGGGGCCTCTCTTGTGACCAGGGCCTCCAGGTCGGCGATCCGACCTGCGGTCTTGATCACATCCATCGAGCCGGGGCGGATCAATGCCACCCCGGCCGAGTCGTAACCCCGGTACTCGAGGTGGGCCAGCCCCGGTAGCAGCACGTCGATGACCGACTTGGGGCCTACATACCCGACGATTCCGCACATATCGCTATTCCTTCTCTCGAGGTGGAGACGGATGGCGTGCGACGAGCTCGCCGGTGGTGACCGGCGCCCTCATGCGGTTCTCTGTTCCGGGATCGCTCCCGGTTTTTCTCCCGCACATGACGACCGTGGCTGGCCGGGAAGGCATCCGCCGAATCTTTCGATGACCTTCCTCCTCGTCACCTCACCCTTCAGGTGAGGCCAGGCGCTTTTTCTTGTCCGTCACAGACCGGTGATCTTCACCTACTTCTTTCCCATGGACATTCTGGTCGCCTCGACCAGACGGTCAGCGTAACGCCTGGCGGCCGCTTCGGAAGCGGCTTCCACCATTACCCGAACCACGGGCTCGGTTCCCGACGGGCGCACCAGAACCCGACCGTTGGCCCCGAGCTCGGACTCGACCAGCCTGACCTCTTCCCATAGGCCTCTTGCGTCCTCGATGTCCGTCCGACGCCCCACCTCCACGTTGACCAGGACCTGGGGGTACTCGATGATGGCGGCAGCCCTCAGGTCCCTAAGTTCCTTGCCGGTTCCCGCCATCACATTGAGCAACTGGACTGCGGTGAGGAGTCCATCCCCGGTCTGACTGTGCTCGGTGAAGATGACATGACCCGACTGCTCCCCGCCCAGGACACCCTTGTGCTCCTGCAACGCTTCCATCACATAGCGGTCTCCCACCTTGGTCTCCACGACATCGATCCCGGCATCGACCATCGACTTCCGAAAGCCCAGGTTGGACATCACCGTGGCCACCACCAGGTTGTGCTTGAGCTTTCCCTGGTCCTTCATGTGCCTGGCGATCACCGCCATGACCACATCGCCGTTCGCCACCCGGCCGTCCTCGTCGATGGCGATCAGCCGATCGGCGTCCCCGTCGAAGGCCAGCCCCAGGCGGCCCCCGGCGAGCCCCGCCAGATACTCGGGGTGGGTGGCGCCACACCCTGCGTTGATGTTGTTCCCGTCGGGCTCGGCGCCGAACAACTCGGCCTCCGCCTTGAGTCTGGAGAACAGCTCACCGGCTGCCTGATAGGCGGCGCCATTGGCGCAGTCGACCGCGATCCTCAGCCCGCTCAACGAGTAACGCGAGACCGAGAGCAGGTGATCGATGTAGTCCTCGACTGATCGAGGGTTGTCTATCCGATAGCCGATCGCCGATCCCACCGCTGAATTCATCCCGGTCGAGCGGAGTCTCGACTCCAGCTCGCGTTCGACCTCGTCGGGCAATTTGGTGCCGCGGGCGGCGAGCAACTTGATCCCGTTGTCGGCAGCCGGATTGTGGGATGCCGAGACGATGGCTCCCATCGTCGCCGATGTGGACTCCGTCAGATAGCTGATGCCCCCACTGGGAAGAACACCGACGTCGACGGTATCGATCCCGGAGGCGTGGAGTCCTGCTTGGAGGGCCTCGGAGAGCATGGACCCCGAGCGACGGGTATCCCTGCCCACCACCACCGGACCGGAGCGCAGATGGCTCCCGGCGGCGCGCCCGATGGCCAGGGCCAACTCGGGAGTGAGTTCGGAGCCTGCGGCCCCGCGTACACCGTCGGTGCCGAAGATGGGCTTCCCATCGTCGAGGAGACGACGGAGATCCGACATCTAATGGCCCACCTAGTTGCCCGTCACTAGCGTTTGGTGTACTGAGTGGCGCGGCGGGCCTTCCTCAGCCCGTACTTCTTGCTCTCCACCACCCGGGCGTCCCGGGTCAGCATCCCGGCCTTCTTGAGCGCCGGCCTCAGGCCGCCGTCCAGCTCGACCAGCGCCCGCGATATCCCGAGGCGGAGGGCGTCGGCCTGACCGGTGCTGCCACCACCCTCGAGGGTGGCATCCGTGTCATATCGACCCTGAGTCTGGGTGACGGTGAACGGCTCCATGACCCGCATCCGGGTGGCCATGGTTGGGAAGTAATCCTCGAGGGCGCGGCCGTTGAGGGTCACCAGGCCGGCACCGTCGCGCAAGCGGACCCGGGCAACCGACTCCTTGCGGCGACCTGTCGCCTGGACCAGGGGTTTAGCCATCAGATTTCCACCTTTCGGATGTCGAACTCGAGGGGCACCGGCTTCTGTGCCTCATGGGGATGATCTGGGCCGGCATAGACCTTGAGCTTGCCCAGCATCTGGCGACCCAGCTTGTTCTTGGGGAGCATGCCACGCACCGCTCTCTCCATGATGGCCTCGGGGCGCCGCTCGAGCAGCGACTCGAAGGTTTCCGCCTTGATGCCTCCCGGATGGCCGGAGTGGCGGTAATAGATCTTGGTCTGGCTCTTCCCGGAGGTCACTGCGACCTTCTCGGCATTGACCACCACCACGAAGTCGCCGGTGTCCATGTGCGGGGCGTAGGTGGGCTTGTGCTTCCCCCTGAGCACCGAGGCTATCTCAGAGGCCAGCCGGCCAAGGGGGAGGTCGGCGGCATCGACCAAATGCCAGCTGCGATCGATGTCGCCGGGCTTTGGCGAGTAGGTCTTGTTCATGGTCATCTCGGATGATCCTCGCACAACGAAACACAGCGTCGTTTGGGAAACGGCTCCGCACGGGAGCGGGCATATGCTACGTCCACCGGCCTCCGTAGGCCAATCCGAATGATAAGCATCGAGGACGTCCATCAGGCCAGGTCGAGGTTCGAGGGGCGGGTCAAGACCACCCCCCTCCTCCGCTCCGACTCCTTCTCCCGGCTGACCGGGCGTGAGGTCTACCTCAAGGCCGAGTGCATGCAGCGGGCGGGGTCGTTCAAGATCCGTGGTGCTCTCAATGTCCTCACCCGACAGAATGGGGCCCCGGTGGTCACCGCCTCGGCCGGGAACCATGCCCAAGGCGTTGCCCTCGCTTCGGCCTTCACCGGATCGCCATGCACCGTGTTCATGCCCACCAATGCCGCCATCCCCAAGATCAAGGCGACCCAGGACTACGGGGCGACGGTCAAGCTGAAGGGGAGGTCACTGGCCGACGCCGTCGATGCCGCCCGTCACTTCTCGGAGAAGAAGGGAGCCCTGTTCGTCCATCCTTATGACGATCCGCTGATCATCGCAGGGCAGGGGACCATGGGGCTCGAGATCCATGAGCAGATGCCGGATGTGGGGACGGTGGTGGTCCCGACCGGCGGGGGAGGCCTTCTCGCCGGGACCGCCCTGGCGCTCAAGTCGGTCAAGCCGGCAGCGGTGGTGGTCGGGGTCGAGATCGAGGCGGCGGCGGTCTACGCCGAGAGCCGGAAACGGGGTGAGCTGGTGCGTGACTTCCCCCGCGGAGTGCCCACCGTGGCCGACGGGATCGCGGTCTCGGTGCCGTCCGACCTGGTGTGGCCTCTTCTCGTCGAGCACGTCGATGCCCTGCTGGTGGTAACTGACGATCAGACGATGGCGGCCCTGACCTTGATCCTCGAACGCTCCAAACTCATGGTGGAGCCGGCAGGGGCAGTCGGAGTGGCCGCCCTCCTGGAGAAGATGATCCCCGACGACGCCCCTGACCCGGTCTGTGTCGTCCTCTCGGGAGGGAACATCGACCTAATGGTCCTGGGCAAGGCGGTAAGGCACGGGATGGAAGCCTCGGGCCGGTTCGCCAAGCTCAAGGTCCTGGTCCCCGATCAGCCCGGCAGTCTGGCCAAAGTCCTGGCTGCGGTGGCCAAGCACGGAGGCAATGTGGTACAGGTCGATCATCATCGCGAGGGCTTCGCCCTCCCCTTCGGGAAGGTGGAGATCGAGATCTCTGTGGAGACACGTGACGCCGACCACGCCGCCGGCATCATGAAGGCCCTCGAGGGCTACATGATCTAGCTGGTCTTGGTACTCGGTACTCGGTACTCGGTACTCGGACCTCCGAGCGAAGGCCAAGTACTCCTACTCGGTACTTCGTACAGCGTGCGAAGTCCGCTCAATAGCCGACCTCCCACAAGGTCAGCCCGTGGCCTGGAGCCACGGTTGCAACCCTCGACCTGTCACCAGCCGCCAGGACCTCTCCGATCCCGTCCGCCGGTGCGAACCCCCGGCCGACGTCATACATGTGGCCCACCAGCGAGCGAACCATCTGGTGACAGAAGGCGTTGGCCCTGATCCAGAACTCGATCACAGCACCTTGCTGAGTCAAGGCAGACTCATCGACACGGCGAACGCTGCTCGACCCCTCCACCGCCCTGCAGAAGGAGGCGAAGTCATGCTCCCCCACCAGACTCGAGGCGACCGCACTCATGGCTTCGAAGTCGAGCGGCCGGCCCACCTCCCAGGTGAACAGACGGGTCAGCGGGTCGCCCGCAGGGCCGGTCCCAATGCGATACCGATAGCGCCGCCACTTCGCCGAGTGCCTGGCGTGGAACCCATCCTCGACCAGGGCCCCCTCCATCACCGATATCTCAGGCCCCAACAGGCCGTTGAGGGAGCGCATCATCGCGGGCAGGTCCGGCGTCGACCTCGTGTTGAACGAGACCACCTGGCCCCTGGCATGGACCCCGGCATCGGTTCGCCCGGCGACGACCGATTCCGGGATCTCCCCCAGGAGCACGGCGAGTGCCCTCTCCAGCTCGCCCTGGACGGTGCGCCGGCCCTCCTGCCTGGCGTAACCACGGAAGCCTGACCCGTCGTAGGCAAGGTCGAGCCTCACCATGGGCATCAGGACAAACCGCTGAACACCGCGAACGGGACACTGATCAGTGCCCGAAGCAGGGCGGCGGCGGCAAAGCCGATCAAGACCGAGACCGCCGCCTTCTTGAGATCGAGATCCGAGGCCTCCCGGGTCGCCACCACCAAGACAACCAGGTACCACACCAGCCCCAGGCCGGCGATTATGCCGCCACCGATCTCGAGGACCAGCGGGAGGGCCGACAGACCGTGCATGGCGATCATGGTCTGGGGACGCCCGCCGGCCCCGAACAACCGGGAGGCGACGAACCAGGTGGCGAAAGCGAGGATCAGCCACGAGGCAACCGAGCCGATGAGGAACTGGATCAGGCCCGGGAGACTGAAGTCCCCCATCTCGCCGAATCGGGCCAGAGTGCCGAGGTAGGTGGCCGCTGCCACCAACGCCACGATGATTGCCCCGTCGGCAGCGGCGTCGGTGTCGAAGAATGCCTCGGTAAAAGCCTTGCGATTGAGTGCGGCGGCCCGACCCGCCCTGCGCAACATCTTGACCACGGGTGAAGGGTAACTCTCGGGGAGAGATCGGCCGGGGGCCTCGGCGGCCCGGTCAGCGACGGAGTCTGACCCGCCTGATGGTGTGATCGGGCGCTTTCTCCAGGATCAGTGAGGCACGGTCCCGCGTGGGGAGGATGTTCTCCAAGAGGTTGGGCTGGTTGATGCGGGCCCATAGATCGAGCGCCATTGTGTTGGCCTGTTCGTCGGTCAAACCGGCGAAACGCCGGAAATAGGCGTCCGGGTCGTTGAAGGCGGTGTCCTTCAGGGTCTGGAAACGCTCGACGTACCACAGACGGATGTCCTCGATGTCGGCGTCGACGTAGATCGAGAAGTCGAAGTAGTCGGAGACGAAAGCCCCCCTCCCCCCGGCCTGGAGGACGTTGAGGCCCTCGACGATGAGGATATCGGGCTGGTCGACCACCCGGGTCTCCCCGGCGAGCACGTCGTACTTGACATGAGAGTAGAGCGGCACCTCGAGTGCCGGCTCGCCCGCCTTGGCGCGAGAGACAAATTCGAGGAGGGCCGACCGGTCGTAGCTCTCCGGGAACCCCTTTTGGTCCATCAGGCCCCGAGCCTCGAGAACCGAATTCGGATAGAGAAACCCGTCGGTGGTGACCAGCTCGACCGAAGGGTGCTGGGGCCAGCGCGCCAACAGCGCTTGAAGGACACGAGAAGTAGTCGACTTCCCCACAGCAACCGAACCGGCAACCCCGATCACGTATGGGATTGGTCGGGGGGGGGTGCCCAGGAATGTGTCGGTGACCGTCGCCAATTGCTGGCTGGCCCGGACCTCGAGGTTGAGGAGCCGGGACAAGGGCAGATAGGCGTCCTCGACCATGCCGATGTCTAGGTGGACGTTGATTCCCCGCAACTTCTCGATGTCGGCTTCGGTGAGGGTCAATGGGGTGTTGGCCCGGAGCCGAGCCCAGGTCTCCAGGTCGAAATCGAGGTAGGTGGGCAGGGTCACGGGCACATCAGGCTACCCCCGGGCTGACCCGGTGCCATACTTCCCCCTCATGACAGATCAGCAGTTTCCGACCGATCCCGCCCGTTATCCGGAACCGAGCCAAGCAACCACGGTGCTGGTGCTGGGGATCCTCGGGCTCGTCGTCTGTCAAGTCCTCGGCCCGTTCGCCTGGGTGATGGGCAACAGGGAGCTGGAGGGGATCGATGCCGGGAGACGACCCCCGGAGAACCGGGGCACTGCCAACGCCGGAAGGGTCCTCGGGATAATCGGGACCGTCCTTCTCGCCCTGGTCCCGATCTTCATCATCATCATCGTGGTCGCCGGCGTCAGCTTCAGCGCCTTCGGAACCTGATCGAATTCGCGAAAGTTCGCCTCCAGTCGGCCGATAATCCCCGCTAATGGGGAGCTTCAGCGCGTCCTTGCGGACCATCGGCGACCGGCGTCGGCTCCCGGCGACTGTGACACTCGACCACGGTCGGATCTCGATCGAGGCCGGTGAGCACCCCATCGGCGAGTGGTCCCTCGACGAGGTCCACTTCGAACCGACCGGAAATGGCTATCGCATGGCGGCCGAGGGCGAGCACATCCTCCTCGAGATCCAGGACAGCGAGAACTTTGAGATCGAGCTCCGTGGTCGCACCGGCGGCCGGAAGAAGCCCGCCAAACCGGCCAAGACCCCCAAGGCCCCTAAGGCCGACTCATCGCCAACCGAAAAGGCCCCTCGAGCCGAGACGCCACCCAGAGAGAGCCGACGCTCCACCAGGCAGGCGCCTGTTGAGGAGGTCGTGGAGTCGTCACCGTCCAAGGTCGACGCCCTGATCGCAAAGGCCGAGAAGAGGTGGGGCTCACTCCTCCCGGCGTGGGTCTTCTCCCGCAAGACCCTTCTCGCCATCGCAGGCGTGCTGATCGTGACCGTGTTCCTGCCCGGCCTGATTTCAACGCTCTTGCTGATCACAGGGCTGCTCTCCGTCCTCTTCGGGGCGGTCGCCTACACAGATCAGGTGATGGCGGCGAAGTGGCTGCCCGGCCGGATGACACCCCTCCACGTCCTGATCGGGGGGGTGGGGATCCTGATGGTGGGCGTCCTGGTCGGCATCATCGCCTGACACCGCACCGGCGAGGTCCTCAGACCAGTTCTATCAACGCTTCCTCGGCACCGTCGCCACGGCGGGGACCGAGTTTGGTGATCCTGGTGTAGCCACCGGGGCGCTCGACGTACCGTGGGGCCACCTCATCGAAGAGGCGGTGCACCGCGTCCTTGTTGGTGATCGTCTTCAGGACCACCCGTCGGGAGTGGATGTCGCCTTTGCGGGCCTTGGTTATCAGCTTCTCTGCCAACGGCCTCACCGCCTTGGCCTTGGCCTCGGTGGTGGTCACCTTGTCGTGCATGAACAGATCACTTGCCAGGTTGGCGAGAAGCAATCTCTCGTGGGCCGGCGAGCCGGCGAGACGCGGGCCCTTGCGAGGGCGTGGCATCAGAGGGCGCTCCCGCTCCCCGATGGGGCGTCGGCCAGGCTGAGCCCGAGCTCATCAAGCTTGGCGATCACCTCATCAAGGCTCTTCTGACCGAAGTTGGTGATGTTGAGCAGGTCGTCGGATGTGCGTTCCACCAACTCCCCAACCGTCTTGATCTGGGCGCGACGTAGACAGTTCCTCGGCCGCTCCGACAGGTCGAGTGCCTCGATGGGGAGCTCGAGGTCCGGTGAGCCTGAGCTGTCGGGCACATACTCGACGAAGTCGAGGCCCCGACCCTCACCTATGTCGGCGAACAGGCCCATCAACTCGCCGAGGGTCTTCCCGGCTGAGGAGACCGCCTCCGCCGGAGCGATGGCGCCATTGGTCTCGACATCGAGCACCAGACGGTCGAAGTTGGTCATCTGACCGACCTGGGTGTTCTCCACCCGGTAGGCCACCTTCTGCACCGGCGAGAATATCGAGTCGATAGGGATCACCCCGATGGTCATCGAGCCCGCCTTGTTGCCATCGGCGGTTCGATAGCCGACACCTGGGGCGACGTTGAGCTCCATTTCGAGACGACCCGACGCGCTCAGGGTGGCGATGTGGGCCTCGGGGTTCACTACCTCGACGCCAGCCGGGACCTTGAGGTTGCCGGCGGTCACTGCCCCCGCGCCGCGAGCCGACAAGTAGAGGGTCTCCTCGTCGTACGCCTCCATCCGGATCACGATTCGCTTGATGTTGAGGATGATGTCGACCACGTCCTCGACCACTCCCGGGATGGTTGAGAACTCATGCTCGACACCCTCGATCTGTATCGAGGTCACCGCGGCTCCGGGGATCCGCGAGAGCAGGGTCCGCCGGAGGGTGTTGCCCAGGGTGTAGCCGAAGCCCGGCTCGAGAGGCTCGACCACGATTCTGGAGCGGTTGTCCGAGAGGACTTCTTCTTCGATCTGGGGGCGTTGAACGATCAACAACCTGATTACCTCACTTCGAGTAGAGCTCGACGATCAACTGCTCGTTGATGTCGGTGTCGATCTGGTCGCGGCGGGGATGAGAGATCACCTGGACTCGGCGCTCGCCGGGGTCAACCGTGAGCCAATCCGGGGTCAACCGGCCCTGGGTGTCCACCGAGTGCTGGATCACGATGAGGTCCTTGCTGCGGTCTTTGATGGTCACCATGTCGCCCGGGCTGACCTGGTAGGAGGGGATGTCGACCTTCTTTCCGTTTACCAGGAAGTGCCCGTGGTTCACCAGCTGACGGGCCTGGGGCCGGGTCGCCGCCATACCGGAGCGCCACACCACGTTGTCGAGGCGCTGCTCAAGGAGCATCAGGAGGCTGTCACCGGTGATTCCCTGACGACGAGCCGCCTCCTGGTAATAGCGGCGGAACTGCTTCTCCAACACCCCATACATGGTGCGGAGCTTCTGCTTCTCCCTGAGCTGAACCAGATAGTCACTCTCTCTGACCCGGCCACGACCGTGCTGGCCCGGTGGATAGGGGCGACGGTCGACAGGGCAGCGCTTCGACTGGCACAGCGGGGTGCGCGCCCGGCGGCATGCCTTGTGACGGGGACCTGTGTAGCGGGCCATGATCAGCCCCTCTTGCGCTTCTTGGGACGACAACCGTTGTGGGGGAAGGGGGTGACATCCTTGATCCAGGTGACTTCCATCCCCATGTTCTGCAAGGTGCGGACCGCGGTGTCACGACCCGACCCGGTGCCACTAACGATCACGTCCAGTTTGCGGATCCCATGTTCACCGGCACGGCGGGCGGCCTCCTCGGCTGCCACCTGGGCGGCGTATGGCGTCGACTTGCGAGAGCCCTTGAATCCGACCGAGCCACCAGAGGTCCAGGCGACGGTGGCGCCGCTCTGATCGGTGATGTTGATGATCGTGTTGTTGAAGCTCGCCTTGATGTGAGCTTGGCCATGCGAGATGTTCTTCCGCTCGCGGCGACGGACTCTCTTGGCACCTTCTTGCTGCTTCGCCATCATTCACTCCTACTTCGTGACCTTCTTCTTGCCGGCGATGGCCACCCGGCGGCCCTTGCGGGAACGGGCATTGGTATGGGTGCGCTGCCCACGCACTGGCAGGCCGCGACGGTGGCGGATGCCCTGATAGCTGCCGATCTCGATCTTGCGCCTGATGTTCTGCTGCACTTCACGGCGCAGGTCTCCCTCAACCTGGAAACTGCCTTCGATAAAACGGCGAATCCGGGCCACTTCGTCGTCGGTGAGCGACCGGACCTTGGTATCGGGGCTTATGTCGGTCTCGACACATATCAACTGGGCACGGGTCGGCCCGATCCCGTAGATGTAAGTGAGTGCGATCTCGAGCCGCTTGTCACGCGGGATGTCGACGCCGGCGATACGGGCCATTCAGGTCATCCTTGCCGCTGCTTGTGACGGGGATTGGAACAGATCACCCAAACGCGCCCATGCCGCCGGATGATCCGACACTTCTCGCACATCTTCTTGGTGGAAGGCCTTACCTTCATCTCAACTCCAAAGTCTCTCGAATGTGGTCGGCGCGTGCGCGAACACTCCCGGGTCAGACGTCATGCGCAACCGAAGAGCATGATTCTCGGGTGGTTGCGGGTGACGAGCCCGGGCCGAACCTGCTCCCAAACGTGATGTCACAGAAGGGAACCGGGGAATTCTAGCCGCGGGCATGAGCCTCCTCAAATTCAACAGGGACGGGCTCGGAGGCGGCAGTGAAGACCATGGAGCCGTCCGGCGTGATGGCAACGGTGTGCTCCCAATGGGCCGACAAGGACCCGTCGGCGGTGCGAACCGTCCACCCGTCGGCATCGACCCTGGTCTGGCGTCCACCCAGGTTGAACATGGGCTCGATGCACAGGGCCATCCCGGGGCGGAGCTTCATCCCATTTCCCGGGGTCCCATAGTTGGGGACCTGGGGCTCCTCGTGCATCGTCCGCCCGATCCCGTGCCCGACGTACTCCTCGACGATCCCGTATCCATTGGCCTCGCCGACGGCGGCGATGGCGGCGCCGACGTCGCCGAGACGGCTCCCCTTGCGCACCATGCGGATCCCGGCCCACATCCCGCTCTGGGTCGCGTCGATGAGACGCCGGGCCTCGGGGCTGGTCTCGCCCACCGCGATTGTGATGGCGGCGTCGCCATGGAACCCCTCGTAGATGGCGCCGGCATCGACCGAGAGGATGTCGCCTTCCTCCAGCCGGTAGTCATTGGGTATTCCATGGACGATGACGTCGTTGGGCGACAGGCACAGTGTCGCCGGGTAGCTCCCCAGGTATCCGAGGAAAGACGAGGTGCATCCATGGGCCGCAATCACCTTCTCGCCGACGCCCTCCAGCTCCAGCAGTGAGACACCGGGCTTTGTCGCATCCCTGACCGCTTGATGGACCGCGGCCACGGCGGCCCCTGCCCTGGCCATCTTCTCGAACTCACGGCGACTCTTGATCGTGATCACGAAGATGCCTCGCTGGCCTCGAGGGCGGTGACGATCCGCTCGGTGACCTCGTGGACGTCGCCGATGCCGTCGACCGTCAGGGTCACGCCCCGGTCGCCATAGATGTCGAGAAGGGGCTGTGTCTGTTCCATGTAGACCTTGAAGCGGTTGCGGATCGTCTCTTCGCTGTCGTCGGCCCGACCCCGATCCATCAGCCGCGAGATCAGCTCCTCCTCGTTCACCTCGAAGACCACCACATGGTCGAGGCCCTCCTCACCCAGGAGACGGTCGAGCGACTCGACCTGACCCGGGGTTCGTGGGAAGCCGTCGAGGATGAACCCACGGGCGGCGTCGGGCTGGGCGATTCGCTCGGCGAGCATGGCGACGGTCATCTGGTCCGGCACGTATTCGCCGGCCGCCATGATGGCCTCGACCTGTTTGCCCAGGTCGGTCCTGGCCGCAACGTGGTCACGGAACATCTCACCGGTGGAGACATGGGGGATGCCCAGACGCTCGGCGACCTTGACCGATTGGGTCCCCTTCCCGGCCCCAGGAGGCCCGATGAAGAGCAGCCTCAACGCGATTCGCCTCGAGACGCGGCGGCA
This sequence comes from Acidimicrobiia bacterium, assembly GCA_040878345.1. GTDB lineage: Bacteria > Actinomycetota > Acidimicrobiia > Spongiisociales > ZC4RG35 > ZC4RG35. Next base: position 11,523 of record JBBDML010000027.1, on the reverse strand, counting down.
GTTGCGACCGACCGGCGTCTGTTTGCCCGACGATCGGTACCCACTGAGGATGTCCGCGGGTCGGCTTCCCCGGACCCGCGAACCGAGGAGCATGTTCGGGGACTCCGGGCAAAGTCGGCCGCCATCATCATGTCAGGATGCCTTCGTAGTTCCGCATCGTCAGCTGGGACTCGATCTGCTTCATGGTCTCGAGGGCCACCCCGACCACGATGAGGATCGACACGCCCGAGAAGGCGATCTGAATTCCCCAGACCGCCCCGGCAATCGCCGGGAGTATGGCGATGGTGGCCAGGAACAACGAGCCGGGGAGGGTGATCCGGTTGAGGATGTGACCCAGGTGCTTGGCGGTCTGCCGTCCAGGACGGACGCCCGGGATGAACCCGCCCTGACGTTGGATCATCTCGGCCTGCTGCTCCGGGTCGAACTGGATGGCTGTGTAGAAGTAGGTGAAGAACACGATCAGCCCGAAGAGGATGGCGATGTACCACCAGGACACCCCGCTCTGCCCCGATCCCAGATTGGTGTTGATCCACCGGTAGATGGCTTGGATCCAGGCGGCGTCGGAGGGGATGGCGGTGATGATCAGACTGGGGATCAGGAGCACCGAGGTGGCGAAGATAACCGGGATCACACCAGAGGTGTTGACCTTTAGCGGGATGTAGGTGGACTGGCCACCGAGGACCCGACGCCCTCTGACCCGCTTGGCAAACGAAATCGGGATCCGTCGCTGACCCTGGTCGATGAAGATGATGGCCACGATCATCGCCAGGAACACCAGGACCACCACCACGAACCGGATGGGCAGGCCAACCGCCACCGTCTGGCCCCAGATCTGGCCGAAGATGAAGGGGAACTGGCTGAGGATCGAGACGAAGATGATCAGGGACATCCCGTTACCGACGCCTCGCTGGGTGATCAGCTCGCCGAGCCACATCACCATCGCGGTGCCGGCGGTCATGGTGAGCACGACCAGCACCACACGTCCTGGTGTGTAATTGGGGATCAGGTCGATGCCGCCGGTGAACCGCCCCGAGTGGAACAGGAAGGTGAAGCCGGTCGACTGGATCAAGGCAAGGATCACCGTCAGGTAACGGGTCCATTGTGTGATCACCTTCCGGCCCGACTCCCCTTCCTCTTGGAGCGTTTTGAGCCGGGGGATCACCACGGTGAGCAGTTGCATGATGATCGAAGCTGTGATGTAGGGGACGATGCCCAATGAGAACACCGAGAATTGCTCCAGGGCGCCACCAGAGAACAGGTTGAGAAGACCGTAGATCCCGCCGGCCTCCTGCATCCCCTGCCAGAGACGGACCGCGTCGAGGTCGATGCCGGGGACGGGGATGGTGGTGCCCAGGCGGTATGTGCCGAACATCGCAAGGGTGAAGAGGATCTTCGCCCGCAGGTCCGGGATCTTGAACATGTTGCGATAGATGGAAAGCATCGTTGGTGGGGACCTATGTGTCGTGTCGGGACGTACTTGGTACTTGGTACCTGGTACTTGGACAGGGCGCCTTTCTCAGTATCAAGTATTCAGTACCAAGTACTGAACGGTTGAGCTCATGAAATGAGCTCAACCGTTCCTCCGGCTGCCTCGATCTTGGTGGCGGCCGCCTTGCTGAAGGCGTGGGCCTTGACTCTCAGGGCCCGATCGAGGTCACCTTCGGCGAGGACCTTGACCTGGCCCCGATGACGTATCAGGCCCCTCTCCCTCAAAGCCTCGGGCGTCACCTCGCTGCCCGCTTCGAAACCGGCCAGCGCCGAGAGGTTGACGATGGCGAACTCGACCTTGTTCGGGTTCTTGAAACCCTTCATCTTGGGAAGTCGCATGGCGAGGGGGGTCTGGCCGCCCTCGAACCCGGGGCGCACGCTGTTCCGAGCCTTGAGGCCCTTGGTCCCACGACCGGCGGTCTTGCCACGTTTCCCGCCTTCGCCGCGGCCCACCCGGGTCCTGTCCTTCTTCGACCCTTGGGCCGGAGCCAGGTGATGCAGCTTGAGCTGGTTCTTCTCTTCAGTCATATCATCTCTTTCCAAGTACCAGGTACCCAGTGCCGGGCCGGG
>JBBDML010000027.1:0-9455 GCA_040878345.1 Acidimicrobiia bacterium | reverse complement strand
CCCCCCCCCCCCCCCCCCCTCAACTCTCATCCACCTCCACCAGGTGTTGAACCTTTATCAACATCCCCCGCAGCCCGGGTGTGTCCGTCTGCTGAACGGTCTGATCGATCTTGCGGAGACCAAGGGCGTGGATGGTGGCCCTGGTCTTCGGCTTCTCACCGATCACCGATTTCCTCAGGGTGATCTTCACCGTCTTGGTGTCGTGCTCAACCATCGTTGCCGGTCTTCATGTTCGCCTGGGCGCGCATCGCCTCTGAGGAGTTGTAGGCGGCAAGCAGGCCCGGAGGGACGATGTCCTCCACCTTCTTGCCCCGAAGCCTGGCGACCTCGTCGGGGCGCCTCTGACTGCGCAGCCCGTTGATGGCTGCCTTGGCCACGTTGAGGTGTGTGGGCGACCCCAGCGACTTGGCCAAGGCGTCCTTGACGCCGGCAGCCTCCAGGATCTGGCGGACCGCGCCACCGGCGATAACGCCGGTCCCCGGTGCCGCCGGCTTGATCAGGACCCTCGAAGCGCCATGGATCCCGGTGACGTCATGGACCACCGTCTGGCCTGCCATCGGGATATAGGACATGTCACGCCTGGCGGTCTCGATCGCCTTCTGGATCGCAGCGGGCACCTCACGGGCCTTCCCGTAGCCAATCCCCACCTTGCCGGCGCCGTCACCCACCACCACCAGGGCGGTGAAGCTGAACCGACGGCCACCCTTGACCACTTTGGCGACGCGGTTGATCTGGATCACCCTCTCGTCGTACTGGCTCTGCTCCGAGCCCGGACGTTGCTGACGTGCCATTAGAACTCCAGTCCTGCCTCGCGAGCCGCATCGGCGAGAGCCTTTAGCTTCCCGTGGTACTTGTATCCGCCACGGTCGAACACCACGGTGCTCACCCCGGCATCCTTGGCCCGGCTGCCCAGCAGCGCACCAACCTTGGCGGCGGTGTCGATGTTGAGGGCATTGTCCCTGAGATCCGACTCTTGTGAGGAAGCGGCTACCAAGGTGCGGCCCATGATGTCGTCGATCACCTGTGCGTAGATGTACCGGTTGCTCCGGTAGACAGCGAGACGCGGGCGCTCCGCGGTGCCACGCACCCGCTTCCGGACCCGGGTGTGGCGACGCTGACGGGCGTCCTGGCGCGAGCCCCTCATCACTTACCTGCCTTCCCGGCCTTGCGGCGGACTTGCTCCCCGGCGTACCTGATCCCCTTGCCCTTGTAGGGCTCAGGCGGGCGAACCTTGCGAATGTCGGCGGCGACCTGACCCACCTGCTCCTTGTCGATCCCCGAGACACTGATCCGGGTGGGCTCGGGCACCTCGAATGTGATCCCCTCCGGCGCCGCCACCATGACCGGGTGGCTGTATCCCACCAGGAGCTCGATGTCGTTGCCATTCATGGCGGCGCGATACCCGACACCATGGATCTCGAGGGCTTTGGTGAAGCCTTCGGCGACCCCGACAACCATGTTGTTGAGCAGGGCGCGGCTCAGCCCGTGAAGGGCGCGGGACTCCCGGCTGTCATCGGGGCGGGTCACGGTCAGGCTCCCGTCCTCCACCTCGAAGCCCATCCGCTCATGAAACTCGCGGGTCAGCGTGCCCCTGGCACCCTTGACGGTGATGTTGCTCCCCTTTACCTCGACTTCGACCCCAGCGGGCACCACCACCGGCATCTTCCCGATACGGCTCATCTCACCAGACCTCGCACACGATCTCGCCACCGAGGCGACGGCGCCTGGCTTCACGGTCGGGCAGAAGGCCCTGGCTGGTGGAGACGACGGCGACCCCTATGCCACCCTGGACACGGGGAAGCTCGAGAGCCCCCCGGTAGACCCGATGTCCGGGACGGGACACCCGCTTGATCCCGAGGATGGCCGGACGACGACGCTCGCCATACCGGAGCACCAGCTCGAGATGGCGACGTTGGCCGTCCCCGTTCAGCTCGAAGCGATCGATGAAGCCCTCGTCGACCAGGATCTGGGCAATCCCGACCTTCATCTTGGAGGCCGGCATGACGACGCGCTCATGTCCCACCGCCACTGCGTTTCGGATGCGGGTCAACATGTCTGCGATCGGATCGGTGACCACACTCACCATGAGGCCTTTCTCACACCAGGGAGCTCGCCGCGGGACGCCAGTTCACGAACGCAGATTCGACACATGCCGAAGTCCCGCAAGTAAGCACGGGCCCTCCCGCACCTGCTGCACCGGTTGTAACCGCGCACCTTGAACTTCGGCGTGCGGTTTGCCTTGGCGATCATTGATTTCTTAGCCATTCATTTCCCTCCTCAGACCTCGACCTGGACCTTGCGGAAAGGGAATCCGAAGGCATCGAGCAGGGCCTTGCCCTGCTCGTCGTTGTCGGCAGTCGTGACGATCGTGATGTTGAGGCCACGGGTTGTGGTCACATTGTCGAAGTCGATCTCGGGGAAGATCAGCTGCTCTGACGCCCCGACGCTGTAGTTGCCCCGCCCGTCGAATGCCCTGGGGTTGAGACCACGGAAGTCACGGACCCTGGGGATGGCCACGGCCAGTAGCCGGTCGAAGAACTCCCACATGCGGGCACCCCTGAGGGTGACCGACACCCCTATGGGCATCCCTTCCCTGACCTTGAAGTTGGCGATCGACTTGCGGGCACGGTTGACCCGCGGCTTCTGTCCGGCGATCAGGCCCAACTCATCGAGTGCCTCATCGATGGCCTTCTTGTCGTTGATCGCCTCACCGAGCCCCATGTTGAGCACGATCTTCTCCAAGGTGGGCACCTGCATCACATTGACCAGCCCCAGCTCCTCTTTGAGCTTGGGTGCGACTTCCTCCCGGTACCTGACCTTGAGACGTGGCTGATAGCTCACAGGTCGCCCTCGCATTTGACACAGATACGGTGCTTAACACCCTGGTCGTCGAATCGGTGTCCGATCCGGGTCGGACCGCACTTCTCGCAGATGATCATCACGTTGGAAGCGTCGATCGGCATGTCACGGTCGATGATCCCGCCCTGCATGGTGCTCCCGGTCGGCTTGGTGTGCCGCTTGGCGGTATTGACCCCCTCGACCAGAACCTTGCCCTTGTCGGGGTAGACGCGGGCGATGCGCGACTCCTTGCCGGCATCCTTGCCGGCAACCACCATCACCTTGTCACCTGCTTTGAGCTTCATGAAGCGACCTCCGACGAGTGCGGTAGCCACGGCCGACCGGCGTCTGTTCGCCCGACGGTCGTAGCGCAGCCGCCGCCAACTGAGGGTGAACCCCCGGCAGCCCGAGGACCTCGTCGTACTGGAGCCATTTGGGCGAAGTCGGCCGGCATCATCACAGCACTTCCGGCGCCAGCGACACGATCCGCATGAAGCGACGATCACGCAGCTCTCTGGCCACCGGGCCGAAGATGCGGGTGCCACGAGGTTGCTGGTTGTTGTCGATGATCACGCAGGCGTTGTCATCGAATCGGATATAGGTGCCATCGGCGCGTCGTGACTCCTTCTTGGTCCTGACCACCACCGCCTTGACCACGTCGCCCTTCTTGACCGTGCCCCCGGGGCTGGCGTCCTTGACAGCGGCGACGATCACGTCACCGATGGCGGCATAGCGGCGCGATGATCCACCGAGGACGCGGATGCAGAGCACCTCCCGGGCCCCGGTGTTGTCCGCCACCTTGAGACGGGTCTCCTGTTGGATCACCTGGCACGCTCCACTACCTCGATGACCCGCCACCTCTTCTGCTTGGACAGGGGTCGGGTCTCGATGATCCGGACCGTGTCGCCGACATGGGCGTCGTTGGCCTCGTCGTGGGCATGGAGCTTGGTGGTGCGACGGACGATCTTGTCGTAGCGCGGGTGCTTAGCCGAGGAGGGCACCTCGACGGTGACCGTCTTGTCACGACTGTCGGAGACGACCACGCCGACACGGACCTTGCGGCGGCTTCTCGCCTGGTTGTCTGTCATCAGGCACTCTCTCCGGCACCGGAGACCGGCGCCAGCTCACGCTCACGCTTCACTGTGAGGATGCGGGCGATGTCTTTCTTCACCGCGGTCAGGCGGGCCGTGTTGTCGAGCTGGTTGGTGGCAACCTGGAATCGCAGGTTGAACCGCTCTTCCTTGGCCTCGGCAAGGGCTTCGGCCAGCTCCTCGTTGCTCATCTCGCGCAGTTCGGAGGCGGTCATACGTCCTCCCTGGTCACGAATCGGGTCCTGATAGGCAACTTGTGGCCGGCCTTCCTCATGGCCTCGCGCGCCAGTTCCTCGGGGACGCCGGCGAGCTCGAACATGACCCGACCTGGCTTGACCACGGCGACCCAGAACTCCGGGTTGCCCTTGCCCGACCCCATGCGGGTCTCAGCGGGCTTCTGGGTGACCGGCTTGTCGGGGAAGATGGTGATCCACACCTTCCCGCCACGCTTTACCGCGCGGGTGATGGCGACACGACTGGCCTCGATCTGGCGGGCCGTGATCCAACCGGATTCGACCGCCTGGAGCCCGTACTCACCAAAGTTGACCTGGGTGCCGCCCTTGGCGACACCCGTCCTCCGGCCCCGATGCACCTTGCGGTGCTTGGTCCTCTTCGGCATCAACATGGTTCGTCTCCTTTCAGGAGCCGAACCAGGTTGGGTAGCTGGTACCTGGTACCTGGTACCTGGACCGCGCTAGAACTTGATGCCGGGTACCGGGTACCGGGTCCGATCGAGCGCAGCGAGGGCTTGTGCTCCCGAGCGATGCGACTCGTCATTCCTCCTCCGATCCGGCCGGGGCTTCGACCTCGACCTCGGGAACCGCCACGGCCTCGGGCGCCTCGATCTCCTCGACCTTGTCCATGGTGGCGTCGACCGGAGGAACCGCCACGGGCTCGGGGACCACGGTCTCCTCGACCATGTCCGAGATGTCGGCGACCTCGGGAACCGCCACGGGCTCGGGGACCACGGTCTCCTCGACCATGTCCGAGGCGTCGGCGACCACGGGAACCGCCACGGCCTCGGGGACCATGCTCTCCTCGACCATGGCCTCGACTTCCTCGACCTCGAGACCAGGCACGGTCTCCTCGACCACCTGCTCCTCCTGGGCGCTGACGTACTGGACCTTGGCTTCGGCGGCGGTGGGGCGACGTCCCCCGCCGGCCTCGATCAACTTGCGACCACCTGGCTTCTCACCGGTGGCCTGGACCGGGCGCTTGCCACCACCGGCCTCGATGAGACGTGGCTTGGCCTCGCCGCCGGCAGCCTCTTCGGCTCGGGACTTGAGACTCTTCTGGGTGCGTCGGGCAGGCCCACCTGTGGCCAGATCGGCCTCGGCGGCGATCCGCTCGCCAGAGACCCGGCCCGACTCGATCACCTCACCCCGATACACCCACACCTTGACGCCGATGGCGCCAACCGTGGTCCGGGCGGTGGCGGTGCCGAAGTCGATGTCGGCACGCAGAGTGTGGAGAGGAACACGACCCTCCCGGTACCACTCGCGACGACCCATCTCGGCGCCACCGAGACGACCCTTGCACTCAACCCTGACTCCCTCGGCACCCGCCTTCAGGGCGGCTGCCACCGCACGTTTCATGGCGCGACGGAAGGCGATCCGGTTCTCGATCTGGTCGGCCACGCCCCTGGCGAGGAGAGCAGCGTCGAGATCGGGGTCCTTGACCTCATTGATGTTGAGCTTGATCCGACGACCGGTCATCGACTCGAGGCCATCGCGGAGCCGCTCGGCCTCTGCGCCCTTGCGACCGATGACGACCCCAGGGCGGGCGGTGTGGATGTCGACGATGAGTCGATCCCTGGTGCGCTCGATGTCGATGCGTGACACCGCACCGCGACTCAGCTCGTTGCCGAGGTAATGCCGAATCCGCCAGTCCTCGTTGACGAAATCGCTGTATTCGCGCTGGGTGAACCACTTCGACTTCCAGTCGGTGGCCACCCCGATCCGGAAGGAGTAGGGGCTTACTTTCTGACCCATCAGGTGACCTCCCGGTCCTTCTCCGCCACCACGATGGTGATGTGGCAGGTTCGCTTGTGAATGCTGGTTGCCCGCCCCCGTGCCCGTGGCCGGAACCGCTTGAGTGTCGGCCCCTCGTTGGCGAAGGCCTCCGCCACCACCAAGTCCTGGGGGTCGAGTGCGTGGTTGTGCTCGGCGTTGGCCACCGCCGAGGCCAACACCTTGGCGATGGGCTCGGCCGCGGCACGCGGAGTCAGCCGAAGCACGTGCTCGGCCTCCTGGACCGGGAGCCCCCTGACCAGGTCGAGGACCCGTCGCACCTTGTAGGGCGACTGGCGGACATAGCGAGAATGCGCCCTGACCTTCATCGTCTCGATGCCTTGTCTGCATGGCCCCGGAAGGTCCGGGTCGGAGCGAACTCGCCCAGCTTGTGCCCCACCATCGACTCGGTGATGTACACCGGGACGTGCTTGCGGCCGTCGTGGACGGCAATGGTGTGCCCGATCATCTCGGGGATGATCGTTGAGCGACGTGACCAGGTCCTGATCACACGCTTCTGCCCCGTCCGATTGAGCTCGTCCACCTTGTTGGCGAGGTGCTCGTCGACGAAAGGGCCCTTCTTCAAAGATCTGGCCACTAGTGCTACCGGCGTCCCTTCTTCGCGCGACGGCGCACGATGTATTTGCTGGAGGCCTTCTTCTTGCTCCGGGTGCGACCCTCCGACTTGCCCCATGGGCTCACCGGGTGTCGACCGCCGGATGCCTTGCCCTCGCCTCCACCGAGCGGGTGGTCGACGGGGTTCATGGCGACGCCACGGGTCTGGGGGCGCACCCCCTTCCATCTCATCCGGCCCGCCTTGCCCAGCTTGATCAGCTCGGCTTCGGTGTTGCCGACCTGTCCCACCGTTGCCCGGCAGTCGAGAGGCACCTGACGCATCTCACCCGAGGGGAGTCGGAGTAGGGCCAGCCCGCCTTCCTTCGACATCAGCTGGACGCTGGCGCCGGCCGAGCGGGCCAGTTTTGCGCCGCCGCCGGGGCGCATCTCGATGGCATGGACCAGGGTGCCGGCAGGGATGTTGCGGAGCGGGAGGGCGTTGCCCGGCCTTATGTCGGCCCCCGCGCCGGAGGAGAGACGGTCATCGACCTTGATCCCCAACGGGGCCAGGATGTAACGCTTCTCCCCGTCGGCATAGTTGAGAAGGGCGATCCTGGCATTGCGGTTGGGGTCGTATTCGATGGTGGCGACTCGTGCCGGGATCCCATCCTTGTCACGCCTGAAATCGATGACGCGGTACCGCTGCTTGTGACCGCCACCGCGATGGCGGGAGGTGACCCGCCCATGGACGTTCCGGCCCCCCGAACGTCCCTTCTTGTCGACCAGCGACTTCTCCGGGCTGTCCGTCGTGATCTCGGCGAAGTCCGACACGGTCTGGAACCGGCGTCCTGCAGATGTTGGCTTGCGCTTCTTGACTGCCATCGCTCAGACTCCGAACAGATCGATCGAGTTGCCTTCGGCAAGGGTGACCACCGCCCGCTTGGTGTCATTGCGCTTCCCGAACTTGTAGCCGTACCGCTTCCTCTTGCCTTGGCGGTTCATGGTGTTGACCCTGACCACCTTTACCCCGAAGATCGACTCGACGGCATCACGGATCTCCCCCTTGTTGGAGCGGGGATCGACCTCGAAGGTGTAGGTGTTCTGCTTCTCGATGAGGTCGTAGGTCTTCTCGGATACCACCGGGGCCAGGATCACGTCGTAGGCGGTCTTCATCAGGACTCACCCCCCCGGTCCTTGACGAAATCGCTGTCGCTGACCTCGTAGGTGCTGGACCGGCCCACCGCCCCGACGGTGTGTGAGGTGAACACGACGTTGTCAGACCACAGCACGTCATACGGGGTCAGGTGCCCCGGCTCGATCACTCGTACCTCGGCCAGATTGCGGAAGGACTTGCCGGCGACGGTGTCGAGTTGGCTGATCACGAGAATGATCTTTCCGGTGACCTCCATGGCAGCGAGCAGACCGACGGCCTGGCTGGTCTTCGGTGCCGCCCAGTCGATCTCCTCGACCACCCTGATCGCCTCCTCCGAAGCACGGGCCGATAGGGCGCTGCGAAGGGCGAGACGCTTCATCTTCTTGGGGGTGCGCTGGGTGTAGTCACGCGGCTGTGGGCCGTGTGCCACGCCACCGCCCTTCCAGTGCGGGGCTCGGATCGACCCTTGCCGGGCCCGACCTAGTCCCTTCTGACGCCACGGCTTGCGGCCACCGCCTCGGACCTCGCCGCGGGTTTTGGTGCTGGCGGTCCCGGCGCGAGCCGCGGCCAGCTGGGCAGTCACCACCTGATGGAGGACGTCGAGGTTGGGCTCGATGCCAAACACCTCGGCGTCGAGCTTGATCTCGCCGCTGATGGTTCCATCCGACTTGTACAGGGGGGCCCTGACCTCAGCCACGGAACTTCACCGCCTCCCTGACCAAAACCACCGAGCCCTTGGGCCCGGGAACCGCGCCACCGAGCAGCAAAAGGCCCCTTTCGGCGTCCACCCCGACGACGTCGAGGTTGAGGGTGGTCACCTTCTCGCCGCCCATGCGTCCCGCCATTGGCATTCCCTTGAAGACTCGGGATGGGGTTGAGCAGGCTCCGATCGAGCCCGGCGCCCTGTGTTTCTTATGGGTGCCATGGGATGCGCCTTGGCCGGCGAAGTTGTGACGCTTCATGACGCCGGAGAACCCTTTCCCCTTGGAGACCCCGGACACGTCGGCCTTGGCCCCCGCCACGAATACCTCGGTGACGTTTATCTCCTGACCGAGCTTGAAGGCCGTCGGGTCGTCGACCTTGATCTCCACGAGATGACGCCCAGGGGCGACCCCTGCCTTTGCGTGATGGCCGGCCGCCGGCTTGTTGGCCTGACCTTGGCTCAGCTCGCCATAGGAGATCTGGATGGCGTCGTACCCGTCTCTCTTCATGGTCTTGATCTGGACCACCTGAACCGGTCCGGCCTTGACCACCGTCACCGGGATCGCCCGCGCCTGGTCGTCGAAGATCTGGGTCATGCCGACCTTTTGCCCGAGGATCGCTCGTAGCGAGCTCACATCTCCCCCTCAGTGGTACCCCGTACCTCGTACCTCGTACGTGCGTCGAGGTTCGGGTCGGGGTACGGGGCACGGAGTACCAGGTACGGAGCGAAGCAACTCATAGCTTGATCTCCACCTCGACCCCGGCGGGCAGCTCGAGACGCATCAAGGAGTCCACCGTCTTGGGGGTGGGGTCGAGGATGTCGATGAGACGCTTGTGGATCCGCATCTCGAAGTGCTCGCGGGAGTCCTTGTGGACGTGCGGGCCCCGGATCACGCAGTAACGGTGGATCTCCGTGGGTAGCGGCACCGGGCCCTTGATCTTGGCCTGGGTACGGAGGACCGTCTCTGTGATCTTCTTCGAGGACTCATCGACCACGTTGTGGTCGTAGGCCTTGAGCCGGATCCGGATCTTCTGGTCAGCCATTCATCCACTCATTTCGTGATTTTGATGACTCGGCCGGCACCGACGGTGCGGCCACCCTCACGG
>JBBDML010000026.1:66725-71804 GCA_040878345.1 Acidimicrobiia bacterium | reverse complement strand
GGACGTTGTGGTCGGTCAGCCAACAAGTCACCTTCTCCGGCAGTGCCACCGACCCACAGGAGGGGACCCTCCCCGCCTCCAGACTGACCTGGAACCTGATCCTCCACCACTGTGAGGACGACGGGCTGTGTCATGAGCATCCGCTACAAGCGTTCAACGGCGTCTCCGGCGGCTCCTTCAGCACCCCCGACCACCCCTACCCGTCCCATCTCGAGTTGCGTCTCACTGCCGTCGACCAGTTCGGTGTTGAAACCACGGTGAGCCGCCAGCTCAACCCGAGGACAGTGAATCTCACCTTCGGGACGAGCCCTCAAGGCTTCCCCCTCACCGTTGGCGGCCAGACGATGGTCACGCCATTCGTCGAGACCGTGATCGTTGGCTCGGCCAACAGCGTCTTCGCCCAATGCGCGGTCGAGTCGCCACCCGGCTCATTTTGGGAGTTCATCTCGTGGTCCAACGGGCAGCCCATGGATCAGACCATCACTGCTCCGGCTACGGCCACCTCCTACACCGCCACCTACGCCCAGGCCCCCGAGCCATGCGAGGGTGACAGTGTCGGTGTTGTCGACGTGACCACCGGTGTCTGGTACCTGCGCAACCCAGAGAACGGCCAGACCACCAGCTTCTACTATGGGAACCCCGGCGACTTTCCTTTGATGGGCGACTGGGACTGTGACGGTGACGACACCCCAGGGTTGTACCGTCAGTCCGACGGCTTCGTCTACCTGAGGAACTCGAACACCCAGGGGATCGCCAATACCAGGTTCTTCTTCGGCAACCCGGGTGACATCCCGATAGCGGGTGACTTCGATGGTGACGGGTGTGACACGGTGTCGATCTACCGGCCGTCGCAAGCCCGGTTCTACATCATCAACGAGTTGGGCTCGAACGGTGGGGGCCTGGGGGCGGCCGACTTCTCCTATCTCTTCGGCAACCTGGGCGACAAGCCATTCGTCGGCGACTTCGACAACGACGAAGTGGACGAGGCCGGCCTCCACAGGGAGTCGACCGGCCTGGTCTACTTCCGCTACACCCACACCCAGGGGGTAGCCGACGAGTCGTTCATATTCGGCAACCCCGGCGACCGGATGATCGCCGGGCGATGGGCCCAGATCGGCGTACCCGGGCCGGACACCGTCGGGCTGTTCCGACCCTCCAATGGGACCATCTATCTGAGATTCTCCAACACACAGGGTGTGGCCGACCTCTCGTTCAAGTACGGCGCCTCGAGGATGACCCCGGTGTCAGGGGACTTCGGCCCCCTCCCCGGCGGCTCGGCGCCACCCTCCTGAGACCGGGGTGAGCCGGGCCCTCCCGTTTAGCCTGGTGCCGCCGGCCTGACACCCGTCCGGCGAGGAGATGCCTTTGATTGAAGAGCCCGTCCCCGCCAATGGCAACGGGGAGCCGGGACCATCCGGTGCCGGAAGGCGCAAAGGTGCCGCGCAGAATGGACGGTGGCGGCATGTGCCGTTGATCGGAGCCGTCGCCGTCGGTTTCCTCCTCCGGTTCGGCTGGCTCCTCCTCTCCAGACCCTTCCCCGTCTCCGACTACAACGACTACCGCACCCTGGCGCTGGGGATCATCGACCACGGGCAGTTCGGATACCCGGAGCCGACCGCCTTCTTCCTCCCGGTCCACCCAACCTTCCTCGCCGGCTTCGCCCTGATCTCGAGGTCCGACTTCTGGCTTTCGCTCTCGATGGTCCTGGTGGCCGGCCTCTCCACCTTCCTCGTCTATCTGGTGGCGATCAAGGCGCTGCCATCCAGACGTGCCGCCCTCATTGCCACCTGGGGTTTCGCCGTCTTCCCCACCTTCGTCGCCTTCTCCCCGGTGCTGGCCACCGAGCACCTATTCATCGCCCTCATGCTGACGGTGATGGCTTTCCTGGTCCGTGTGGACGACGCTCCGGTGCGCAACCTGGCCCTGGCCGGGTTGGCCACCGGTCTCGCCATCCTCACCCGCGGCGAGGCGGTGTTCTACCTCCCGGCCCTGGTGCTCTGGCTCTGGTTCGGTCGCACCGGGATCACCTGGCCGCAACGGCTGCGCTCTGCGCTGGTGATGGGTGCGGCCGTCCTGGTGGTGGTGGCGCCTTGGTACCTACGAAACAGCGTGGTGGTTGGCCCCGAGGCCGGTCTGTCGGCAAGCGCCGGGATCAACTTCTACTTCGCCCACAACGACTCCGGCAACTACGGCGACTTCATCGAGGGAAGCGAGATCCACGGGCTGGCTTCGGAGAAGGCAAGTGCCCTGGGTTGGAAGCTGGGCTGGCAGCACATCAAGGCTCATCCCCTCAACCTGATCAGAGACATCAGGATGGGGACCTTCCAGCTGTTCGGGCCGCCCGCCTACGCCACCATCTGGCCCACCCAGGGCGCCGACTTCTACGGGGATCCCGACTTCTACACCCGTGACGTCAGGATGATGACGGTGCTGCGAGACATGGCCAGGGCCGCCAGCCCGGCGGTGATAACCCTGGCCGGCCTCTCGGTGCTGGCCGCGAAGAGCTGGCGTCGGGAGTTCGCCTGGCTCTTGGTGCCTCTTGCGATCTCGAGCTGGGGGCTCCGCACCGTCATCTACTGGGGGATGCCCCGGTATGCCTACTTCATCACAGTGCTGTTCGTCGTCGCATCGGGGATGACCATCGACCTCATGCTCCGTGGAGCGGCATCGATGTGCCGGCCGTCGCCACAGGGGGCCGATAGCATCGGCTCGGGTTGAACCACCGACCAAGCCGCCTTTCCCGGATCCGTGACACCCTGGTCGCAACCCTTCGGGACCGCGGGATCAGGGGCACCGCATCGGTGATCGGTGACTACCTCCGGTGGAAGACCCGGTACTGGCCCCTGCCATGGCGCCGCTCCGAGGCGGTGCTCCGACACCGTGCCAACACCTCACTGGTCATCTCGATGTCGGGGGCCCCGTGGATGCAACAGGTGCGCTCCGCCCAGGAGGAGATCGCCGCCTCCTCGCATGACACCGACCTCGACCAGTACCAGACCCAGGAGGTCTACTACTGGACCGAGATAGGCCGCTGGCTCCACGAAGGGGCTCTGAGGGGCGAGTGGTCACGGAGCCTCGACGTCGGTTGTGGGTTCGGGACCCTCTCGGTCTACCTGTCACATCTCACCGGCGGCGAGGTTTGCTCCATCGACATGCTGGAGAACCGGTTCACCCGTGCCTTGGCGGAACGGAGCGGCATCGACTTCGTTTGCGGCAACATCGAGCTGGATCCCCTCCCCTGGGACGGCCCCTTCGACGTGATCGTCTTCACCGAGGTCCTCGAGCATCTCAACTTCTACCCGGTGCCCACACTGGTCGAGTTGCGGAAGGCCCTCAGCCCGGAGGGCCGCTTCTTCCTCAGTACCCCCGACGCCGCCGAGTGGGGTCGGGTGACCACCTACTACCAAAGCCTCGACGACATGCCGTCGCCTGGTTCGGCGATACCGCTGGTCAGGTCGGGCCAGTGGGGCTATGTCGACGCCCACGTCTGGCAGTACAGCCGCGACGAGTTGCAGCGTGTCGTCGAGGAGGCGGGGCTGCGGGTGGTCCGCGAGGGGTTGGCCCCGGGCGTGGTCCATCGCCACTTCAACCTGGAACTGGCCCCCAGCTGACCGGGCTCAGGGATCGATCGCCACCACGCCGGTCTTGACGCCGGCGTACAAGGTGACGTCGGCAATGCCCTGGGTGTTGGACAGCCTCAGGTAGAAGCGTCCATCGGCAGGCCGGAACACCCCCACCGTGTCGTCGCCGTCACCGTCCCAGTCCCCGGCCACGATCTTGTCCCCGGGGTTGCCATAGATGAACTGAGTGTCGGCGATACCGGTGGTGTTGGTGTTACGGAAATACACCAGACCGGTCGATTCCCGGTGCAACCCAATGGTGTCGGTCTCATCGCCGTCGAAGTCGCCGACGAACGGCTTGTCACCGACGTTGCCGAACAGGAACGAGTACTCGGCGGCTCCCAAGCCACCGTCGTTCGACCCCAGCTCGTTGATGATGTAGAACCGCGCCTCGGAGGGCCGGTAGATGGAGACGGTGTCGACCCCGTCCCCGTCGAAGTCGCCGGCGATCGGCAGGTCGCCGGGGTTCCCGAAGTAGAAGCTGATATCGGCGATCCCCTGGGTGTTGGTGTCGCGGAGGTAGACATAGCCGTCCGATCGCCGGTAGAGACCAAGGGTCTCCACCCCGTCGCCGTCCCAGTCGCCCGAGAAGGGGATGTCACCAGGGTTGCCATAGAAGAAGCTGGTGACGTCGCTCCCCCACGCCAGCTCGTCCCACAGGTGGAAGCGGCCCCCGACGTCCTGGAAGGCGGCGGTGTCACAATTGGTCTCCTCGGGACACGGCGGCTCCTGGTTGGGGACCGGTTGGGCCGCTTGGAGCGAGGCGTATGGGTTGTATGCGACGTCGGAGGGGCTTCGCAGCTCGAAGTGAAGGTGGGGGATGACTCCCTCGGCGTTTCCCGAGTCGCCGACCCAGCCGATCAATTGCCCTGCCTCTACATCGCTCCCGTCGGTGATACCGGGGGCGATCCCCCAGGCCTGCCCGTCATCGGTCCCCGGTGAGTCGTTGTTGAGGTGGATGTACCGGGTGACCCATCCATCGTCGTGTCTGATCCCGAGGAAACAACACTCCGACTGGCTCTCGCTGATCCAGACCACCTCTCCGGCCGCCACTGCCACCACCGGGACCCCCTTCACTCCGTAGGTCATGATGTCCTGACCCTCATGGAGGCGGGTGCAACCCGACCGGCAGGCGCCAAAGGTGTCGGTGTAGTAGTGAGCTCCCTGCACCGGGAAGATCATCGGATATATGCCGCTCTCGTCGGGTGCCGCCACCGAGACACCGGGGAAGAGGGCCGCAACCAGTGCCGCCGTTAGCAAGACCAGGGTGAGGGCTCTCGGTCTCAAGGGTCGATGGCCAGCATTCCGGTGTAGGCGCCGGCGAAGAGCTGGGCCTGGGCGGTCCCCGAGGTGTTGGTGTAGCGGATGTACGCCATGCCGGTGGAGGGGCGGTAAACGGCGACTGTGTCGTCGCCGTCGCCGTCCCAGTCACCGGCGACGATCTTGTCCCCCGGGTTGC
>JBBDML010000026.1:11268-66625 GCA_040878345.1 Acidimicrobiia bacterium | reverse complement strand
TCCCAATCACCCGAGAACGCCACATCACCCGGATTCCCGAAAAAGAACGAGGTCTCGGCGGCCCCGATCTCGAGACCCTGCCGCACCACGAAACGCCCTCCCGCCTCCTGGTAGGCGTTGGCGTCGCAGTTCTTCCCCTCCGGGCATGGCGCCGGGGGTGGCGCCGGGGGGTACCCGTCGGCGCTGAAGAAGAGCTCGGTCACCCACCATCCCGAGCTGTCGACATAGGCGCCGAGGGCGGCGAAGCGCATGCCAGAGTTCATCCGGTTGGCGCGGTGGCCCGGTGAGTTCATGAACAGGTTGTGGACCTGGGTGCAGTCGGTGGCGCTGTGATTCGAGGTCCAGGCGATGTTCTCCGCCCAGGTGTAGGTGCCGGGTGGGAGGATCTGGGACCGCTCCGCCGAGGTCATGTGCCTGAAGTCGTTGTGACGCATCCACTCCGACCAATCCCTCACCTGGGCGGTCTTGTCGGCGGCGCGCCCGAGTGGGGCCACTCCGCTCCCCGATCGGGCCTCATTGATCTTGGTGAGGAGACAGCTCTCGAACTGATCGGGCGAGATGGCGGCCTGGGCCGGCGCCGGGGCGAGTGCGAGGAGCAGGCACCACGACATGGCGACTGTGAGCAGCCGCCGGCTCCAGCGGTCGACCGCCGGCGCCTCGCCCGTTGAGACCCTGCCGTGCAACCGCACCTCATCGGCGCCAGCCGAACGCATCTTGACGGTTTCTAGTCGCCGAGGGCCCGGCCGGGCAAGGCCGGGTGTCACGGATTCAAAGCGGCCACGCCGGCCTGAGGGCCAACGTAGACCTGAGAGTCGGCGTTTCCAGCGGTGTTGGAGTTGCGGGCATAGAACATCTGGCTTCCCGGCCGATACACCGCCACGGTGTCGTCGCCGTCGCCGTCCCAGTCACCGGCGACGATCTTGTCCCCCGGGTTGCCGAAGATGAACTGGGCCTGGGCCACTCCGGTGCTGTTCGAGTTCCGGTAATAGACCAGACCCGTCGACTCCCGATGCAACCCGATGGTGTCGATACCATCACCGTTGAAGTCACCGACGAACGGCTTGTCACCCACATTCCCGAACAAGAACGAGTAGTCGGCAGCCCCCAACCCCTTGTCGTTCGAGCCCAAGTCGTTGATGATGTAGAACCGGGCCTGGGAGGGCCGGTAGATCGACACCGTGTCACAGCCGTCCCCGTCGAAGTCACCGGCGATCGGGATGTCACCCGGATTCCCGAAGTAGAAGCTGATATCGGCGATCCCCTGGGTGTTCGAGTTCCTCAGATACACATAGCCGTCGGAACGCCGGTACAAGCCCAAGGTCTCCGATCCGTCGCAGTCCCAATCACCCGAGAACGCCACATCACCCGGATTCCCGAAAAAGAACGAGGTCTGTGCCGAACCCGAGGTGGCATAGGTGAAGACCTTGAAGCGGCTCCCGGCGTCCTGGAAGGCGGTGGTGTCACAGTCCCTCCCCGACGGGCACAGGTTCACCCCCGGCGGGAAGGAGAGGGTGAGCGGGCCCGGCTTGAACCATGAGCTGAGGGGGAACTCGTACTTGGTGCTGGACCGCCTCATCCCGTCCCGCCAGCCGGCGTCGACCGAGCCGCCACCGAACCACACCCTCCAGTCGGTCTCGAAGCTGGAGTTGTTGAAGTTGAAGTAGATCAGCCCCACCACATGTGGATGGGCCGCCGCCCAGGAGAACATGTCGCGGATCCACTGCGACTTGCTGCTGGAGGGCCACACCGCGGTCTGTGCGATCAGCAGCGGCCTGGTGGGGTGAGCCGCCGCCAACTGGTCGATGGTGCTCCCCATGATCTCCTGGACGGATCCGCCGCCCGACCACCGGTAGGCGGAGATCCCGATCAGGTCCACATAGGAGTCGCCCGGGTAGTAGCTGCCGATCGAACCGCACCCCGGGGTGGTCCACCCATTGGGGGCGAAGGCGAACCTTACCTTGGTCTCGTTGATCCCCCGTCCCCTGACGGCGTTGACGATGGTGCGGTAGGCGGTGATGAAAGCGGAGGGATTGCATCCCCAGTTGGTCCAGTTGCCGTTCATCTCCTGGAGGGGGGCCAGGATCAGGCTCCGTCCGCCACCCAGGTTTAGATAGAGCTGGAGGTGGTCGATCCACCGGTTGAGCTGAGTGGTGTTGACCGGGAATCCCGGTATCGAGAGGTTGGCGAATGGGGTGGCTTGGCCCTGCCAGATCTTGTTGAGACGCTCCCGGGTGTTGGACCACTGACCGGCCACCGCCGGGTAGGGGCTCTCGTTGATGTCGAGGAAGGTCCCCCCGATGCTGACCCGCTTCCCGGTGGCGTTGGCCAGGGCGTTGAGGTCCTGACCTGCCTCCCACTGGTCCGAGTAGAACCCGCCGTGGACGGTGCCTTGGGCCTGTACGTCGGCGGCACGGGCCGTCGAAGCAGGAATGAACGTGACGACACCGGCGAAGAGAGCCAGCATCGTGGTCAATGCAACCGCGCGACGCACCGGACTCATATCGGCCCCGGGACCCGCTCCCTGTAGGCCGATCACACCCTCACGTGACCGTAACCAACGGTCTCTCTGCTTCACGATTCAATACGTGGGCCAGCCAGAGACCCAGGCCGAACCATAGGACCGGCTCGAAGATAACGGTCTGGGTGAGCCCGGCCAACCCGACCACGGCCAGGACCGAGCCAGCGATCGGGCCCGGCCCTCCCCGCCCCCAGGCGACCGACGCCAACAGGACCAAGAACCCCATCAGCCCGATGATCCCGGTCTCGGCCAGGAGCTGCAGCCAGATGTTGTGGGGCTCCTGGAAACCGGTTTGGGCCCACCCTGTGCCCAGGCCAATGCCTCGAACCGGACTCTCCAGGAATCGCCCCCAATACTCCGCCCAGACCTCCAGGCGGTTGTCGTCGACGATGCGGTCGGAGTCGATCACGCCGGGCTCACCGATGTCGATGGCGCCCAACACAACCAGGTAGGTGATGCGGAACTCGAGGGCGGTGAGGGCGTCGCCGCCGACTCCTACCGGGTCCACCGCCACCTGTGCCCCCACCAGCAGACCGCCGGCGAGGAGACCGCCCCCGAGGAGGGCGGTGACCTTGCGGAGGTGATCCTTCGAGATCCGGGCGTGGCTCACCAGAAGCGCCGCCACCGCCACCACGAGGCCGAGCCAACCGGTCCTGGAGAGGGTGAGGACGGTGGCGTGTATCAGCCCGCCGATGACCACCCACCCCACCCAGCGTGGCGCCATCACCACTCCCCTGGTCCAGGCGAAGACGGAGAGGACCAGCCACACGTTGGTCCAAAGCGCCGCATACCCCGGGTCCTGGTGCCAGTTGGTGAGGGCGACGAACCCCGACCCCAGATAGGCCGGCTTGTTGACCCGATCTATCCCCGCGATGTGGTTGAACGCGGTGACCGCCGACTCCCCGAAAACACCATTGGTGACCAGCCCCAGGACAAACCCGGTGAGACCCATGACCGCCCCTGACCAGAACATCACCCTGAGGACACGATCGAGGTCACGGACCCGGTCACCTGTGACCAGCATCAGGAGCCCACCGGCGACCAAACCCATCCATAGCCGCCAGAAAGATGTCGTCGCTGAGGAACCGGGCCATGAGATGAGGGCGGTGGCCAGGAACAGAGCCAACCCCAGCATCGCCCTTCGAGACCACGGAAGGCGGCGAGCCTCCCACAGGTCGAGACCAACAACTGCGATGAGCAGGACCAGCCATGGCTTCCAGGCCACCTCTGCCCGCAGGTAAAGGGTGTGGACCGGGAGCAGGGCAACCAGGCCCAGGAAGAGCCGGTCGGACAACGAGGATCGTGTATCGGAAATCACCAGGCGGCCTGGAGGGTAGGTGAGGACGGCGGTCCTCAACCACCTACCATCGCCGTCAAATGGCCCAATCAGACCATCGGGCGAGCCAAGGACCAGGGATCTCGGTGGTCATGACCGTTCACAACGAGGCAGACAACATCGGGCAGCTGCTCGACACCCTGCTCAGCGGGTCGGTCGCCCCTGATGAGATCATCGTCGCCGATGGGAGCTCCACCGACGCCACGGTGGAGGTCGTCGGCGTGCGCGCTTCACAGGATGAAAGGATCAGATTGCTCGAAGATGTCGGTGATCGGGCCGCCGGGCGCAACTCCGCCGTGGCAGCAGCGCGGTTCGGGCGCATCGCCACCATTGACGGCGGGTGCCGGCCACGCCCGGATTGGTTGG
Source organism: Acidimicrobiia bacterium (assembly GCA_040878345.1). Classification (GTDB taxonomy): domain Bacteria; phylum Actinomycetota; class Acidimicrobiia; order Spongiisociales; family ZC4RG35; genus ZC4RG35. The sequence continues at coordinate 62,405 of JBBDML010000026.1, read as the reverse complement.
AGCACCTGGTCGAGGCATTCGACGGGGGCGCCGATTGGGTGGGCGGGTTCTACGAACCGGTCGGCAACAGCACTCTCTCGACCGCCATCGGCCTGACCATGGTCTATGTCAGGGAGGAAGCGGAGAGGCACTTCGTCCCTTCGGCCCGCTCCCTCGGGTTCACCAGGGAGTTGTGGGCCGAGGTCGGGGGCTTCGCCGAAGGGCTCCAGTTCGCCGAGGACACCCTGTTCGCCGATGAGCTTTACCGCCGCGGCCACACCCCGGTCTTCGTCCCCGAGGCGGTGGTGGAGTGGCACCCACCGGAGAACCTGGCCCAACAGAGCCGGACTATGTTCAATTGGGGATACGGCGACGGCCTCCAGGGGCTGCGGTCCCGTCACTATCTGAAGGTCCTCATCCTCGGCATCGGTCAGATAGTGCTCCTGGTGATGGCGGCGCTCATCGACGCCCGGCTCGTCACGGTCGCGGCGCTTCCCCTCCTCGGATTCGTCGTGCGGAGCACCCGCGACAAGTACCGCCACATGGGCGGGACACTCAAATGGGTGCTGATCCCCTTGGCGGCCGTCAACGGGACGGTCAGCTCCTTGGTCGGGTTCCTGTCGGGACGACGAGCCCGGCAACGGGCGAGGGCCCAATGAGCCGGGTGATCTTCGTCACCACCGAGCTCCACCCGGAGACCCCCGGAGGCGCCGGCGTGGTGGTCGACGCCCTGGCACGGATGCTGGGACGAGACAGGGAATCCGTGGTCCTTCTCCTCACCACCCAGCCGGTGGTGGTGGTGGACCGGCCCGGAGTCGAGGTGGTTGCCCGTCGCCTCCCGGAGCGTGGATTCATGAGGCGCTCCGAGGCGGTGGCCAAGGCGGTGGCTGAGGTGGCGGAGCCGGGGGATCTGGTCGAGTTCCACGACTTCGAGGGGATCGCTTACCTCGCCCTGGCACATCGCGGCGACCTGGGTCTCGAGCGGACCACCTTGACGGTGCGGCTCCACGGCCCCTACGACCTCCTTTCGGAGGCCATGGAGGTCCCCCCCGAGGATTGGGGCCACCCCATCGCCATGGAGCGGGAGGTCTTCCGCATGGCCGACGCGGTGGTGATCCCGGTCGAGGGCCATCGCCGCCATGTGATCGAGCGCTACCAGCTCGACCCGGGGCGGGTCCGGGTCGGTCCCCCACCCGTGCCACCCCTCACCCGGGCCAACGGGTCTCCTGGTCTCACACCGGTGTTCGCCGTCATCGGCAGGCTTGGCGAGATGAAGGGGTCACAGGACATGGTGAAGGCGGCGACGATGCTGCTCGCCGAGGGCGCCCGCCTCCAGGTCCGGTTCATAGGTGGTGAGGGTTGGAGCACCACCAGCCGGTCTGAGATGCGCCCATGGCTGGAGTCCATGATCGGGCCGGAGCACGCCGCCCGGTTCGCCTTCACCGGCCAGGTGGAGCGTGACCGGCTACCCGACCTGACCTCGGACGTGACCGCGGTAGCGGTTCCCAGCCGGTTCGAGAGCTTCTGCCTGGCCGCTCACGAGGCGCGCATGATGGGCCACCCGGTGATCGTCCCCGACCTCCCCGCCTTCGAGAGCCTGTTCACCGAGGAGACCGGGGCCCTCGTCTACGACGGCACCGTTGACGGTCTCGCCTACTCGATGCGAAGGATCCTCGACGACGCCGGTCTGGCGGAAAGGCTGGCGGCAGCGCCCCCACCTGTGGTGGGCGACCCCCTCACCGTCTACCAGGATCGGCCCGAGCCGCGCCATCCCCGGGCCCAGGCGGGGCTGGCCACCGCCGCCACCCAACGGGTCAGCGCCGCATGGGAGGCGTCCCGACCCCATCAGGGGGATTCTTGGCTGCAGACTCTCTATCGCCTGGTCCCCGATGGGCTGGCACGGGTGCTGACACGGGCCCCTCAGGGTCTCAAGGACCGGGTTCGGGCCCGAGCCTCCTGGCCGCTCGAGGCGGAGCGGAGAGCTCGCCGGCAGCGATTGGAGGAGGTGGACCGCCGAATCGCCGCCGGCGAGTTTCCCGACCTCGGGGACCCCGAGGTTACGGTGGTCATCCCGGTCCACGACGACGTCGGGTTCCTCCCCGAGACGCTGGCGTCGGTGTACGAGCAGACCCACCCCTCATGGGAGATCATCGTGGTCGACGACGGCTCGACCGATCCCGAGGCGGTTGCCTTCCTCGACGGGCTGCGACGACCGCGGCTGCGTCTGATCCGTCAGGAGAACATGGGACTGCCCGGCGCCCGCAACACCGGGATGCGTGCCTCGAAGGCCAAGTACCTGGTCCCCCTCGACTCCGACGACCAACTCGAGCCCGAGTTCCTCTCCCGGACGATCCCCGCCCTCGAGGCCCACCCCCAGGCGGCATACGCCCACTGCTACGCCAGGCTCCATCACGACATCGATGCCTACTGGGTGACCCGGCCGTTCAACCCCTATTGGCAGCTGCTGGGGAACGGGGTGGTGGGGTGCGTCCTCCTCAGACGGGAGGCCTGGGAGGCTGTCGGCGGCTACGACGAGACCATGACCTTGGGCAACGAGGACTGGGAGCTCTGGCTCCGTCTGATGTCGGGGCGCTGGGGTCAGGTCCAGGTCCCCGACGCCCTCTTCAGGTATCGCAAGCACGGGGTCTCGATGAGTGTGAGCACCGAGGCCCGATTCGAGGAGGGGCGCCGCTTGGTCAGGGACCGCCACCTCCATCTCTATCAGACGGACCGGCTCCAGCGCTTCAAGCGCCGCTGGTACCCACTGGTCACGGTCCTCGCCGACCGACCCGGGGAGGAGGACGACCGGGAGTACGTCTCGGGGGTCGAGGAGTTGGGTGCCGGCTGGGGCAAGTACGTGATCGACGTCAGGGGTGTCGACCCGGAGCCCGTTGCGACCATCGCCGCTCTGGCCGACGCACTGGAGTCGCAGCCCAAGGCGGCTCGAGCCGTCACCGCCGGGCTCCCTCCCCTGGTCATGGTGCGACGTTGGAACCTCCACGACCGGGGGGCCACTCCCGACCGAGCGGTGGTCATCGAAGACCCGTTGGTCGGGCCCGAGCCCACCGTCCCCGACCACCTGCCCAGGGCAGGATGGGAGGTCCCCCCCCATCTCACCGACTCGGGGGTGGCAGTCCAACGCCAGCCTCCCGAGGAGGACGGGCGCCTGCCCCACGCGGACTCATGGTGATCCTGGCGACCAAGCGCCTGCTCCGCCCCCTGATCCCGGATCGGGTCATGGCCCGGTACCGGCTCCATCAGCATTCCCGGCACGCCAGGGTCAACGTCGACGTCTTCTTGGAGGACCCGCGACTGGCCAAACGCTGGCTGGCGGTGACACCGGACACGTACCGGGTCCGGCTCACCCTCCCCGCGGGAGCCACGCCGGACGATGTCGAGCTCGTCGAGGATCCCGAACGACCGGTGGGCACGGAGCTCCGGGCGCGAGTCCGAGCGTTGCTCGCCGACCCCGAGATCGGAGCGGCGGTGGTCGGTGAGACACCGGGTCCTCGGCTGATCGACCGCCGACGAGCAGAGCCTGTCGTGGGGCCACGGCTGATCGCCATGCGGTCCTCAGACCTCGCCGAGTTGGGGGGTGTGCCCGTCGGGTCGAGCCCACTGCCCGGGCTCCTGGCCCGGATCAGGGACGCCGGTCATCGCATAGGGCTGCTCCCACTGCCACCGGGTACGGCACCCACCAGGCGAAGCGATGAGATCGCCACAGAGCCGGTGGTGATCCTCGCCGCGGTCCCAATGCATGACATCGGCGGCGGGGCCCGCAGCACCCAACTCGCCCTGGAGCTGCTACGTCAGGGATACCACGTCACACTGGTCTCGCTCTACGACGCCCAAGAGACGGTGGACCTGGGGCTGCGTTACATCCACCCCAACCTGGAGCAGTACCGGGTGGGCGATTTCGACCCCGCTGCCCACCATGACAGGGCGGCTCGATCTGGGTTGGTCCTCGTCGAGGCGCCGGCAGCACCTCTGATCGGTCATGGCTTCGCCCTACAGGACCTCGGCTGGGAGCTGGTCTACGACCTGATCGACGACTGGTCGGATCCCTCACTGGGCGGAGACTGGTTTCGGCCGGATCTGGAGAATCAGCTCGTGGAGAGCGCCGGTCGGCTCATCGCCTCGGCCCCCGACCTGGTCGAGCGTCTGCGACGCATGGGCCGGCATGCCATCCTGGTGCCCAATGCGGTCAACGCCGAGATCTTCGGAGTGGAGCTCCCCCCGAGACCCCATGACCTCCCCGAGGCCGAGACCATCATCGGCTATCACGGCTCCCTCTACGGAGACTGGTTCGATTGGGTGGCGTTGCGGGAGGTTGCCTTGGCTTTCCCCGATGCTGCCGTGGTCATCATCGGCGACGACAAGGCGCCCCGACCGGAGATGCCCCCCAACGTCCACTTCCTGGGCCTCAAACCACAGAGTGAGCTGCCCGCCTACCTGCAGCGCTTCGACGTGGGGATCATCCCCTTCAAGGTCAATGAGACCACACACGCGATCAGCCCCTTAAAGGTGTACGAGTACCTGGCCTCGGGGGTCCCTGTCGCCGCTCCCCCACTTCGCTCACTAGAGGGATTGGATGGTGTCGTGTGCGGAGAGCTCATAGTTGCGCTCGACACGGCGCGGCGGATGAAACTTGTCAACGGCGAGAGGCTCCTTCTTGCGGACTCCTGGGAGGCTCGGGTGAGGGAGCTGATGCCCAACATATTCTCGCCCAATGCCCGTTCAACCACATCGACGACGGTTAAGCGTCGTTACGTGGCTCATCACCCTCCCCGAACGCGACTCTGCTGACCATCCGGAAGCGATGAGACCTCTTCACAGGCTGCGGGTCGCGTGTCTTGCTCGGGTAAGATCTGTGGATCCTCATCCCTGTCGCGATAACCACTTCGGCTCCGGTTTACTCACCGACGAGCCATGAGCCCACCGCTCCTGAGAACGTGATCCATTTCGGGACGGGACCAACTCTCATCACCGTTTCGGAGCGCTGAGATGGGGATCGTCGCCATCGCCGGGATGCATTGCAGCGGTACTTCGATCGTGGCGCGGCTGGCCAACATCGCCGGAGTGAGTCTGCGACCACCCGAGGAGTTGATGCCTGGCTCCGCAGAGAACCCAAGGGGCTTCTGTGAGAACGAGGCGATCAAGTCGTTGAATGATGAGGTCCTCGGGCTACTCGGCGGATCTTGGTCCGAACCACCCACCCTGTGGCATGGATGGGAGCACAGCTCGTCGCTGGACGACGTTCGGCGCCAGGCCCGAGCGCTCGTCGAGCGGTTGACCGACCCGGAACATCCCTTCGGTTGGAAGGACCCCCGGATGTCGATTCTCATGCCTTTCTGGCGCTCGGTGGCGGAGATTGACGGGCTGCTCATGCCTCTCCGTGACCCTCAGCTCGTCGCCCTCTCACTCCAACGGAGGAATGGATTCGACCCTGAGCATTCTGCAGACCTGTGGACCCGATACATGGTGGACGCAACCCTCAACGGCTCCCGATGTCTCGTCTTGCCCATCATGGATGTGTTAGGCGACCCCGGCCTCACCGTTCGGCGCATCGCCTCATTCATCGGACTGCCTGAACCGGGAAAGGCGGAACTGCAGGAGGCCGTCGAATTCGTCTCCTCCGAGCTCCTCACGACGACCGCAGAGGCCATTGGCGTCGGACCCAGGATGATCATGGCCAATGAGCTCTTCCGACAGCTGACAGAGGCTCCCGACGAGCCTTCGACTCGTCTCGCATGTCAGGGCTTTCGGGGTCAGTGGTACCGGGACCCAGGCTCACCTGGCGATCCGGTTGAAAGACATGCCAGTGCCTCACTCCAGGAGAAGATCGAACAGCTGGGCGAGCTTCTGACTGCCGTCACCAACGAGCGAGCAGCCCTCGTCGAGGAGCTAGGCAAGCTGGAGGAGGAAAGACGGACACTGCAGGACCATCTCGACCAGTTGGAGGCCTCCAACGCCCGCCAAACGGTCATCCTCGACGAGTTCTCGGAGATGCGGCTCCAGCTGAAAGAGGCTCAGCAGTCCGCCAGTTCGGCGGAGTGGCAGTACACCGAGCTGCGCTCCCGCCGAGTGGTACGTCTGGGGCTTACCCTCGCCAGCGTGTTCCGTCCTGTGTTCCGTCTGATACGGTCGAGCCGCGGGCGGACGATGCCGGCCCAGACCCGATCGTCCCTATCGGCGGAACAGGCCTCGGTGCCCGGGTCGGTGATGGTTGCAGACCAGCTTGCTCGCATGCAGGCCACCGACATGCCGACCGTGATCATCCCGGTGTACAACGCGCCCGACTCAGTGGAACGGTGCCTGGCCTCAGTGATACGGAACACCCCTGCGGATGCCCATGTGGTAATCATCGACGACGCAAGCACCGATGAGCGAATCCCTCAGGTCCTTGGGCGGTATGCCAGCGACAGGGTCCTCGTCCTTTCCAATCCGGAGAACCTGGGCTTCGTCCGCACCGTAAACCGAGGATTCACGGAGACCGATGGAGACGTCGTAATCCTGAACAGCGACACCGAAGTCACGCCGGGATGGCTGCAGAACATGCGTCTCGCTGCCTACTCCGACCCTCGAGTGGGGACGGTGACTCCTTTCTCCAACAACGCTGGGGCTTTCTCGGCCCCGGAGGTCGAAATCGAGAACCCGCTCCCACCGGATGCGATCAAGGACGACATCGGTCGAGCCGTGACAAGGCTCAGTCGGCGCCTGCATCCCGAAGGTCCGACCGGCAACGGTTTTTGCATGTACATCAAGCGCGATCTATTGCGCACGGTTGGCTTCTTCGACTCCAATGCATTCCCCAGGGGCTACGGAGAGGAGAACGACCTCTGCATGCGGGCCCTGCGGGCAGGTTGGCGACACATCATCGACGATGCGACCTACGTGTTCCACGAGAAGGCGAAGAGCTTCGGTTCGGAACGCGCTCTGCTGCTCCAGGCCGGTCGGAAAAAGCTCGATGAGTTCTACCCCGATTACGGGTATCTGGTGGGCCAGTTCCTCGGGTCGGCGACCCTGGCCACTAGCAGGAGCGCCGTAGGGGAGGCATTCGCCCACCTGCGAAAGAATCCCCGTGTGAGGACTCGCGTTCTGTTCGTGATCCACGAGGGAGCGGGGGGAACCCCAGCGACCAATCTCGATTTGATGACCGCGCTACAGGCGGAGTACGAGACCTTCGTGCTCACTTCCGACGCCAGCAAACTGGTGGTGTCTCGTCTCGGCAGTGATGGCCTGGAAGAGCTCGAGAGCTTCCGACTCTCCTCGCCGGTGAGAGTCATCGAGGAGTCACGAGCCGATTATCGAGAGTACGTCGCGGGTCTCTTGGTGAGACACGCCATCGAGTTGGTTCACGTGCGGCATCTCATCGGGCACACCTTCGACCTCCCCCATGTGGCACGAGCCATAGGGATTCCCGTCGTCGTCTCGTTCCACGACTTCTACCTATCGTGTCCAACGATCCATCTCCTCGACGAGAGGGACCGATTCTGTGGTGGCACCTGTACCCCCGGCGCCGGGACGTGTCGCCTGCCGATGCGATGGTTGTCCGATGCACCGCCGCTCAAACACGAATGGGTGTACACGTGGAGGGAACGCGGGCGCCGGCTCTTCTCCATCGTCGATGCGTTCGTCACGACTTCGGAGACGGCGCGGACGATCTACCTGGCTTCATATCCCGAGCTCGCCAACGTTCGATTCGAGGTTATAGAGCACGGGCGTGATCTCCAGCAACTGCGGCTCGCGACCAAACCCTCACTCGGCGAGCCGATACGCATCCTCTTGCCAGGGAACCTCAACGTCCATAAGGGGGCCGACTTCGTCCGGCGTCTTCGGGACCTCGACATAACCAATCGGCTGGAGTTTCACATCGTCGGCGATCTGGCTGAGGAGTACCAGGACCTGGGCGTGTGGCACGGGATCTACTCGCGCGATGCATTCAACGACCTGGTGCGACAGATCCGTCCCTCCTTCGTGGGACTGTTCTCGATCTGGGCGGAGACCTACTCCCACACCCTCACCGAGGCGTTGGCGGCGGGGATTCCCGTCCTCGCGAGTCGGCTTGGCGCCCTTGGGGAGAGAATTGGGCGCCACGGCGGGGGTTGGCTCGTCGACACCGAAGACCCCGAAGGGGCACTTGATCTCGTCCTCCAGGTTGCGGCCGACCCGATTGAGTATGAGCGCGTGGCAGCCGAGATCGACATCGGAGGGGTCCCAACCACACGTGACATGGGCAAGGAGTACGAGCATCTGTACAGGACTGTCTTGCACGCGAGGCGGCTAGGTGCCCACGTTGGCGGCGCATCGACGCGGGGAGATCTGCGCTACGCGCCCACGGTTGGAAGATAGGGCATCTCAGGGTGCCTGAGGGATCGCCTGCAGCAGCACCACCGGGGAGCATTATGTCCACCATGTCCGTGAGGTCAGCAGATCTCTTCCAGAAGGTCGGCAAACCGCTCGCCCTCCAGCCTCAGATCGAATTCAGGCCCAACCGAGTACGCGGACTGGCGGAACGACTCGATCTGTGCTTGCTCGGCCGCCGCTGGTGCATGGAGAGCGCTCGAGTAATACTGCTGCAATTGATACCCGACCTCCACGCAGTTCACGTCGAACCTGCAGGAGGCCATGTTCCCTCCGACATCCGGGGTATGAGGACGGATCCGGCGGCGAACGCCTCGAGACTCGGAAGGTAGAAGCCTTCCTGGGATCTGGGACAGGCGAGGAAGACATCAGACCAGTGGTACAAACCGCGTAGGGTCTCCCAGTCGACTTCGTGTTTCAGGCTTTGAAACTCAAAACGACAATCATCCCTCATATCAGAAGCCACGCGATCGCCAGTGGGTGACTTCCAGGTGGTATAGGCCGCGCGGATCGGATGACCGAATCCTCCGGTCCGATCCAGACGAAAGTATTTCCAGTCGTCGGACCTCGGTGACGACCTGGTTGGCAAGCCTTTCCGGAGGCTCCACTCCTTGAGGGGATGGAGTGAGGAAGAGGCCATCGATCAGGACCGCTCCGCCGTCAGCGCCAACACCGGCCCGGCGGCATGCGTCTCCGAGTCGATCAGGATCGAGATCCGCTTGTACCCGAGCAGATCGAGAAACGCGAGGAGATCGCTCTTGCGCAGCCAGTACGCGAAGCTCTGCGGACCACCGGAGAACTCCTTCGGAGGCTGATCGTCGTTCTTCCAGAGATAGGAGCGGCAGTAGTGCAGGCAGGAGTAGCCCATGAGCTCCTTTTCCACGACGATTCCCCCGGCGAAGTTCGGGTATGCCTGCATGTCGCGGTCGATGACGTCTCCGTAGACGTGCGTCCACACGTACAGCCGATCGGCCACGTCGGACATCTTCTTCAGCATCTCCAGCGGATCGGTCTGGTGATAGAGCACCCCCGCGGCAAAGCAGAGATCGTATCCCTTAAGTTGGCGTGGCTCCATCTGCATGAAATCACCGAGCAAGAAGGAGGCGCGCAGGCCACAGACTTCCTTAACAATCAGGCACTTCAGGTAATTCTTGACGTTCACCTCGACGGCAGTAATCGACTCCACTTCCAGCTGCTCCAGCTGGTACGTGTAGTGACCCTCGTAGGGTCCGATCTCGAGGACTCGTGACCCCCGGACTCCAGTCGACAGCGCTGCATCGACGCGTTCCACGATGTGGTTCTCGAAGACGTTCTTCGTCCCCGCTTCGATCTCGAGCTTGCTGGGAAACGCTGCCTTCCAACTCGACCGAAAGATGTCGACCGCGTTCTGGTGACTGGGTTGTTTCTTGCAAAAGGCGTCGAAGTCTCGCATGTGCGCTGTCCCCGATCGGACGGATGGAGGGTCACATAGTAGATTGCATCCCGAGGGCCTGGCCCTGTTGCGAGTGCGACCGGAACTCGAACGGATAGACGTTCTCAGGATCCCATCCCCTTCACGGCATTGCCCCGCCTACCAAACAAAACCCACCTCAACCATCGCCCACAGCCCTTTTGGACTGTCTTCGCTCACTCGGTGGGAACAGAGATCGATGTGTCGTAGCGGATCTCGCTGTTGTCGATGATGAAGCGGGTCAACTCGCCGTCGGGGAGGCCGTCGTCGCCTTTTTCGTAGAAGTGGTAATAGCGCGTGCCCCGACGGGGTAGATCGCCCTGCAGCAGCGACACCCTCGCATCATGGGCGACAAAGGGCACGTCCAATGAGTCGAAGATGGTCGGCATGATGTCGGTCAGCAATGCCTCGTAATCCGAGATCCTGAAAGATGAGGCGTCGGATCCGGCGGGCTTGATCAACAGCAACGGTCTCGAGCGCGCGTCACTCCATTGTTCGCTGAAGAAGTCGTTCGGGAGTCTGACCAACTCCTCGCTTCTCACCTCGAATCGAGCGCCGTGGTCACCGTGGATGACTATGACGGACGACTCGAATCGATCGAGCGCCTTCAGCTCCTCGACTAGAGCGATTATGAGGCTGGTCGCGCATGCCGCCTGATCGGCCGGGGTGGACTCTGCGCCCTCGGTGTACCCACAGTCGGCGGACATCACGTAGGGGAAGTGAGGGAGGATCAGGTGCATCAGTGTGTAACGCCCGGTGCTCGACTCCTGACGCTCCCTGTTGATGAAGGTCTCAAAGGACAGAGCAGAAACAGGTGGGGCGTCGTCGGGGAGCAGGTTCTGACCGGTGAGTTGGGCGTAGTGATCCTCGGGAAGCAGGAGTTGGGCGATGGAACCCGGCATATAGGCGAACACCCAGAGCGAGTTGGCGAGACGCGTGTACTCATCACCCGGGTCGAAATCGACGTAGTCCTCGAACAAGACCGCCTCGTCGAACGGAGACGGTGAGCCGTACAGCGATGGGATGTGAGTGAACCCGGTGATGCGGTACCCGATCTGCCGGAGTAGTTGAAGACTCGACTCAGGGCCTCGTAGGGAGGCGTCCACAAAGTCTTGTGGTGTGGTGGTGTAGTCGTAATCGGAGGGTCCCAGGATGGACGCCATGGACATCTCCGTCCTGCCATAGGTGGTCCGAGTATCGGGAAGGTAGGTGAACCCCGCCAGGGCCTCGCGCACACTCTCGTCGAGGGTGGTCTCGAACATCTGGGTCTGGTACTCGTCCATGACCACGTGGTAGATGTTGGGCAGTTCCGCTGACGGAGCGGGCGCGGCACTGGCCACAGGTGACCCGGATTCCTCGCCCCCCGGATCCCTCCGCACCTCCAGCACCGTGGTCACAATCGAGCCGATCAACAGCAGGACACCGAACAATCCGACTCCGCCTATCGCGGTGACTCGATTGCGACGATGGATGAGCCAGGCTGTGGCCAGGATGGCGAGACCGACCATTACTCCGCCGAAGGCCCGGCGCCAATCTCCAAGTGTGGTGTACGCCAGCCATCCCGGGGTGATCAGCAGGTGGCAGATGAACATGAAGCGACCGACCACCCTGACCGCAGCCGCCCAGAGGCCGAATCCGACCAGTATTAGAGGCACAGCGAGGAAGTAGAGGTCGCGGCCGGCCGAGAAGTCGCCACCAAAGAACTCGCCGTTTCTCGCTATCAGATCAACAGCCGGTAAGGCGAACACGACGAGCCCTGGAGCCAGCATCGCCACGATCGTCACGATCCCGAGATGAGGGCGTCTCTCTTGTCCTACCGTCGCCGTAGTCTCGCCCAGGTAGGACGTCATGCCCGTACCGTCCATTTAGGCTGCATGCAATTTGACCACGACACCTATCTACGACTCGGCGACCAGCACCGGTGGAATCATCCAGCCTTTCCGCAACATCTGGCGGAATCGGTCGCTCATCCGTCTACTTGTGGCTCGTGACCTCACAGTCCGATACAAGAGGTCTGTCCTCGGAGTCTGGTGGACCATTCTCAACCCACTCCTGACCACACTCGTCTTCTGGTTTGTCTTCTCGGCCATCTTCCCACGCACCACCGGCAGCGACGTCCCTTTCGTCGTGTATCTGCTTTCTGGCGTCTTGCTCATCTCGGTCTTCTTCTCTCAGGGAGCACTGGCCGGCGGCTCATCGCTGCTGGGTTCGAGGGGGATCCTGAGCAAGATCCGGGTGCCGGGTGAGGTCTTCTCAGTCACCGCGGCCCTCGCCGCAGGGGTGAACTTCCTCATCGGCATAACCATCCTGCTCCTGGTCCAACTGGCGACTGGTTGGGGCATACCGTGGACCGTGGTGTTCGTGCCCATTCCCGCCCTGGCCATGTTGCTCCTGGTAACGGGCTTCGGCATGCTGATCGCGTCGGCCGCGATCCACTTCTATGACGTGTTGGACTTCGTCAGGGTCCTCCTCCAACTCGTCATCTGGCTGGTGCCTACGTTCTACCCGATAGAGATCATCCCCGAGAACCTCCTGCGATTCATTCACATCAACCCTTTGTACAGCTATCTGGTGGTCTTTCGCTCCTTCGTCTATGAGGGTGCCTTTCCGCCAGCCTGGAACATCACGTATATGTCTGTGAGCTCGATTGCAGTGCTCATGTTGGGGGTGTGGGTCTTCTCGCGTAGCTGGAAGAGCGCTGCGGTGATGATGTGAACTCTGAGCCGACGATCACCGCCACCGATATCCGCCTGGCTTATCGCATGGCCAGGGATCGTGCGGGGACCGTCAAAGAGTTCGCTATCAATCTCCTGAAGAGACAGGTCGTGTACGAGACGGTCTGGGCATTGGATGGCGTGTCGTTCGAGATCGCACCCGGGGAGGTCCTGGGCGTGATTGGACCCAATGGGGCGGGAAAGAGCACTCTGTTGAAGGTCTTGGCCGGAGTCCTTGCCCCTACCAGTGGGCGAGTCATCGTCCGCGGCCTAGTTTCACCTCTGATCGAACTCACCGGGGGCATGAACCCCGAGATGACCGGCCGGGAAAACATCGTCTTGTTCGGGACTCTGCTCGGGCGCGAACCGTCCTTCATGCGTGAGCGCGTGGGACCCATAGCCGAGTGGGCAGAGCTGGTTGACTATCTCGACGTTCCCCTCCGCAATTACAGCACCGGAATGAACTCGCGACTGGCTTTTGCCATAGCCACGGACGTGATCCCGGACATCTTGTTGGTAGACGAGGTCCTCTCCGTTGGCGACGAGCGATTCCGGCGCAAATCGACCGCCCGAATGGAAGAGCTCATGGGACTGGGAGTTACTGTGGTTCTCGTCTCACACTCACTGTCAACCATGCGGGCCATGGCCGATCGGGTTCTTTGGCTTGACCACGGACGTCTCAAAATGCTGGGGCCATGCCACGAGGTCGTGGCAGCTTATGAGGACTCCATATGAAGACGGAGCGCGCGGCTTCACCACACATGGACGCAGCTGCCGACTCTCACGACGGGTCAGCTCGTGCAGATAATGGACTTATCGAGCCTGTGTTGTTCGATCCGCTTGTCCATAGCGACAGCCGCGGATTCTTCTTCGAGGCGTACAACCAAGAGAAGTTCGACCGGCTCGCCGGTCATCACGTGGAGTTCGTCCAGGACAATCACTCCCGTTCCGCCCGAAACGTGCTCCGCGGCCTCCACTATCAACTCGAGCCGGCCGCCCAGGGCAAGCTCGTCCGTGTGGTTCACGGTGTGGTTTACGACGTGGCCGTCGATATCCGACGCTCCAGCGCCGGCTTCCTGACCTGGCAGGGTCACGAGTTGAGCGCCGAGAACCGCACCCAGTTCTGGGTCCCGCCGGGGTACGCCCACGGCTTCCTCGTCCTCTCCGAATGGGCAGAGATCCTCTACAAGACCACCGCCTATTACGCTCCTGCTCTGGATCGCTCGTTGCGTTGGGACGATCCGGATATCGGAATCGCCTGGCCCTTGGGCGACACCCCGCCGGTCCTCTCCGCGAAGGACGCCGCCGCACCGGGCGTCCTCGGAGCTGAGCTCTTCGACTGAGGTGAGATGAGCCGAAGATATCTGATCACCGGCGGCGCCGGATTCATCGGGTCGAACTTCATCAGATATCTGGTGAAACACGAACCGGATGCTGCGATCACCAACCTGGACGCCCTCACCTACGCCGGCGTCCTGGCGACGGTCCATGAGCTCGAGTCCGTCCCTCAGCACACCCTCGTCAAGGGTGACATCCGCGACAAGGAACTCGTCGACAATGTCATGGCGGGCCACGACGTGGTCGTCCATTTCGCTGCGGAGAGCCATGTCGACCGGTCGATCACAGGGCCGGCCCCATTCCTGGAGACGAACGTGGTGGGCACCGGTGTGCTTCTCGACGCGGCCCAACGTCACGGCGTGTCACGTTTCATCCACGTGTCCACCGACGAGGTGTACGGGTCCATCGCCACCGGATTCGCCCCGGAGGACGCGCCGCTCGACCCGTCCTCCCCTTACTCATCCTCCAAGGCGGGGTCCGACCTCCTGGCCCTCTCCTATCACACCACCTTTGGCAGCGATGTAGTTGTCACCAGGTGCACCAACAACTACGGCCCCTATCAGTTCCCCGAGAAGGTAATCCCTCTCTTCGTGACCAACCTCATCGAGAGTAAGAAAGTGCCCCTCTACGGGACCGGGCTCAACGAGCGGGACTGGCTCCACGTCGAGGACCACTGCTCGGCGTTGAATCTCCTCGTCGGGAAGGCTGAGCCGGGTGAGATCTACAACATAGGCGCCAACGCCCAGTTGCCCAACGTTGAGCTGACGAAGGCGATCCTGGAGGCGTTCGATTACGACGACTCATGGATCGAATGGGTCCCTGATCGGCTCGGACACGACTTGAGGTACGCCGTGGACTCATCGAAGGTTCGCTCCCTCGGCTGGGAGCCCGCTCATCGCTTCGTGGATCGGCTTGCGGAGACGATCGAGTGGTATCGGCGTCGCGAGGATTGGTGGCGCCCTCTCAAAGGCTCCACATGATGAAGGGCATCGTGCTGGCGGGCGGAGCCGGGACCCGCCTCGATCCCATCACCAGAGTGGCGAGCAAGCAGCTCCAACCGGTCTACGACAAGCCGATGATCTACTACCCCCTGGCGACCCTCTTCGGGGCCGGGTTAAGTGACATCCTGATCATCTCTACCCCACGTGACACCCCGCGTCTCGTAGATCTCCTCGGTGACGGCGCCAAGTGGGGGGTCTCTTTCCGCTACGCGGTGCAGGAAAACCCAGGCGGGATCGCCGAAGCGTTCCTCGTGGGCGAGGACTTCATCGACGGCAAGCACGTCGCGCTGATCCTGGGAGACAACATCTTCTATGGGAACCTGGGCCTGACGGAGATCGTCAGCGGCTTCGTCGAGGGTGCGGTCATCTTCGGATACCCAGTGAGCGACCCCCAGCACTACGGCGTGGTCGAGGTGGACGATCGTGGCATGGCAGTGTCTCTGGAGGAGAAACCGGCTGAGCCCAAATCCAATCTGGCGATTCCGGGGCTCTACATCTACGACGAGAACGTCGTCGAAATCGCCAAAGGGCTCACGCCCTCCGACCGCGGGGAGCTGGAGATCACCGACGTGAACCGGGCCTACATGGAGAAGGGGAATCTCAGTACGGTGCGTCTCGGGCGGGGCATCGCCTGGCTAGACAGTGGGACCCACGACAGTCTCCTCGACGCTGCCAACTTCATCGCCACCATCGAGCACAGACAGGGGCTCAAGATCGCCTGCCTGGAGGAGATCGTCTACCAACAGGGCTTCGTGGACCGTGCGCAGATGACGCGTCTCGTGGCTGACCTGCCGTCGTCGACGTACCGGGACTATCTGGAGCGAGTGCTCGGAGACGGAATCTCGGGTCGATGATCGCCGTCCTCGGCGCGACAGGACAGCTGGGAACGGCCTTCACCCGGCTTCTCGGCGAGTCGGCCGTTGCGGTGAGCCGAAGCTCGCTGGACATGTCCGATCCCGAGTCGATCCCGTCATGGGTGAAGGGGGAGCGACCCGAGCTCATCATCAACTGTGCCGCTCACACGGCGGTCGACAGGGCCGAGGGTGATGAGGCCGCTGCGCGGCTCATCAACGCCGAGGCGGTGGCCAGGCTGGCGCAGGCCGCGGGAGAACACGGGGCGGCACTGGTCACCTTCTCGACCGACTATGTCTTCGACGGCACCAAGGACACGCCCTACGTGGAGTCGGACCTGCCCAACCCCCTGTCGGCATACGGGCGGACCAAGCTGGAGGGTGAGCGACGTGCGCTGGGCGTGAACCCGGCCACATTGGTCGTGCGAACGTCGTGGCTCCTTTCTGCGACACATCGCAACTTCGCGGCGACCATTCTCGGGCTTATCAGACGTGGGGAGGCGCGGGTGGTCGACGACCAGAGAGGTCGGCCCACCATCGCAACCGATCTGGCGAAGACCGCGATGGAGTGTGTCCGCGCCAACGCCAGCGGGCTCCTCCACCTCACCAACCACACTGACACCACCTGGTTCGATCTGGCACGCGACATTGCCGGGCTCGCCGGTATGGACGATTCGAGAGTGATCGCAACCACCACCTCGGAGTCGCCGCGACCGGCTCGGCGTCCCGCCAACTCGATGCTCGACAGCGAGCGGCTCGAGGACCTGGGGATCGCTTCATTGCCGCACTATCGGGACTCGCTTCCCTCCGTCGTCGAGGGTCTCCTTGGGCTCGGGTTCTGATGACCACCTATCTGGTTACCTCCGATGAGGCCCGCGATTCGGCCACACTCGCCTACGCTCGAAACG
This sequence comes from Acidimicrobiia bacterium, assembly GCA_040878345.1. Taxonomy (GTDB): domain Bacteria; phylum Actinomycetota; class Acidimicrobiia; order Spongiisociales; family ZC4RG35; genus ZC4RG35. Next base: position 45,800 of record JBBDML010000026.1, on the reverse strand, counting down.
CCCTACGCGGGGACGACTGGACAGCCATCGGTGTCGACCACCACCGAGTTCCCCGGCGCGATCGCAAAGGGAGAGGAGCAGAGGGCCTCTTCAAGCACACGCCGGAGCAGCTCCTCCGCTCCTGGCGAGTGGCGAGGCACCTAACCCGGGCGACCAAGCCAGGAGACGTGGTCATCGCCTCCGACCTGGGCGGGCTCCTCGGCGTGTTCGCCCTCGAACAACCCAGCCTCCCCGAGGCACAGCGGAGGTCGGTGTGGACCGTCGCCGCCGATTCCGCCTTCCTGGAGCTCCGTCTGACCGGCGGCACCCACGCCGGCCTCACCTCGCCTTTGGAGCACGCCATCGATTGGGAGATCGTTCAGTACCGGCTCTCCAACAGGGTGTTGGCCACTTCGGATCGGGCCGTGGAGGAGCTCGCCCGGCTGGGCGTGGTCTCCGAGCTCATCGGGGAACCCCTGAGCTCGGCAACACCTGAGTCCTTGAGACCCTCGGTCACAGTGTGGGTTCCGGGGATGGTGAGCAGGAGAGGCAGATCCGGGGACATCCTCAGGGCGGTGAGCACCGTTGAGGGTGTCACGGTCACACTGTCCAACGGTGACACGGAGGACACGATCTGGAACGGCACCGCCTGGGAAGCGTTGCGTCACGTCAGGGAGGTGCTCGGGCCTAGGGTGCAGCGCGGAGACCTGCCGAGCAACCGGCCCGATCTCCTCGTCGTCGGCGATCCCTACTGGCCACCCGACGTCTCCACCGTCAACTTTCACGAGGAGGGGGTCCCCCTCGCGGTACCAGATGGATCGGTCGGCGTACGACTGTGGCCCGGAGCGGCCCGCTGGGAGAGTGTCGACGATCTGGTTTCGATCTTGCGGGGATCGACACCAACTCCGCGCCTACTGGAGAGGACGGAGATCCCCGAGTCGCCGCGTCCCAACCCGGATCGAGCACGACGGATCTCGGTGGGCATTCCGATCTTCAGGGACGTGGACTATCTCGACGAGTGCATCGAGTCGGTGATGGCACAGCACCTGGCACCGACCGAGATAGTGCTGGTCGACGACGGCTCGGCGTCGCCCGAGGTGACCGAGGCACTCAGGATGTGGGCAGAGCGCGACGGTCGGATCAGGGCTCTCGAGGGCGAGCATCGGGGTGTCTGTGTCGCCCGCAACCGGGCCCTCGGCGAGATGACCGGCGATAGCTTCCTTCTCCTCGACGCCGACGACACCCTCGAGCCCACATACCTGGAACGATGCGCCACCGCCCTAAGATCCGACGAAGGTCTGTGGGCTGTGGCCAGCTGGACCCGCTTCTTCGGTGCCTACGAGGGCGTCGAGGCGAAGCCGCCGTTCGACGCCCGTGTCGGTGTGCGCGAGAACTCCATCGTCTCCACCTCGGGGCTCGTGGACATGAGGGTGCGTGATCTTGGGATCAGGTTCGTACCCGAGCTCGCCTTCCTCTACTGCGAGGACTGGCACTTCTGGTCCCAGATCGTCGCTGCAGGCGGACGGATCGGCCTTGTGCCCGAGGCCCTGACCAACCATCGCGTCCACGAGGCTTCCGGTGGGTATCTGCGCACCGATCTGGCCTATGCGGTGGGCAAGTCTCGCGCCACGGCTCCACTGGCGTGCGCCGATCGCCGGATCCATCCGGTGTAAGAGCGATCAGGCGTCGACGAATGCTGCCCAGCGCTCAGTGGCCTCTGTGTCGGCCCTTCCTATCCACACACGTGCCCTCTCCACAGCCTCAGATCTGGCGTCAAGCAGGGTTACGGCCGCCCGGGCTATCGCCGACGGGTTGTCGAGCTCGGCCATGGTGGTCAACTCCCATAACACCGGATCGTCCCGGAAGACCGATGAGGTGCGGGACATGAGACAGGGGACACCGCTCAGGTAGGACTCTTGGGGGCTGGCGGGATGGCATTCGGAGAGAGTCACATAGAGGTTCAGGTCGACCGAGCCCTGGAGGGCCGTGAACTCCGCATGTGGCAGCTCACCGTGCTCCACCATCTCGAGCCCTTGGAGGTAATTGTTGGGAGGTCTCCTGATCACGTGGGCCCGACCCTCCAACAGGGCTACCGCCAGCAGCTGGGTGGTCACGTTCTTGCGCCAGAACGGCTCGGCGAAGACCCCGACGTGAAATCCGGGCCCCAGGTCGACGGGCTCGGCGTCTGGGAGGACCGGGGCGCGATTGGGCACATGAGTGACCGGATAGCCCAGCCTGGTGAATGCCTCGGCAACGCCGGCCTTGACCATCCCCACCCCATCCAACACCCCCTCACGGGCGAGACCCAGCACCTCGTCGGCAACCGCGGCCTCACCGGGCTCACCCCCGTGCTGGGCCGGCGAGGAGTGGAGGACGCATTTGACCCGGATCCCACCACCGGCCAGTAGCCGGGCAAACCCATCCGCCCCGGGAGGCCATCCCTGGATGACGACACAGGCTGGCGACGCTTCCCGAATCAGTGTGGCGAGCTCCTCGCCCCACACCCCGAGATCGGCGCACTCGACCACCGGGGCGCGGAAGGCATAGGTGACGGTCCTCACCCCCCTCCAATCCGGGTGACAGATCTGGACGACCGGCTCTCCGGCGACGTCTCCCCAGTCGAGGAACGAGGTCACGGGTGGGCGTGCCCGGGGCTCGAGCTTTCGTCTCCGGATGCGGTCAACCACCCTCGACCAGCTCCTCGAGGGCGCCGACGATCCGATCCGAGGCGCTGCCATCGCCGTACGGGCTGGGGAGTTCGCTCAATTCATGATGAATCCCTGCTAGGTCGGCCAACCAGGACGACACCGTGGCTCCGATGTGGTCCGGCTCGACCAGACGGGCAAAGGTGCCCAGGACCTCGGGTCTCTCGGTGCTGCGACGCACCACCACCACCGGGCGCTTGTAGATGGATGCCTCCTCCTGGATCCCGCCGGAGTCCGAGACGAGGAACGCAGACTCTGCGCTGAGCCCGAGGAAGTCCCGGTAGCCGATCGGGTCGATCACCTTGATCGCCTCGAGGTCTCGGTCGAGGCCGAAGCGGGCGGCCCGGTCCCTCGACCTGGGGTGTAAGGGAAGGACCACCGCGTAGGGCAGCGACGACAGCTGCTTGACGATGGTGGAGAATCGATCGGCGTCGTCGACGTTCTCGGGGCGATGGAAGGTGGAGAGGACGAACTCGCCGGGCCCGAGCCCGTACCCCCCCAGCAGGGCGGCTCGCTGGGCCGGCGCCGGCATCAGTTGCTGGACCGCCTCGACCACGGTGTTTCCGGTGACCAAGACCCGGGATGAGTCGATCCCTTCCGAAAGGAGGTTGTGCCGGTTGAGCTCGGTCGGAGCGCACAGCAGGTCGCCGAGATGGTCGGTGACCACGCGATTGTGCTCCTCGGGCATCCTCCGGTCGTGGCTCCTCAGACCCGCCTCCACATGGACCAGTGGGATCTCGAGGGCGTTGGCCGCCAGAGCGCCCGCCATCGTGGTGTTGGTGTCACCCTGCACCACGAGGACCGCCGGGGGTGACTCCTCGAACACCCCGCTGAGGGCGTTCACCGCCTGACCGATCTGTTGGGCCCGGGTCTTGCCGCCGATCCCGAGGAAACGGGAGGGCTCCCCGATGCCGAAGGAGTCGAGGAACGATGCCGAGAGCCCGAAGTCGTAGTGCTGGCCGGTGTGGATCACCCTCGCCGCCGAGCCCAGCACCCTGATCACATTCGCCAGCTTGATGATCTCGGGGCGGGTCCCCAGCACGACGGCGACAGATCTCAGCGGCATATCGATGACGTGGTCTTGCATGTGCTCCGGCTCTAGCCTCGGTGCGAATGCTAAGGCTCGCCGGGCTCGTGGCACAGGCAACGCTGATCCTCCTCGCCCTCTACAACGCGGTCACCGCCCTCTGGGGATGGCCCGACCGTGACCCGGCCGGGCCCGGATCGGGCAGGCGCCGGCTCAGGGTGGTTGTCCCGGCCCACGACGAGGCGAAGGTCATAGCCTCCCTGCTCGGAGACCTGGCCAGGGTGGACTACCCGGACGATCTCCGCGACGTGTGGGTCCTCGCCGACCGTTCCCGCGACGAGACCGTCAAGATGGCCCGGGCCCGGGGTGTGGAGGTGGCGGAGCGTGTCGAGGGTGAAGGTGGGAAGGGCGCCGCACTCGCCTGGTACCTGGAGAACCACCCTCTCGACGAGGACGAGGCTCTGGTGGTGTTCGACGCCGACAATCGTGTGCCGCCCGAGGCGCTTCGCCGCATCGCCGATGAGATCGATGCCGGCCACCAGGCGCTGCAGTGTTATCTCGACGTGACCGAGGCGAAGGGATCCCTGCTGGCCGAGGCCTCGGCCCTGTCCTATTGGGCGGGGAACCGGATGGTCCAGTTGGCCCGGAGCAACCTGGGCTGGTCGGCCGACCTGGGTGGTACCGGGATGGCGATCACCTCCCGAGCCATCGCCGATGCCGGGGGGTTCGCCACCTCATTGACCGAGGACCAGGACCTAGGGGTGAGGCTGCTCCTCGCCGGTCATCGCGTCGAGTGGGTCCACGACGTGCGGATCGCCGACGAGAAGCCAAGGAGCCTCCAGGCGGCGGTGAGGCAGCGGGCCCGTTGGATGGCCGGCAAGCGCGCCGCCCGCCGGCGCCACCTGGGCGGTCTCCTGGGTGGTGGACTGTCGCCGGACCGGCTCGACATGGCGATCAGGTTGGTTCAACCCGGGCGGTCCTTCGTGGCCCTGGTGTCGGGGCTCCTCACCGTTGGCGCCGCCCTCACCCAGTCGGAATGGCTGCTGCCATGGCAGGTGTGGGCCTCGGCGACCGCGGTCCAAGTGTTACAGCCGATCCCCTTCCTGGCCCGAGAAGGCGTGCCCGGAAGGCAACTGGTCAGGTACCCGCTGCTCGCCTTGCTCGCAGCCCTTTGGCTCCCGATCCGGGTGGTCTCGACCCGCGTGGGAGGCTGGTACCACACTCCTCATCGAGGGACTACCCCTTCAGATGACGAACCGGGACCGGCCCCCTGAGCAGGCCCCATATACCGCCCAATCCATAGGCGAGGTGCATGACGCCAGCGGCCAGCACCACCAGGTGGGCCCATCTCCCGCCCCCCGCCGCGGCCATCAACAGAACTGCCGCCCACCCCCCCAGGATCAGCCACAGCGGCCACCAAGACCCTGAGATCGCTCCCAGGGCCACCCCGGTGGCGATTGCCACCACCAGTATGAGGGGTGCCAGGGGGCGCCAGGAGGGAAAACGCCCGTTCGCCCAGAGCATCTCGGTCTTGCCCTGGCCGTACCTCCAGTACTGGCGCCAGAGTTGGTCCACCCGGTTGCGGGGAACGTATGTGGACCGGATCGCCGGGTCGACATGGACTCGACGACCCGAGCGTCGCCATCGGTAATAGAAGTCGGCGTCTTCGGAGGACCCCGAGGGAAAGGCCCGGAGGCCGCCCAACTCCTCGAAGTCCTCCCTCAGGAAGGCGCCCAGATAGACGGTGTCCACCGGCTCGCGTCTCGTGGCGTGATGAAAACGGGCCGGGCCCATGGTCAGAGCGCTGTTCATCGCGGTGGCGACCGCGGCGCTGAACCGATCGTCACCCACAGGGTTCATGCGGCCCCCGACGGCACCCCCGAGATCTTCGAGGGCCCTCACCGACGTTGAGACGAAGTCGGGGGCGTATCTGCTGTGGCCATCGGCCCGGATCAACACCCCTCCCGAAGCCGCCGCTGCCGCCGCGTTCAGACCATGCGCCTGACGACGCTGAGGGTTGTCGACCAGCCTCACCCGGGTGTCCTGAGAGGCCCTGGCCTCGACCAACTCGCGGGTCCGGTCGCCTGACATGCCGTCGGCGATCACCAACTCGATGGGACCGTCGTAGTCCTGGGCCAGGAGGTCGGCCATCGCCGACTCGATGTGGGCCTCCTCGTTTAGCACCGGGAGGATGATCGAGACCGACGGACGACTCATGTGACGACGGTTTTAGTCGGGCCAGAGCCGATTCTCACGATCCGGCCCCGCCATGGAGACACCTCATGGAGGTCAAAGGTCGGCGTGTGTCGGGCTAGCCGGACCCATTCCCATATCCTGACCGCCTGATGGCGCCCAAACCCCTGCCCAGGCATTTCCTCGCCGCGGGCGCGATGCTTCCCCTCTTGGTGTGGTGGCTCGGCTGGTACCCGGGCTTTGCCTCATCCGACACCATCGATCAATGGGCTCAAGCGCAGTCCGGCCTCTACCACGGCAACCACCCGCCGATCCACACCCTCTATCTAGGGCTCCTCAGCCTGGGAGGGGCGCTCCCCGGGCTGATCACCCTCCTCCAGGTGCTGCTTCTCGGGTGCCTGTTCGTCTACGCCGCCCATTGGCTGACCCGTGCGGGTACTCCCACCTGGATGGCAGTAGCCGCGATGTGGTTGCTCGCCCTCTCCCCGGCGGTGGCCCCTACCACCCTGGCCATGTGGAAGGACGTGATCTTCGGACTCTTCATGCTCTGGGCGTGGATAGAGCTGCTCGGCATCGCTGCCGACACCTCCCGGGAAGCCCACTGGCCGACCATGGCTCGTCTCGGCATCTCCTTGAGCGGGATCTGGTTGTTCCGGGGCAACGGACCACTCACGGTGCTGGCTACCACCATCGTCCTGGGATGGGCCCTCCGAAGGCAGCTGAGGTCGCTGGGGCTGGTGGTCGCCTGCCTTGCCGGCGTCGTGGTCATCACACTCGGACCGCTTTACGGCGCTTTGGACGTGCAGGACTCGGGCATCGAGCCGGCCCAGGTCTTTCTCCCTGATCTCGCCGCATCGTTCGTGGACGAGCCCGAGACCTTCAGCGAGGAGGACATCGAGCTCCTCGAGGCGGTGGCTCCATTGGACGTCTGGCGAGACCGCTATGACTGTTATGACAGCACCCCTCTGCTGTTCGACCCCCAGTTCGACCAGGGCCCGGTGAGGGCTTCACCCGAGGCATACCTGTCCCTCGAGATCGCGGTGGCCCTGAGGGACCTCGACACGGTCCTCGATCATCGGCTGTGTGCTTCCAACTTCGTCTATTGGCCGGATCAACCGGACGACGCCTACTTCCACCGCCCGCCATACGAGACCCCGGACAATGAGGTCGGCCTGAGCCGCGACCCGATCTCATACCGCGCTTTTGCGGTGACCGACGGCTACTGGCGCTGGGCCGAGCCCGACAGCCTTCTCTGGCTGACCTGGCGGCCGGCGATCGTGGTCCTACCCGCACTGGTGGCGATCGTCCTCTTCGCCCTCTACCCCGAGGGACGGCGATTCCTCATCCCGTCCTCATTGTTGGTGGCACACCTGCTCAACGTGATGGCCACAACGCCGGCGCAGGAGTTTCGCTATGCCTATCCCCTGTACTTGATAGCAATCCCCACGATCGCCCTGCTGCCGCCCACCCTCAGGCGTGTCAGGCGGGGCCGCAGCACTTGACGCCGGTGGGCTGACTCACCCTGAGAGCGAGACGACACTCTCCAGATAGCCGACGTCGAAGGCGCCGTTTGCCCCCCCGCCGGCGTGGGAGTTCTTGATGAAGAGGACGCCCCAGCGGGGCCGGTAGACCGCCACCGTGTCGACACCGTCACCGTCCCAGTCGCCGGCGACCATCTTGTCGCCCGGGTTGCCAAAGGTGAACTGGATGTCGGCGAAACCACCGGTCAGGCTGTTCTTAAGATAGACCTGCCCGGTCGACGGACGATGCAGACCCACGGAATCGGTCCCATCGCCGTCGAAGTCCCCGACGAAGGGGACATCGCCGCGGTCACCGAACACGAATGAGAACTCGGCGGCGCCAAGGCCACCGCCGTTCGCACCGAGCTGATTGATGATGTAGAACCGCTGCTCCGATGGTCGGTAGATCGAGACGGTATCGACACCATCCCCGTCGAAGTCCCCGGCGATCGGGATGTCCCCGGGGTTGCCGAAGAAGAAGGTGATGTCGGCGATGCCCTGGGTGTTGGTGTTGCGGAGGTACACGTACCCGTCGGACCTCCGGTACAAGCCGAGGGTCTCCTCACCATTGCCGTCCCAGTCGCCCGAGAACGGGTGGTCGTTCGGGACCCCGTAGAACATCGACATGATCGCCGGGTTGTGCGTGATCTGATCCCAGAAGTAGAACCGGCCACTGCGGTCGTTGAAAGCCACCCGGTCGCAATCGCCATTGAGGCAGCCGGTGGAGCCCCCGACGCCAAGGGCGCCTCCGGGGGAGAGTGTGGGGCCCACCCCGGACGGCTCGCGCCAGACGTGGACCGGCATGCCCACATGGAGCCGTGATTCCAACCAGTTGCTGTCCCACATTGTGAGTCTGACGCAGCCATGTGAGGCTGGGAAGGCGGGGACACTCGAAGATCCGTGGATGGCATAGCCGCCAGTGAAGTACCAGGGGTTCCAAAGACTCCCTAGGTAGGAGATCTTCTCGCCCTTGACATGTCGCTGGATGGTGAAGTTGCCGGTCGGGGTGTTGGCATTGACGAAAGACCCGAACGAGTTGGTGTATGGCTCGCCGTTCCCGGAGCTGATGGGGAACACCTGTGCGTAGGTCCCCCCTATGAACAGGTACATGACCTGGCGGGTCAGGTTGATCTCGACCCGGTTGGGAGCCGGGTTGAGCCGGTAGGGGACCCATGGCCGGGCGTAGTTGTTGAGCTCGTCGAGGAGTGAGTCACTCCACGAGTAAGTCCGGGTGGCCCCGATCTCCTTCCGGAAAGCCATCACCGCCTGCTGAGTCTGGCCACCCATGGCCCCATCGATCGGGCCCCGGTAGAAGCCTCTCGCCTTCAGCTTGGACTGGAGCGTGGCGACACTGGTTGCCGCCTCGGCCTCGGGCGGGGCGAACGTCACCAACGAGGTGACCAGGGCGAAGACCAAGGCGAGGGAGGCGAGCCGCTTCATAGGGAGGGCGTCAGGTTATCCCAGGCAGCACCAAAAACCGAGACCCATCTCATTCCACTGCCAGAAGACCCCGGTCGGCCCGGTTCAGCTCGTCGACCCCGGTCTCGCCGCAGGCCACGATGTCCTCGACCCTGACCCCCAATCTGCCCGTGAGATAGACCCCCGGCTCGATGGAGAAAGTCATCCCCGGGGCCAGCATCTCGTCATTGCCTTCCACCAGGTAGGGATGCTCGTGGACCTCCACCCCGATCCCATGGCCGGTCCTATGGATGAAGTACTCGCCATAACCGGCGGCATCCACCACCTTGCGGGCGGCGCGATCGATCTCCTGACAGGGGATTCCTGGTGCCACCTTCTCCCGGCCAGCCTCATTGGCCTCCAGGACTACGGCATGGACCTCCAGGGCCCTGGCATCGGGGTCTCCCACCGCAAAGGTCCGGGTCACATCCGAGTGGTACCCGCTCCAGGTGCCACCAAAGTCACAAACCACCACATCGCCGCTTTGGATCACCCGGGCTCCGGGCTGGTGATGCGGCGAAGCCCCGTTCGGGCCCGACCCGACGATGGCGAACTCTGCGCTCTCATGACCCTCCTCCAACGTCATCCTCTGCAGGTCGGCGGCCACCTCCGCCTCAGATCTGCCACCGAAACGGACCTCGGCCGGCACCCTGGCCAGGACGCGGTCGACGGCATGCGCCGCTGCCCGGAGCATCTCGATCTCGGAGGGCTCCTTGACGACGCGGATATGACGCATCAGCTCCGAGGCCTCGACCCAGGTCACGTCGCCAAGCATCTTGAGCAGGCGAACCAGGAAGACCGACCAGGTGTGATCCCCGATGGCGAGCGAGCGAGCCCCCTTGCAGGCATCGGCCACCAGATCGATCGGATCCTCGGTCTCGCTCCAGAAGACCAATTCGGCATTGTCGATGTGGACCAGAGGTGCTTCCAGCTCTGGGACGTGGAGCCGAGGCGCGCCTTGGGCCGGGACGACCAGCATGTTGAGTCTCTCCGACGCCCTGGCCTGATAACCGGTGAGATAGGGGAGGTCGGGGCCAACCGAGAACAGGGCGAAGTCGACCCCCCGGTCTCCCATCAGCTCTTGAAGACGCCGCAGGCGGTCCTGGCCCGTCATCCTCAGACCTGATCGAGGTTCAGTGAGGCGAGGACCTGGTTGATCTCAGGGACCAACTCGCGCCGTCGGGCATGGGCGCCGAGGGCCACATAGAGGCAAAAAGCCCGACCGTGGTGGTTGAAGAAGTACTGGACGCCTGACTGGCCCGGCAGCGGGCGCTGCATCTGGTCGGGGGCGAAGTCCTCAGCGGTGATGGTGGGGATCCCTGGTCTCGAGAACAACGCTGATCGCGCCGACTGGGGGGCGAACTCGAAGAGCACGATCAGGACGTTGTCCGCCTTCATCGACTCGACCGCACCCGACCCGTAGTCCCCCCGCTCCGCAGGCAGTGGGAAGTTGGAGAGATGCATCACCGGGGTGGTCTTGACCTCACCGTGGTTCCCCAAAGCCCGAATCCCTGCCGAGCGCCGATAGATCTCCCCATCCCAGCCCTGGGGGACGTCGACGTCGATTCCGTGTGATTTCATCCGCATCGGGTCCTCCTCACAACAGGGCTATCAAAGCAAAGGCGAACAGGACAGCGTGGGTGGCCACCACGGTGAGCTTGGCCAGCGACAGGCGGCCTTGCAGACGTCGCATCACCGACCGCAGCGCCGAGGGGTCGCCGGCCCTGAGCACCGAGAGGATGGGCAGCGACCGCATCAACCCGAAGACACCACCGATCAAGGCCCCCCTTGACCAAGATCCTGAGAGGACGGCCACCACCGCGGTGGTGTGCACCGACACGCTGGTGACGATGGTGGCGAGCCCGAACCCGAGCTGGGCCCCGAACCCCAGCCCGTAGACCCAGCCTCGGTACCGGGTCAGCCAGTCCTCGTCCACCTGGCGATGCAGTGACGGCGGCACCCTGTCCGCCAGTTCCAGCACCGCTGCCACAGCGACGACCCCCATCGCGGTGATCAGCCTCCACCGCCCTCCCGGGAGCAACGACCCGATGGCGCCGCCCAGGGACCCGAGCAACAGCCCACCGGCGATCGAGCCCACCACGTACCAGGTGGTGGTCAGCCAGAACTTCTGCCCGCGTGCCCGCTCGCCGAGCGGGTTGATGCTCGAAAGCATCGACTCTCCTCAAGGGGACCACGTCGCCCGCCATCCTGCCGCCGCCGCCAGGAGGACCGATCCCGCCAGGACCAACTGGGGGGTCATCCGTCGTCCCCCACCGGAGGTCGCTCCGGATACAGGCTGGGATGGCCCGGCCCGATCCCGGCTTTGCGCAGCTCGGCGTCGGAACGGAGCTCGGCGTCGTCCACCGAGCTGTCGGCCCGGAGTGCGGCCTTGTCGGCGTTGGCCTGGACCATGAGAGAGCGGACCTGGCCCCAGGAGGCAGCCGAGCCCTCACCGACGATGTCGCCGGCGGCTCCGTCGATCAGCACGAAGTAGGGAGTGACCGGGACCCCGTAGTCGTGCCATGCCTGAGTGGTCTGGACCACGGTGACCCCTGGCGGCGCGAGCTCCTCGAGCCGGGATTGGCTCTCGTCTTCGCGACCCTTGGTGACTACCACCAGCCGGGTGTCACCCATCTGCGCCGTCGGGTCGGCGCGCAGGTCCTCCCACAGCCCGATGCATGCCGAGCATCCCGATGAGAGAAAGGCGAGGAGGGTCATGGTCTCGGTACCGGAGACCCCAACGTGAACCGCCGACCCGTGCAGTGTCCGACCGGCCAGGTCCGACGGGGCTTCGGCGTTGAGCCGCGGTCGCGGGGTGGTGGACAGGCCATGAGCATGCCCCTCATCCTCCCGAACCCCCAATTGATGCAACGAGCGAAGGATCTCGGCGTGACTCCGCAACAGCCCCACCACGAGCACGGCCAGGAGCAGGAGGGCGAGGCCTTCGATGACGAGGAGGGGTGTCATTGATACACGATGTTGGCGGCCCCGGTGGAGTTGGAGTTGCGCAGATAGAAGGTGCCGCCACGGAAGACCCCGGGTGAGTCGACCCCATCGCCGTTCCAGTCACCGGCGAGGGGGCGGTCGCCTGGGATCCCGTAGTTGTAGAAGTAATCTGCCGCCCCCAGGCCGCCGTTGTTGGACCCGAGCCGGTTGATGATGTAGAAGCGCTGCTGGGAGGGCCGGTAGAGCGAAACGGTGTCCTCCCCATCTCCGTCGAAGTCACCGATCACGGGGATGTCACCGGGATTCCCGAAGAAGAAGTCGATGTCGGCGATTCCGGTCGTATGCGAGTTCCTCAAGTAGACCCGACCATCGGATCTCCGGTGAAGGCCCGGCTTGTCGATCCCGTTTCCGGCCCAGTCGCCGGCGAAGGGGGTATCACCAGGGTCGCCAAAGCCAAACGAGACATTGGCGACACCGGTGGTGTTCGAATTCCTCAGATACCAGGTGCCCCTTCGGAAGACGCCGGGCGTGTCGACTCCGTCGCCGTTCCAATCGCCCACCACTGGCAGGTCACCGACGTTCCCGAAGTTGAAGACGATGTTGGGCTGGCCGTCGGATCTCCTCAGGTGCCATGTGCCGTGGACGAACATGCCAGGGGTCATGACCCCGTCCCCCTCCCAATCACCGACGATGGGGATCCCGGTGTTGGGTAGCGCCGCAGGCTGACCCAGGCAGGGTGCGTTGTGGAACGCGGTGTTGTTGTCGGTCGCCGAGGTGGTGGTGCACGAGTCGTCCCAGATCCAGGGGGCGGTGCAGGTGACCACCCGGCACACGATGGGGCCGACATAGGCCACCTCCTGGTTGCATTGTCCGTATCGGAAAGCGGTGCAACCAGACTTGCGCAACCCGCAGTCCCCGTTGGCACAACCGCACCCGAAGACCTGGGGGTCCTGGCAGTTCCCGGAGCATGTGCCGTTGCCGTTGCAGGCAAGGGTCCCCGGACAATTCCCGACGTCGGTTATGTTGCAGTCGAGGTAGTAGCGGGGCTGTGGGCCCAAGGCGTTGTCGCACACCCCCGAGCCATCCGCCTTCCACCAACCGGCCGGGATGGTGCCGCTGGGGCACACGTTCTGGCCGGTGATCGAGCAGCAGAACTCGGTGTAACCGTCACAACAGGTCGATCCGCAATCGCAGTCCTGGCCGGAGCAGGGGCAGATGGCGGCGTAGGCGGTGCCCGGTCTCAGGGCGTATGCGAGGGGGGCGGCGGCCAGGGCGGTGGCCCCGTAAGTGAGCCGGCGCAGGAAGCCACGACGACTGATCGGCCGGTCGAGGATCTCGGTGGCCCGACGGACCAGGGTCTGGCTCTGGCTCATGGCGTCGGTCTCCGCGGGTGCGGGAGATAGGTTGGCAGCGAGGCCCGGGCGGCCCTGCTCACCAGGGGGAGCACCGCCAGCAGGGCGTAGAGCAGGTAGACGGAGACGCCGGTGAACAACAGATGAGGCACGATCGTCTTCATCTCCTGGCCCAGCAGCCCACCCAACGGTGCGAGGGGGATTATGGCAGCGAGGGTCATTACTCCAACAGCCAAGAGGTTCAGCACCACGTGGACCATGGTCGGTGGGGTCTCGGCGGCCCCGAGGCAACCGCAGCTCGAGATGGGTAGGTCCCTGGCAAGGGCGTTGATGACGAACCAGGCGAAGCCGGCGTAGAGGACCGCCCCGACAACTGCGGGGATCACGCCGCCTTCGGCGAGGAAGGCCACCGCCGCCCCCACCTCGACGACGCCGAGGATTCGAACCAGGAGCGAGGAAGCGGGGAGCCGGGCAGCGGCCAGCGCCCCGGAGGTGGTCGAGGGATCGAGGATCTTCTGTGTCCCGGCGATCAGGATGAGGACCATCAACGCCGTGGCCGGGCCACTGTGCAAGGGCATCGGAGGCCATGGTATCCCCTCGACCCGGAACCCCAACTCATGTCGATGCCCGGGGCTTGGCCACCCCCCTGCATTATCCTTCGCCGCCCGGGCGGCTGATCTGGGTAGGAGGGACGTGAAAAAGGCCTTGATAACGGGGATAACCGGTCAGGACGGATCCCATCTCGCCGAGCTGTTGCTTGACAAGGGCTACCAGGTGCACGGGATCATCCGCCGCGCCTCCACCTTCAACACCCAGCGGCTCGATCACCTGTATCAGGATCCCCACGACCCCGATGTCAGGCTCTTCCTCCATTATGGGGATCTCACCGATGGATCCCAGATCGCCAGGGTGATCAGGACCATGGAGCCCGACGAGATCTACAACCTCGGTGCCCAGTCACACGTCGCCGTCTCATTCCATCAGCCGGAGTACACCGGAGATGTCGACGGGCTGGGTGTGATCCGGCTCCTCGAGGCGATCCGGGACGCCCATATAGATACCAGGCTCTATCAAGCCGGGACCTCCGAGATGTTCGGGGACGCGCCACCGCCCCAGAGCGAGACCACCGAGTTCAGGCCCCGATCCCCCTACGCCGCGGCGAAGGTGTATGCCCACTGGATGGTGGCCAACTACCGGGAGGCTTACGGGCTGTTCGCCAGCAATGGGATCCTCTTCAATCACGAGGGCGAGCGACGTGGCGAGACGTTCGTCACCCGCAAGGTGACCCGAGCCGTCTCCCGGATCGTCGCCGGTTCCCAGAAGGAGCTGTACCTGGGAAACCTCGACGCCATCAGGGACTGGGGCTACGCCAAGGACTACGTGAGGGCGATGTGGATGATGCTCCAGGCCGATCAGCCAGACGACTACGTGATCGGTACCGGGGTGGGCCACACCGTGCGGGACTTCTGCGCCGCTGCTTTCGGCGTGGTCGGGCTCGACTGGGAGCCATTCGTCAAGGTCGACCCCGCCTACTTTCGCCCCACCGAGGTCGAGCACCTCGAGGCCGACGCCACCAAAGCCAGAGATGTCTTGGGGTGGAAGCCGGACACCACCTTCGACGAGCTGGTGCACCTGATGGTCTCCCACGACCTGGCATCTGTCGGCATCGACATCGACACCGCCCGAGAGACCGCTGCCAACCTTTACCCCGACCGCTTGACCACTTGAGCAGCTCCTTCGACTTGACCGGTAAGGACGTTTGGGTCGCCGGCCATCTCGGGATGGTCGGGAGCGCCGTGGTCAGGCGTCTCGCCGCAGAGGGCATCGGCCGGTTGATCACCGCCTCCTCGACAGAAGTCGATCTTCGCCGGCAGCAAGAGACCGAGGATTTCGTGGTGTCGGCAAAGCCCCAGGTGGCAATCATTGCGGCGGCACGGGTGGGAGGGATCCACGCCAACCGCAGCGCTCAGGCTGATTTCCTATACGACAACACCATGATCTCCGCCAACACCCTCAGGGCAGCACAGATGGCTGGAGTCGAGAAGGTGGCGATCCTCGGGTCGTCCTGCATCTACCCCGCCGCCGCCCCCCAGCCCATGAGCGAGGACTTGCTGCTAACCGGCGCGTTGGAGGCCACCAACGAAGGGTATGCGGTGGCAAAGATCGCGGCCCTCGAGTACGGAAAGATGCTGCGTCGGCAATACGGGATGGACGTGATCTCGCTGATGCCCACCAATCTCTACGGGCCGGGAGACAACTACGACCCGGCCACCTCCCACGTTCTGCCCGCCCTGATGCGCAAGACCCACGAGGCCAGGGTGGGTGGGAAGCCCTCCATGACCCTCTGGGGAAGTGGGCGACCAAGACGCGAGTTCCTCCATGTCGACGATCTCGCCGATGCGGTCCTCTTCGCCCTGCGGAACTACAGCGGGGAGCAACACCTCAATGTCGGCACCGGCCAAGACATCACCATCCTCGAGCTGGCCAACCTGATCGGTGAGGTCATCGGATGGGAGGGCGAGTACGTCTTCGACACCTCGATGCCCGACGGGGTCATGCGGAAGCTTCTCGACGTCTCGAAGCTCACCGAGTTGGGGTGGGCCGCTTCGATACCGCTCCGCCAGGGCATCGCCTCCACCTACCACAGCTTCCTGGCAGAACTGGGTTAGCTTGCCGCACGATGGGTGACCGACCCGACGCCGCTATGGGCACCGATGCCGCCAGGCTCGCCTTTCAGGAGACGCGGCGCGCCTTTTGGGACCGCGTCTGGTCGAAGGAGGGGAAGTCGTTCGCCTCCCGCCATTACCACCGCAGACTGTCGACGATCTACCGCTTCATCGTCCCCGAAGGGTCGAGCGTGCTCGAGCTGGGATGCGGGCAAGGCGATCTTCTCGCCGAGCTTCGACCGAAGGACGGCATGGGCGTCGACTTCTCCGGGCAGGCGCTCGAGCAGGCCCGAGCACGCCATTCGGCCCTTCGCTTCGTCGAGGGCGACGTCCATGACACTCCAATCGACAAGGACTATGACGTCGTCGTCCTCTCGGATCTGATCAACGACGTCTGGGACGTTCAACAGGTGATGGAGGCGGCTCTCGGAGCATGCCGAGCCGACTCACGCCTCGTCCTCAACTTCTTCAACAGGGCGTGGCAGTTGCCAATCGGGGACCGAGCTCAGCGGAGGCTGACCACCACACCTGCCATGGCTGCCACGATGACGAAGAGCCCAGCGACCAGCGTGAGGAACAATCGGTCGATCCGTGCATTGACGGCCTCAAGACCCGTCTTGAGATCGGACCGAAGGTCGTGGATGTCGGCTCGTAACGCCGAGATGTCCTCCCGTATCGACGACATGTCGGTCTTCGACGCAAGTTCGGATGGGTCAACAGCTGGGGGATATGTCATGAGGGTCTCCGCCCGGGTCGGGCCGAGGACTTCGCTGAGACCATTGTAGAGATCGAGACGGTCAGCCTCCGAAGGCGTCATGCCCCGAGCATGCCTCGACCGCGGCTCGGGCTCAAGGCCCCTGTTTGACTCCGACGGCCACCGGCACCGCCTGACGGCTCTCCTTTGCGTGGTAGCTCGATCTGACCAGTGGCCCCGACTCGACGTGGGGTATCCCGAGACCCTCGCCGAACCGCTTGTATTCAGCGAACTCATCGGGGTGCACGTAGCGGTGGATCGGGCGGTGGCGGGTGGTGGGTCTGAGGTATTGCCCGATGGTGACGATGTCGATGCCGATGGTCCTCATGTCGGCCAGCGTGGCGAGCACCTCCTCACGGGTCTCCCCCATCCCCACGATGAGCCCCGACTTGATCAGACCCTCCGGGTACAGCTGTTTTGCCCGCCACAACAGCGCCAGAGAGCGGCCATAGTTGGCCGAAGTCCTTATGTCCCGCTGTAGACGGAGCACGGTCTCGGTGTTGTGGTTGAGGACCTCGGGTCGGGCCTCCATCACCGTGGCCAGTGCCGCCCGGTCACCCTTGAAGTCGGGGATCAGCACTTCTATCTCGGTCTGCGGAGAGCGTCGTCTCGACTCGACGATGGTGTGGGCGAAGATCCCTGCTCCCCCATCGCTGAGATCATCACGGTTCACCGAGGTGATCACCGCATGTGACAGCCTCATGGTGGCGATGGCCTCCGCGGCCCGGTAGGGCTCGAGCACGTCGAACTCGGTGGGCTTCCCGGTGGTGACGTTGCAGAAGGAGCATGCCCTGGTGCACTTGTCCCCGAGGATCATCAGGGTGGCCGTGCCCATCCCCCAGCACTCGTAGATGTTGGGGCACTTGGCCTCCTCACAAACGGTGTGGAGTTCGAGCCCACGCATCAGCTTCTTCAGCTCCAGATAGTGACCCTCCAGCCTTGCCTTGACCTTCATCCACTCGGGTCGAGGAGGCTCACCGGGCAGACGCCCGTTGATCAGGATCGCCTCGTCGGCCCGCCTCTCCGGGGAGAAGGTGCCTTGGGCGAGGAGATGGTCGACCTCGAAATGGGGCTCCCTTCCCTGACCACGGACGAAAGCCGCCTTTTGGGTCTCGGACTCGGGATAGCCGAAGACCTCGACGAACCGCGGGACCAGGACCTCCACCGTCTCCTCGATCGTCACCTTCCGACCCAGCAGGTCGGTGAGGTTGGTCACCGGCCGGTCAGTGATCCCGCATGGGTTCATCATCCCGAACCAGCTCATGTCGGGATTGAGGTTGAGGGCAAAGCCGTGCATGGTGACACTGCGCGCCACCCTGACCCCGATCGCAGCCACCTTGCCCCCCGCGGTCCATACCCCGGTGAGGCCCTCTTCTCGCCATGCTCTCACCCCGAAGTCGGCGAGAACCCGGATCAGCACCTCCTCCAATCGTCGGACATATGGAACGATCTGCTTGGGGTCCTCGAGAGTCAGGATCGGGTAGCCGACCAGCTGACCCGGGCCATGGAAAGTGACGTCACCCCCGCGGTCGATGTGAAGGACCTCGGCGCCCCGTGACTCGATGAGACGGGCATCGACCAACAGGTTGGACCCGTCGCCGTTGCGCCCGACGGTGAACACCGGGGGGTGCTCCACGAGAAGCAGATAGTCGTCCGAGGTCCGGCCTCTCACCTTCCCTTCGTGGAAGGCGCGTTGCAGGTCCCAGGCCTCCCCGTAGGGAAGCCTGCCCAGCCAGCGGGTACGGAGCAGGAGGCTCGCTTCGCTCACACCTCACTCCAGGCACCAAGTACCAGGTACCAGGTACGGAGCAGGAACTTGCTACGCAAGTTCCTGCTCCCAGTCCCACGTTTCGAGGTTCTCCCTGATCCGCTGCAGGAAGAGGACCGCGGTTGACCCATCGAAGGCGCGATGATCCCAGGAGAGCCCGAGATACCCGATGTGGCGGATGCCGATCATGTCCTGGCCATCGGCTGCGGTCACCACCGTGGGCCGTTTGGTGACGGTGTCGGTGGAGAGGATCGCCACGTTGGGGACATTGATGATCGGCGCCGACATGAACGACCCGAACGGCCCCGGGTTGGTGATGGTGAACGTCGAGCCGCTCAGGTCATCGAGGGTCAGCTTGTTGCTGCGGGCCCGGTCGGCGAGGTCGCGGATCTCCCGTGCGATACCCACCAGACGCAGCCCGTCGGCGTTGCGGACCCGAGCCACAACCAGCCCACCCTGATTGAGATCGATGGCGATCCCCAAGTCCACCTTCTTGTGGAACAACGCCTTCTTCCCCTCGAGGTCGAACGAGCTGTTGACCACCGGGTAGGCCTTGAGGGCGTCGATGGTCGCCCGCGATACGAAGGGCAAATAGGTCAGCGAGAAGCCTTCGCTCGACTTGAACCCCGCCTTATGCGCCTGACGCACCCGCTCCACCCGCTCGAAGTCGACCTCCACCGACGTCCACACATGGGCCGCCGTCTGTCGCGCCCTGATCAAGTTCTCGGCCGTCCGCAACCGGATCCGATCGAGCTCGACCTCTTCGGCCGTGACGGCTGGAGTTGGGGCCGCTTGGGCGGGCTGGGCCGCCGGCTCGGGGGCGGGTTGGGCCGCCGGAGCGGGTTGGGCCGCCGGGGGGGCCTGCGCCGCCGGAGCTGGGGCAAGAGCCGGAGTAGCAGGGGGAGCCGGGGCCGGGGCGGCGGTGAGGAAGGCCTCGACGTCCCTCCTGGTGATCCGGCCACCCTGACCGGTCCCTTTGACCTTGGACAGATCGACCTGGTTCTCACGGACCAGGCGACGCACCACCGGCGACAACAGCTGGGAGCTCTCCGGGGAAGGCTCGGCGAAGAACGCCTCGACCTCCTCGTCGGTGGGCTCGCCGCTCATCTCGAAACCGGTGTCGGGCCCGGATGGGGTCTCCGATGCCGGATGCAGCTCCACCGCTGGGGACGGAGCCGCCGCAGGTGCCGGAGTTTCGACTGCTAGCGTCGGTGCAGGAGCCTCCTCGGGCGCCGGGGCTGGGGCCGGTTCGGCAGCCGCCGCCGAGGGAGCCTTCTCGGGCGCCGGGGCTGGGGCCGGTTCGGCAGCCGTCGCCGGGGGTGCCTCGGTGGCCTCGCCGGCCTCACCTATCACCACCAGGTTTGCGCCGACAGAAACCGTCTCTCCTTCGTCGACCAGGATCTGAAGGATGGTGCCGGACACCGGTGAGGGAACCTCGGTGTCGACTTTGTCGGTCGAGATCTCGAGCAGCACCTCGTCCTCGTTGATGGTGTCACCGACCTTCTTGGCCCACTTGAGGATGGTCCCTTCGGTGACCGTCTCACCCAGCTGGGGCATGGAAACCGTCGTTGCCACGTGTCGCTCCTCTCAGTGCAGGCTCTTGCCGGCGGCGCTCATCAGTGTCTCACCAATCGTCTCGGACAGGGTGGGATGGGCGTGGATCAGGGCGGCGGCCTCGGTGGGTAGTGCCTCCCATCCCACGGCGTACATCAGCTCGTGGATCATCTCACCCGCTTGTGGCCCCACGATGCTCGCCCCCACCACCGGCCCGTCCTTGGCGGAGAAGACCTTCACATGCCCTTGGTTCTGCCCGATGATCATCGCCCGCCCCACGCCGTTGAAGAAGTGCTTTGCGGTCTCGACCTCGATGCCGCGGCGCACTGCCTCAGCCTCGGTGATCCCCACCTCGGCCACTTCGGGATGGGTGTAGGTCACTCTGGGGACTGCGTCGTAGTCGACACCGCGCGACTCTCCGGTGGCGATGTGGGTCATGGCAGCAATGCCTTCCGCAAACCCGACGTGTGCCAGTTGGGGGGTGCCGGCCACGATGTCGCCCACGGCGTACACACCGGGCTCGGCGGTCATCATGGTCTCAGGGTCGACGGTGACGAATCCCCGGTCGAGCTCGACCCGGGTCGTTTCCAGGCCGACGCCCTCGGTGTTGGGGCCACGCCCCACCGCCACCAATGCCACGTCGACCTCGACCTTCTCATCACCGGCTGGGACCACGACACCGGAGGACCCGACCTCGGCCGGGCCGACCTCGGCCCCGACATGGAACTTCACCCCTCGTTTCTGCAGCAGCCGCTGGAGCATTCGGGCCGACTCCGGGTCGGACCCGGGGATGATCTGGTCCATCATCTCGAAGACGTGGACATCGCTCCCCACGTCGATGAGGAAGGAGGCGAACTCGCAGCCGATGACCCCGCCACCGACGATCGCGACCCGCCCCGGTTGGTGCTCCCAGTCGAGGGCATGGTCCGAGGTGACGATCTGCTTGCCATCGATGGCGTAACCGGGGATGGAGCGGGCATGCGACCCGGTGGCGACGATGACCGAGCCCGCTTCGAGCGTGGTCACACCATTGGCGCCCGAGACCTCGACCTTTTTTGGCCCGGCCAGCTTCCCGAAGCCCTCGACGACCTCCACACCGCGTTGCTTGAGGAGGCCGCCGAGCCCGCGCACCACGGCCTCGACGGTCTGGTTCTTCTTGGCCAGGGCCGCCGACCAGTCGAGCTGCGGCTGAGAGGTGACCACCCCGTACTCGGCGGCGTGACTGACGGTGGTGTAGACCTCGGCGATGTGGAGCCACTGCTTGGCGGGGATGCACCCACGGATCAGACAGGTCCCGCCCGGGCGCTCCTTCTCCACCAGGGCTACCGAGAGGCCGAAGTTGTGGGCGAAGAGGGCTGCGGCATAGCCGCCGGGGCCACCCCCAACTATGACGACGTCGTGCAATTCAGACCTTTCCGTGGTGTTCCGGCTCTGAGGATAGTGAGGGCGCTGGCTAGCCTCCCAGGCCCATGCAGACCCGCTGGCTGCTCATCGCCTCCGCCCTTCTCGCATTGGTGATCCTGGTGGCAGCGGGCGTCTGGCTCCTCCGATTGTTGGGATGAGCCAGCGCGGCCGGCTCCTCACCGCTGACGGCGTCAACCTCGAGACCAAGGTCGACGCCCCGGATCGGCCGACCCGTGTCACCGTGTTCTGTCATGCCGACCCCATGCAAGCAGGCACCATGAACAGCCCCCTGATGATCGCGGTAACCCGTCGGCTGGTGGAACGTGGGCACGTCGTGTCCAGGTTCAACTTCAGAGGGACCGGGGCCAGCACGGGGGCCCATGACTTCGGCAACGCCGAAAAGCTCGATGTCACCGCGGCCCTGGACCACGCCAGGGCCCTTGACCTGCCCCTCGGTATCGCCGGATGGTCGTTCGGAGCGGTGGTGGCCCTCAACTGGCTGGCCGGCTCCGGCGGGCAGGTCCCCTATGTCGGCATCGCCCCGGCACCGGAGCGTCTCCCCGCCGAGCCCGCCCCGGGCCCAAAGCGGATCATCCTCGGCACCCGGGAGCAGGTGATCGACGCCGAAGGCCTCAGGGTCTATGCGATCGAGAAGGGGATCGATCTGGTGCTGACCCCGGGCGACCACTTCTTCCATGGTCGGGGCCAGAAGATCGGGGACCTGGTGGGCCAAGGTCTCGAAGTTTGACGGCGTGCATTTGTACCGGGTTGCGTCTGGCGAGCCCTTGTGCAAATGCACGGGAGTCAGATGGACTGGATCTGAGGGGAGCATCGCTATCTCTCTCCCGGGCTCCACCGACAGGAATGCTCGGCCCTCAGTGCCTCGCGGGAACGCGCCTGGGCTTGAAACCCCGGTTGACTGCCTCGTCGACGGTGTCGGGTGAGAACGCCTGCAACAGATTCCGGCCCAGCAGATCGTCATCGGTCAGCCTGGCCTCCAGCTCTCCGAACTGA
Source organism: Acidimicrobiia bacterium (assembly GCA_040878345.1). Classification (GTDB taxonomy): domain Bacteria; phylum Actinomycetota; class Acidimicrobiia; order Spongiisociales; family ZC4RG35; genus ZC4RG35. The sequence goes on along the minus strand of JBBDML010000026.1, from coordinate 23,460 downwards.
CCGACATCGTCACAGTCGTAAACCCACATGGTGTCCCGTGCACCGATGAACCTGTAGGCCTCGAATCGGTGAAGCCGGCTCATTCGCTCTCGTCCTCGAAACCGGTGGGTACCTCGGCGGAGCAGTTGGGGCAGGTGGCGAAGGCGATGGGGCCCACGATGAAGGTGAATCCGCACTCGGGACACTCGATCTTGGGTAGGACCGGGGGAGGTGGAGGTGGTGGGGGTGGTGCCCCGACCCCACCGACTCCAGGGGCGGTGGGGTACCCACCCATGTTGGGCGGCGCCTCTCCGCCACCGGCCGCATCACGAACCACGTTGACCGAGCCGCATACCGGGCAGGCAAAGCGACCGGCGCCGGCGACCTCGAACTGGTTTCGGCATGCCCCGCAACGGACCCTCATTCCTCTTCTCCCATCTCTACTTGCCCTCCAACCGCCCCGATGGCCATCAGGTAGTCGGCCTCGAGCCGGAGCACTTCTGCGATGTCGTCCTGAGAGTAGGCGACCCCATGTTTGGCTTCGATCTGGGCGGCGATGTACTCGATCGAGGCCTGATGCCCGCCGGCAACGGTCTCGACCGGATTGTGCCGGTCCTCCTGGGCCAGACCCTGGAGGTAGAAGACCTCCCACTCCAGAATCCGTCTCACATCGCCACGCCCCAGGCCCGACGCCTCATCCAGACCGGCGGTGACGTGCTTGACCGCGTCCTCGACCACGTACTCCAGAAGATCGTAAGAGGGTCGGCGCCTCGCCTCCTGCCACAGCACCAGGGCTACCACCACCAGGAACACGCCAACGAGGAGCCCGACCAGGGCGATTAGGGCAGCGGGAGACATAGATCGGTGAAAAGTACCAAGAGAGACTCAGCAGACCATCATGCCCATGCAATTGCACCGGGGCGCGCTCAGCGCGACCTCATACAAATGCATGCGGGATCTCAGAAGGCCTCCACCGGCAGGTCCATGAGCGAGCCGTCCTCGGCGGTGGCTGCCCTGCGACGACCTGTCACCCGAGGACCGATCTCATCGAGGAGCCAACGGACCGACTCCATCTTCCCCCGATAGAACGGGTCGGAGTCGGCCTTGGCCACCGCCACCTCGGCCTGACGGAGCATCTGCCATGCGATCACCGTCTCCGCCATCGACTCCAGCAATGGGGTGGCCTGGAGACCCACCTTGTAGATGTCGTCTCGCTCACCTCCGAGATGGGACATCAGGTTCTCCACCATCGACCCGAGATGGGCCTGGACGTCATCGAGGATCTGCCCAAGGGTCTCTCGGTCCTTGGCAATGGGATCCTGATCGGCCCCGCCCTTGACGAACTCGACGATCTCGGCAGCCAAAGAGGCGAAGGCGGCCCCCTGGTCACGGGCGATCTTCCGGAAGAACAGGTCGAGCGCCTGGATCCCGGTGGTCCCCTCGTAGATGGTGTCGATCTTGGCGTCCCTGATGTACTGCTCGATCGGGTAGTCCTGGGTGTACCCCGAACCACCAAAGACCTGCAGTGAGGTGGCCAGCAGGCTGTATGCCTTCTCCGACGAGTACCCCTTGACCAGAGGAAGGAGGAGATCGTTGCGGCGATCCCAGGTGTCGTCTCCGGGATGGAGCCTGGCTTGGTCCTGAACCCAGGCGGTGTAGAGGACCAGCGCCCTCAGCCCCTCGGCCCACGCCTTCTGGGTGATCAGCATCCGTCTCACGTTGGGGTGGTCGATGATGGGGACCTTGGGTGCCGTCTTGTCGGTGGCGTCGGCCAGGTCAGCCCCCTGGATTCGGTGCCTGGCGTACTCGAGGGAATTGAGGTACCCGGTGCTCAGGGTGCCCATCGCCTTGGTCCCGATCATCATGCGGGCGTACTCGATGACCCGGAACATCTGGCGGATCCCGTCATGACGGTCACCCACCAGATATGCGGTGGCCGGTTGCTCCAGACCGAAGGTGAGCTCGCAGGTGGTCGAGCCCTTGATACCCATCTTCTTCTCCAGATTGGTGGCCACCACCCCGTTGCGAAGGCCGAGTGTCCCGTCCTCGTTGACCAGGAACTTGGGCACGGCGAACAGTGACAACCCTTTGGTGCCCGGTCCCGCGCCCACGGGCCTGGCCAAGACGAGATGGATGATGTTCTCGGAGCCGTCGTGCTCCCCTCCGGTTATGAACCGTTTCACCCCCTCGATGTGCCAGGTGCCGTCCCCCTGATCGATCGCCTTGGTGGTCGCGGCGCCGACATCCGACCCGGCGTCGGCCTCGGTTAGCACCATGGTCCCCGCCCAGTTTCGGTCGACCCAGAGTCGAGCCAGCTTTTTCTGTGCCTCCGTCCCCTCCTCGAACAGCACCCTGGCGAAGAGGGCGCCCCCGGCGTAGAACTGGACCGCGGTGTTGGCGGCCAACAGCATCTCGGAGACCGACCAGCCAACGGTGGCCGGCACTGGGGAGCCTCCCATCTCGACGGGAAGAGCGATGTTGGCCCAACCCCCGTCATGGAAGGCGGTGATGCTTTTCTTGACCGAGCCGGGGAGAGGGACCTCACCTTCCACCAGCTCGAGGGGGATCCGGTCCTGGTCGACGTACGATGCGGCGTAGTCCTCCCGGGCGAGTCTCTCGATCTCGGTGAGGATGTCCTCGATGATGTGACGGTCGACGCCGGGCCAGTGCAGGTCGCTCAGGTAGTCCTGGACTCGGAGCACCTCGAAGAGGTTGAACTCGATGTCTCGGAGATTCGCCTTGTAGTGACTCACCTCTCGAAGTCTAATTTGAGTGTTCACTCAAGAGAAGCCTGATTCATGATCGGCTTCGATTCGAAGGGCGGCGAACCGGCCAGGCGAGAACGCCTGGCTACCGTGCCCCCGATGCGATATCGCGCCGGTCTGGAGACCCAGGACAGGATTCTCCACGCCACCCGGACCCTGATCGCAGACCTCGGGCTCGAAGGAACCACCATCAAGGGGATCTGTGACCGTGCGGGTGTCCTCCCGGGGAGCTTCTACAACCTGTTCGCCTCCAAGGAACAGGCGATCCTCAGCGTGGTCCGGGAGGCGATCGATGCTGTCGATCCCGACCCTCAACACCTCGGGACCGACTCATTGGGCGACCTAGTCGAGGCCTACGTCCGTTTCATCACCGAACAGGGAGACCTGGCCCGCGTCTACATCGGGATCGCCGTCTCGGGAGCCCGCAACAACACCGAGCTCAGGCGGAGGGTCATCCGTCACCACGAGGGTCGGGTTGCCCGGTTCGCCGTCGCCATACGGCGAGAGCGCGCCGACCTGGACGCCGCCGAGGTACAGCGACGCGCCGAGACCCTGGTCAGCTCGCTCAACGGCGTCACCCTCCATTACGTGCTCGACCCCGGTTTCGACGTGGCCTTGCATGCCGGGGCGCTGCTGGAGAGTGCGGTGGCCGAAGGGTGATCGAGCTCGGCGTTCAGACCCGCGGCGACTGGGGGCACCTCCTCGCCGTCGCACGATGGGCCGAGGGCCGGGGCCTCAAGGCGATCGCCCTCCCCGACCACTACCTGCAGCGGGGTGACGAGACCACCAAGCCGGCTTGGGACCATCTGGTCCATCTCACTGCCTTGGCCCGGGAGACCGAGCTCGAGCTGGTCTCGCTGGTCAGCCCGGTCACCTTTCGACACCCGGCCGTCCTCTACAAGATGGGAGTCACCATCGACGAGGTGTCGGGGGGCCGTTTCACCCTTGGCCTCGGGGCCGGGTGGATGAAGGAGGAGTTCGAGCTCTTCGGGCTCCCCTTCCCCGAGACTTCCACCCGGGTTGAGATGCTCGAGGAGGCGATGGCCTATCTTCGAGCCGCCATCACCCCCGGGCCCGCCGGGTTCTCGGGAAAGCACTACACCCTCGCCGAGTTCGACCCAGCACCTCGCCCCGCCAACCTCCGACTGATGGCGGGTGGCGCCGGCAGGGCCAGGGCGCGTCGTCTCACTGCGCTTTACGCCGACGAGTACAACCTGTATGCCTGTCCACCGGAGCGCTTCCGCACCATCGTCGAGAAGACCGGCCAGCTAGCGGACGAGGCCGGTCGCCAACCCGGGGACATCTTCTGGAGCTCGGCAGGGCCGGCCCTTGCCGCCAGGGGCCAGGCCGATTACCGCCGGCTCCTCGAGAACCTCGCCTCGCGCACCGGCCAGACCACCGAGCGCATCGAGCAGGTCTACGAGGAGCGGTCCTACCCACACGGCTCGGGTGCCAAGGCATCCGAGATGCTGACCGCCTTGGCCGAGGCCGGGTGCCAGCGTTACTACCCCCAGATCATGGGTCAGGACCTGGCCGACTTCGACATCATCGTCGACGCCTTCGAGGGCTAGCGTGCCTTCTGTGCGGATCTGTGACGGAGGGGTTCGCGTAAATCCGCACAGAAGGTCAGCCCTTCCTTTCTGTGCGGATCTGTGACGGAGGGGTTCGCGCGAATCCGCACAGAAAGGAGGGTTCTTGAGGTTCTCCCTGATGACCGAGCCCCATCTCGGGGGCACCTACTCCCAACAGCTCGAGGCGGCGCGCTGGGCGGAGGCGGAGGGCCTGGTCTCTTTCGCCAGGTGCGACCACTACATGTCAGGTGGCGAGCCCACACCGGACGCCACCGACGCCTTCGCCGTCCTCGCCGGTCTGGCCAGGGACACCGAGCGCATCCGCCTCTGCGTCCTGGTGACCCCCATCACGTTCCGTCACCCAGCCGTGATCGCCAAGAACGCGGTGACCATCGACCAGATGTCCGGAGGCCGACTCGACCTGGGTGTGGGCACCGGGTGGATGGAGTTGGAGCATCAGGCGCTCGGTCTCCCCTTCCCCGACTGGCCGGAGCGCTGGTCGCGTTTCGAGGAGGCCCTCGACTATCTGGAGGCAGTGTTCGGGCAGGGGCCGGCCAACTACGAGGGCCGTCACTACCGGGTGAGTGGCGACATCCGACCCAAGCCAACCGGGATCAGGCTGGTGATCGGCGGCAGCGGCGCCAATCGCACACCCACCCTCGCCGGGACACGAGCCGACGAATACAACTTCTTCATCTGCCCACCAGAAGAAGCCGGCCAGAAGGTGAAGGTGATGCGCGCCGCATCGGGCGGCCGCCATGTGGAGGCCACCGTGATGGGCGGGGCCCTGGTGGGCAGGACCCAGGCCGTCTACGAACAGCGTCTGGGGGCGACTGCCGCCCGACGGGGCATCACCCCCAGAGAGCTGGAGGACCGCTACGTCGCCAACGGCTTCCCGGTGGGGACCCCGGACCGGGTTGCTGACACGGTCGCCGCCCTGGAAGAAGCCGGTGTCGAGCGGATCTATGTCCAATGGCTACATCTGGATGATCTCGACACCATGAAGGACACCGTTGACATCATCCGCTCCAGCTGACCTCCCTGAGTCGAGTCGTCGTCTCGCCGGATCGGTTCCCGGCCTCGAATGGTCGATCCGTGTCTTCCCCGAAGGGACCAAGACCGCCGAGGACGCCGCCGCCGCCATCGGTTGCCCGGTCTCGGCCATCGTCAAGTCCCTGGTCTTCGTGGTCGACACCGACGACGGTGACGAGCCGGTGGTGGCCCTGGTCCCCGGCGATCACTTGCTCGACACCGCCAAACTTGCAGTGGTCTCAGGTTCCCGCTCGGCCCGAAGGGCGACCCTGGACGAGGTGAGGTCGGCCACCGGGTTCGCCGCCGGAGGCACTCCTCCCTTCGGTCATGCCGCCGATCTCAGGGTCTTCGCCGACCCTCTCCTCAGACGCAACGATCCGGTGTGGGCCGCCGCCGGCACTCCGACCACCGTGTTCCCCATCGCCTTGGCCGATCTCGACCGGCTGGCGGTTCCGGTCTGGGTCGACATCACCAGGGCCTGAGCCGCACCAACGGTTTCCCCTACGGCCATGTTGTAAATACCATTGCCCGGTGACCGACACCGCCCCCCTCCTCAAGATCGAGAACCTCCACGTCTCCGCCGGGGAGGTCGAGATCCTCAAAGGTGTCGACCTCACCGTCCAGCCCGGGGAGATCCACGCCCTGATGGGCCCCAACGGCTCGGGCAAGTCGACCCTGGCCTCGGTGCTCATGGGTAGTCGGGGGTTCCGGATCACGGAGGGCCGGGTCTTCTACAAAGGCGAGGACATCACCAAGTGGCCCCCCACCGACCGGGGCGCCGCCGGCATGTTCCTCGCCTTCCAACATCCGGAGGCCATACCGGGGGTCTCGGTGCTCCAGTTCCTCCGTCAGGCTCTCTCCAATCGGACCGGGATCGACCTCACCGTCCTCGAGCTCCGCCTCAAGGTCATGGAGGCCATGAAGGCCCTGGGGATGGAGACCTCCTTCGCCGACCGATACCTCAACGAAGGGTTTTCGGGCGGGGAGAGGAAGCGCAACGAGGTCCTCCAAATGGCGGTGCTCGAGCCCGAGCTCGCCATCATGGATGAGACCGACTCCGGGCTAGACATCGACGCCCTCCGGGTGGTCGCCGAGGGGGTGAACAAGTTGACCGGACCGGAGCGGGGATTCCTCATCATCACCCACTACCAGCGGCTGCTCGACTACGTGACCCCAGATCGGGTCCACATCTTCCTCGACGGCCGGATAGTCGAGAGCGGCGGCCCCGAGCTGGCCGTCAGACTCGAGGACGTGGGATACGAATCGTTCCGCGCGGTGTTGATGCAGAAGTGACGGACCTCTCCTACCTGAAGTCAGATTTCCCGATCCTCGACTCCGGGGTTCACTTCCTCGACTCGGCGGCATCGTCTCAGAAGCCGATCCAGGTACTGGAGGCGATGGACCGCTTCACCCGGACCTCATACGCCAACGTCCACCGCGGCGCCTACAAGCTCTCAGTGGCCTCGACCGAGGCCTACGAGGCTGCCCGCAACCGGGTGGCGACCTTCATCGGGGCGACCGATCCCGATGAGGTGATCTTCACCCGGGGGGCCACCACCAGCCTCAACATGGTGGCCTTCGGCTGGGGCCTCGAGAACCTCTCCGCCGGCGACGTGATCCTGACCACGGTGATGGAACATCACGGCAACCTGGTCCCCTGGCAGATGGTGGCCAAGCGCACCGGTGCGACCCTCGACCATGTGCCACTCACCGAGGACTGGCGTCTCGACATGACCGCTCTGGCGGAGAAGCTGGACGATCGGGTCAAGATGGTTGCGGTCACCGGGATGTCCAATGTCCTCGGAACCATCCCCGACGTACCCGCCATCGCCGCCCTCGCCCATCAGGGCGGGGCCCGCGTCGTGGTCGATGCCGCCCAGTTGGTCCCTCATGCCGGTGTCGACGTCCGAACTCTCGGCGCCGACTTCGTCGCCTTCTCATCTCACAAGATGCTTGGCCCCACCGGGATCGGGGTTCTCTGGGGCCGGATGAAGGCCCTCGAGGAGATGGAGCCCTTCGAAGGGGGCGGGGAGATGATCTCCGATGTCACCCTCCATGACGCCACCTGGGCTGCGATCCCCCACCGGTTCGAAGCCGGGACCCCCCCGATCATCCAAGCCGTCGGTCTCCACGCCGCCATCGACTACCTCGACTCGATCGGGATGGACAAGATCTTCGTCCATGACCAGGAGCTCACCTCCATCGCCCTCGATCGGCTCTCCGACGTGCCAGGGGTCTCGGTCCACGGGCCCTCAGGGCTGGATGCACGCGGTGGGGTGGTCTCCATGACCATGGAAGGGACCCACGCCCACGACCTTGCCACCATCCTCGACGAGGGCGGGGTGGCGGTTCGCAGCGGGCATCATTGCGCCAAGCCGCTGATGCGGGAGCTGGGGGTGGCGGCGACGGCGAGGGCCAGCTTCTACGTCTACAACACCGAGGACGACATCGACGCCCTGGTGGCCGGGCTCCGTCGGGCCGGCGAGCTGTTCGGAGTTGGTTAGATGGCCCTCGAAGAGCTCTATCGGGAGGTGATCCTCGATCACTACCGCAACCCGCGTAACCGTGGCCGGCTCGATGACCCCGACGCCACCGCCCAGGGCGTCAACCCCCTGTGCGGCGACGAGATCACCGTCGATATCGACCTCGCAGACGACGTGGTCACCGCAGTGGCCGTCGACAGCGAGGGATGTTCGATCAGCCAGTCATCGGCTTCGATGATGACCGAGGCGATCAAGGGCAAGACCCGCGATGAGATCGACCAGCTGGTGGCCCGATTCCGCAGGATGATGTCGCTCGACGGCTCCGAGGACTCCGGGCTCGACCCCGACCGGCCCGGGGCGGTCCTGGGCGACCTCGAGGCATTGCAGGGAGTCCGTCAATACCCGGTGCGGATCAAGTGCGCCAGCCTGGCATGGAACACGCTCCTCGAAGCCCTCAACGGCTGAAGATCAACGCAGACCGCCTTCGGTCATCTTCTTGAGGTCGAGGGCCTCGTCGAGCTCCTCGGCGGTCATCAGGCCGGCCTCCAGCACGAGCTCCCTTACCGTTCTCCCGGTGGCCGCGGCCTCCTTGGCGATCCGGGCCCCGTTGTCATACCCGATGTGTGGGTTGAGGGCGGTGACCACGATGGCGTTGCGCTCCAAGAGCTCCCGGGCGCGGTCCCGGTTGGCCTCGATCCCATCGACGCACTTGGTGGCGAAGGTCACCGCTGCGTTGGACAGCAGCTCGATCGACTCCATCAGATTGTGGGTCAGGACCGGCATCATCACGTTGAGCTCGAAGTTCCCGTTCGCCCCGCTCCAGGTCACGGTGGCGTCGTTGCCGACGACCTGCGCCACCACCTGCATCATCATCTCGGACATCACCGGGTTGACCTTGCCCGGCATGATCGAGGAGCCGGGCTGGAGATCGGGGATCCGGATCTCGGCGATCCCCGAAGTGGGGCCCGACCCCAGGAACCGTATGTCGTTGGCGATCTTGAACAATGACACGGCGACGGTGCGGAGGGTCCCCGAAGCCGCCACCGCGGCGTCCTTGGAGCCCTGGGCCTCGAAGTGATCCTGCGCCTCCCGGAAGCCGAGACCGGTCCTCTCGACCATAAGAGCTATCACCGCAGCAGCAAACCCGGTCGGCGCGTTGATCCCGGTCCCCACCGCGGTGCCACCCAATGCCAGCTCCTCCAACTCGGGGAGGACCTTCTCGAGACGATCTACCCCCTTACGGACCTGGGCGGCGTAGCCGGCGAACTCCTGTCCCAGCGTCACCGGGGTGGCGTCCATGAGATGGGTCCGGCCCGACTTGACCACGTCGGCGAACACCTCAGCCCTGCCCTCCAATGAGCCGGCCAGTTTCTCCAACGCCGGGATCAGCCCCTGGCGGATCCCCGCCACCGCCGCGACGTGGATGGCACTGGGGATGACGTCATTCGAGGACTGGCCGAAGTTGACGTCGTCGTTGGGGTGGACGCTGCGGTCCCCCAGGATCTCTGAAGCCCGACCGGCGATGACCTCGTTGGCATTGGTGTTGGTCGAGGTCCCGGAGCCGGTCTGGAAGATGTCGAGGACGAACTGGTGGTCGAGGGAGCCTTCCATCACCTCGTCGGCAGCCTGGCGGATCGCCGAGGCCAGGCCGGCGTCCTTGAAACCGGATTCGGCGGCCACAGTGGCCGCCGATCCCTTGAGCAAGCCCAATGCCCAAATGAACCGTCGGTCGAATCTCAGGCCCGAGATCGGGAAGTTCTCCACCGCCCTCTGGGTCGATGCCCCGTAGTAGGCGTCGACCGGGACCACGATCTCACCCATCGAGTCCTTCTCGATGCGATACTCCACCTATCCGCCTCCTCGACGAACGCTGATCCCGGTCACGGTAACGCCCTGGCCAGGCAGCGGTTGTCGAGGGCTCCCAGAAACAACCCAATGCGGACGCGGCCTCCCCTCCGCCCCGATATTCTCCGCGGTCGAGGTCTTGCCACTTTGCCCACCGCGGTGTCGTTGAACAACGTATCGAAATACTTCGGCGACGTCGTGGCCGTCGATGGGGTGTCGCTCGACATAGCCGACGGCGAGTTCTTCTCTTTGCTGGGGCCTTCAGGGTCGGGCAAGACCACCTGTCTCAGGATGATCGCCGGATTCGAGACCCCCTCTTCCGGTGCGGTCCGCCTCCATGGTGTCGATGTCTCTGGGCTCCCCCCCTATGACCGCGACGTCAACACCGTATTCCAGGACTACGCCCTGTTCCCCCACATGACGGTGGCTGACAACGTCGGTTATGGGCTGATGGTCCGCAAGGTGGCGCCGAACGACAGGGTAGGGCGGGTGGCCGATGCGTTGGGGATGGTCCATCTCGATGGCTACGCCGATCGCAAGCCGAGCCAGCTCTCGGGTGGGCAGCGTCAGCGTGTCGCCCTGGCCAGATCCTTGATCAACCGGCCCTCTGTCCTCCTTTTGGATGAGCCGTTGGGGGCCCTCGACCTGAAGCTCCGCCAGGCGATGCAGATCGAGCTGAAGACACTTCAACGCGACGTCGGGATCACCTTCATCTACGTGACCCATGACCAGGAGGAGGCTCTCACCATGAGCGACCATCTGGCGGTGTTCAACCAGGGGAGGGTCGAACAGGTGGGAACACCTCTCGAGGTGTATGAGAACCCGGTCAACGCATTTGTCGCCGGTTTTGTCGGCACCTCGAACGTGATAGTCGGCGACCTCGCCCAGCGTCTCACCGGATCACCCCAGCCGTTCACTGTGAGACCGGAGAAGATCGCCATCGGCGCACCGGAAGCGGGTAGTCGCCCGGTGGTAGTCGATGGGTTCGTCGACGAAGTGGTGTACCTCGGCATGTACACCCGATACCGGGTCAATGTCGAAGGCACCGTCATCGAGGTCGCCAGTCAGAACACCGGTGTCGGGGACGAGGCCCGATTGCCGAAGGTAGGGGAGTCGGTGAGGCTCTCTTGGAGTAAGGATTCGTGTCGGCCGCTTGCTGACCGACAGCAGACGGGGGACACGAATGAAAGGGTGCCGGTGCAAGCCGGCGCCGGTGACCATTCCCTTGAGGAGGAATCAACGAGATGAGATCTCGTTCACTGCTCGTGTCGCTGGTGTTCGCGCTCATTCTGGGCGCGTGTACCAGCGGGACCGAAGATGGAGGCGCCGAGCTTCCCACCGAAGTTGGAGAAGGCGAGGGCAGCGTCGTGATCGTTGCCTGGGCCGGGTACATCGAACGTGGTGAGACCGTCGCCGAGTATGACTGGGTCACGGAGTTCGAGGCGGACACCGGCTGCATGGTCGAGGTCAAGACTGCGGGCACCTCGGACGAGATGGTGGCGCTGATGACGGGGTCGACCGAGTACGACCTGGTCACGGCATCGGGTGACTCCAGCCTGAGACTGATTGCCGGGGGAAGCGTCCAGGAGATCAACATCGATCTGATCCCGAGTTGGGACACGATCGACTCCAGGTTGCAGGACGCCCCGTGGCACACCGTGGACGGAAGGCATTATGGGACGCCTTACGCGTCGGGTTTCAACGTCCTCGGTTACAACACCGAGGTGTTCGGGGACACCCCGCCCGACTCGTGGAGCGTGGTCTTCGAGGAGACCACCCTGCCCGACGGCCAGTCGAACGCGGGGCGGATCCAGGCCTACGACGGCCCGATCTATGTGGCAGACGCCGCCCTGTACCTGAAGTCGGTTCGGCCCGAACTGGGCATCGAAGACCCCTACCAGCTGAATGAGGAGCAGTACCAGGCAGCACTCGGTCTCTTGCGCGACCAGCGCGAGCTGATCGGCCGCTACTGGCACGATGCCTTCATCCAGATCGACGACTTCACCAACGAGGGTGTCGCCGCCTCGTCGACGTGGCCATTCCAGACCAACGTGCTCCAGGGAGCCGGGGCACCGATCGACAAGGTCGTCCCCAAGGAGGGTGCGACGGGATGGGCGGACACCACGATGATGAGTGCCTACGCCCCCAACCCCAACTGCGCCTACAAGTGGATGGAGTGGTCGCTGAATCCGAAGCTGCAGGGTGACCTGGCGGCTTGGTTCGGCACCGTCCCCGCAGTCCTCGAGGCTTGCGACGGCAACGAGCTGCTAGGCCCCGATGGGTGTGCCAACAACGGCAGCGAGTCGTTCGACCAGATCCTGTTCTGGAAGACCCCGACTGACGATTGCAACGGGACGGCAGAGCCCGGGTCGTGTGTGCCCTACTACCGATGGGTGACCGACTACCTGGCGGTCATCGGCGGACGGTAAACGACACCTGAGGGGAGTGGCCGTGAGGCCCCACCCCACCCCACCGCGGACCGCCCGCAGGCAAGCCTCCATCTTCGGGGCCATGCCC
>JBBDML010000026.1:0-11258 GCA_040878345.1 Acidimicrobiia bacterium | reverse complement strand
CCACTCCCCTCCCAACCTCGGCACCGATGACCGACCTCTCGTCCAAACCGCCAGGCCACAACCGGTGGGCAACCTTCCTCTACGGCCGTCCGCGGGTTCGTCTTGCCCTGCTGCTGGCGATCCCTGTGGTGTGGCTGGTCGGCGTGTACGGGGGGAGCCTGGCCTCGCTCCTGGTTCAGAGCTTCTACCGGCTCAACCCATTCTCGGGCACCTTGGAGCGGGTCTTCTCCTTCGACACCTGGGCGGCGGTCTTCACCGACGCCAACGTCGCAGTGATGATCCGCACCGTCACCATGGCGGCCGCGGTGACGGCGGCCTCGGTGGTCATCGCTTTCCCCTTGGCCTACTACATGGCGCGATACGCCACCTCCAGGATGAAAGCCCTCCTGGTTCTAGCTGTCCTGGTCCCGCTGTGGTCGTCATACCTGGTGCGGGTCTACTCATGGAAGCTGATCCTCGCCGCCGACGGGATCATCAACTGGTTCGTGGAGCGGATCGGAGCAGATGCCGTGCTGCAGGCTCTCCTCGACGCCCCCGGCATAGGTGGCCCCTCGCTGTCGATCTCCATTTTCGGTCAGTTCGTCGTCTTCACCTACATCTGGCTGCCCTACATGGTCCTCCCCATCCACGCCTCGTTGGAGAGGGTGCCCCGGTCGCTGTTGGAGGCTTCGGCGGACCTCGGCGCCCAGCCGGCGACCACCTTCCGCAAGGTGACCTGGCCGATGGCCATCCCGGGAGTCGCCGCCGGGTCGATCTTCACCTTCTCCCTGACCCTTGGCGACTACATCATCCCCACCATCATCGGCGACTCCAGCCCGTTCATCGGGCTCGCCATCTACACCCAGCAAGGGGTGGCCGGCAATCTCCCGCTGGCGGCGGCCTTCTCCTTCGTCCCCATCGCGGTGATGACCGTGTACCTCACGGTGGCCCGGCGGTTCGGGGCGTTCGAGGCGTTATGAGAAAGGCTGGCTGGGGCCTGAAGACCGCGGCGGCTCTCACCCTGCTCTTTCTCCACATCCCAATCCTCTTCGTCTTCCTCTACGCCTTCACCACCGATGAGGCCAGTTTCCGCTTCCCACCACCGGGTTACACCACCGAATGGTTCAGCCTGGCTTTCTCGAGGACCGACATCCGTGCCGCGGTGAGCCTCTCGCTACGGGTGGCGTTGGTGGCCACCATGGTCGCCCTGGTCCTGGGCACTCTGGTGGCAGCCGCGGTGTGGCGGACTCGGTTCTTCGGCCGGAACGCTCTCAGCCTCTTCATCATCCTGCCGATCGCCCTCCCGGGGATCATCACCGGGATTGCCCTCCGCTCGGCGATCAACCTCGCCGACCTCTCCTTCTCGTTCTGGACACTGGTGGTCGGCCATGCCACGTTCTGTGTCGCCATCACCTACAACAACGTGATCGCCCGGATGCGGCGGACCTCACCGAACATCCTCGAGGCCTCGATGGACCTGGGGGCGAGAGGGTGGCAGACGTTCCGGCATGTTCTCTTCCCACAGCTGGCACCGGCGATGCTGGTGGGCGGGATGCTGGCCTTCGCTCTCTCATTCGACGAGATCATCGTCACCACCTTCACCGCCGGGAACCAGCAGACCCTCCCGATATGGATCTTCTCCTCCTTGGTCAGGCCCCGGAACCGACCGGTGACCAACGTGGTGGCGGTGTTCGTGGTGCTGATCACCCTGGTCCCGATCATCCTCGCCCAGAGGTACTCACGCCGCTCCGACGAAGCCTGACCGGCCGGACCCTCAACGGTCCGGGTGGTCATGGAGGACTCGACTCTCCGACTCGTAGAGCCGGTCGAGGCGACCGGTCAGCGTGTCGGGATCGTCGGCGGCGGAGGCCGCGATCAGGATCAAGTCGATGAGCCCATGGAAGTCCTCGATGGAGATCTCCTCCATCATCGCCACCGCCTCTCCTGTTCCGGCTTCCACCGCGTCGAGGTTGCCACGGTTGTGCCAGTTCCTGAGGGCGACACAGAGACCTGACGATGGATACCCGTAGGCGCCAAAGGCGGTCGCCTCGCATCCCCCGCCGTCCATGAGCTTTCGCTGGTGCTTCAGCCCGGAGGCTGCCGCCGCCTGGCTGACCCGGTTGGTCAGGTCACGATCGAACCCGGTCGCCGGTCCTGATTATGGGCCCGGCGCCGACCGGGGCGGACGGGAGCTCCCGGGAGGTCTCGATCGAGATGATCCTGGCGTCGGAGGGGATGGTCCGGTTCTTGGCGGCGTGGATCGCCCCGATCAGCCCCACCTCCTCGGCTCGGGTCAGGAAGACCCCGTAGTGCCTCAGCCCGGGCCGGCTCCGGGCCCGGTCGAGGGCCACCAGTGCGGCGGCCACCCCAGCCAGGTCGTCACATGCCGGTGATTTGAACAGGCCCTTTGACTTGGTCGCCCGGGGAAACCTCCACATTGCGATGTCACCTGGTTCCACGGTTCCGGCACCACCGGCAGCTGACAGGGTCCCGGTCTGGGTGACCGGGTCATAGGCGGTCACCATCAGATCTCGGTGCCCGCCCTCCCGGGACACCACCTCCACCGACGCCTCATGGAAGTAGGCGGCATCGACCCCACCGCGGAACTGGAACGATGCGATCCCGTCTTCGACGGCGATGACCACGAAGGCGGGGTGGTCCATGTGGGCCACCGCGAGAACCAGCGGGTGGCGTTTGCGTCCCTTCTGGGTGATCAGCAGATTCCCACCCGAGTCCCTGGTCATGGTGAGGTCCTTGCGCCGGCCCACCCAGGCCTCGACCCAGTCGACGACGCCGTGCTCGAGACCCGAGGCAGTGGGGATGTGAGTCAGCTCGTCCAGCCACTTCACCGCGGTCGCCTTGTCCGCCATCGATGCCTCCTTCCGACCGAGCTGATCAGACGTCGAAGGGAGTTTCGGTGAAGAAGTCTGCCGGGCGTTTTGCCGCTGGCGCAGAGGCCTTCTTGATCCCGAGACGCTCCCGAACCGAGTCGTACCCACCGGTGTCCAGCTCCTCGGCCAGCTCACGGGCGCCGCTGTCGACGATACGGCCGTCGATCATCACATGGATCCGGTCGGGGCTCAGATAACGGAGGATCCGGCTGTAGTGGGTGATCAGAACCACCGCCAGATCGGGTGAGCGCATCTCCTCGACGGCCTCGGAGACCTGTTTTACGGCGTCGATGTCGAGCCCCGAGTCGATCTCGTCCAGAAGCGCCACCTTGGGTCGGAGCACCGCCATCTGGAAGATCTCGGACCGCTTCTTCTCACCGCCGGAGAGGTCGTCGTTGAGCGACCGGTCGAGGAACCGCTCCATCCCGAAGCGCTTCGCCTCGCTCTCGATCCGTGACGTCGCGTCATCCGATGGGATGCCTCGTTCTTCGGCCGCCTCCATCATGAACTCCCTCAGGGCCACACCCGGTATCTCGGTGGGGTACTGGAAGCTGAGGAGGAGGCCCTTCCGAGCCCGCTCGTCGACCGCCAGTTCGAGGAGGTCCTCCCCGTTGAGGGTGGCCGAGCCCTCCACGGTGTAGCCCGACTTGCCGGTGAGCACATGACACAAGGTCGACTTGCCCGACCCGTTGGGCCCCATGATGGCGTGGACCTCCCCGAAGGGGACCTCCAGCGAGAGGCTGTCGAGGATCTGCTTGCCTTCGACACCGGCGCTCAGGTCCGAGACGACGAGGGCGGTTGTCATTCGGCTTCCTCGTCGAGGGTCAGGTAGACGGTTCCATCCTCCACCGAGACTTCATAGGTCGGCACCGACGTGGTGGCAGGCAATGTCATCGCCTTGCCGGTGCGGAGGTCGAACTCAGAGCCATGACGGGGGCACTCCACCGCCCCGTCGAAGACCTCCCCCTCTGACAACGAGGCCTCGGCGTGGGAGCACGTGTCGCCGATGGCGAACACCTCGTCCCCGACCCGGAACATGGCGATTCGGTGCTCACCAATCACCACCCTGACCCCGCTCTCCCGGGGCAGGCTGTCGAAGTCGGTGATCGCCAGCTTCATGCCACCCTCCCCTCGATCTGGGCGGTGACGAAGCGCCGGAAGACCTCGTCAGATATCGGCTCGCCGAGGCCTTGGATGGGAAGACGGTCCACAACCTCCTGGAAGAAGCCTTTGATCAAGAGCCGCTCGGCCCTTGGCCGGGTCAGCCCCCGGCTCTGCAGGTAGTAGAGGTTCTCTTCCTCCAGCGGGCCCACCGACGAGGCGTGGCCGCAGATGACGTCGTCGCAGAGGATCTCCAGTTTGGGGATCGAGTTGGCCTTGGCGTTCTCGGAGAGGACCAGATTGCGGTTGGTCTCGAAGGTAGAGGTCCGCACCGCCGCCTTCTCGATCCGGAGGAGGCCGGTGAACACGCTCTCTGCGGCGTCTTCCACAGCCCCCTTGAGGAACACGTCCGATGAGGTGTTCCTGCCACTGTGCCGGATCATCATTCGGTAGTCCAGGATCTGAGAGCCTTCCCCGAAGTACAGCCCGACTGTCTCGGCGGAACAGCCGTCCCCCTCCAGGTCGACGGCCAGATCGAGACGCCCGAAACTGCTGCCCAGCCCCACCTCGCCGAGTCTCCCGGTGGCGTCACGTCCGAGTCTCATCCGCTGGTGGACCACGCAGCTGGCGGCGTGATCGAGGTTCTGGACCGACAGAAACCTGAGATTCGCCCCGTTCCCTACCTCGAGATCGATCTCGGGGACCATGAGGAGCTCGACCCCTGCCGCACTCCGGTAGATCACTACCACCCTGGCTTCGGCGTTCTCACCGACATGCACCGAGACGTGCGGGAAGGATGCGGTCCCGGCCGCGGTCGCCTGCACCTCGATCAGCAGCGGAGCCGCGGTGACCGATCCGGGGGCGAAGTCGACGAAGACCCCGTCATGGGCGAACGCCGAGTGGGCAGCAGCCAGCTTGTTGTGGTCGGTGGGGACACGGGTGGTGTAGCGCTCAGCCTCGATCCCGCTGAGGGCTTGGACCTCGGCGCCCTCCGAGGCGGCCGCCACCACGGTGCCGTCGACGATCGCCACCCGCCCCGACACCTCGGGGAGGGCTGAGACGAAAGGCCCGGCGGGCAACATCGGCCCAGGCTCGCCCACGGGCTCCAACCCTGAGAATGGCATGTCGTAGTCGACGTAGCGCCAGTCGTCTTCGGCGCCAGAAGGCTCCTCCATGCTCTCGAACACCCGGTAGGCCGCCTCCATGGCGTCACCACGCCACGAGGGGGCGCCGGCGGAGAGCCTGGCGAGAGAATCGGGGTCAAACGCGGTCAAACAACACTCCGAATGGGACCCCGCGATCGTATTTGCCCTACCGGCGTAGTGCGAATCTCTCGTCCCAACCTCATTCTGTGCGGATTCGCGCGAACCCCTCCGTCACAGATCCGCACAGAATGACTATTCCGGCGCGCCCAGAGCCTCCACGGTCACCGTCGACTTGGCGTTCCACAGCATCCAGCCCAGACCGAACGCCTCGGTCGACGTGATCTGCGCCCTGACCTGCTCGGCGTTGTACCCGAAGTCCTGCAACCACGGTCTCACCACCACGTTGCGTGGGAGGCGGGCCATCCCGTCGGTGAGGGCGTTGGAGACCATCTCCGCAGGATGATCGTTGGGCACCTCGAACCCGTACCACCCAGTGCTGTAGTGGCTCGGGTAGACCATCGGCGAGACCACGTCGACTATCGAAGCCATATCCTCCCAATACTGGCCGATCCGGCCATCGTCGATGGCCTTGGTGATGAACCCGAAGATGTCGGTGCCAACCGCACACCCCAAGGGATGGAGCAGGTTGACCGCGTCGAGCAGGAAGCCATTGATGGTCGCCACCCGGACCTCGGAGCTCACCCCTTCGTCGAAGGTGGCGGACTCCCGGCGCTGGTCCGGGAACCTGACGTAGTCGAACTGGATCTCATCGACACCCAGGGCGCAGGCCTCGGCCGCCAGGTCGAGCCCGTAGGCGCGGGCCGCCGGGTCGGTGGGGTCGAGGAAGTACTGGCCGTTGGCGCTGTAGGGGGTGTTCAACTCTGAGTCCCAGACCGCCATCTCCGGTTGGCGGATCGCTGCCACCGGGTCGTTGAACACCACCAGCCGACCGATGACGTACAGGTCCTGGGCATGGGCCCGGTTGACGACATCGGCCAGGTCGTAGGCCTCGAAGTTGGCACCCATTTGGATGGCGGTGGGGTCCTGTGTCATGTACCAGACCAGCCCCGTCTCGTCTTTGAGGTCGATCATGAGCGCGTTGAGCTCGGTATCGGTGGCCATCTGGAGGAACTCCCCCATCCGGTCCCTTGCCGCCTCGCCCGAGATGTGGACCGCCCGTGCCACGAACTGTTGGATTGTCACCGAGGTGTCACCTGGGCCCCCATCCCAGTCGAAGGTCTGGCCCAGCCAGGCCGGCCGTTCCACGATGACCTCCCCTGGCTCGGCCCCCCGGATGTTGAACCTGCCTTCGGCATCGGTGACCCCTTCCCCGGAGGAGGTCGTCACCCGGGCGGCGGCCACCGGCTGACCGGAAGGGTCGAGCACCCGGCCTCGGAGCACACGGGCAGTGAGCACCAGATCGACCATGCTCTCGGGGCGGTCGGCCAGGGTCACCACCTTGGTGACATGACCCGGTGCGCTCACCCCGAGGACGTCTGCGTTCCTCCACTCCAGACCGATGAGCCCGTCGGCCCCCGAAGTCCCCAACTGAGCCCCATCACGGTCGACATAGGCGCCGGCGATCGGTTGGCCGAGGTCGTCGAGGATTCGGAGCTCGTATGGGGTTGCCCTCCCGAGCAGAGACCAGCCGGCCCAGACGGCCCAGACGATGGAGAACGCCACCAGCAATCGAAACTGGGATCGGCGCGACACGAGAGACTGAGGATACCGAGACGGCCCTCCTAGCGATGTTCCAGTTGCCAGGACCGGCCTGCGCAATTAGTTTTCCACAGGGGGGCAAGGAGACCGGTTTGGGCAAGGCCATCAGGGCCCGAGAAGCAAAACCCGAGCGGGGCGCCAGCCCGGCCGACACCGTCGGCCTCTATCTCGACGAGGTGTCGAGCCACGAGTTGCTGACGGCCGAAGACGAGGTCCATCTCGCCCGTGCCATGGAGCGTGGTAAGAAGGCGAAATCCGTCCTCGATACCGGCACTTACGACCCCATCGACCGGGTGAAGCTGCACCGGGCGGTGGTCGAGGGCGACGAGGCCAAGATGACGTTCATCCGCTCCAACCTGCGTCTGGTGATATCCATCGCCAAGCGGTACACGGGGCGCGGCCTCGACCTCCTCGACTTGATCCAGGAAGGCAACCTGGGCCTGATCCGGGCTGTGGAGAAATTCGATTGGCGCAAAGGGTTCAAGTTCTCCACCTATGCCACCTGGTGGATCCGTCAGGCCATCACCAGGGGCCTTGGGAACAACGGGCGCACCATCCGCCTCCCGGTCCACATGGTCGACGTGGTCAGGACGGTCCAGGACACCCGCCAGAGCCTTCACGACCAGTTCCATCGCATCCCCACTCTGGAGGAGATCTCGGAGGCTTCGGGTCTGGACACCGAACGGGTGCTCGCTGCTCTCGAGGCTCCGGCCGAGACGGTTTCACTCGATCGCCCGGTTGGTGACGACGGTGACGCCTCGCTGCAGGACTTCGTCGAGGACCAGTCGGCTGTCGACCCTGAGATGCGGGCGGCCTCGGCATGGCGCCGGGAGCGGCTGATCCTGGCGCTTCGGCATCTCGACTCCGAGGAGCAGCAGGTGCTGTGGCTCCGGTTCGGCCTCGACGGTGACGAGCCGTGGACCCTCTCCGACGTGGGGAAGGTGATCAACTCCACCCGGGAGCGTGTCCGGCAGATCGAGGCACGAGGTCTGGCCAAGCTGCGCCACCCCTCGTGTGACTTCGACCTCCAGGGTCTGCTCTAGACGTCTCTCACGTACCGGAGGAAGAGCGACCGATCGCCTTTCAGCGCCCTCTCGAGACGCATCGCCGTCGGGGGCCGCAGCTCCTCGCCGGTCGTCATCCGCTTCGCGTCGCCTGACACCAGGACCGGGGACACGGTCCAGTTGACCTCGTCGACCATCCCCGTCAGCGCCAGTTGGCCGTTGAGCGTGGGCCCGCCCTCACAGAGGACCACCTTCGCCGACAGCGCCCCCACGATGCCGGCACCGTCGATGGTCTCGAGGGTCAACACATCGGCGACTTCAGACAGCGCCTCGACCCGGTCAGGTGGGGCCGTGCTGCCGGTCAACACCAGCGGCCGGTTGTCGGGATCGGAGAAGACTCGGGCGCCAGGGTCCAGGTTGAGACGGCCGCTGACTATGGCAAGACGTGCCTTTGGAGTCATACCCCTCTCCTGGCGGGCTTCCCGGCTCGCCCTCGTCGACCTGACCGGCCCGTAGTCCTCGGCCCTTACCGTCCCCGCCCCCACCAGGATCACGTCTGAGATGGCGCGCATGGCGTGAAACAGCGCTCGGTCGTCGTCGTCGCTCAGAGCGGTGGCGCCCTGGTCGATAGCGGTGGCCCCGTCGATCGAAGAGACCATGTTGAGCAGCACCCAGGGCCGGCCCATCCCAGTGGACCTCTGTTCGGAGAACATCAGGCCGAGAAGGTCGTCGACGGCTGACCCGGTCTGGATGTTGGTGAGCATCCGGTGAAGTTACCGGACGAGGTTCGATCGAACCGTGTCGGTGCTCCCCTGCCAGGCGTTGATGAACTGGATCGGCTTGAACCCCATCTCGATGTTGATCCCGAGCATGGCGGCGTTGGACCCGGCGTTGTGGGTGTCGATGCGGGTCACCTCGGGGTGCTCCGCCACCAGCTTCTTGACCATGGCGGCCTTGATCAGACGGCCCAGTCCCCGATCTCGATGAGCCGCTTCGACCGCGGTGTCCCCCTGATAGGCGAACTCCTTTTGGTGCTCCAGGAGATGGACCATGGTGAAGCCGGAGAAGGCACCGCTGGGACGATGGACCGCCACCGCCGCAAGCGACCTCTCACCGCGCTCTGCCATGTTCTGCTCCTTGCTCCGCCATAGCTCCGGCGTCATGGTCCCCTTCTCGAACTCGAGATCCTCTGTGGGCTCGTCGTTGATGGCGTCCTTGACCCTCGCCCAGTTCTCCAAGTGCTGGTCGGGGATCGGCGTCTCGAGGTGGAGGAGGTCGTAGTCGAAGGCCCTCGCTCCGGCCCTTTCGATCCAGGTGTCCATCAGGGCGAGGTCGAGGTCGGCCATCAGTAGACGACTCCTCTTCTCACCGAGGGACTTCTTGAAGCCCAGCCTCTCTAGAGACGGCTCCCACGGCCTCCCGTCGACACAGTCGACGATGACCTTGCCCCGTCCGTCGGCGTGGATCATGTCGATCGCTTCGGCAAGACCGGCCCGGCCAATCCCCCGTCTCCGGTGCTCGGGGAGGATCTGGACGTTGACGAAGGCGTTGTCAGGGTCCTCTTTGGGCCAGACCTGACAGAAGACGTGACCCACTATCGAAGCGTCGTCGAGGGCCAGCCATCGCGTGACTTCGACGTCTGAGGGGGGTGTTGCCCGGAGCCGGAGCACCTGCTGCTCGAACGGGGTCGGGGGGTCGCCAGGCAGGTCTTCGGCCTCCACGGCCACCATCACCTCGTAGACCGCCCGAAGAGTCTCCTCGGAGGCCGACTGCCGTTGGAGCTCCTTGATCTCGATGGCCATGAGCCGTCGAGCGTACGGGTAGGCCGATCCTCAGATCGCCGAATTAACCGGAGACGGTGGTGGTGCCGGAGGCGGGGCTGGTGGTCGTCTGCCCGAGAGTGGTGGAGGTGGTCTCGAGGCTGGCGGTGGTGCTCGACTCGGCCACGGTGCTGGTCACGACCGGATTGATCCCCGGGACATCGATGCTGTCGAACCCCCCGGTCGATGCCCAGTAGGCGACGAGGACGATGGTGATCACCACCAGCGCCTTGAGGACGCTGCTCCCGCTTCGGGTTGGATCACCTTGGTATGTCACCGGGCTCCTTGGTCAGGACCGCCGGCGAGAGAGTAGATCCTGGGAAGGGTCATCCCTCGAATTGAGCCTTGCTGTGAGCGGGTCGACCTCGACGCCGGGAGTGAAGTAGGCCTCGAAGCGTGGCAGGAAAGCCAGACCAATTCCCGCTATCGGGGGGGATCAAGCGCTCGGGGTGGATGGTTGGCCCGCTGGTCAAGGGTTTGTCAGGGTAAAGAACTGGGCGCCACTCAGGGTGGGTCGTGCCCACCGGTCGGTCGGATGAACCGGATTCGCCCCGGGCCCCTCGAATCGTCGATTCGGAACCCCCAGCCATGGATGACGATGTGGTGATGGAACCAACAGAGGGTTGTGAGGTTCTCGGGGTCGGTGGCCCCACCTTGGGACCACGGGATCTTGTGATGCGGCTGGAGGCGATATCGGCTGGTGCAGCCCTCCGCGGTGCAGGATCCATCACGGTGGAGGACAAACCTCCGGAGCCGGGGCGGGATCACCCGGCTGCTCCGGCCGACCGACAGCGGCCGGCCGTCCTTGGTCTGAATGATCTCGAGGGCTCCGGTGCAGGCGATCTTGTCGAGGATGCCGGCGCCGGTCATCGTCCCGGCCTCGGTCTCGATGGAGAGCTCGTCCGCAAACAGGGTGATGAGCGGAGTGCCGCTCTCGCCTGGTCGACGCTCCTCACAGATCTTCAGCAAGGCGACCGCCCTTCGGTAGCCGATCCCGGGCACCTCGCCATCGGGCAACGAGGCGAGAAGGTCGGCCTCCTCGGTCAGGACCTTGTCGACGACAGCACCGCCGTAGCCGTCGAGGACTCCCCAGATGTTCCAGGATGACTCGTCGAGGTTGGGCTGGACCACGAGGTGTTGGCTGCGATGGGCGTGATGGTCGTCCGCTGCGGTGAGCCGCCGGTGTCGAGCAGCGGCCCTCCTCACCCCGACGATGTCGAGACCCTGGAGCCACTCGGTCTGGTGCCGGTCAGGGATTCGGGAGGTGGCCTCGGCTCGATCGAAGCTGATATCGCCGGAGGCGAGCTGTGATGCCAGGCTGGGGGAGTCGGCGAGGCGGCGGGCGGTTGTGGTCAGCGACGAGGCGGTCTCTGGTGAGACGTCGAGGCGGGCGGCGGTCCACTCACGAAGTGAGCGGGAGCCATCGGCCGTGGGGACCTGCATGAAATCGATGACCATCAGGGCCTCCATTTGCAGTGACCGAAGCCTTGCGATCCCGGCCTCGGCCTCGATCAACACCCGCTCGGCCTGGTCTGGTGTCACCTTCCCCATACCCGAAACGTACGACCCGGGTGTGACAAGA
This sequence comes from Acidimicrobiia bacterium, assembly GCA_040878345.1. Lineage (GTDB taxonomy): Bacteria > Actinomycetota > Acidimicrobiia > Spongiisociales > ZC4RG35 > ZC4RG35. The sequence continues at coordinate 17 of JBBDML010000026.1, read as the reverse complement.
AATCCTGATGACGACTC
>JBBDML010000025.1:0-16397 GCA_040878345.1 Acidimicrobiia bacterium | reverse complement strand
GGTTCGCGCGAATCCGCACAGAACGGTGGGTCTTGTCTTTCTGTGCGGATCTGTGGCGGAGGGGTTCGCGCGAATCCGCACAGAACGGTGGGTCTTGTCTTCTGTGCGGATCTGTGGCGGAGGGGTCACACACTCCTCAGATGGCCTCACCGGCCAGGAGCCGAACTGCCCGCCCTGAGACCAGCTCTTCCAGCTCCGCCCCGCTGGCACCGGTCTCGGACAACGCTTCCAGATACGGCCCCACACCACCCGGGACATGGGGGTAATCGCTGCCAAAGGCCAGCCGGTCGAGACCCAACGTGTCGACGGCACACCGGATCGCCGGGCGATGGCTGCTGGCGGTGTCGAAGATGAGCTTCCTCATGTACTCGGTGGGGGGCCGTGGCGCCTTCTCCCGGCACTCGGGGAACTGCCGGTAGTAGTTGTCGAGACGGGGGAGCAGGAACGGCAGTGTCCCTCCGAGATGTGAGAAGACCCAGCGAATCCTCGGGTACCGCTCGAACACCCCCGAGTATGAGAGCCTCGCCAGGGCCAGGGTGGTATCTGAGAGGAAGCCGACCGCGATGGCGAGGGCATAGCTGTCGAGGTGGGCGGCGTCGGGGACGGTCGGGTGCACGTAGATCAGGAGTCGACGCTCATCGGCCGCCTCCCAAAACGGCTCGAAACCCGGATCGTCTAGGGGGGTTCCCGACACGTTGGTTGAGATCATGATCCCGGACATCTCCAGTTGGTCCAAGGCATGATCGAGGACGGCGAGGGCTCGGGTGGTGTCGTGCATCGGCAAGGCGGCAAGGGCGCGGAATCGGTCCGGGTGGTGACGACTGATCTCGGCGAGGTCCTCGTTGACGGTGCGGGAAAGAGTCTCCGAAGCCTGAGGCGGGAGGAAATAGGTGCTGGGGGAAGGCACCGAGAGCACCTGGGTCTGGATCCCGGCCTGGTCCATCATCTCGAGACGTTGCTCGATATCGGGTTGGGGCTGGGGCACGGTGAGCGCCACCCCTCCCCGCCAGCTGCAGACGAAGCGACCGTCGGCCTCGCGCCGGTACACCGTGGTGGTCGGGGCCTCCTCCACCGCCTTCAGATAGGCGTCGGTGTAGTGGTGGGTGTGCAGGTCGATGATCCCGGTCATGGCTTCCTCCCCATCGGGTGCGTTGTCAGGGTTGGCCGGCGACGGTCCAGATCAAACCGCACCGGTCCCGGCATAGATGTCGGCCAGCCTGGCGAGTTGGACTTTGAAGATGCGCCGGGCCAAGATCGGATAGACCCAGCGGGTCATCCCCGGGGACCGTTTGAACCAGGCCCTGGTGGTTTGGGTGACCATGGAGCCACCAGTGGTAGGGGTGACGGTGATGGTGATGACACGTTCCTGGAAACGGTCATCGACCCGCCAGGTCACCGAGCGATCATCGAGGGCGGTGATCTCGACGTCGACGTCGAATTGGAGCCGTTTGCCCCCGGGGCGGTCCAGATGCTGGTGGAACCGGAACTTAGACCCCACCCCCACCGGCTCAGAGGTCAGCATCTCCACCGTCTCCACATTGGAGCACCACAACGGGTCGTTCCGGGTGTCGGCGACGAAGGCCAGCACCGTCTCGGGAGGTGCGGGAATCAGCGCGGAGACCTCGATCGGGGGGACGCAGTAGGGGGCCATGGCGGTCCCGGCAGGCTACCTGCGAGGCACTCTTCCTTTCTGTGCGGATCTGTGACGGAGGGGTTCGCGCGAATCCGCACAGAATGAAGTGGACGGCCCGGGGAGCTGGCCCGCTCCGTACCGTCAGATCGGGGATAGGTTGGGCTGATGCGGATTCGGTTCGCGGTGATCGCCCTTCTGGTCTCGGCATGCACCGGCACCGTGCTCGAGCCCACCACCACCCAGCCCGTGCTCGACAACACCACCACCATTCAGGCCGGGAACACCACAACGACCCCGGTGACCACCACCACCATCGGGTCGACCACCACCACCCTGGGCCCGGAAGCGTTGACCATCGTGGTGTTCCCAGTGCCGGCCGGCTCCCAACCCCACGACGTGGCCCCGGCGACCGATGGCGGGGTCTGGTACACCGCCCAGGGGTCAGGAGAGTTGGGTTATCTCGACCCTGAGACCGGTGAGACCCGCCATATTCCACTCGGGAGCGGGTCGGCCCCACATGGGGTGATCGTCGACGCCGAAGGCACCCCTTGGATCACCGACTCGGGACTCAACTCCATCGTCAGCGTCGACCCGATCACCGAGGTGGTGACCATCTACCCCCTGCCCGACCCCGCCGGAGACGTCAACCTGAACACCGCCAGCTTCGGCAACGACGGCCGGCTCTGGTTCACCGGTCAGGAAGGGGTCTACGGGGTTCTCGACCCGGCCATCGGGGAGGCCGAGATCTTTGATGCCCCCCGGGGGCGGGGGCCCTATGGGATCACCACCACTCCGAATGGGGATGTGTACTACGCCTCACTGGCCGGCTCCTATCTGGGTGCTATCAAGGCCGACGGATCGGCGGAGGTGCTCGACCCCCCGACCGAGAACCAGGGGGCTCGCCGAGCGTGGTCCGACTCGACCGGGGCGATCTGGGTCAGCGAGTGGAACAGCGGGAACGTCAGCCGTTTTCAACCGGACACCGGGCGATGGGACAGCTGGGCTCTACCTGGTGACGACCCCGCCGCCTACGCCGTCTTCGTCGACGACGAAGACATCGTCTGGGTCAGTGATTTCGGCTCCAACTCGATGGTCCGTTTCGACCCGGTTACCGAGACATTCAATGTCTACCCGCTCCCCGCCAACCCGGGCAACGTCCGCCAGATCCTGGGCCGCCCCGACGAGGTGTGGGGTGCCCAATCCGCCGCCGACTCGCTGATCCTGATCCGGACCGGGTAGACGGGCGTGGGGAGCGGATCGACCTGGTTGACAATAAGCATGCAATTACGTATGCTCGATCGCATGCCAAGCACAAGTGTCAGGATTGACCGAGAGACTCACGAGGAGTTGAAACGACTGGCACGTGACCTCGGGACCACGGTCGGAGAGGCAGTGGCCATTGCCGCCCGCCGCTTGAGACAGCAACGAATCGGCAAGGAGTTGAGCGCACCGCTCATCCAGGACGAGGTCGACTGGCTCGATGCTGACCTCGGGTGACGTCGTGAATCTCGATCTCGGCATCCCGTCGGGTCGAGAGGCAGGGTTTCGTCACCCGGTTGTGGTCGTGACTTCCCAAGAAATCCTGGATGAGTCGGCCAATGTCATACAAGTCGTACCGCTGAGCACGACGATCAGGGCATTCGGCTCGGAAGTCCGGATCAACGCTGACGAGCACAACGGGCTCACCGTCGACTCCTCCGCCCAATGTCAGCACATTCGGTCGGTGTCGGTCGACCGGGTCGATTCCGTTAGGGGCAACGTCGGGTCCTCGACCCTCTCTGAGATTCGCCAAGTGTTGGCCCTCATCATGGACATCGGCTGAGGATCGGACTTCGAGGAGCGGCGATCACCCTGCCCGACGCAGCACGATGTCGTCGAGCAGCAAGATCTGGCCCCCACAGGTGAAATTGAGCTCATTGGCGGCGCCGACCAGGGCCCACCCGTTGGGTGGGCGCTCGTCGACGCTGTCCTCCGGCATCTCGACCACCAGCTCGTGATCATCGGTCTCGATCTGGAGGAAGGTGCCCGAGCTGGTTTGCGAGACGGTCTCGGTGCCCTCGAGGAAGTCGGATTCCGAGAGGCTGTCGTAGAAGACGTAGTCACCGCTGACCCGGTAGTTGTCCACCCCCTCCGCATTGGTGACCGACGTGTATTCCTTGGAGAAATTGGTGGAGAAGGCCCCCTGCTGTAACACCACGTGGCTGGAGCCTGACACCGTGAAGTCGTCGTATGCCACATGCACCGTGCCGTCGTTTCGGAAGGTGACCCGGATCTGACCCGAGACCTGAGAGACGTTCTGGACCGGGGCGATGAAGTCGATCTTGGCTCTCATGCTGGCGTTGTCGACGATCCAGGTCGCCACGATCTCCCCGTCGGTCTCCTCGTTGAGGTCGTGTACCGAGGACACCACCAGGGAGAAGCTCCCCGGGCGTCTGGCGGTGACCGCCAGCGCCACGTTCCCCGAAGCCTCCAGCCCCAACGGGAGCAGAGAAGTCAACGGGACCCACTCCCCCTGGGGGTGTGGCCGGTGCTCGACGATGAGATCGGCGTCGTCCCAGGTGAGACAGGCCTGCTTGCCCGGCTCGACGATCAGGTGACGCCGGATCAAGCCGAACGGGTCGAGGCGCGAGTTGAGGATGGTGCCGGGGCCGGTTATCTCCAGGGTCGGGTGGTTGATCTCGCTCATCGCGTAGGGCCCAAAGGTCTCACCGCTGTCGAGGACCTCCTCATCGGTGACGGTCCTGACGAAGTCGTGGTACGCCTCGAAGATCCCGTCGATAGCGGCCAGGGCGTCCTTCTGCGCCTGGAGCCCGCTCTGATTGGCCGGCAGCGCATCGACCAGGCTAAAGACCGCCTCGATCCCGCCATAAGTGGCCATGTGTTGGAAGAAGAGCGAGTTGGTATACGAGCGGTCGAACAAGGTGGATGTCAGCTCGGACTGCGTCAGCGACTGCATCCGCTCCTGATTCCACTCCAGGTCGTTGGTCGGGTAGACCAGGTTGCCAAGGAACTCGGCGACACCCTCCTCCCGCCACTTGGTGAACTCGTACTCGACGGCGTTCTGCTCGGCGAAGCGCTCCGTCTGGAAGCAATGCCCCAGCTCGTGGGCGACGATCTGCTTGAAGTCGGTCTCGGAGAAGTCCGGCTCCTGCAGCTTGGTGTACAACACCACCCCGCAGGGCTGCCCGGTGACCGGGTCGGCCATCGCGTATCGCTCTGCGGAGACCGAGAACACCAGATTCACCGGTGGTAGGGCAAACCCGGGCTCCTCTCCCTCCAGGGTGCTGAACACCGGGACCGTCTCACTCATCGCCTCCCGAGCCAGTTCGTAGTGCCGCTCCGTCCAACCGCCGTCGCCCAAGGCTTCGGCCGGTCTGAAGATGCGGTAGGGCCCTTCCCCGGGAACGTCGAGGACGAATAAGGTCTCTACCTGGAGACAGGCCCCCACCCCGGCCGGGGCACCGCCGGAGAAGAACTGGGCACAGTCCTCCTCCGGCGATTGGGCGATGACGAAGTCGGTCAGGGACGCCGTCGGGGGCCCGACCCCGGCCATGGCATCGAGCTCCACTGAGGAGAAGGTGATCAGGTCCAGCAGACGCACTATCTCCGCCTGAGTGGCGGGGTCGGGGTCGTCGTCGAGATAGTCGCGTGCCATCCACACGATCCCGGTGGCCTCGTAGTCGAGGAGCTCGGGATGACGCAGCACCTGGTCGGGCTGGATCTCACCGGCGAACAGCCCCAGGGTGGCGATCAAACCCTCACCTCGGCTCCACTCGCCGTTGGCTTCCTTCGCCAGCAGGTTGTCGACGTAGCTGAGGTTGGAGAGGTCAGGCGGCGGCTCCTGCTCGGCTGGGGGCATGGTGGCCACCGACCCGGAGTCGGTCCCCGACGTGCTCCCGCTCTCACACGCGGTGACGACCAGCATTGCCGCAACGGCCACCGAGCACAGTGTCCTACTCGTCATCTCCTGCCATTCGCCAAACGAACACGCTACGCCACCGGTTCAGGGAACATCCTCGCCAGGGGGCAGGGTCTTCGATCGGTTCGGCTCCGGAGAGCGGCACGAGCCGGGTGATCGCCTTGGATCGGTCAGACCAGGAGCACAGAGGACTCCATCGGCCAGCTGACCCAGACCCGGTGACCGACTGAGATCCTGGTCTGTGACACCAGGGGTGTCTGGTTCTGGTAACGCACCGTGATCGGGTCACCGCTGGCCAGACGTAGCAGGAACAGGGTGTCGTTTCCGACGAACACCGTGTCTTCGAGGACCGCTTCGAATCTGTTCACGTCCTCACCGCCAAGGGTGAGCCGTTCGGGTCGGAGCATGAGCGTGACCGGTCCCGAATGGCCGTCAGGGATCTGGCCCCGAGGCGCACTGACCGCCCCGATCCCGTTGACCGACACCACCAGACGATCCGGGAGGGATTCGGTGATGTGGCCTTCGAGGAAGTTACTGGTACCGATGAAGTCGGCCACGAACCGCGATCGGGGGCGGTCGTACAGGTCAAGAGGAGAATCGACCTGGAGCACGGCACCTCGGTCCATCACTGCGATCCGGTCCGACATCGTTAGCGACTCCTCCTGATCATGGGTGACATATATGAAGGTGATCCCGACCTCGCGCTGGAGCCTCTTCAACTCGAGCTGCATCCCTTTGCGCAGCTTCAGGTCCAACGCCCCTAGAGGCTCATCGAGCAACAAGACCGGGGGCCGGTCGACGAGCGCTCGTGCCAGCGCCACCCGCTGCTGCTGGCCACCGGACAGCTGAGCGGGTTTCCGACCCTCCATGCCCCCCATCTGCACCATCGACAGGGCGTCCGCGACGCGACTTGGGATCTCCTCCTTGGCAACCTTTTGCACCCGAAGCCCAAATGCCACGTTCTCGAAGATGGTCAGATGAGGGAATAGGGCATAGTTCTGGAACACCATGTTGGCTGGCCGGCGATTGACCGGCACATCGTTCACATCCTGTTCGTCGATGCGGATGACGCCAGAGGTTGGTTGCTCGAATCCGGCGATCATCCGAAGAGTGGTGGTCTTCCCACAACCTGACGGCCCGAGCAATGAGAAGAACTCGCCAGCGGCAATGTGGAGGGAGACGCCGTCCACCGCGACCGTGTCCTTGAATCGCTTCTCGACGCCAATCAGCTCGACCGAGGCGCCTCCCATCACGCCGACGCTCCCTCTCCCGAACTGCGCTGAGTGGTTACCCGACCGCTGTAGGCCTGCTGCAACCTCTCGGCCACCAACAACAACCCGATCGAGACCACCATCACCACGCTGGCCAGCGCGACAACCTCCGGGAAGCGGTTGGCGAATCGGAGTTGACCGAAGATGAAGACCGGCAGGGTGGGCTCCCTTCCCACCGTGAACGATGCCAGCACGAACTCGTCGAACGAGAGGGTGAAGGCGACGAGAAAGGCGGCGAGCATCGCAGGAGCGATCATGGGCATCACCACCCGTCGCAGGGTGTAGACGTAGGACGCTCCAAGGTCGGCGGCTGCCTCCTCGACAGCACGGTCGAAGCCGATGAGGCGGGCCATCATGATGAGGAGCGTGTATGGGATGGCGACCACTGTGTGGGCCAGGGCGACTGTGACGAGGGATCTGGCGACCCCCGTGGCCGAGAAGAGGATCAACAGCGCCACTCCCAGGATGAGGAATGGCACCAGGAGGGGCATCAACGCCACCGCCAGCAACAGCGATCTTCCGCGGAAGCGAAGCCTGATCAGTCCCATTGCAGCCAGAGTCCCGAGGAGGGTGGCCATCAGACCAGACACGGTGGCCACGATTGCGCTGTTCCGGACCGCGGTCAGGAGCTGGTCGTTGTCGAGCATCCCGCGGTACCAGTCGAGACTCACCCCCTGGAGCGGAAAGGAGAGGGCGGTTCCTTCGTTGAGCGAGAACAGGAACAGGATCCCAAGAGGAATGTAGAGCAGGAAGACGATCAACAGGTAGTAGGCGGGCAGGACCTTGCCTGGTCGGCTGGTCAAGACTCCTCCAGCATCCGATCAACCCGAAGCGTCTTGACCGCGATCACCACGACGACGAGGACGCAGCCCAACATGATGAAGGCCAGCGCTGAGCCCAACGGCCAGTTGATGCCGTCGCCGAAGAAGGTCTCGATGATGTTCCCATACATCGACCCTCGGGTACCGCCGACCAGAATCGGGGCGACGTACTCTCCCACGGTCGGGATGAACACCATCAGGAAGCCGGCCACCACACCGGGAAGGCTGAGCGGCAGCGTCACCTTGAGGAAGGTTTGCCTGCGGGTGGCCCCGAGACTGCCCGCAGCCTCGAGCCATGATCTGTCGACGCGCAGAAGGGCGGCGTAGATCGGCAGGGCGACGAAGGGCAGCCATACGTAGACGAGTGTGACCACCACGGCGCTCCGGTTGTACAACAGCAGCGGTGACGGCTCCTCGATCATCCCGGAGTACAAGAGGAAGCTGTTGATGGCGCCGTTGGAGCCAAGGATGATCTTCCATGCGATCACTCGCAGGAGGTAGCTGGTCCAGAAGGGCAGTATCAGCAGGACCAAGAGCACCGAGGCCCTCCGGCCAGCCCTGAAGACCAGGAAATAGGCCAGGGGGTATGCCAGAAGGGTGGCCAGACACCCCACCAAGAGGGCGATCCGCGCCGAGGTCCCGAGGAGGGGCAAGAACGAGCCGCTCTCGAAGACGGTCTGGTAATGGTCAAGGGTGGGGGTCCAATCGGTGTTGAAGATCCCGCCTTGGAGACGGGGTCGAACACTCATCACCCCCATCAGGAGCAGTGGGAGCACCAGGAAGGCTACGAGGAACAGGGCCGGGAGCATCACCGACGCCCACCGGCCCTTTCCTTGGATCATTCGAAGGCTCGCCGGCGTCCCCGGCTCAGCCAGGCCCCCCGCCGATGCAGCATCATCCGGCCGCCTTCACCTCCGCCCACATGGCGACGAATGCCTCCAGCTGCTCTTGGGTGATGGGCACGGTGAAGTTGGTGCGCTCCAGGATTCCCGGGTCGTCGAGAGAGAGCGCCTCGACCAGGTTGGTGTCCTCCACGACCCCGTAGTAGTCGGGGACGACGTGACCGTAGGCGTAGTCGACCAAGAGGTTGGTGGCGGTCTGCTCGCCAAGCTTCCCGTCGAGGAAAGCGAGGGCGAGGTCATAGGATTCCGCATCCGCCGATATGGCGTACTGGCCAACCCAGCTGTTCCGCCCCTCGGCAGGATCGGCGTAGGCGACCGGCACACCTGCGCTGAGTAGCCGGTAGTAGGCACCATTCCAGGCGTAGGCGACCCAGACGTCTCCGTTGGTGAACGCGGCCTCGAGCTCGGCCTCGTCGGTCCAGTAGAACAGGTTCACGTCCTTCTGGTCGATCCACATCTGCTCGATCTCCGCCATCTGCTCCTCGGTGATCTCCCTCTCATCGATCCCCATGATGTAGCTGGAAACGGTCACGGCGGCATTCCCCGAGTCCCACATGGACACATGGCCTGCGTAGGCCGGGTCGAAGAGGGCATCCCAAGAGTCGACTCCCTCGGGCACCATGTCGGTCCGATAGAGGATCGAGGAGAATCCCCAATCCCAGGGCACGCAGTAGACCTCCCCATCGATGGTGCATGACTCCTTGAAACCTTCCGCCACCTTGTCCCAGTTGGTCAGCTTCGAGGTGTCGATCGGCTGGATCAGCCCTTCATCCACGTAGAACTGGAGGTACGGGGTGTAGAGGTGGATGATGTCCTCACCGGAGCCGGCGAGGATCTTGGCGTAGATGTCCTCATCGGAGGCTCCGAAGCTGAACTCGACGTTCGAGTCGGGGTACTCCTCACCGAACTCGACCCACATCTCCGGAACCTCGTAGAACGCCCATTCGAGGACCGAGAGGTCGCCACCTGTGACGGTCTCGGCGGTGGTGCTTGTGCTGGCGGCGCCTGCACACGCAGCCAACATGAGGGCGAAGGCAACAAAGGCCAAAGCATGCTTTGACATCGCCTGGGATTCCTTTCGATAGAGCTGTTTCGCTTCTGGTCGGTTGCCCTCCGCTCGGGGTGGCCGGCACCACCGAATCATATGTGATCGGGTGGTCGGCCGACGGGGGAAACAGTCATTCAGGCAGTCGTTCCTGGAACGGGTCGCGTGGCTACGCCTCGTCGATTAGGGCGAGGAACTCGGCAGGTGAGTACACGGGAACCGGCGGCCCTCCGCTGGCGACCGACGGATCGCCCTGGAAACGGGGCGGGCGCCAGAGTGACCAGATCAAGACGCGTCATGATGTATCATGATGGAACCATGAAAGTGCAAAAGTTCTCTTCCCAGGCCAGACCCGAGCTTCTGGAAGAGGTCCGGAGTTTGGCTGCCGCAGAGGGTCGACAATTCCAGGCTGTTCTCGACGAGGCGCTGGCCGATTGGGTGGAGAGGAAGAAGGGCGGTGCTCCCCGACCGGAGATCATCGCTCATGCCAAGGCTTCAATCGCTCGACACCGCGCCCTTTACGAGGAACTGGCGAAGTAGTTGGCCGGGTACCTCACGGTCGTCGAAGTCCTCGCCATTCACTCGTTGCTAGTCAGTGAATTCGGAGGAGCTGAAGGCGTTCGTGACTTCGGAGCCCTCGAGGCTGCCGTGTTTCGGCCACAGACGGGCTATTACGAGGATCCGATCGCCGAGGCTGCGGCTCTCTTGGAGAGCCTGGTCCAGAACCACCCGTTTGTCGACGGGAACAAGCGCACCGCGGTCGCGGCTGCCGACGTTCATCTCCGAATGAATGGCCTCGAGTTGGGAGGCGATTCCGCCAAGCACCACCGGTTCCTCATCGGGCTCATAGCTGGCGGCGATCTCGACTGGAGAGCTATCGACGATTGGTTGAGGCGCAGCGTCGAGGGGTCCTGAGTCTCCATGGACTTCAGGGAGCCGACCTCGGGTGGGGCCTCGCCCGAGGAGACAATCACCGGAACTGGAAAGGCCCCGATCTAACGTCTTTGGGCAATGGCTGGCGAGGAAACTCAGGTCCCTGAGGGGCCCGAGACACGCGGGATGAGTGTTGGGGGGATGCTGATGCTGGCGATCCTCCCCCTTCTGGCACTGGTCCTGGTCCTCGGGGGTCTCCTCGTCTGGCGTCTGATCGCCACCGACACCACCGCAGGTTTCTCAACCCTCAATGCGGTGGCCATCGGCATCGGTGTGCTGGTGGTGTTGGCGATGTTGCAGTCGCTGCGGATGATCCGTCGTCGGGCCGGGGTCCTGGTCGGACGTATCGACGAGCTGACCCAGCTGACCCGGCGGATCGCCCACGAGGACCTGACCGCTCTCGGCGAGGCCCTGATCGAACCCGACCCGTCGCTGACCCCGATCGCACCTCTCGACCTGAACCCCGATTCTCCCGCCGAGCTCGCCGAGCTTTCCCGGTCCTTCGAAGAGCTCCACGGCTCCCTGGAACGGGTGGCGGCGAGACAGATGGCCACCCTCAAAGGCGGTGTGCCCGGCCTCATCGTCACCCTGGCCCGCCGTAACGCCACCCTGGTCGATCGTCAGCTCGCTCTCCTCGACGAGCTGGAGATGGGTGAGAAGAGCCCCGAGGTGTTGGGCACCTATTACCTGGTGGACCACTACGCCACCCGGATCCGTCGCAACGCCGAGAGTCTCCTGGTGCTGGCGGGGGAGCCACCCCCACGGGTCTGGCCCCGGTCGATGGAGATCTCCGATGTGGTCCGGGCCGCCGTCGGTGAGGTCGAGGACTACCAACGCATCGAGATCGTCTCCCTGGAGCGGGCCCAGCTGGCCGGTGGGGCGGTCGCCGACCTGGCCCATCTCCTCGCCGAGCTGTTGGACAACGCCACCCAGTACTCACCCCCGGGCACCCCGGTGAGGGTGAAGTCGGTCTTCGAATGGGATGGATACCGCCTCACCGTCACCGACCGCGGCTATGGCCTGACCAACGATGAGATCGCCGAGTACAACGAGATCCTGAGGAACCCGCCCGCCTTGGGACAGGTGCTGGAGCCGACGATGGGCATGTATGTGGTCTCCAAATTGGCGGCCCGTCACGGGATCGCCGTCGTGCTGATCCCCGGGATCCCCGGGCTCACCGCCCAGATGACGATCCCCGCCCATCTGCTGGAGCGGAACCTCGCCGAGCCCAATGCGTACAACCGGGACTTCCGTCGGGCCCACCCCCATACCGGAGCCGGAGGTCAGGCCGTCGCCGAGAGGACCGTCATCGATCTCACCGACCCGGCCCTGACCGAGGACGCCGACGACATAGAGGCCCGTCATGTCCGCTCCGAAGTGACCGAGCCGACAGGTGGTCTTCCGGTGCGTTCACCGGGTCGGGCCCTCGACGAGGTCTCCACCTCGGGGTATTCGGTGACCGAGGGAGAGAGTGCGATTCGTATCAGAGCCGCCCTGGCGGCCTATGACCAAGGACGTCGCGCCGCCAGCCCGGCCCCGGCCGAGGACCAGTCCGACGACGAGACCGACCAATGGAGGGACCCTGATGAGTGATGCCGCCCACAATCTCGACTGGTTGGTCAAGGGGCTCTGTGACAATGTCCCCGAGATCCGACAGGCCGTGGTGGTGTCATCGGATGGTCTCCCTCTGGCCAGCTCCGATGGTCTGGGCCGGGAGGCCTCCGATCGTCTCGCCGCCGTCTCCTCGGGGATGATCGGTCTCGCCTATGGATCCGCCGGCCAGTTCGGTGCCGGAGCGGTGTCCAATGTCATCGTCGAGATGGAGAACGGGTGGCTGTTCATCACCGGGATCCGTGGTGGCAGCCTTATCTGCTGTCTCACCGAGAAGGATGTCGACATGGGGACGATCGCCTTCGAGATGTCGATATTCGTCCAGCGTGTCGGGGAGAGTCTCACCCCCGACGTCCGCTACGAGCTCAAGACCCGACTCCTCGATGTGGTGTGAGAGACACGGTCACATCCCCTCAGAGCGGACGTCTGATACGTCCTTATGCGATGACCGGGGGGCGCACCGGCGCCGAGTCTCAGATCGCCCTGGAGGCTCATGTCATCGCCACCCCGATCGGTGCCCGGATGAGCGACCAGTTCCGATGGGAGGCCGCCGAGATCATCGTCCTGACCGAGACCGGCACTGCCGTCATCGAGCTGGCCGCCCTCCTCGATGTCCCCATCGGTGTGGTCCGGGTCCTGGTCGGCGATCTGGCCGAGATGGGTGCGGTGATCATCTCTAATCCCGCCGCCGAAGTCGTGGCCCAGGGCGGCGAGGACTACGCCACATTGCTTCAGAAGGTGTTGGATGGAATCAAGTCGATCTGAAATAGGGCTCATCCCGGTCAAGATCGTGGTCGCCGGTGGGTTTGGTGTGGGCAAGACCACCTTCGTCGGGGCGATCTCCGAGATCGAGCCACTCCGCAGCGAGGCGATCATCACCGAGGCCGGTGCCGGGATCGACGAGCTGTTGGCCGACTCCAACAAGACCCGGACCACGGTGGCGATGGACTTCGGCCGGATCAGTCTCAACAACGGCCTGGTCCTCTACCTGTTCGGGACCCCGGGTCAGGAGCGGTTCCACTTCATGTGGAACGAGCTGGCTCGGGGGGCGATCGGGGCGGTGGTGCTGGCCGACACCCGTCGAATCGAGGGCTGTTTTCCCGCCATCGACTTCTTCGAGCAGCGGGAGACACCCTTCGTGGTGGCCATCAACACCTTTGACGGGATGCGGATGCATGACATCGAGGAGGTCCGGGCCGCCTTGACCCTCCAGCCCGATGTCCCCGTGATGTACTGCGATGCCCGGGTCCGTTACGACGTCCACAAGGCGCTGGTGGCGGTGGCCGAGCATGCCCTGAGCAAAGCCAGGGGAGTGGTGACAGCCTCCGACGATGAGACTCCCGTGGATCCGGTTGATCGAGCCGAGTCGACGACAACAGCTTCGTGGGCGAGTTGAGGGAGATGAGCATGGACATTTCCGAGCTGATCGAGATCGGTCTCGCCGGCAGTGATCGTGACCGTGTCGAAATCGTCGACCTGGAGCCGGTCTCCATTGCTGCTGACGGGGTGGTGGGTCTGGCGGCGATCGTCTCCCAGGTCGTCTACAACGCCACCGAGTTGTTGTCCGAGGAGGACGACAAGGTCCTCATCAGCGGTGTGGTCGAGCCCGACGGATACGCGATCTTCATCGCCGATCGGGGCGTTGGGATGTCGGACGAGTTCCTCGAAGGGCTGAATCTCATCCTGGCCAATCCACGGGGGTACGGGGATGAGTTGGGGACGTCAGGGGTGCAACTGGTGGCCGGTCTGGCGGCACGTCACGGCATCGGGGTCCGGTTGGAGCCTGGCGACCCGGGGGTCACCGCCCGGGTGTCGATCCCGGAGCGACTCCTCGAGGACGGGGGACATCAGATGCCGTCGATCCAGGTCGATGTCACCGCTTCCCAGGAGGAATCGGTGGTGGATCTCGAGTCGATGGTGCCGGAGCCCTTTAGGTCGAAGCCTTCGACGATGGACACCGAGACCTTTCTCGAGAGTGTCTTCGGACCGCTGAGGGATACAGGCTCCACCTCAGGTCCTGAGATGGGCGGCCGCGCTCCCGAGCCCGCCCCCGAACCGGTCCCCGAAGTTGCCAGGCTGGTCATTCCCGAGCGACCCGAACCGGTGGTGATGGGCCGGACCTCGGCGCTCCGGACCCGGGTTCCGGGACGGAACTACAGCGATTCGGATCATGACCCGTCGCACACCAAGGCGGGTGAGGCCGCGGTGGAGATCAAGCTGGCCCTCACCGACTTCCATCGGGGCCGTCTCGCCGCCGCCGGCACCGACGACAAGGATCAAACTTAGGGGCGATGGCCGGTGGCCTCGCCCGAGTGACCTAGGAACCTTCTCGGCCCCCATGGCATCTAACGCGCAATGAGAAAGTTCACCGTCCTCTTGGTCATAGCCCTTGCCGTCACCGCCTGCGGTGTGCTCGACGAAACAGGTGGCGATACCACCACCACGATCGGCTCCGAGGACCCGGGCGATGGGGACGAGCCCATCGCCGAGCCCGGTGAGCCAGGTGTGATCCCCGAGCCCAGAACCCCGATCCCGGGAACGTCGATGGCCCGGTGATGATCTCCGGCGCCAGTCTGAGGATCATGGAGAGCTTCCCCATCCAGGTGGCGCTGGACGTCGAGGGTGACAAGCCGACCCCGTGTCATGAGATCTTCTGGACCGTGGAGGACACCGGTGAGATGATCGAGATCGAGATGATCTCCCAGACCGCCGCCGATCAGGCCTGCACCCAGGTGATCGAGCCATTCATCATCGCCGTCCCTCTGGGGAGTTGGCAGGGGGAGAGCCGGGACGTGACCCTAAACGGCGAGCCGGTGGGGTCTTTCGACAGCTAAGCAACGGTCGAGGTGCGGCCGGCCCCAACGAGGGCATCGGCGCGTTGAAGCCACCGTCATGGCCTGAAGCGGGTGCATTGGTGGGGGAGAAGAGGGGATTGACGTTCTCGGCCTAAAGTGCTACTTGTAGCACTATGACCAAGATAGGGATACGAGAGCTCCGCCAGAGGGCGAGCGAATACCTGCGCCGCGTCGAAGCGGGCGAGACCATCGAGGTCACGGATCGTGGTCGTTCGGTGGCTTTGTTGACACCGTTTCCCGAAGCACCTCCCCTCGAGCGCCTTCGTGCCTCTGGAGAGATCGACGAGGCGGAGCTGGACATCGACGAGATGCCTACTCCGCTGGAGCTGACGGATAGCCAGGAAGCGCCCTCCGTGGTGCTCGAGCGTCTGCGAGCCGATGAGCGCTGAAGAGGTCTGGTACATCGACTCGTCGGCGATCGTCAAACTCGTGGCTCAAGAGGCCGAATCGGTTGCTCTGCGGCGTTTCGTTCGACGTCGTGGGCCATTGGTCGCCAGTGCCCTGGTTCGGACTGAGGTGCACCGGGCGGTTCTAGGGCTCGGTGAGCGGTTCCATCGTCGGGCGGCCGATGTGCTGCGTGGAATCGATCTCGTGCGTGTCAACAATCAAGTGCTGGATGACGCAGGGTTGCTGGAGTCGGCCACAGTCCGCTCCCTGGATGCGATTCACCTTGCCACTGCTGCGCTCTTCGACCGTACGCTGAGTGGGGTCATCACCTACGACAGTCGGATGGCTGGGGCGGCTCGCCTGCATGGCTGGACCGTTTCATCCCCTTCTTGACTCCGACCTGGGAACGGAACGGGTTCATCAGTGGAGAGAGCCATGGCTGTTGGCGAGGGTTTTCGGGGTCGGTCTTGACGATCAAAGACGACGACAAACCTGAGCGTCAATAGATGATGCCCAGGCAGTGTCAAGCGCCCGATCGAGCTCGGCTCTGGTACCCGCCAAGGGGAGACGGCGGTGTGGGTCTTCGGGTCGGTAGGCGACCTCGCCAATTGTGATGGCTACGTGAACGACTGATCGAAGCCGACGCCGAAACGGCTGCGCACGAAGTGGGTCGCGAAGCCTGGTTCGCGCTACGAGCCCTCGAACACCTCGTAGATTTCGTCCGCGACCAGACCATGGGCTTCGCGATGGACTCGGATGGCCGACTCAGTGTCTGGTGCATCAACCAGACAGAAGATCTTCCCAGCCTTTTCATCAACCCAGTAGCTCTTGTAGTCAACGCCGTATTTGGCTTGTGTGGCCAGATCGGCCGCGTGTGCGCCGGCAACGTCTGTTGCTGACACGCCGCCTTCCAGGCTGTGCACGTCCATGAATGTTGGCATCTCTCGACCTTCCTATCACGCGTCGATGCGGGGAGTGGAAACCTAACACCGGATCATGACCGCTGGAGCATGAGTCAGA
>JBBDML010000024.1:51536-76288 GCA_040878345.1 Acidimicrobiia bacterium | reverse complement strand
TGAGCGTCCATGTCCGTTTCACTCAGGACGGCGACCGGCGCTACGACGTCCGGCTACGGGAACCGTCGGGTCGGGGGTACACGCGCACCTTCCGAACACGACGCGAAGCGGAGGCTTTCGAACGCAAGGAGCTCGTCGATCAGGCACGCGGGGCATGGCTCGACCCGCGGCGAGCCGAAACCACCCTGAGAGAGGTCGCGGGTCATTGGCTCGAGTCGAACCCGGCGAAGCGGCCGAACACGTTGGCGAAGGACGAGTCAGCTCTCAGGGTCCAGATCCTTCCCGCGATCGGCGACCGAGAACTCGGATCGCTGTCGCCAGCGGATATCCAGAGGTGCGTCAACGCGTGGTCCAAGCGCCTCTCACCGAGATCAGTGCGTCGGATCTACGGGACGCTCCGAGCTGTGCTCAACCATGCAGTACTGGAGGACTACATCGCCCGAACCCCCGCTCGAAGAATCAACCTCCCCGAAGTGCAGCCTGTCGAGCGACCTGAGCTCACACCGGACCAGATTCACCGGATAGCCGACGCGCTCGGTGACGACTATCAGGCGATGGTGTATGTCGGTGCCGTCCTCGGGCTGCGATGGGGGGAGTGCGCCGGACTCAGAGTCGGTCGAATCGACTTCCAACGATCCACTATCACCGTCGCCGAGCAACTTACTCGGGGAATCGGCGGCCGATCAGTCATCGGACCACCCAAGTCAAACGCCGGCCGACGCACACTCGCCGCGCCAGCCGAACTCATGGCCCTCCTCGAGCGTCACATGGCACACCGCGGGGTCACCAGGAGCGACCGGTCGGCATTTCTTTTCGTTGGACCAGACGGCGACCACCTGGACTATGCGAACTGGCTTCATCGCATCTGGTACCCGGCCCGCGAGAGAGCCGAACTCGACTGGCTCCAGTTTCACGACCTCCGGCGCGCGAACGCCACCGGACTTGTCCTCGAAGGCGTCGACATCAAGACCGCCCAGGCCCGGCTCGGCCACACCGACCCACGACTCACGCTCGGGGTCTACGCCCAAGCGACTACGGAGGCTGACCGCCAGGCAGCAGATCGACTCGGCAAGCGGTTCATTCAGGATCGAGTCGCCGACCGCGGCTTGTCCCGTTAATGCCGCCGCATCGATCGGTAGCTACCTCTGAACCTATGAGGCCGCCGCCAATGCAGGGTCCGCCGAAACGACCGTCCCAAACCGCTCAGGAAGATCGGTTCTCTTCAAGAAATGAACCCAGGCCTTGTCAGCGATGACGACATCGCAGTAGACAACAGCAACAGCCAAGGCACGAAGGTCATTCAGATCGTTTGAGGTGAATCGCTGTCCCGGGTTCTGATGCCTCAGCCGCCGAAGTTCAGCCAGTACCCATAGCGTTGGCACGTCGCTGACTAGATCCTCCAGCCCCTCACCCCCCATAGCGGCGACATCGTCGGGAGTCACATCAGCCAGGATGAGACGTTGAAGGAACGCATAGTCCAAACCGACGAGCGTTTGTATGCGTAAGTGTTGCTCCCTCTCTCTTGGTGAAGCATGCCACTCGCGCAACGCTCGGCTCATTGCACTGGCGTCATCGGCAAGCCGACCGTCTTTGTCCGTCCGCGCGAGCCTTTCAACCTTCCAGTGCCCCTCGTCAGGACTTCTCAGGGCTTGCCATTCAAGAAGGAAGCGGCTCTCAAGGTCGAGCATCCCGACGTCCGACGGTTCCTCCTCGCCGACAGCGAAGGAAATACCGCGGCCAAACACTCTGAAGTCATTTGAGAGAGTCGGCCTGCCATACCGTCGGTAAAGCGCAAGATCCAGTTCTTGCGGCCAAGTCGATCGTGGGGGAGCCAGTGTGATGAAGTTTGAGAGGAGCGCCATCTCAACAGCTAGCTCCGAGCGCCGCCGAGGGTCGCGCTGTTTCCAGGTTTCCTTGTAGTGAACCTCTGAGAGCGGATAAACAGCATGACCGTCCAATCGCTTAGCAACGAGTCGATCGCGTACTTCCACCGGGATCGATCCTGTCCGTCCCAATCGTCGTCGCGCCAACTCGATCCAGACCCACTGATCCAGATAAATGACCTCAGGCACTCGCCTCGAATCCATCGAATTGACAGTACCTAGAGTTCGATGCAGTACTGGGAAGGTCTTCCTGTGCGATGGATGTGCGATGGAACCTCGGGCGCGAATCAGGGCCGTCCTCGCGAACGGCCCTGACCTGGGTTTTCTGAGTCGGGACGGTGGGACTTGAACCCACGACCTCAGCGTCCCGAACGCTGCGCGCTACCAAGCTGCGCCACGTCCCGATCGAGGTGGGATGGTAGGCCGGGTCGGACGCCATGCCCACTCCCACCGGAACAACGGGCTTCCCCGGTCGGCGAATCTCGGATATTCTGTCATTCGTCAGGTAAGGGAGGTGACGGGTGTCCTTCTATGACGGGGTGTTGAGGTTCGAAGGGTCCAAGGACGCCCCAATCCACATCCTCATCGATCTCAGCGATGATCGGCTCACCATGCGCGCCGGGGATATCGAGGTCGCCAGCTGGCCCCGGGACGAGATCCGAGTGTCGGCGTTGCTAGACGGGTTCCATGTTCGGGCTGAGGGTGAGGAGATCGTCCTCAACATCGACGACGACGCCCGATTCGCCCTCGACCTCGGGTTGCGCAACGCCCATCCCAACTTGAGACGGCGGATGTCGGCGCTCCTCAGAGACGAGCCGCCCCGGGGCACCTAGGGCTCAGACCAGTTCGGCGATCTGGACGGCGTTGAGCGCGGCCCCCTTCCGCAGGTTGTCCCCCACAACCCAAAGGTTGATCCCACCAGGCTCGCCGACAGTCTCCCTGACCCGCCCCGCCAGGACGTCGTCGATGCCGACGCTGTCGAGCGGGGTGGGCACCCGGTCCTTCCACAGGGCGAGCCCCGGCGCCGCCGCCAGAACCGACAAGGCCTCATCGGCGGTCATCGGCCTCTCGAATCGCATCGTCGCCGCCACCCCATGTCCCACCAGCACCGGGACCCGGACACAGGTCGGCTCCACCCTGAGGTTGGGGAGATCGAGGATCTTGCGTGACTCGTTGACCAGCTTCATCTCCTCGTCGGTGTAGCCGTCGTCAATCATGTTCCCCGCCATCGGGAGGACGTTGAACCCGATGGGCCTGGCATAGAGGGCCGGCCCGAGCCCGGCCCAGCCACCCAGCATCATCTCGTGGACCTGGCCACGAAGGGTGTCGTTCTGTGACAACAGCTCGGTGACTCCCTGGTGGCCCGACCCGGACACCGACTGATAGGAGGTGGCCACCACGCTGACCAGGCCGGCGGCCTGATGGAGCGGCCCGGCGGCCATCATCAGTGTCATGGTGGTGCAGTTCGGGTTGGCGATGATCCCCGCGTGACCGGCAACGGCCTGGTCGTTGACGCCGACCACCACGAGAGGAACGTTCGGGTCCATCCGGAAGGCGGACGAGTTGTCGATGACCACCGCACCGGCGGCGGCGAATCGCGGAAGGTGCTCACGAGACCGATCCCCACCCGCGGAGAAGAGGGCGATATCGATACCCGATGGGTCGGCCGAGGCGAGGTCTTCGACCGTCACCTCGCCCCACTTGGTCTCCATCCTTCTGCCTGCAGAACGCGATGAGGCCAGGAGACGAAGCGAGGCAAGCGGAAAGTCACGCTCCTCCAGCACCGAGCGCATAGTCCGGCCCACCACGCCGGTGGCGCCGACGATGGCAACGGTCCGGCCCTTCATCCCTTGGGCTCCTCGGTGATGGTTGGCGGGTCGAAAGCGGCGTGGAGGGCCCGCACCGCCTCCTCCAACTGATCGGCCCGGACCACGCAGGAGATCCTGATGGTGGAGGTAGAGATCATCTCGATGTTGATTCCGGCGGAGGCCAAGGTCTCGAACATTCTGGCTGCGACCCCGGGCTGTGACTTCATCCCGGCGCCCACCAGCGAGACCTTGCCTATCCCGGCGTCGACATCGACCGACTCGGCACCGATCTCGCCGGAGACCTGCTTCGAGATCCGCTCGGCCTCGACGAGGTTGGCCCGGGGAACGGTGAAGCTGATGTCGGTGCTGCCGTCATGGGCGACGTTCTGAACGATCATGTCGACATTGATCCGGGCCCGGGCCAAGGCGCCGAACAGTGCGGCGGCAACCCCCGGATGGTCGGGGACGCGATTCACGGTCACTTTCGCCTCGGATCGATCCTGGGCGATGCCGCTGACGATAGCCTGCTCCATAGACGCCTCCCGGACCCAGGTGCCCTCGTCATCGGTGAACGAAGACCTGACATGGATTGGGACGTCGAAACGCCTACCGAACTCGACGGAGCGTGACATCAGGACCCCGGCGCCACCTGCGGCCATCTCCAGCATCTCGTCGAAGGCGACCTCGTCCAGCTTCCGGGCCTCGGGGACGATCCGCGGGTCGGCGGTGAAGACCCCGTCGACATCGGTGTAGATCTCGACGCTGTCGGCCCCCAGTGCTGCGGCCAGGGCGACGGCGGTGGCGTCCGATCCTCCGCGCCCCAGGGTGGTGATCTCTTTCGAGGAGGGGTCGACGCCCTGGAAGCCGGCGACGATCACGACCTTGCCCTCGTCGAGCGATTGGCGGACCCTTTCACCGGTTATGCGTGTGATCCGTGCCTCGCCATGTGAGGAGTCGGTGAGGATCCCGGCCTGGGAGCCGGTGTAGCTGACAG
Source organism: Acidimicrobiia bacterium (assembly GCA_040878345.1). Taxonomy (GTDB): domain Bacteria; phylum Actinomycetota; class Acidimicrobiia; order Spongiisociales; family ZC4RG35; genus ZC4RG35. The sequence continues at coordinate 71,603 of JBBDML010000024.1, read as the reverse complement.
CGGGGACGCCACGCTCATGGAGGGCCATGGCGAGGAGCGCCATCGAGATCCGCTCCCCTGCGGTCAGCAGCATGTCCATCTCCCGCCCGGGCGGGGAGGCGCTGATCCGGGATGCCAGCTCGAGCAGCTCGTCGGTGGTGTCGCCCATCGCCGAGACCACCACCACCAGGTCGTTCCCGGCGGCGCGGCTGGCAGCGATCCGGTCGGCAACGGCGTTGATCCGCGCCGGGTCGGCGACGGAGGTACCTCCGTACTTCTGGACCACGATGGGCATTACCCGCACAGTTTGGAAGGTTTCGCCTCCCTTTACGAACACCAGCCCTCCTAGAGTCGCCGGGCCATGACCGACCGCCGCCAGCGCCAGAAGGAGCAGCGCGCCGCCAAGCGCCAGGCATCGAAGAAGCGGGAGCAGCGACGGGAGCTGGGACGACGGATCACCACCGCCTTGATCTTCGGTGTGGTGGTCATCGGGTTCGTGGTCCTGACCAACCTGGCCGGCGGGGAGACCGAGCTTCCTGGGGGTTACGAGCGGTTCCGTGGCCAGGAGACGGCGTGTGGCGCCGATCAGCCTCCCTCCGAGACGGTCGAATCCTTCGAGGCCCCGGTGAGGCAGAGCGACCTGGTGGCCGGCGTCACCGTGACCGCCACACTGGTCACCTCTTGTGGTGAGATCGTGATCGAGCTCGACCACGAAGGGTTCCCGGAGACGGTGAACTCGTTCGTGTTCCTGGCCCGTGAGGGCTTCTACGGCGGTCAGGTCTTCCATCGGATCGCCGCCGACTTCGTGGTCCAGGGCGGCGACCCCAACGCCAATGGGAGCGGAGGGCCCGGTTACGTCATCGCCGATGAGCATCCCGATGGCGAATTCGTATACGAGCGGGGGGTGGTGGCGATGGCGAACCGTGGGGCGAGGAGCACCGGATCCCAGTTCTTCGTGGTCATCGGGGACAACGGGAGGTTTTTCACCAACAGCTTCAACGTCTTGGGAACGGTGGTCTCCGGAGATGACACACTGTCCCGGATCGCCGCCATACCCACCGATCTCCAGCCCGGCTCCGCCGAGGAGAGCCTTCCCCTGGAGGCGGTGTACATCGAGTCGGTGACGATCGACGTTTCCGGTTCTTGACACCGGGCATCGTCATGATTGCGGTGGCATGGCGGTAGATCTCCACACCCACTCCCGAGCCTCCGATGGCTCCGACGCTCCTGGCCGTCTGGTGGAGATGGCGGTGTCCCAGGGGCTCACCGCAATGGCCCTCACCGACCACGACACCCTGGAGGGGTTCGCCGAGGCCGAGATCGCCGCCAGGGGGACCGGGATGGAACTGATCCCGGGGACCGAGCTCTCTTTGGAGGACGAGGGGGGAATGCATCTGGTGGTGCTCTGGCTCCAACCGGTCCCCGGGCCGCTCCAGGACCGTCTCCAGTCCCTGCGCATTGGTCGTGACCGGCGGAACACGCTGATCCTGGAGGCCCTCGCCGCTCACGGGGTCGAAGTCACCGCAGAGGAGGTGGCCATCGAGTCGGGTGGTGGCAGTGTCGGCCGCCCTCACATCGCCGCGGTCATGATGCGAAAGGGCTATGTCACCGATATCGCAGGCGCTTTCGAGCTGTGGCTCGGCCGGGACCGCCCCGGCTACGTGGCTCGGCCCCGTCTCAATCCGGGCGAGGCCATAAGGCTGGCGCGAGAATCGGGCGCGGTGCCGATCCTCGCCCACCCCCACACCCTCGGCATCAACCGGGCCGAGGACATGGCGCGGCTGCTCCACGGTCTCATCGATCACGGATTGGTGGGGCTGGAGGCCATCTACCCCAGCTATCACCGGCACGAGCGTGACGGCTACTCGGATCTGGCACGGCGTTTCGGGCTGGTGCCGTCCGGGGGCAGCGACTACCACGGGAGCTACAAGCCGGGGGTCGAGTTGGGCATAGGGTACGGAGACCTCCATGTCCCCGATTCGGTGATCGACAGCCTCAGAGAGTTCGCCGTCGCGCCATGAGCCGGCCATTGCGGATAGGGGGCGCCGCCCTGGTGGTCTCGGGGAGTGTCCTCCTCTCCCGGCTTCTCGGTTTGGGGCGGGAGGCGCTGCTCGCCGGGCTGATCGGGGTCAACGCCGAGGGCGACCTCTACCGCCAGGCCTTCGCCATCCCCGACTTCCTCAACTATTTGCTGGCCGGCGCCTATCTGACCATCACCCTGATCCCGATCCTGAGCCGTCATCTGGAGCGCGGCGACCAGGAGGCCGCCAGCCGGGCCTTCACCTCGGTCTACCGGTTCGTGGGCATCGCCATCCTGGCCCTCACCGCGTTGATGTGGGTGTTCGCCGGGTCCTTGGTCTCATTGGTCTTCCCGGAGGTGGTCGAGGAGCACGCCCGCCTGGTCAGCCTGACCCGGCTGGTGCTCCCCGCCCAGGTGTTCCTGGTGATGGGTGCCCTCTTGATCGCAGTCCAATACACCCATCGCCGGTTCGTAGTCCCTGCCCTCGCGCCCCTGATCTACAACCTGGGGATCATCGTCGGTGGCCTGACCGGAGCGGCGATAGGCCGAGCCGGGCCCGAGGGGTTCCTGTGGGGTGCGGTCATCGGGTCGGCGATGGGCAACTTCGGCCTGCAATGGGTCGGAGCGCGCCGCACCGGGACCTGGATGAGACCGGTGGCCCGTGGGCAATCGGCAGTGGGTGAGTACCTGATGCTCGCCCTCCCCCTGATGATCGGGCAGTCGATCGCGGTGCTCGACGAACAGTTCGTGAGGTTCTTCGGTCAGGTCGAGGAGGGGGCCACCTCGGCCCTGTCCTTCGCCCGGCAGCTCAACATGGTCCCGATCGGGGTGGTGGCCCAGGCGGCGGGGGTGGCCGCCTACCCCTTCCTGGCCCGGCTGGCGGCCAGGGACGATGACCAGGGGCTGGCCAGGACGACTGCTCGGGCGGCCCGGGGGACCCTGTTTGCGGCCTTCATGGCGGCGGCTGCCCTGGTGGCGGTGGCGGTGCCCTTGGTGAGAGTGCTCTATCTCTACGGTGAGTTCTCCGAGGCCGACGCCGGGGTGGTGGCGAGCTTGCTCGGCATCTATGCCCTTTCCATACCGGCCTGGGGCCTCCACCAGATCCTCTCCCGACACTTCTATGCAAAACGCAAGATGTGGACCCCGGTGTTGATCGGCACCGTCTTCACCGCATTGGCGGTTCCGGTATGGCTGGTGCTCCGCGACCGGCGAGGAGTGGAGGGGATGGCCATTGCCTCGACCCTGGTGATGACGGCCTACGCCCTGGCGATGCTGGCCGCCTGGTGGCGGGACTCGGGGCCTGAGCCGGTCTGGCGGCTCCTCGGGTCGATGGGCCGAGGGCTGGTGGCGGCGATCACCGCGGCCGTCATCGGGAGGTCCCTGGTCGGCTCCATCATCGGTGACGAGGCGATCTCGACCCCTGAGGGGATCCTCGCAGTGGTAGTCGGCCTGGTGACCGTGGTTGCGGTGTTTCTGGTGGCCACTCTCCTGCTCCGCTCACCCGAGTTGAGGGAGCTGAGGCGAAGGGGAGGTCCCGGCTCCGAGGTCAGAGACCGTCGGGGGTGACCGTCGGCGTCGACTGATTGGGGAGCTGTGGCGGGGTGGCCCTGACCCAAGCCGGCAACTCAGGGCCGCTCGAGCTCCTCCTCTGCCGCGCCGCGTTCTCCTCGCGGGCCAGATGATCGAGGACGATGGCGATCACCGCAGCCTCGAACTCCCCGGCGCCACCCTTGATCTCGATCGCTTCATACATCGCCGAGCTCCACCAGCTCGATCAGGGTCCCGCCCAGGTCTCCGGGGTGGACGAAGGCGATCCGGGTGCCACGGCCGCCCTGACGGGGCTGGGTGTCGACGAGACGAGCCCCCGACTCCCTGAGATGATCGAGTGCGGCTTCGATCGAGGTCACCGCGAACGCCACGTGATGCAGACCCTCACCGCTCTTGGACAGGAAACGCCCCACCGGGGTTTCATCGTGGAGAGGCATGAGGAGCTGGACGAAGGAGCCCCCCACCGGGATCATCGCCTCCTCGACCCCCTGATCCGCCACCACCTCCCGGTAGAGCGGGGTGACCCGATATCGATCTGCATATCCCTCGATGGCGGCGTCGAGGTCATGGACGGCGATGGCGACATGGTCCAGGTTGAGCAGCTTCACCGCGGCCAAAGGTACTCTCAGGGGCCTTGAAGCACAGCGTCATCACCGGGATCGCACGGACACCGATCGGGAAATACAACGGGGTGTTGCGCCCCCTCCGCGCCGTCGATCTGGGTGGCGCCGCCATCTCCGCCGCCCTCGAGCGGTCGGGCACCGACCCGAGCTCGGTCGATGAGGTGCTGTTCGGCCATGTCCTCCAGGCCGGCGAGGGGCAGATCACTTCCCGGCAGGCGGCGGTTCGCGGCGGTCTTCCCATGAACGTCCCTTCGGTGACCGTCAACAAGGTGTGCCTCTCGGGGATGTCGGCGATCGGGCTCGCCGACCGATCGGTGCGGCTCGGCGAGGCGACCTTCGTGGTGGCCGGGGGAATGGAGAGCATGTCGAACGCCCCATACCTGACCCGGGAGCTTCGGTGGGGGGCAAGGATCGGCGACGTCTCCATGGTGGACGTCATGCAGCACGACGGCCTGTTCTGCGCCTTCGATCAATGCACCATGGGCGAGTCCTCCGACCGTAAGAACCGGCTTCTCGGAATCGGCCGAGCGGAGCAGGACGAGTGGGCGGCGCGTAGTCACCAACGGGCCGAGGAGGCCACTGCCGGTGGCCGGTTCGCCGATGAGATCGTCCCGGTCGGGGTTCCTCAGCCTCGTGGGGCGGTCGTCCGGGTGGGGAGAGACGAGGGGATACGCCCCGGATCGACCCCGGAGTCGATGGGCGCCCTGAACCCTGCCTTCTCCACCAGCGGGACCATCACCGCCGGCAACGCTTCCCAGATCTCAGACGGTGGCGCCGCAGTGGTGGTCGCGGACCCCGAGGCAGCCGCCGCCGCCGGGGCCCCGATCCTCGCCGAGATCCTGTCTTATGGTCAGATCGGCGGGGTCGACGCCACCCTCCACGAGCGACCAGCCGAGGCCCTTCTGGTGACGCTGAAGAAGGCAGGCCTCGAGCCCGCCGACCTGGACCTGGTCGAGATCAACGAGGCCTTCGCCGCAGTGGCATTGTGGTCGGCGCGGATGCTCGACATCCCCGAAGCGAAGGTCAACGTCAATGGTGGTGCGGTGGCATTGGGCCACCCCCTTGGAGCGACCGGCGCCCGTCTGGTGGTAACCCTGGTCAACGCCCTCCGGCAACGGGGGGGTGGGATCGGCGCGGCCACCCTCTGTGGCGGCGGGGGTCAGGGGGACGCCATCGTGGTCAGGGTCGGGGACTGATGGCCGAGCCCGTCGAACGCAACCTGGGGCTCGATCTGGTCCGTGTCACCGAAACCGCTGCCCTGGCCGCGGCCCGATGGTTGGGACGCGGCGACAAGGAGAAGGTCGACCAGGCGGCGGTAGACGGGATGCGACTACATCTCTCCACACTCGACATCGACGGGACGGTGGTGATCGGGGAGGGAGCCAAGGACGAGGCGCCCATGCTCTTCAATGGCGAGAGGGTGGGGACCGGATCGGGGATGGTGGTGGACGTGGCCGTCGACCCAATAGACGGGACCACCCTCACCGCCGCCGGGCTCCCCGGAGCGATCGCGGTGATCGCACTGGCCGAGGGGCGCGGGTCGATGTACGCCCCCGGGGACCTGGTCTACATGGACAAGATCGCAGTCGGGCCCGAGGCGAAAGGTGCCATCGACCTCGAGGCCCCGGTGGCCGACAACCTGAAGAAGGTGGCGAGAGCCAAGGGCAAGGATGTAGGTGATCTCCGCTGCCTGGTCCTCGACCGGCCCCGCAACCAGCCCTACATCGACGCCATCCGGCAGATCGGGGCCCGGATCTCGGTGTTCCGGGACGGTGACGTCGCCGCCGCCATATCCACCACCCAAGACGACCACGAAGCCGACCTGATGATCGGGATCGGAGGGTCGCCCGAAGCGGTGCTCGCCGCCGCCGCCCTCATCTGCGTCGGGGGCGAGATCCAATGCCGGTTGTGGCCACGCAACCATGGGGAGCGGGCCCTGGCCATGGAAGCCGGGATGGACTTGACCCGGGTGCTCACCACCGCCGATCTGGTGACCTCGGACAATGTCTTCTTTGCCGCCACCGGAGTCACAGGCGGCGAGTTCCTCGACGCCGTCAACTTCACCGGCGAGGACCGTGCAGAGACGCACTCGGTGATCATGCGATCCAAGACCGGGTCGATCCGGTACATGGTGGCCCACCACGACCTGGCGCGCCTCCGGGCCATCTCCAGCCTCGTCCTCGATTGAGGGCACGCCATCGGATCAGAGCTCGGAGCGGCCCACCAGAGCCCGCCCCAATGTCAGCTCGTCGGCATAGTCGAGATCGCCGCCGACCGGCAGCCCCGAAGCGAGCCGGGTGACCCTGACTCCAAGGGGCTTGAACTCACGGGCGATGTACATGGCGGTGGCGTCACCCTCGGTGGTCGGGTTGGTGGCCACGATCAGCTCGATAACGCCGCTGCCGAGGCGGGCCTTGAGCTCATCGAATCGGAGCTGGCCCGGTCCCACCCCGTTGATCGGGGAGAGGGAGCCCCCAAGGACGTGATATCGGCCCCGAAACTCCTGGGTCCGTTCCACCACCACGATGTCCTGGGCCCGCTCCACGACACAGATCACGGTGTCGTCACGCCGGGTGTCGCGACAGACGACGCAGAGCTCACCGGAGGCCACGTTGAAGCAACGTTGGCAGAGGGAAACCTGGTCGCGCATGTCGTTGATGGCTGTCGAGAGCCTTCGGGCGTCGGTCTCCTCGATGGACAGCAGATGGAAGGCGAGACGCTGCGCCGTCTTCCCCCCGATCCCGGGAAGACGGCTCAGCTCGTCGATGAGGCGCTGAACCGGGCCCTCGAACATCAGTCGATCATGCCCCCGAGCCCACCGGCCAGGCCGCCCAGGGTCTCGTGGGCGGCTGACACCGCTCCATCTATGGCCTGGCGGACCGCCACCAGGACCAGGTCTTCCAGCATCTCGACGTCCGCCGGGTCGACCGCCTCGGGTGATATCCGGATCTCGACCAATTCGGGGCCGCCGGTCACCACCGCAAGGACCAGCCCGCCTCCTGCCGACCCTTCGAATCGGCGCTCGGCGAGCTCCGCCTGAGCCCGGGCCAGCTGTTGCTGCATCTCTTGCGCCTGCTTCATGATCTGACGCATGTCGGGCTGACGGTTCATTGGGCCAGGGTACTGCCCAACCGTGACAGGACCTGTCGGACGCCTACTCGTCGACGACCCGGGCGCCGAGCTCGGCGGCGAGGAGGTTCTCGGGGTTCGTCTCCGACTCGGGGCGCTCCTCGAGCTGGGCGAGGTCGATCTTCTCCTCCTCCCGGGAGGGCTGGCCCCCGCCCCGAGAGCGGAAAACCACCTTGACCGGGCCACCCAGGAGGTCACCGGCCTTGGTGGCAACGATCCGGGCCACCGCGTCATCCTGCTCGAGGGCGGTGAGATGGAAGTCATGGCTGACCTCCAACACGATGGTGCGGCCGATGACGTCGGCCGGGGTTGCCTCACGGAACAAGGCCCAGCGACGCGCCCCCAGCACCTCGCTGAGACTCCCGAACAGGCCCGGCCACACCTTGCGGAGCTGTTCGAGGCTGATGTCGATGCCGGCCGGTGCAGCCGCCGCCTCCTCGGACACAGCCACAGGCTGAGGCGGATGGCCGCCGGCCGGGGACGAAGCCGTCTGAGCCACGACCGGCTCCAGCGGGTCGGCGGGCCGACCCATCCTGCGCTCGAGACGATCCATCCTCGAGATCAGGGCCTCGGGGTCGGAGGCTGTCTCGGGACGGGTCAACTTGATCAGGGCGATCTCGGTCATCAGACGCTCCTCTCGGCCCTCCCTCAGCCTGACCAGGGCCTCGGCGAGGACGTCCACGGCGCGGAGCACATCCGAGGAGGGGACGATGGCGGCCGCCGACCTCCAGGACTCGTAGACGTCGGGTGGCTCATCGGCGATCTCGGCGAGATTGGGGGCGTAGTGGGCGAGAAAGACCCCGCGGAAGAAGCCGATGCACTCGGCGACGAACCTCCTGAGATCGACGCCATCTGCGGCCAGCTCGGCCACCAGCTCGAGGGCGCTCTTGGCATCGTGATCGCCGAGGGCGTGCGCCAGACGCATGAAGGCCTCGATATCGGCCAGGCCGAGGGCTCGTCTCACCCCGGGGACGTCGACCGACCCCGAGCCGAGCGCCGCCACCTGCTCCAAGAGCGACAGCGAGTCGCGTACCGATCCAGTGGCGTGTCGGGCGATGGCGAGCAGGGCGGAGGCATCGGTCTTGTAGCCCTCGCGGTCGGCGATGGTGCTCAGATAACCGGCCAGTTCCTCGATGGGCACCGGGTGGAAGTCGAAGCGCTGGGTGCGGCTCCGAATGGTGTCGAGCAGCTTGTAGGGCTCGGTGGTGGCCAGCACGAAATGGACATGCGGGGGCGGCTCCTCCAACGTCTTGAGGAGGGCGTTGCTCGCCGCCTTGGAGAGCATGTGGGCCTCGTCGAGGACGAACACCCGCTTCGAGGTGGCAGCGGAGGCGACAGTGGTGACACTCAGCCTGATGTCGCGGATGTCGTCCACGGAGTTGTGGGAGGCGGCGTCGAGCTCGAGCACGTCGAGCGAGATCCCCTGCGTGATCGAGGTGCAGCTCCCGCAGGTGTTGCACGGCGACCCGTCGGGATTGCGGTTCTCACAGTTGAGTGCCTTGGCCAGGATCCGCGCCGTGGTGGTCTTCCCGGTCCCCCTGGGACCGGCGAACAGATAGGCGTGGGCAATCCTCCCGTCGGCCACCTCGCGGGCCAAGGTGGTGGTGACATGGGCCTGGCCGATCACGTCATCGAACGACTGTGGGCGGTACTTGCGGTAGAGGGCCTGGTACTCCACGAAGCCTCCACCGTACCTGGCCTCGAGGACTGATTCACCCCGGTCGTCAGGCATTTCATTTAGACGGTGTCACCGTCGATACTCTCACCCGTGACCCAGCCGATGATCGAGGACCAGATCACCCATCGCGGTGACGCGCCACCCGCGGTGTGGGCAAAAGGGCTGACCCGGAGATTCGGCAAGACCACCGCGGTCGACGATGTAGATCTCGCCATCCAGCCCGGCGAGTTCTATGGCCTGCTTGGTCAGAACGGGGCCGGGAAGACCACCACCATCAGGGTGATCGTGGGCCTACTCCGCCCCGATGCCGGCCGGGTGGGAATCGGTGAGTTCGACACCTGGAAGAGCCCCACCGAGGTCAAATCCCGGATCGGGGTGCTCCCGGAGGAGTTCAACCTCTACGAGCGGCTCACCGGCGCCGAGCTCCTCGACTTCACCGGCGCCATGCATGGTCTGGGGCGCGAGGAGTCGGTACGGCGACGCAACGAGTTGCTCGAGATGCTCGATCTCACCGACGCAGCCTCCAAGTTGGTCGGGGACTACTCCCGTGGTATGAGGAAGAAGGTCGCCCTGGGCGCCGCCATCATCCACCGGCCCCCGGTGTTGTTCCTCGACGAGCCATTCGAGGGAGTGGACGCGGTCTCGGCCCGGCTTATCCGCAACCTCCTCCGCCAGGCGGCGGCGGGGGGAACCACCATCGTGTTCTCCTCACACGAGATGCACCTGGTGGAGAAGTTGTGCACCCGGATCGGGATCATGGTCCACGGTCGGCTCACCATCGAGGAGACCCCCGACGGGCTGTGCCGCCTCACCGGCAAGGACACCGTCGAGGACGCCTTCATCGCCGCCGTCGGTGGTGATCACTTCGAGGGCTCGTCGTGGTACGGCACTTCGTAGAACTCAAGGCCAGACTCACCTGGAACGGGATCCGGCACGACAAGCAGCGTCGGTTCGGGTTCCCGATCGCCACCCTTCTCCTCACCTGGATGGGGGTCTGGTTGGCCGGCCGCCATCTCGAGATCGCCGGTCTCATCGATGAGACGGCCCCCGAGGTGCTGGGCAGCTACATGGGATGGGCCGCACTCATCTTCTTCGCCACCTGGGTGACCCTTCCCGTGATCATCTTCCCCCTGGACGAGAATCTCGACCCTCAGTTGCTGGCGACCCTCCCGGTCTCCGACAGCCAGATGATCGCCGGGCTCACCGCCTCGAGCTTCATCGCCCCGGTGGCGACGGTGCCCCTGATCTTGCTCGGGGCCAACGCGTCCCTGCTCCCCTCAGCCTGGTGGATGGCCATCCCGGCTTCGCTGGTGTTCCTCGGGATTCTCGCCGTTGGGGCCCAGCTCTTCTCGGCCGCGATCTCCTCGGTGCTCCGCACTCGCAGGGGCCGGGATGTTGCCACTTTCCTCATCCTCGGATTGGCGGCGGGGAGCTTCTTCGCCTACCGGTCGATCTCCGGAATGACCGACCGGCTCGGGTTTGCGGAGGCGGTGCGGACTGCCCCCATCCTCGACTGGGCGTTGTTGCTGCCGCCAGTGGCGGCACAGCGCGCCATCGTGGAGGCCTCCACCGGCAGTGTCATGGCTGCGTTGACCTTTCTGGCTGCGGCCACCGCCGGGTTGTTGGTCTTGGCTTTGGTGTGGAGGAGGCTTCTCTCCTGGATGCTGACCACGCCGCAGGAGGGGAGCAGACCCGCGGCCAGGGCCCGGAGTCGGGGCATGGCGACGGGGCCCTGGGGAGTGATACCGACACTCGCCCGCAAGGAGCTGCGTTTCTACATCCGTGACCCCCGGCAACGGCTGGTGTGGACCGGGACGGTCATCTTCGTCGGGTTGGCGGTCGCCGGGAGCGTGATGGGAGCTACCGGCATGTTCGATCTCCGGGACAACGACTGGGCGCCACTGGCAGCCCCGGTGATGGTGCTGTTCGTCGGCCTCCCCATCGCCCTCAACCTGTTTGGGTGGGAGCGCAACGCCGCCAGCTATCTGTTCGTGCTCCCACTCAAGCCCCGTCATCTCCTCCTCGGCAAGAACGCCGCGGTCGCCATTGCGCTGGCGATCGAGACGGTGGTGCTCGCCCTGGGGTTGTCTCTCTTCACCGGTCAATGGAGATGGAGCTGGATGGTGCTCCCCCTGATGGTGGCCGCCATCGGCTCCCAGCTGGCGGTGGGGAACCTGGTCTCTGTCCTGACCCCACTTCGCCTCCCCCGGGAAGGGACCGACGTCTTCGCTCAATCCACCGAGCAGGGATGCCTGGCCATCGCCAGCCAAACGGTGTCCTTCTTCGCCATCGGGGTGCTCCTGATCCCACCGGCATCGGTGGTCTTCCTCACCGTTGCGTTCGGGAACGTGATCGCACCGTGGTTCACCGCGGTCACCGCCGTGGGCTGGGGTGTCCTGGTCTATGTGGTCTCCCTCGCCATCGCCTCACGACTCCTGCGGAGACGCCTTCCCGAGGTGATGGCCTGGGTCCAGGTGACCTGAACCCGGTCAGCGTGAGTAGATGACGTCGCTGTACGACGTCATCTACTCACGCTTCGATCATTAGCTTGCCCGGATGCGTCTCGGAATCGATCTCGACGGCGTGGTCGCCAACTTCACCGCGGGCTGGATGGGCTTCTACAACCGCGAGTTCGGGACGGGCTTGGTCTTCGAGGACTCCCAACGCTGGAACGATGTTGTCGACCTGACCCACTTCGCCGACATCGACGAGTTCTGGGACTGGTCAGCCGATCTCGACGGCCGGTCCCTGTTCTGGCATCTCGAGCCATTCCCCGGTGCGATTGTCGCCCTCCAGGGGTTGGCGGCCGAAGGGCACCGAATCATCATCCTCACCCAGAAGCCGGCCTTCGCCATCGACGACACCCATGAGTGGGTGGAGCGGCACGCCATACCTGCCACCGAGATCCACATCATCGACGACAAGTGGGCGGTGGACTGTGATGTCTATCTCGACGACGGACCGCACATCCTCCCCCGACTCGTCTCCAATAGGCCCGATCGGGTGGTGTGCCGGTATGTCCGCGCCTGGAACCGCCCGGTCGCCGGTGCCATCGATGTCCGTGACTTCGACGAGTTTCGCGATGTCGTCGATCACCGGACGCAAGGTCCCTCCCAGTCGCTACCCTCGCCGCCGACCTGATCGCGTACGAGGGTGGTCGATGATGGGCACCGTTCGCGGAGAGTCAGGTCCACTGAGAACCAAGGAGAGAGAATGAAGAAATCTGCCTATGCGATGGTCGCGATCCTGGCTTTGGTGGTCGCCGCCTGCTCTCCGGCCGAGAGCGAGTCGACGACCACGCAGGGCCCGGGGACCACGGCGGGCCCCGGAACCACACAACCAGCCCCAAGCACCACCGAGGACCCGAGGGCCGCTTGGCCCGACAGCCTCACATTCGGCTTCGTCCCGTCGCGTGAGGCGGAGGAGCTTCAGGACAACGTCGACATCCTGGCCGGGGTCCTCGCCGATGCCCTCGACCTCGACGTCGAAGGGATCGTCAGCACCGATTACACCGCATTGGGTGTGGCGCTGGGAGAGGGTGAAGTCCAGATCGGCGCCTTTGCTCCTGCCAACTATGTGATCGCCAGCCGCAATTACGACAACATCGAGCTGCTGGCGCAGTCGGTGCGGTTCGGGTCGGCGACCTATCACGCCCAGTACTTCACCAGCGACCCTGCGGTCTGTGGAGCTGATCCCGTTGAGGGTGCCTACGACTACGACGCCAGCAACAACGTGATAGCAGTGGGCCCGACGGACACCGCCGCCTTGCAAGTGGGGTGGAACCCAGACGGCACGCCGGAGGAGGGAATCTCCGCCGGTCTCATCTGCCCCGAGCCGGTCGACGTCAGTGTCGTCGCAGGCGGGAGTATGGCGTTCGGCACCGAGACCTCGACCTCGGGATACATCTTCCCGGTGCTCGAGCTGGCCGCGGCGGAGCTGGAGGAGAACGTTGATTACACATCGACCTTCTCCGGGAGCCATGACAACTCGGTCCTGGCGGTCTACACCGGAGACTCCGACTTCGGCGTCTCGTTCGACGACGCCCGTAGGAACGTGCGTGAGGCCAACACCGACGTGGGCGAGGTGGTGATCGTGTTCAACATCACCGCTCCCATCGCCAACGACGTCATCGCAGTGGACGCCAACCTGCCCGCGGACCTCAAGGCCGCCATCTACCAGGCAATCGCCGACTTCATGGCCACCGAGGAGGGCCTGGAGACGATGGACCTGATCTACAGCTGGACCGACCTGATCCCGGCCTCCGAGATCAACATGGCCGCTTTCGCGCTGATCGAAGCCGCCATCGACCAACTGGGCTTTGGTGGCTGAGCAACGGCCATAACCAAGCCTCTAAGGTGCGGGGGGCCGCGACAGCGGCCCCCCCCCCCCCCCCGCATCACTTTTTAGGACGGCGCGATGATCGAGTTCACCGATGTTGATGTCACCTACCCCGGTGGGTTCCAAGCCCTGAAGGGTGTCTCCGTGACCATCGATGACGGGGAGCTGGTTGTCATCGTCGGCCTCTCCGGTGCGGGCAAGTCCACATTCCTCCGGGCCATAAACGGCTTCGTGCCCATCACCAACGGATCGGTCGAGGTCGACGGGGTCGAGGTGCGGGGGGCGAGCACCAACACCCTGCGAGAACTGCGCTCGCATGTGGGGATGATCTACCAGACCTACAACCTGGTCAATCGGACCTCGGTGATCAACAACGTGCTCATGGGCCGTCTGGCCAAGGTCGGGTTCACCAGGGCAATGCTCGGGATGTGGCCTCCCGCCGACAGGGATCTGGCCCTGACCGCATTGGAGCGGGTGGAGATCGTGGAAAAGGCCTACACCCGTGCCAGCAACCTCTCCGGTGGGCAGCAACAACGGGTGGGCATCGCCCGGGCGCTGGCCCAAGAGCCCAATGTCGTCCTCGCAGACGAACCGGTGGCCTCACTGGACCCGGTGACGTCGCACACCGTGATGCAAGACCTGCGGCGCATCAATCGTGACCTCGGGATCACCACGATCATCAACCTCCATTTCCTCGACCTGGCCCGCTCCTACGGCAAACGTCTCATCGGGCTGCGAGCGGGTGAGCTGGTGTATGACGGCGACATCGCCGATGTCGGCGAAGAGACCTTCCGCGAGATCTACGGTCGGTCGGTGACCCCCGACGATCTCCTGGAGGGCGCCGGGCTGTGACCACGGCCACCCTGGCCACTCAGGCGCGACCGATGGCCCCACGTCGCACCATCTCCATGGCGCTGCCTCTCATGGTCGCGGTCGGGGGGATGATCGCCGGGGCCGCCACCGCCAACCTCGGCTTGGGGGCGATTTGGGGCCTGATCGCCGCCGTTGCGTTGGTCCTCGCCCTCCAAATGGGCAAGGCCGCCATCGACAACGTCGACCGTATGGTTCTGGTGGCGGGGCTGGTGGCCACCACCCTCCTGGTGGTCCGGGTCCTCCCCGGGGCACCGGAGAAGATCGATGTCCTCTCATGTCTCCGATTCGGCGCGACATGCGCCCCTGCCGCCATCGCCTGCGCCGTTGTGGCGTTGCGCAGGGGGATCCGACCCTCCTCGGTGGTGAACATCGGGTTGGCGTGGCTCCTGGCAGGGGGGTTTGCCCTTCCCGCCGTCCGCACCCTGGGCATCATGACGCCGCTGTCCGAGCTGCGGAGGGGTGTCGACTCGGTGTTCGGCCTGGGCGACTACATGGGGATAGGGTTGATCCTCGCCTCGGTGGGCATCGCCGCATCCCTCGCAGTGATGACCAGCCTCCCCAACCTGGCGACAGTGGCCACCCTGCTCATCTTCACCGTCTTCGCCGGGGTGAGTGTCGGGTTCACCGTCCCCGGGCTGATCGCCGAGATCACCGACATCGTCAACGTCCCCAACTTCTGGCCGCCCGACTTCGCATGGGCCATCGGGGACGGAACCTGGTGGTGGCTGCCCTCCTGGGAATTCGGCGCCCCGCTCCGGGAGAACCCCATGGTGGAGACCATCCGGATAGCCGTCATCGCCACCGTCTTCGGGTGCGTCATCGCCCTGCCCTTGGCGTTCTGGGCCTCGACCCTCACCGCATTGAACAAAAGCACCTATCTCATCGCCAAGGGGTTCATGAACCTGGTCCGCACCATCCCCGATCTCTTCTGGGCCGTGATCTTCGTGGCCGCGCTGGGTGGCGGCCCCTTCGCCGGCACAGTCGCCCTGGTGATCTTCTCGTTGGCGATCATGTCGAAGCTCCTCTCCGAGACCATCGACGCCGCCGAGCCGGGGCCCCTGGAAGCAGCCAAGGCAACGGGGGCCAGGCATCTCCCGGCGCTGCGCTCGTCGGTGCTCCCTCAAGTGCTGCCCAACTACGTGGCCTACGCCCTGTACGTGTTCGAGCTCAACATCAGGGCCTCGGCAGTGATCGGTTTGGTGGGCGCCGGTGGTATCGGCCGGGTCCTGGAGGCTCAGCGAGTCTTCTTCCAGTTCGACCGGGTTCTGGCCATCGTCATCGTCATTGGCATCGTGGTCTTCATCCTCGAGCAGATCAGTGTCGCCCTGCGCAGGCGGCTGGTATGACCCTCAAGGTGGAGCAGGCCGCCCCCAAGGTGGCCAGACCGAAGGAGCCGGTCGGGCCCCGAGTCTTCCGCTGGGTCGTCACCGTCGTGATCCTGGTGCCGGTCATCTGGTCGGCGGCGGGCCTGGGGGTCTCCTGGGACCGGCTCGGCAGCGCTCCGGGCGACATCTGGAACATCGTTTACCGACTGGTGCCACCAGACCTCAGCCCCGAGACGGTGCAAAGGGCGCTGCCCAGGGTGATGGAGTCGTTGTTCATCGCATGGGTCGGAACCCTGATGGGGGCGGTCATATCACTGCCGTTGGCCCTTCTCGCCGCCCGGAACATCACCGGCAAGGTGACGAGCGCCATCGTCCGCCAGCTCTTCATCGCGATTCGCGCCCTCCCCGAGCTGCTGCTTGCCATGATCCTGATCCCGGTCACCGGGCTGGGAGCCTGGACCGGGACTCTGGCGATCGGGCTCCACTCCATCGGGACGCTGGGAAAGCTCTCGTCTGAGATGATCGAAGGCATCGACAAGGGGCCGGTCGAGGCGGTTGCCGGAGTCGGGGGAAACCGGGTGGCACAAGTGCGGTTCGGTGTGCTCCCCCAGGTGATGCCGACGATCCTCGCCTTCTGGCTCTACCGGTTCGAGGTGAACATCCGGGCGTCGGCGGTGCTCGGCGCGATCGGTGCCGGTGGCATCGGTGCCGAGTTGGTCGCCCAGATGCAGTTCAACAACTATGCGCGCGTCGGGACCGTGCTGTTCCTCACGGTGGTGGTAGTGCTGGCGATCGACGCGGTCTCGGCCAAGCTGCGGCGCCGGATCATCAGCGGCCAGAGGGAGCCCGGGCCCGTCGCCATCTTCCAGCAGGCCAGCCCGGTCAGGAGGGCCGGCATGATCCTCCTCGCTGCCGCCGCCGGATACACCGTCGTGAACCTGCTGATGCAGATGCAGGCCCCCGCCTGAGCCAGGGGATGGACCAGATGCTCCGCAGGGCTCGTCAGGAGCGGGAGAGGCTCGAGCACGACCTCTTGGCCGCGGCGGCGACCAAATCCGACGAGTCGAAGGGCCGTGAGCACCCGGAGGAGCCCGATGAGTTCCGGACCGCCTTCGAGCGCGACCGGGACCGCATCATCCATACCAAAGCCTTCCGAAGGCTCAAGCACAAGACGCAGGTCTTCCTCCACCCCGATGGCGACCACTACGTGACTCGGGTGACCCACACCATCCACGTCACTCAGGTGGGGCGAGCGATGTCGCGGGCACTGGGTCTCAACGAGGACCTCACCGAGGCCATATGCCTGGCCCATGACGTCGGTCATTCACCATTCGGGCACACCGGGGAAGAGGCGCTGAGCCCGTTGGTCGAGGGTGAGTGGCTCCACTCGGCGCATGGGGTCAGGACCCTGTCATTGCTCGAGCCGGTGAACTTGAGTCTCGAAGTGCTCGACGGAGTCCGGGCCCACTCATGGAGAATCGACCCGCCACCGCAGACACCCGAGGGCTGGATCTGTCGATTCGCCGACCGCATCGCCTATCTCACCCATGACGTCTCCGACGCCCTCCGGGCGGGAGTCATCGAGTACCGCGACCTCCCGCTCTCCGCTCTCACCACCTTTGGCGCCACTGCCAGGGAGTGGATCGGCTCGATGGTCACATCTGTGATTGAGACCTCGCACCAGACGGGCCAGGTGTCGATGAGCCCCTCGGACCTCGAGGTGATGGGAGCGCTACGCGACTTCATGTTCGAGCGGGTCTATCTCAGCCCCGAGGCCGAGGCCGAAAAGCAAAGAGCGATATACGTGATCCAGGATCTGGTTCGTTACTACTCAGATCACTCGGACCAGGTGCCCGACACCTACACAGTCCCTGGGGCCGAGCCCCTGACCCGGGCAATCGACTATGTCGCCGGTATGACCGACCGGTTCGCCCTCAAGACACACGACCGTCTCTACCGGCCCACCCTCCTCGACTGATGGGCAGCGGCATCACCGTTCGCTCGCTGGCTCCGGGCGAGGATGGGTTCCCCGCAGGGGAAGGTGAGTGGCGCTTCGTCGCCGAGGACCAGGGCCGTCGGATCGGGAGCGTCTCATTGTCGGTGGCCCCCACCACCAGCAACCCGGCGTGGTTGGGGGCCCTCCCTAGCCATGAGCTCACCGCCTCCGGGTTCGATCTGCCATGGGACGGCGACTACCTCGAGATCGGGTCCCGGCTACTCACCAGTGCCGCAGGGGCGCTGGGTGACGCGGTCCCTGATCAGGTCCAGACCCGGGTCAACCGCGACTTTCACGACCATGTCGAAGAGCGCCGCGCCCTCCTCGAGGGATCAGGGCTCAACCTGTTTCAGGAGAAGCAGGGTTTCCGTTGGGTCGATGACGGAACGCCGATCGAGGTGAGCCCCCGACTCGCATTCGGCACGGTAGAGGAGATCGGGACGGCGGCCTTTGCCGCGGTCATGGGTCGCTGCGGTGAAGGCACCCTGGATCGAAACGACCGCTACTACTGGGGTGGGTGCGGAGCCGAGAACTGGGCGGAGCAGATGATGGTCTATCAGGACCCCAAGGACGCCGCGATGTGGCTGGTCGGGCAAATGGGCAACGACCCTGTTGGCTTCATCGCCATCGGCTCCGACGAGGACTGGGGCGCAACCATCGTCCACATCGGCGTCGTACCCGAGCACCGCGGGCACGGATACATCGACGACCTCCTCGCCGCCGGGACCTCGTCTGCGCAAGGGGCCGGGATCGCCACCATGCTCTCCGACGTCGACACCTTCAACCAGCCGATGGCGGCGGCGATGCGAAGGAACCGCCACATGGACCACAACCCCTGGCACGTCTGGGACTACCGAGGCCGAATGGTCTCCCCCTAACCTCATCAGACGTGCTCGTCCTCAGCGACCTCCACAAGGCCTTCGGTGAGGGGCGCGCCCTGGACGCCTCCAGCTTCACGGTGGGGCGGGGCGGGTTGCTTCGCTTTGGGCGCCGAACCGGGTGGCGTGAGGCGTGGCGAGGCGGAGTCGAGTAGGGAAGCCCCGTGGGATACGAGCACCTCGAGATAGAGAGCGACGGCCCGGTCGCCACCCTCTGGCTCAACCGACCGGAGAAACTGAACGCGTTGTCGGCCGACATCTGGGCCGATCTTCCCCGGGCGGTAGCGGCTCTCGACTCCGACGACTCGGTCCGGGTGATCGTCCTGGCCGGGAGGGGGACTGCATTCACCGTCGGAATCGACGTCAACCTGCTCGCCGGGCTCCGACCCGAAGGACCGTCCGAAGCGACCCGCAACCTCCGTCTCTATCAGTCGATCCGGCGCCTCCAGGGGACGATCAGCAGTCTCGCCGATGCCTCCAAGCCGGTGATCGCCGCGGTCCACGGCTACTGCCTGGGCGCCGGGGTGAACCTGATTTCGGCATGCGACCTTCGCATCGCCTCCTCCGATGCGGTGTTCTCGATCAGGGAGACCCGGATGGGCCTGGTGGCCGACATCGGCGCCCTGCAACGCCTGCCGAAGATCGTGGGCCATGCCACCACTACCGAGATGGCCTTGACCGGCGACGACTATGAGGCGGGATGGGCACTGGGGCGCGGGCTGGTGAGCTCGGTGGCGGACGACCGGGACCAGCTGATGTCCGCGGTCTACGACCTGGCACGGGGGATCGCGGCAAACTCACCGCTGGTGACCACCGGGATCAAGCGAGTCCTGAAGGCCAACGACGGCCACACCATCGAGGAGGGTCTCGAGTTTGCCGCCCAGTGGAACTCGTCCTTCCTTCTCTCCAACGACCTCACCGAGGCCATCGGCGCCTTCATGGAGAAGCGCCCCCCCGATTTCAAAGGCGAGTAGGCCCGGGACTTCCGGCGCCGTTTCCGGGACCTTGTCCCCTCGTGAATTCTCTCACAAGGAACGATGCTGATGGCATGGCAGCCAGCCACAGAACCAATGGAGGTTTCGAAATGTCATACACCATCGACAGGGATCGTCTCATCCAGACCGAGACGGTCGCCCACAAGAAGAGCTTCTTCCTCCTGGTGGCCGCGATCCTGACGCTCGCCGTCGGGTTCGGGTCCGTCGCCGGAGGGGCCTTTGGAGTTTGGTACACCTGGGACCAGGCCATGGCCCAGGACGTGGTCACCCCCGATGACGCGGTGATCCCGGAGACCGCGGTCAGAGGGCCCTTCACCATGTGGGCCCAGGCCGACATCATCGGCCAGCACCAGTTGGACCGGACCGAGGGGCTCTACTACGCCGAGATGGACCGGACCGTCCCAGAACTCGACGAGAGCGGCAATGTCGTTCTCGACGAGAATGGTGAGGCGGTGATGGTCCCCAATGCGGCCAGGGCTTCCTGGCTCGATGCCACCACCCTGACCACAGCCCTCAGCCTCGGGATCATGTCCTACGCCCTGGCTGCACTTGCCATCGCCGTCGGGTTGACCCTGATGGTGGTCGGATTCGTCTTCCTGAGGATCCGCAACAGGGCCGTCTTCCTGTAGAACGCGGCCCGGCAGTCGAGGCGGGGAGCGGCCGATGCCGCGGAGTGACGATCCTG